>NZ_JBJHDO010000005.1:0-543342 GCF_050958605.1 Mesorhizobium sp. 1B3 | reverse complement strand
GCCATGAACGCGCTTTTGTTTCCCGGGGGCCTGTCATGTGCAAGGGCCGGCATTTCGACCAGCCCGTGATCCTGCTGTGTGTTCCCTGGTATCTGGTCTACAACCTAAGATTGCACTAAAAAGGGCAAGAGCACTCAGTTCAGACATGAATAGCGGGCGTATCTTCTCATAGCCCGCGATCAATGCTCCATGGGGGTTCGGTTGAGCCAACCCGTACGCGGTTGACGCTTCGGTAAAGCGACAATCCGGACAAGCCCCATGTTTGTTCCTGCGGTACACATAGCTTGCTACTGGAACCCGCGCGCCGAAATGTAGAACAGCCACTCCGCGAATAGCGTGGGCTTGCCGTCCTGCCGCTCCAGCGTCACGTCCTGCTTGAGAATGGTGCCTCCGGTCAGGTGCTGACGGATTTCACTGACACGGATGCGGGCTCGGAACGGCGTGCCGACGGGCAGCGGGCCGACAAAGCGCAGCCGGTCGAAGCCATAGTTGAGGGCGTGGTTCGGATCGACGCCCTTAAAGCCCTTCACGGTCTCGCCGAACAGACGCGTCAGGTTGGCGACCTGTAGAAAGCCGGGCACGATGGTTCCGCCGTAGGGCGCCTCGCGAGCGGCGCGCTCCGGATTGAGGTGGATCCACTCGCCCTCTCCGTCGCCGGAAACCGCCGCGTACCGGTCGACCGTCTCCTGGTCGATGACTCGCCATTCCGACACGCTCTCCTGCCCGATAAGGTCGTTCAGTCGACGCGCGCTTTCGGGAGCATCCTGCGTGCTGGTCGTCATTTCATCCTCGATTTTTCTAGCTATTTGCTTCGTCGACTACGACCCGAGTCCAGATCGCGGTAAGGCAGTCGGCGAGACGGTCAGGGTGATCTGCCCAATGCCGCAAGCTGGGCGTACGGGCGGTGAAGATATTTGCCAGGAGTTCGTCGGCCATCGCGACAAGGGCGCGTGCGCGCAAGACCTTCTCGTCGGACGGAAAATTGCCCGGCATGTTCGCGGCAATCACCAGCGACCAGCGGTGGTTCAGCTGGTCGTGCCACCGCGCAAATTCCGGCTTCTCTCGTGCGAGGGACGCTTGCGCTGCAAGAAAGGTCGCATTGCGCGCGTATAGCGCGAGGTAGAAGGAATTGGTGACCCTGACCCGCTCGTCGAGGCTCTTGCCGCGCAGACGGGGCCGTGACCGGTAGACCGCTGTCCAAAACATGCGGAAGAGGGCAACCGCGATCCGCGACCGGTCGCCGTAGTAGAGATAGAACGTGCCCCGCGCCATCTCGGCACCAGCGCATATGCCTTCCACCGTCAGCCCCTCGTAGCCCTTCAAAGCAAGCTCCTGTGCCGCGGCCGCGAGAATTTTCGCGCGGGTACGCACGCGCTTGGGACGGCCGCGCTGCAGCTCGGCACGCTCCGTCATCAGTTCGACGAAGTCGAACACCGTGGGCACGACCTGATTCTCGACTGGCTCGATTTCGCTTGCGTTGAACATGTGCGGATATTGACTCGATCCATAAATGACGTCAATGTCATTACTGACGTTGTCGTCATATATTGAATTGGGCCTCATGGATCAGGGAAGAGCTCCGGTACGGTTCGAACACGTCGTGCGCCGATTTCGCAGCGTGGTGGCGCTCGACGATCTTTGCCTCGACATTGCCGCCGGCGAGTTCATCACCCTGCTAGGGCCAAGCGGCTCTGGTAAGACGACCGCTCTCAACATCCTCGCGGGGTTCGACCGCGCCACTTCGGGCGAGGTGGTCATCGGCGAGCGTGCCGTGGGGGCGCTTCCGCCCGAAAAGCGCAATGTCGGCATGGTTTTCCAGAGCTTCGCGCTCTTCCCGCACATGAGCGTCTTCGAGAACGTTGCCTTCCCACTCCGTATGCGCAAGGTGAACTCGAGCGAGGTGAAGGCCCGCGTCTTCCGCGCGCTGGAAATGGTCCAACTCACAGGGTTCGGCGACCGTCGTCCGGCAGCTCTCTCGGGCGGCCAGCGCCAGCGAGTCGCTCTTGCCCGCGCCGTCGTTGCAGAACCACCGGTGCTGCTGATGGACGAAAGTCTTTCGGCGCTGGATCTCAAGCTGCGCGAGGAGTTGCAGGAAGAGATCCGCCGGCTGCACCGCGATCTCGGCACCACCGTTCTTTTCGTCACCCACGACCAGGGCGAGGCGCTGACGCTGTCGGACCGCGTCGCGCTGATGAACAGGGGACGTATCTGCCAGCTCGGTACCCCGGATGCGCTCTATGACCGGCCGGCGAACCGCTTCGTTGCGGACTTCATCGGCCGCACCAACATCGTGCCGGTGGACGGCGACGGGCACAATGCCTCAGTGGGCCTCGAAACCGTTGCCGAACACGCGGTGGCACTGAGCATTCGCCCCGAAAAGCTGCGCAGGGTTCGAGGCCAGGGGGACATCGTCTTTGACGCGGTCGTGCAGGACGTGGCCTTCAAGGGCGCGACGATGGAGCTGCGCCTTCGCACGTCTAGCGGGCTCATCCTGCGCATGTCCGAGCCCCGCACCGGTGGGCAATCCGCCCCTGCACTGGGCGAGACAATTCGGATCGGCTTTGCGCCCCACGACGCAACACCCCTTTACGAGTAACCCAACACCGATGGGAGGAACCAAATCGTGACACGTCTGACGAGAAGAAGCCTGCTGGCCACGGCCATGGCCTTGCCGCTGCTGGCCGGCAGCGTCGCTGCGCAGGATGTAGAGATCACCTATGCCGGCTCCGGCGGTGGCCTTGCGCAAGTGATGGACATGCTGTTCGACAAGCCCTTCACCGAGGCAACCGGCATCCGCATCAAGGCCCTCGCCACCACAGATCGGGTGTCGGCGCTGCAGGCGATGATGAAGGCCGGGAACCCGATCTGGGACGTCGCCGAACTTACGCCCGTAGAATACGCGACGGCGTCTATCGAGGGCTGGCTCGAGCCGATCGACTGGGCCATTGTCGATCCGAACAACCTGCTGCCCGACGAGGCCAAGCTCGTCGATGGCGGCATTGCCGCCACCTATTCCACGGTGATCGCCCAGCGCACGGACAAGCTTCCCGAAGGCAAGAAGATCACGTCCTGGGCCGACTTCTGGGACGTTGACAGCTTCCCCGGCCCGCGCGCCCTTCAGGATTCGGTGATGGAAAATCTCGAATTCGCGCTGATCGCGGACGGTGTCTCGCAGAAGGAGGTCTACACGGTCCTCGCGACCGAGGAGGGCGTTGATCGCGCCTTCGCCAAGCTCGACGAGATCAAGCCGCACGTTACGTCCTGGTGGACCGCCGGCGCGCAGCCGGTGCAGATGCTTTCGGACGGCGAGGTTGCCTTCACCACGGCCTGGAACGGCCGCATCACCCAGCTCAAGCAGGAGGGCGTTCCGGTCGAGAGCGTATGGAATGGCGGCGCGATCAAGCCGTCCTATGTCGGCATCATGAAGGGCACCAAGCACAAGAAGGAAGCCGAGCAGTACATCAACTTCATGATCGCGGACCCGCAACGCAGCGCCGAGTTTGCCAAGCTGGTCGCCTATCCGGGTATGACCAAGGGCCTCTACGACCATATTGATCCGGCGATCGGCAAGGAGATGCCGACCCATCCCGATAACGTCGCAGGCCAGTTCGTCGTCGACGCCGTGTTCTGGGCGAAGCACATGGAAGCGCTGCAGGAGCGCTGGCAGGAGTGGATGCTCGAATAGTCACACATCATGATGTGGCGGCCCCTCAGAGGGCTGCCGCCTGATCCTCCCTAACCGGTCCAGCGATGCGCCTCGATCACCGCCTCACCCTGTTGCCCGCCCTCGTGCTGGCCCTGCTGATGTTCGCCGTGCCGGTGGCGTTCGTCTTCACGGAGGCGTTCTTCACGCCCGAACTTTCGCTCGCCCATTTCGAGCGTTTCTTCGCGAGGCAGGCCTACCTGTCGGTCTACCAGAACACGCTGCTCGTTTCGGCCATCACATCAACCATCTGCCTCTTGCTCGGCTATCCGATGGCGCTGTTCATCGTGCACCAGCCGCCCCACCGCCGGCCGCTGCTTCTGTTCCTCGTCCTGGTGCCACTGTGGATGAGCATCCTCGTTCGCACCTACGCATGGATGGTGGTGCTGGGGCGCGAAGGCATTATCAACACCGTCCTGCAGTGGCTGGGAATAATCAATGAGCCGCTGCCGATGATGTTCTCCACCGGTGCGGTCTACGTCGCGATGGTGCAGCTGCTTCTACCCATCATGATCGTCACCTGCTATTCAGCCATGACGGAGATCGACCCCGGCCTGGTGCGGGCGGCGTGTGTGTGTGGCGCCAGCCCCCTTGCCGCCTTCCGCAAGGTGTTCCTGCCGCTCAGCCTCGAAGGCGCGGTAACCGGATGGTCTGTCATCTTCATCCTGTCGATGGGATTCTTCATCGTGCCCGCCTTGGTCGGCGGAAGGAAGGACGTCCTTCTCGGCAACATGATCGTCAACCAGATAAGCCAGGCCAACTGGGGTTTTGCCGGCGCCCTGGCGATCATCCTGCTCGTCTCCACCATCATGCTTGTCGGGGCTCTACGCCTCGTCCTTGGCCGGTTTCTCTACTCGCCTAGGGAGGGCACGGCATGAAATTGCGCGTCCTGGCCGGCATCTTCTTCGCCCTCGCGGTCCTGTTCCTGTTCTTCCCTATCCTGATCGTCGTGCCGATGTCGTTCAGTGGCGACCGGTTCCTCGGTTTCCCTCCGAAAAGCTGGGGCTTCGTCTGGTACCAGACCTACTTTTCGGATCCGGTATGGCTGGCCGCCACCTGGCGTTCGCTGCGTGTGGCGGCCACGGCGGGCCTGATCGCGACCTTGGCGGGAACGGCAAGCGTCATCGGGCTGTCCAGGCTGTCGAAGACCTGGCGCGCGGGAGTGACGGGGCTGCTGCTTGCTCCCGCCATCGTGCCCAACGTCATCGTGGCCCTCGGTGTGTTTATCGTGGCCCTGCGCTTCGGCTCTACCGACAGCGAGGCGACGCTCGTCTTCGCCCACGCGGCAATCGGCCTGCCCTTCGTGGTGATGATCGTGGGTGCGGCCCATCGCCAGACCGACCCCATGCTGGAGAAAGCGGCGCGTATCTTCGGTGCCGGCCCCTCTCGCGCCTTCTGGACCGGAACCATGCCGCCACTTGCTCCGGCCATCTGCGCCGCCTTCATCTTCGCCTTCTTCGTCTCGTTCGACGAACTGGTCATCGCGCTCTTCCTGATGGGCGGTTCCGAGACGCTTCCGGTGCGCATCTGGAACGACCTTCGTTTCGAGATCAACCCGACGATCGCCGCAATCTCCACCGTCTTCGTCGTCATCACCACACTTGCCATGGGACTGGCGGAATTCCTGCGCATCCGCGCGACCAGAACACAGGGAAACAATTGATGTTCAGATACGAGAAAGCGGACGGGATCGCCGTCCTCACGCTCGACAACCCTCCGGTCAACGTGCTCACCCCAGAGACCCACGAGCAGCTCTACGGCATCCTGAAAGACTTCTATTCCGATCCGGAGATCCGCTGCGGCATCTGGACCGGCGCAGGCGAGCGTGCCTATTGCGCCGGCGACGACGTCAAGAGCGAGCGCCTCGAGCGCACGACAGCCGAAATCGTCGACCGCCACCTGACGCCGCGTCGCGAGGGCGATCCGGCAGAATATCCAGGCTGGGAGGGCGAGATCCTTTCGCTCAAGCGCACCAAGCCGATGATCGCCGCCGTCAACGGTCCCTGCATGGGACAGGGTATGATTTACCTGCTGCTGCTTACCGACCTGCGCATCGCCGTGCCCAAGGCCCGCTTCGGCTTGCCCGAGATAGCCTATGGCATGCCGGGCGCCGGCGGCGTCACCCGCCTGGGGCGCCAGATACCGCAGACGGCCGCGCTCTGGATGGCGCTCACCGGCGAGGCGATCTCGGCCGAGGAGGCCCGCCGCTGCTTCCTGATCAACGAGATCGTCGAGCCGGCGCAGTTGATGGAACGCGCACGGCAGATCGCCTCCCGTATCGCCTCGCTGCCGCCGCGCGCCATGCGGGTGGAGATGGAGACGTTCTATCGCGCGCTCGACCTCGACCGCGACGATGCGATGGCCTTTGCCGGCCACATGTACCAGCTCGTACGGGCCACCTTCGACAAAACCCCGCCGCTCGCCGCCAAGGAGAAGTAACAATGACGATCGATCCCGGCATCGCCGAGATGAAGGCCGCGCAGGACAAGATCGCAGCAATGGCCTTTCCCACGTCCATCGGCGCCTTCGTCGCCGAGCGCGCAGCCACGATGGGCGACGCGTCCGCCGCGATTTGGTTCGAGGACAACATCACCCTGTCCTACGCAGACCTTCATAGGCGCTCCGACACGCTGGCGGCGGCGCTTATGGCACGCGGCATCCGAAAGGGCGCTCACGTGGCGCTCATGATGCCCAACGTGCCCGAGTTCGTCCTTTCCTGGTTTGCCCTTGCCAAGCTCGGCGCAGTGCTGGTGCCGACGAACTCCGCCTATACCAGCACCGAGCTCGACTATTTGCTCAACCAGTCCGACGCTCAAGCAGTCATCATCGACGCCTCGCTGCTTCCGGCGCTGGAGGGTATGTCGAAGCGCCCCGCCGTCCTCGACGATGCGCGCGTCTTCGTGCGCGGCGCGGCTGACAGCCGCTACGGCTCGCTTGACGCGATGCTGGCCGAGGAGCGCCCATGGAACGCGCCATGGCCCGTCGTTTCCACTGATCTGATGAGCCTGCAATACACATCCGGCACGACCGGGTTTCCCAAGGGCTGCATGCTCACCCATGACTACTGGCTATTGCTGGCGCTCTCCGCCGCCGCCGGCATGGGCGCGGACGAGATCAAGCGCTCGCTCCTGTGGGCGCCGTTCTTCTACATGGATCCCCAGTGGCAGTTGCTGATGACCATGCAGCTCGGGGGCACCGCCTACATTGCGAAACGGCTGAGCCTGAGCCGTTTCTTCGACTGGGTGCGGGAATTCGAAATCAACTACACGTCGTTCTCCGAAGTCGCGCTCAAGGCGCTGCCGCCGAGCCCCGCCGACAAGCAGATGGCGCTTCGCTACATCAATGCCTGGGGCTGGGCGCCTGCTTCGGTCGAGGAGGCGGAGGAGCGGTTCAACGTCATCGCTCGCGATTCCTTCGGAATGACGGAGATCGGCGCAGGCATTCTCATGCCCGTCTCCGCCACGCACAAGCTGGACAAGCGCACTTGCGGCGTGCCTGCGCCTTTCCGCGAGACGCGTATCATCGGCGAGGATGGACGTGAATGCGGCGTCGGCGAAGCTGGGGAGCTGCAGATCCGCGGCCGCTCGATCCTGCTCGGCTATTATAAGCGGCCTGACGCGAACGCAGAGAGCTTTGAGGGCGACTGGTTCCGCACCGGCGACCTCTTCACGGTGGACGAAGATGGCTACTACTCGATCGTAGGACGCATCAAGGACATGGTTCGGCGCTCGGCCGAGAACATCTCGGCACGCGAGGTCGAGGCGGTGCTGCACGACATGCCGGAGATTGAGGAAGCTGCGGTGGTGCCCGTGCCCGACCCGCTGCGCAAGGAAGAGGTCAAGGCCTACATCAAGTTGAAGCCAGGCGTATCCCGCGAAAGCTTCTCGCTCGACGCACTGTTCGAGCATTGCCGGAAGAACCTCGCCGCGTTCAAGGTCCCCCGCTACGTCGCCTTCATCGACGAGTACCCGCGCACGCCGTCGGACAAGATCGCCAAGTCCAAGCTGATCGCGGCCACCGACGACCTGCGCATGGACAGCTTCGACCGGGTCGACGGCATCTGGAGATAACCGGTTAAGGTCGGCTCGCACATTGCGAATGCACATTCGGTTTCTTGCTGCTCGGCGTGAGGATCCGAGATGGCACTGATCTAAGTCTGGTAGAACCTGGCCCTTGGAGGTCGCTGCGGTTTCAGCTTCTGCAATTTAATATTATCAAGCCAGAAGCTGGCCGTTCGCTTCAGCAAAAGCACTTCTCCACCTCGGACCGACTTTGGTGGGTAACTGAGTGGCAGCTTGTCGCCATTGGCTGACAGAAACCGGACCGACCACTCGGCAGTGGTACGACTCCGAATTCGACGCCAGTTGGAAAGTACCTGGATACCCCCTTCCGACCATTTACGGACAATGGGTTCAGGCGAGTGTGAATGACCCGCGAGATAACCTGCCAATTTCATCCAGCGGCGATTGAAGATACGCCGTATGGCGCGGGTTGAGCAACGGGCGATCGCCGGAGCTATTTAGTCGAGATTGCGCAGCCGACCGCCTGTTGCGATGGGATTGGCGGCGTGAGCCGCACGCATGATGCGGAGCGCGAAAGGCGGGCGCGACCGGTTGTAGTCGTTGGTCCGTTCGGCGATCGTCGTTCGGGCATGGTCCAGGCCCTCGATGTCCTTCAGGGACTCGCGCGCGCCCTGGCGAATTTATTTGCCTGTCCATATGCTGCGGCTCATGAGCGTGCGCTGATTTGCCGTTTGCTTGAGCCGTCGAATTTTTCTAGAGCCGCGGCGGATTAATCGCGAGGCCGTCGATGACAACCGAGCCGCCGTCTCTCGAATTCCTGCCGCGTGCAACCGGCAGCGTGATGGGATTTCCGGCACATGCCGAGCGCGCCGGTGCGCTCGGCGAGATTCATGCGCGGCCGCACCCCCTGGTCGAAATCCCGCGCGTCCTGGTACAGCTTTCCTTCATGACCGATGGCGGGTCGAGCGTGGACCATGCCGTACTTTCCGAGCTTTCGCGGCGGCTCGGGATCGCTGCGCCCGACCGACAGGCCCGCCACCACGCCATGAAGTGGGGACAGGGATCCGTCCGCTGGGAACGGCACACCGAATTCTCGACCTATGTATGGGAGGGGCCGCTCGTGGAATCGGGTGGGCTGCGGGAGGATTCGCCCTTCGGTAATGGCTTCAGCCCGCCCGGCACCGTGATCTCCGGCATCAGGCTCGAGATCCGCGAGTGGACTCCGGCCAACGAGAAACTGATAGCGAGCTTCGACCCGACCAGCCTGTGCTACTCGGTGGTCGAGAACGGCGCGGCTGCGATCATTACCGATTTTCGCCAGGATGGCGACGGCTTGACGCGCATCCTGGTGCTCGACCGCGGCCTGACGCCCGCCCGCACCGGCGCATTGTCGCAGCGGCTGATCGACATCGAGACCTATCGTACATTGGCGATGTTGGGATTGCCGATGGCGCTGTCGCTGTCGAGCCGCGTCCGACGGATCGAGGACCGGCTTGCTCAAATCACACTGGAGATGAAGGTCAGCGAAACGCGTAACGGTCAGATGCTGCTCGCCGACCTCACCGAACTCGCTGCGGAGCTCGAGGCCGACGCGGCCTCGAGCCTCTATCGGTTCGGCGCCAGTCGCGCCTATGACGGCATCGTGCGCGAGAGGCTCGACGCGCTGGATGAGACGGTCGTGCCGGGTTACGAAACATGGGCCGGTTTTCTGCAGCGTCGGGTGGCTCCGGCCATGCGCACCTGCCGCTCAGTGGAGGAACGCCAGGCCAACCTGTCTCGCAAGCTTACGCGGACCACCACGCTCTTGCGCACCTGGGTCGACGTCGAGGTCGAGAAGCAGAACCGCGACCTGCTCGCTTCGATGGACAACCGTGCTCGCCTTCAGTTGCGCCTCCAGCAAACGGTCGAAGGTCTCTCGGTCGCCGCCGTCTCCTATTATGTGGTCGGACTTATCGGTTACATCGCCAAGGGCGCGGCGGCTATGGAGCACGCTTTCCTGCCCGAGATCGCTACGGCGGCGGCCGTTCCGCCGACAGTGGCACTGGTCTGGTGGGGTGTTCGACGGGTACGCCGAGCGCATCAGGAACACAAGGTTCGGGCCGGCGAGTAGCGTCCCCCACGATCGGCCACGTTCATGAACGCAGCGATGCTCCCGCCATTTTATTGCTGGTGCGGATCTGCCACGAAAACCGTGGTCAAACGAACAGAATGAATGATTGATTTCCGTCTTGTCAGCCTCTCTAAAGAGGGAGACGAGATGTTGAATTTTGCCGGTCAGCGGTGAATTTGGGGCAGCTGCAGAAATAGCCCGCGAGGTTGCATCCATGATACACACAAAGCTAAGGAGCCTCAGGAAGAAGAATAAGCTAAGACTGCAGGATGTTGCCGAGGCCACCGATCTGTCGCCGGGCTATTTAAGCCAAATGGAAACGGGAAAAGCCGAGCCGTCTATAGCGCAGCTAAGAAAGCTTGCCGCCTACTATAATGTTGGGGTCGTTCACTTTTTTGAATCCGATGACGAGGAAGAAATACTGGTCAAGGCGGACAAACGACCGCGCTTCGGTCGCCCTAACTCACCATTAATCTACGAACTTTTGCGTAATAACATTCACGGTATCGATCTGCAGGTCGCCATAATAAAGCTGGCTCCTCATTACGAGGAGCCGAAAGGGCTGTTTCTTACCTGCCAGAGCGAAGAGTTCATCTATGTGCTCTCCGGTGTTCTAGGCTTCGAATATAACGGCCGAATGTACTATGCCGAGAAAGGCGACTCCATTTGTTACAGAGCGCAGCTCCCTTACCGGCTTTTTAATCCCACTTCGGAAATGACCGAGATACTCGGTGTCGGAGCTCCTTCGGCATCCTGACAGAGGTTACCCCCAGAGTGACCATTTTCGATCACTCTGGAGCCTGCTTGGTCCAGCCTATCAGCTCGCCGATTGAAGACTTTCGCTTGGCACCGGCCTTTTGACGAACTTCACGTAAAACACCGGTATTACGTAGAGGATGCCGATATAGGCCGCAACCGTCGTGACAATGTTCACCAGAACGGAGAACGAGCTGACACCGCTTGCGAAATAAGCGAGCACCGAGGTCATGACGATCACCCACTTGTAGGTGCTCGTGCTTTCAGAGACAAAAGCGTTGGTGACGGACCATATCAATGGTGCGGTCGTGGTGTAGAGTGCGGCCACCAGTACGGCGCCATAGATGGCGCCGAGAATGGGATTGATACTCGCCCCCAAATGCAGATTGGGAACTTCGATGCCGTCCAGCACGGTGATGTTCGCCATGAATGCAAGAAGCATTACGATGCAAGCCGCTACGTACAACGTTGCCCCGATGACGACGCTCAACGTCAACTGTCGCGTAGAGGCGGGGTTGGTCATCGCAATTCCCGACAGGTAAGCAGCCTGGAACAGGATGCAGTACGAGAAATACATGAAAGCTGCCCAAAGCCAGTTATCGGTCGGTTTGAGCAGGTTGTGCGTGTTTATATATTCATTACCTGCCTCGACGCTGTTGGCACCTTCAAACAGGGCGATGACGGCGATAAGCATTACGAAAACAATGATGCAGGGCCCGAGACTGCCGATAACATCGACCATCTTTTTCATGCCCAGCAGACCGGTGACAAGAACCATCGCCGTCATGATGATGCGACCGAGCTGGTTCCCGACGTCGAAATACTGGGAGAACGCGGCCCCGGAGCCGGCAATCATCAAGCTCGCCATGCAGAACAGATATGCGATGGAGAAGATGAACAGCGCATTGCCGAGATATTTTCCGCAGTAGAACAGGTAGACCTGGTGGAGGGACTGGAGACGGAAGTTCCGGGAATCCCTCACAATAAATACTGCATACGATGCCCAAAGGGCGGCGCTTATCACGATGCCGGCCACGCCAACGTACCCATAAGCAGTAAAATACTGCATTATTTCCTGGCCGCTACCGAAACCGGAACCTGCCAGATAAGCCAGATACGCACCGGAAAGAATAAGAACCGTTAGAAAGCCACTGCGTCCCACTTTGAACTCCAATAAATGACTTTGGTCTGAGCCAGTAGATAATCAGATGAGCGTGTCGATGACTTTGGCCCAGCCATTTTCCGTCGTTGCGAGGAAATCGGTAACGGAATATCCGCCACCAAGGACTTTCAACGGCGCAAAATCGCCGATCGGATCTGTTGGTGAGCTATTGATAGTCACCTTCACCTCGGCGAAATCATTCGAAAGCGTGGTGCAGGTCGATGAATTATCGCGGAGCGTGATGCGCTGCGAGAAGATTCCCGGGCCATCGGGATTGGGAATGGTCAGAATGTTGAGGTGCGGAAACACAGCCGGCAACTTGGGAAGGTCCGCAAGCGGCTTCGAGCAATCAAGCTCGATATCGATCAGCTTTACGCCACGTCGTGTAGCGGTGCCCCTAATAATGTTGCCGCTTTTCTCAAGCGTCATTTGCGCAAATTTTTTCGGATAACCCCAGTACCGGCCGGTTTCTATTGCCGCATCGTCATCTTCCCATTCATACATGTAATGGCCACCGATGGTGTCCTTGTATTTTACGGTAAAGATAATACCCGCATCCATGTATGGAAGCTGAGGGCTTTCCGTGAAATCATTCACGTAGATCATGCACAGATTGCTGACGTAGCTGAACGGGGTAGGCTCCAGATGACGACGGAGTGTCTCCTCGTCAACTTCACACATCGCGTAAACGGTTTTGCTGTTCTTGCATCCATATGGGAGAACGGGATCGGGAACCAGCGGAGCCTGTACAGGCATATTGTTGGCTTTTTGAATTTTGGCTCCGCTCATCATGATGCTCCGAGATTTTGCAATAGGTGAAATATGACCAGAAATTTTGTAATTGCAAAATTTCTTTGGATGGGATTTGATCGATGATGTGGAAAGAAGGCCAGTTCAAGCCTATCGCGCCCCGAGTTAGAAGCGGACGGGCAAGACCTTCGTCTTCGTCACTCATGACCCGGAAGAGGCGACGTCCATGTCGGTGGTGGCGGTGATGAACCGGAGCCCAGATCGAGCAGATCGCATCGCCGCGTGAGATCTATTCCGGTCCGACCACCGCATTCAGGTCGTCAGGGCGGTGCAGGCCGCTGCAATGCGCGCCAGGGCCCGTCGCAACTCGTCCGGCGATGTAGCGTAGGAGATGCGGAAGAAGGGCGAGGCGCCGAATGCCGAACCCGGCACAACAGCAACCTTGGCCTCTTCCAGCAGATAGGCGCAGAAGTCGCGATCGCTTTCGATGTTTCGACCCTGCGGCGTGGTGCGCCCGAGCATTCCCGCGCAGCTTGCGAAGGTATAGAAGGCGCCTTGTGGACGGGGACAGGCGATGCCTTCGATGGCGTTGAGCCCGTCCACAACCAGGTCGCGACGGACGCGGAAGCTGTCGCGGCGTTCGTTGAGATAATCCTGGGTTCCCGTCAGCGCTTCGATCGCCGCCGCTTGGCTGACGGAAGACGGGTTGGAGGTGGACTGGCTCTGGACCACGGCCAAAGCCTTGATCAACGCAGACGGCCCGGCCCCGTAGCCGATGCGCCAGCCGGTCATGGCATAGGCCTTGGAGACGCCGTTGACGGTGAGGATGCGATCGCGCAGCGCAGGCTCCAGCGCCGCCGGCGTGACGAAGCGGAAATCGTCATAAACGATGTGCTCGTAGATGTCGTCGGCCAGAAGCCAGACGTGCGGATGCTTCAAAAGCACGTCGAGCAGCGGGTGATAGTCGGCTTGAGCATAGGCCGCGCCGGTCGGGTTGGAAGGCGAGTTCAGCATCAGCCAGCGCGTGGCCGGCGTGATGGCGCGTTCAAGCTGATCGGCCATCAGCCGGAACCCGTTGGCGGCATCGCAGGCAACCAGCACCGGAACGGCGCCGGCAATGCGGATGATGTCGGCATAAGACGTCCAGTAGGGGGTCGGCACGATCACCTCGTCGCTCGGGCCGAGCGTGGCCATGAAGGCGTTGAAGATGACCTGTTTGGCACCGGCGGCGATGCTGATTTCGTTTGTCGAGAAATCAAGCCCGTTGTCGCGCCGGAGTTTTTCCCGCACCGCCTCCTTCATGGCGGGCGAGCCGTCGAGGGCGGTATATTTTGTTTCACCGCGCTTCATGGCTTTGAAGGCCGCTTTCTTCACCGTATCGGGCGTGTCGAAATCCGGCTCGCCCGCGCCAAGCACGATGACATCATGGCCGTCTTTGCGCATGGCGGCCGCGCGCGCCCCGATCTTCGGAGACGCCGATGTCGGCAATGCGGGCCGCCGGCCTGAAAGGCACCGAGGCAGCATCTGAAGTGGTGGGCATTGTTGACCCTCAATCAATGTCGAACGAAACACCCTGCGCCAGCGGCAGCGCCTTGGAGTAGTTCACCGTGTTGGTGGCGCGGCGCATATAGGCCTTCCAGGCGTCGGAGCCGCTCTCGCGGCCGCCGCCGGTCTCCTTCTCGCCGCCGAACGCGCCGCCGATCTCCGCGCCGGAGGTGCCGATATTGACGTTGGCGATGCCACAGTCCGAACCGTCGGCGCCGAGGAAGCGCTCGGCCTCCTGCAGGTTCAGCGTGAAGATCGACGAGGACAGGCCGGCTCCCACTGCGTTGTGGTCGGCAAGGGCCTGGTCGAAGTCGCTGTATTTCATCACATAGAGGATTGGCGCGAAGGTCTCCTCCGTCACCGGAGCCACCTGCTTCGGCATCTCGACCAAGGCCGGCTTCACGTAATAGGCGTTGCCAAGCCCGTTCTCGACGCGGGCTCCGCCGGTGATCTCTCCGCCATTGGCCTCGGCTTCCCCTAATGCCTTCTGCATGTTGTCGAAGGCGGCCTTGTCGATCAGCGGCCCGACGAGCGCCGAGGTTTCCAGCGGGTTGCCGACCGAGACGCTCTCATAGGCCTTTTTCAGGCGCGGCACGAGCGCGTCGTAGACGCTTTCATGCACGAACAGGCGGCGCAGCGTGGTGCAGCGCTGGCCGGCCGTGCCCATGGCGCCGAAGGCGATGGCGCGCAGCGCCATGTCGAGATCGGCCGAAGGGCAGACGATGCCGGCATTGTTGCCGCCGAGTTCGAGGATGGCGCGGGCAAAGCGCTTGGCCAGGCGCGGGCCGACGTCACGGCCCATGCGGGTCGAGCCGGTGGCCGAGACCACGGGCACCCGGGGATGGTCGACCAGGACTTCGCCGACGGCACGGTCGCCGATCAGCACCTGGCTCAAGCCCTCCGGCACGCCGCCGACACGGGCCGCGGCCTTGTCGAAGATCGCCTGGCAGGCGAGCGCGGTAAGCGGTGTCTTCTCCGAAGGCTTCCAGACGACGGCATTGCCGCAGACCAGGGCCAGAGCCGCGTTCCACGACCATACCGCGACCGGGAAGTTGAAGGCCGAGATGACGCCGACCACGCCGATCGGATGCCAGGTCTCCATCATGCGATGGCCGGGACGCTCGGTGGCGATGGTGAGACCGTAGAGCTGGCGCGACAGGCCGACCGCGAAATCGCAGATGTCGATCATTTCCTGGACCTCGCCGAGGCCCTCGGACGGGATCTTGCCCGCCTCGATCGACACCAGCCGGCCGAGATCCTCCTTGGCGGCGCGCAGCTCCTCGCCGAGCAGCCGCACCAGCTCGCCACGCTTCGGCGCGGGCACGTTGCGCCAGATCCTGAAGGCCTTGTCGGCGCGCTCGATGGCATTGCCGGCCTCGGCCGGCGAAATCGACTTCAGCGAGCCGATCTGTTCGCCAGTCACGGGACTGCTCACGATCAGGTCGCCGGCGGACAAGGCGGACCCGGCAACGCCGAGTTTCGAGAGAAGAGCTGAAGTTTCCTGCAAGAGCGGCATGACATTCACCTTTCCGTTTTTCTTCGTGAGGGCCTTTGCCTCAATCATCCAAGTCGCACGGCACCAACAGCGCCGGGCGACGTTGCCTGTCTGAACTGTGCCGCCATCTGCTTCAGCCTTTGCGAGGTGTAGCGATCGTAGAAATGCTGGTTGCGGCGGCCGAGCCCATGTTCGGCGCTGAAGCTGCCGCGATGCTCCTCCACCGCGATTTCCGTCACATAGGTGCGCAGACGCGTGGCGAGATCGATGTCGACGCCGCCATCCGGGTCGCGCGGCACCACCAGATTGAAGTGCACGCCGCCGTCGCCGATATGGCCGAAGTCACAGATCTCGGTCTGCGGAAATTCGTCCGCCAACATTGCCACCATGCGCTCGCGGAACCGCATGACTTCGCCGCGACGGAAGGCGAGATCGAGCCCGACGACATAGCCGGCGGCCTTGGCGCCTTCCGACAGGCTATGCCGCAGGGCCCACATCTCGGAAGGGGCGCCGATAAAGGCGTCGAGCAGCAGACCGCCGGGCAGTTCCCAGATATCGGCCAGTATTTCCTCCAGCACGGCGTCGAGCGGCTGTTCGCCCGCCCTTTGCGCCCATGAACGGGAGAGTTCGACGAGGATGACATAGGCGGGGATGTCGCCGCCCGGAAACGGATTGCGCAGCGATGGCACGTGGGCGAGCGCGTTCAGGATCGCTTGTCCCGACATGCCTTCGAAGGCGCTGACGTAGGTGCCGGCACGCTCCTCGATTTCATGGAGCAAGGGAAGTGCCTCCGCGCAGCCGCGTGGCACCAGATAAGCCGTGGCCGTCTGTTTCGGCAGCCGCTCCAGATTGAAGGTACATTCGGTGACGATGCCGAAAGCGCCGCCCGTGCCGATGAAGAGCTGCTTCCAGTCGGGGCCGGTATTGTCCTTGCGCAGGCCCGTACCGCATTCCAGCACCGTGCCCTGTTCGTCAGCCAGCACCAGTTTGAGGCTCAACGTGTTGCGGCGCACGTCACCAAAGCGCAGGAAGCGCGCCCCGCCCGTATTGGTCGCCGCCATGCCGCCGGCCATGGGATCTGCGCCGAGATCGATGGGGAAAAACAGGCCGTGCTGTTCGAGCCGGGCGTTGATCTCGGAAAGCCGAAAGCCAGCATCGACACGCAGGCTGCGGTTGTCGGTATCGAGTTCGAAGGTCGAGCGCAGGCGATCGAGACTGAGCACGCCCTGCACGCCGCTGACATCCGGCGTCGAGCCGCCGACGAGCCCCGTATTGCCCGCCTGCGGCACAAGCGCGATGGCGTTGCGGACGCAATAGGCCACCGCTTGCGATACGGCCTCGATGGAAGCCGGCCGCGCGACGAAGGCGGCGCGGCCGCCATCATAGCGCGCGCCGCTTTCGTAGGACACGATGTCGGCGGGTCGGGTCAGCAGACCTTGCGGGCCGAGCAGGGTGCTAAGCCGTTCGATATGTTCGGCGCCAATTGTCATCACGCGGCAGCCGAGATCGCCCTGACGGCGGCGAGACACTGTTCGATGGAGGTTCGCTCAATGCCAGCATAGTGATCGAACTCATTGAGTACTTTCGCACTGAGCGCCTTCTCGAACAGCTTCTGGTTCGGGCTCGCCACGAATTCCTGCACGGCGTCGTCGCCGAGATTGGACTGGAAGATGCCGGCCGCGGAGACGGGCAGGAAATCCTCGTAGACGATCGGATCGAAGCGCACCGCGCCGGCCTCGATCAGGGCCTCGATGTCGCGTCCGGCGGGGTTCGAAAGATTGGCGTCCGGCACGATGGAATAGAGGAAATAGCCGAGTCCGGCCTTGCGGATGTCATTCCATGCGTCAGGAAAGGCCGCGAAGCTTTCCTGCAAGGCAGCTCGGTAGGACTGTGCGTTGGCGCCGTCCGCAGCCGGGCGGACTTTGGCGCGCGCCTCGTTGAGCAGTCGGTCGTACAGGGCACGGCCCTTGGGCGTCAGCGCGATGCCGCGCTGCTCGATTTCGCCGAAACGAGCGGTGTGGGAGCCACCGGTGAGCTCGCCTTCTGCGTCGGGAAAGGAGACGCGTTCCTCGATCGCCTTGAACGAGGTCTGGCGCAGCAGGATCGGGCAGGCGCGGCTCGGCGGGCCTTCGACCACAGCCTTGGGCATGATACCGCGCCTCGGCATCTCGTCCTGCACCGCGTCGATATCCAGCGTGCGCGGCGTGAGATGGTTGATGTGCGGCCCCTTGAACGAGACCACGTCCGCGATCAGGCGGTGGGCGGCGTGCAGGCGATCGTAGAGCGGCCGGTCGACGCTCGCCACCTCGTGCCAGCGGAAGGTGTTCAGCACCTCCGCCACGAAGCGCTCGCCATCGGCTTGCGAAAGCCCACCGTCGCGCTCGGCCTTCTCCACCAGCGTCACAGCCTCATCCGAAAAGATGCGCCGCGCGACAAGAATCTCCTGCGCTGCCGCGCGCAGCTCCGGGTCGTCGATCAGGTCGAGCCGGAGCAGCGAAGTGAACACCCGGAACGGATTGATCTTCAGCGATGCCTCGCCCACCGGACGGAAGGCGGTGGAGTGGACCGGCACGCCAGCCTCGCTGAGGTCGTAGTAGCCGACCGGGAACATGCCCATCACGGCGAACACCCGGCCCATCATGGCAAGCTCGGCCGCGGTGCCGAGGCGGATGGCGCCGTGCCTTTCCTCGCAGATTCGATCCAGTGTCTCCGTGGCTTGGAGGCTGATGCGCAACTCGGGCTGCTTGTCGAGCGTCGCTTCGTTGACGTCTGCAACAAGCTCCATCAGCGTGCCGTAGGCCGGCACTTCCTGCCGGTACATGACCGACATGGCCGCCGAGAACGCGGCGCGGATGGCATCGCTGGACATGAACGAGCTGGACATGTGGTTTTCCGATCTTTCCAAGGATGGGGACTTGATGCGTAGCCGATGGTATATCCCGGCCAAACAGCCATGAATTACGCTGAATCCGTCTGACTTGATGCAGAAATGCCATGACCCTTTCGCGCACTCTGATCCCCGACCTCGGCAAGCTGCAAGCCTTCGAAAGCGCCGCGCGACATGGCAGCGTGACCCAGGCCGGCCGTGAGCTGAATCTCACCCAGAGCACCGTCAGCCGCCAGATCAGGGAACTGGAAGTGCAACTCGGCGTGCCGTTGTTCGAACGGGTGCGCCAGCGCGTGGTGCTTTCGGAGGCCGGCCGCCGGTTCCTGCCAGATGCGCGCAAGCTGCTGGAGCAGGGTGAGGCGGCGATGCTGCGCGCCATGGCAGGGTCCAAGGCGTCTCTGCTGCGCCTGGCCACCCTGCCGACCTTCGGCAGCCGCTGGCTGATTCCGCGCCTGCCGGGCTTCCTGCGGGCGCATCCGGACATCGCGCTCGACATCGCATCGCGCTCCGCGCCTTTCGATCTGGAGGAGCAAGGCTTTGATGCCGCAATCCACTACGGCCAGCCCATTTGGGCGAACGCCACCTGCCGCTACCTCTGTCAGGAGGTGATCGTGCCGGTGGCAAGCCCGGCGCTATTCGGGGGCGGACAACCGGAAAGGCCGGACGATCTGGCCCAGGCGCCCCGGCTGCATCTCGCCACGCGCCCCAAGGCATGGGCCGACTGGTTCTGCATGACCGGCGTGGATGCGGTCTCCGCCTACCAGGGCCACCGTTTCGATCAGTTCACCATGATGATCCAGGCAGCGGCCGCCGGGCTCGGCGTGGCGCTCCTGCCGCTCTATCTCATCGAACAGGAGCTTCAGGCCGGGCAACTCAAGGTCGTGGCCGATATTCCGCTGGCGACTGAGAACGGCTACCACTTCGTCATACCAAACGGAAAGCTTGACCACCCGGCTGCCAACAATCTCTATCGCTGGATCGCTGAACGGGTCGGCGGAAAATGATACGGCAAGTTGTCTCAAAAAACTCAGCAAGAGTGGCCTGGCGGACATGTCTGCAACTCTTGGCGGCGGGTGGACGCACAAGCTGCGGGCGGAAAACGAAGGTCGCATCGCGGTCGCTCGGCACCCAAAGTGGCTGGCACACGAACGCTCCTTGAATACGCGGAGATCAACAGAAGCGCACCTCGATGAGAAAGGGGCCATCATGAATCAGGGCTTCGGACATGGCCCCGCGCAATTCCTCCAGCGTGTCGACTGACTTTGCTTCGACCCCGAAGGATTTCGCCAGGCTGACCCAGTCAATCGCCGGACGATCGAGCGAGAGGATGTCTATGGCGGTCGGGCCAGGATTAGCGCCAACCTTGGCATACTCTCCCAGAAGTATCGAGTACTTCCGATTGTTCAGCAGAAGCGTTGTGCAGCGCAGATTCTCGCGCGTCTGCGTCCACAGCGATTGCAACGTATAGGCCGCGGACCCGTCCGCCTGAAGCGAGACCACGCGGCGGTGGACCTGCCCGATCGCAGCAGCTCCGACAGCCGCCCCCGTCGCCATCGCAGCCATGGGAAAATCTATCGGCCGCTCTCGATCACCCAGACATTTGCGCGCCCGCCAGAGCGGCGCATGCGGCCTCGCGTGGGTTCAGGCCTGGGTGCGGTCGGGTTATCCTGCCTGGCCATGCCTTCGTGTCCGACTATCCGGCCTGGATACCTCGATAGGTCCGGCCTTCCCATTTATGCCGGTGGCAGACGGGACAAGCTCGCCTCGAGACTGGTCGTGCCCGACTGGCATATCCAGTCGGTTTTCATAGGGATCCTGTGGACCAGACCAACGCCACGTTGCACGGATCGAATTCTTCCCCTTGTTTGGAGTGAACCTATGGACCACTGAAAGGACAACGTTGCACTATGGCGCACACGCCCGAAGTCCTCCTTCCCGAGGCCCCATGCTGAGCCTGCGCGAAATGCTGGATTGGAAAATCCTTTCCGGCCACACGATCATAGCCGGCGCCGGCTCACTGTCCGTCGATGTCCGGTCTGTCACCGTCATCGATGCGCCTGATGCGGTCAACTGGGTAAAGCCGCACGAGTTCGTCGTGACTAGCACCTATCCTGTGCAGCAAAGCCCAGATGCGCTTGTGGTCCTGATCGAGCAGCTCGCGGCGCGCAATGCGGCCGGTCTTGGCGTCAAGCTGACCAGGTATCTGCGCGAGCTTCCCGACAATGCGTGCGGCCGCGCGGAAGAGCTTGGATTTCCGATCATTTCCTTGCCGGGACCGTTGGCGTGGAGCGATCTCATCGGCAAGGTCTTTGCCCATGGCGGGCGGCAGCAGGGCAGGGAAGCGGCCCATCTCAGCGCCATCTACCGTGCCTTTTCTCAGCATCGCACGGGAATTGGGTCGCTGCGAGACCTATTCGAACTGGTGGCCGGCTTCGTCAATCTGCCGGTGGTGCTTGCCCTTGAAAATGAAGCTGGCTTGCAACTTGAAAGTCGGGGAGTCACCGCGGCCGAGGCCGAAACGCTGGCCGAAGCGCTCATCGACGGTGCGGCGACCGGTGCCCAGCCGGACGACATACCTCTGCGCGTGACGGTCGGCGGTACAAAGGTTGCCGTGGCGCGTTCGGGAATGGGGGCGAACGGCGGCGGCATGGCGGCTGTTATCGAGCGCGACCAGAGCGCTTCAGAGCCCGACCTCGAATGCTTGCGCCTCTCCGTAGACCTCCTGCAGGCGCTGGTCGACGTAAACGCCGGCATGCGCGCAAATCTTGCGAGCAATGCGAAACTGCTCGGCGATCTACTTGATCCGCTTCTCTCGCGCGAAGCTAAGAATGTTCTCATCGCCAAGGCCCTGCCTCCGGCAAATGCATGGCATACGGTGGTTGCCCGCATTTTTGACGCCGATACCCTCGATGGCGCGCTGCTCACGCTGCGCCTTCGCCAATTTTCGCGGCGCCACAAGGCCTTGCTACGTGAGGAGGAAGATGGCAGCGAGTATGTCGTTGCCGTGCCAGCCCCAGGCCTCGACCCCCGCGCCAGCGAAGCCGTGCTGCGCGAACTGCATCAGGTGTTCGAGCGGCAACTCGAATATACGCCCGGCTTTCTCTATGGCCTTGGCCAGTCCGGGCCGGCCGCCCTGTCCGAGGCGGCTACATTGCGGCACGAAGCCAACCAGGCGATGACCTTCGGCGTAAGGCTAAACGGCTTCAATCGCATGAGCCGGCATGAGGATATGCTGCTGCTGCGGCTGCTCGCGCATCCGTCCGTCATCGAGGAAAGCCGACCCGGCTTCCTGCGGCTTCTCGAACCGCTGTTGGTTATGGGCGAGCAGGGAACGACGCTCATGGAAACGCTGAAGGTATGGCTGCGGGAGGATGAAAGCATGCCCCGCGCCGCGGAGCTTCTGGGGCTGCATGTCAACACCGTGCGCCAGCGGCTTGAGCGGTGCCGCACGATTCTCGGTCTGACCGATTTCAGGACCGATACGCGGCTTCGCCTTTACGCAGCACTGCAGTTGCTTCCCCTGCTGACGAACGCGGAGGGCTGACGCGGAAACCTACCTGCCAGCCCTCTGCGCGAGGCTCATTGGACAGTGTTTTCCAGCTTTCCGATCCCCGAGATTTCGATCTCGATCCGGTCGCCGGACTTCATCGGGCCAACGCCGGAAGGCGTGCCGGTGATGATGACGTCGCCCGGCTCCAGCGTCATGATCGAGCTGACGAACTCGATGATGAAGGAAGTTGGGAAAATCATGTCCGCAGTGGTGGAATCCTGCCGGAGTTCGCCGTTCTGGAACAGACGAATGCTCTGGGTGTCGGGGCTCAACTCCGTCTCGATCCAGGGGCCAACGGGCTTGTAGGTATCGAACGACTTGGCTCGGGTGAACTGCTTGTCCTTGAGCTGGAGGTCGCGGTTGGAGACATCGTTGGCGCATGTGTAGCCCAGAATAGCCGATGCCGCCTCCGCTGCCGCAACGTTGCGCGCGCGCTTGCCGATGACGATGGCGAGCTCGGCCTCGAATTCGACGCGCTGCTCGAGGCTGTCCAGAACAATGGCCTCGCCTGGGCCGATGATTGCCTGCGGCGAGCACATGAACAGCATCGGCTCATCGGGCAGCGGCAGGCCGGATTCTCGAGCATGCAGAACGTAGTTCAGCCCGACGCAGACGAGCTTGCCCGGTTTCACCGGAGCAAGAAGCTTCACCGCCTCAAGCGGCAGAGCATCCGGGGCCGGCGCAATCTCTCCGAAGGGCCCTTCGGGCAGGGCGCGCACCCTACCGTCTTCGAGCAGGCCCCAGTGCTCCGCGCCATTGTGGGCAAAGCGTATGATCCTCATGGCAATTTCCTGTGTGAGTCAGTGTTTGTGGTAATGTCCATTCAGCCAGCGGATGGACTGCGCCATCGCCGTTTTGGCATCGGGAATCTGGAAATGTTCAGCGGTGATCCAGCCGTCGTAGCCGATCGCGTCGAGATCGTTCAGCGCGGCCGCAATGTCCCATTCGCCGTGCCCGACAGCCTTCCGGTCGCTGTCGCAAACATGGTAGTGCCAGAACAGGTCGCCGGCTTCGGCAACGCTCTCGCGATGGACCTCGCCCTCTATGGTGATGTGGGCCAGATCAAGCATCAGCCCGATGTTGGATCGGCCGAGCCGCCGCACGAAGCGGGCGGCTTCGGCCGTACGCATCAGGAAATTCGCATAGTGGCGGTTGACCGGCTCCAGCACGATGCGGGTTGTGGGGCGTGCATCGGCGGCCGCCTGCATGCCCTCGCTCACCCAAGCCTCGGTGCGGGCTGGCTCTATGCCGTCCTGATACCGGCCGCGCATGCGTCCGACATTGACCATCGCTCCGAAGCGGGCGGCCAGATCCATGGCGGCAATCATCCGCTCCAGCGTCTTGGCACGGCGCGCCGGGTCGGGATCGGCCAGCGAAAGCCCGTCCTCGCCATAAACCTCGCCGGTGCAGACCGCCGGCATGGCAAGGCCCGCATCCGCAAGCTGCCGCTCGATCAGCCCATGGTCGATGGCGCGGGGGTCGCGGACAAGGAGTTCCACGCCTTCATAGCCCAGTTCCCGGATGCGTGCGAAACAGGCCGCTGCATCTCCCTGGATCGCGGTGACATGTGCAGGCGCCACTTCCGGTGTGGCGTACATATAGGCCAGCTTCATTGCATAAACCCGAGATCGTTGCGCTTGATCATCTCGGCATGGATGACCTCTTTGCGCAGCACACTGACATTGGGGATGGCGAATTCCTGAATCTGAAAATATTCGGCCTTGGCCTTCTCGCCGCGTGCCGTGCGCATCACCAGATCGACTAGTTCCTCGCCGACCTGGCGCAGCGACTTCGTGCCCTCCAGCACGTCGCCGGCGCTGATGTCGATATCATCGGGCATTTCACGGAAAACGCGGTTGTTGGAGCTGACCTTCAGCACCGGCGCGATGGCCGAGCCGGAGGGTGTGCCCTTGCCCGTGGTGAACAGCACCATATGTGCGCCGCCGATGATCTTGCCGGTCACGGAAGAAATGTCGTAGCCGGGCGTGTCCATGATGATGACACCCTTCTCGCGCGGCGTCTGACCGTAATCGACAACCTCGGTGATTGGGCGCGTGCCGGCCTTGTAAATGCAGCCGAGCGACTTTTCCTCGATTGTGGTCAGTCCTCCCTCGATGTTGCCGGGCGAAATGAACAAGCCGCTGTCGTCCTCGGTGGTCATCGAAAGTTCGATTTCGTAGGCCTTGATGCGGCGCATCAGTTCATCACGCACGTCCGGCGTCTTGCCCCGGCGATAAAGCACGCTTTCGGCCCCGACCATTTCGGTCAATTCCGACAGGATCACGGTTCCGCCGGCGTCGACAATGATGTCGGCGGCCTCGCCGACGGCGGGATTGGCCGTAAGTCCCGAAAAGGCGTCGGATGAGCCGCATTCGAGGGCGATGATAAGTTCGGAAAGATCGCCTTCGTCTGTCTGCTGCGTCGCCAGCTCGGCCTTCATGCGCTCCACGATCTCGACGCCCGTTTCGGAGGTCGTCCGCGAGCCTCCTGCCTTCTGAACGACGAGCCGCTCGACCGGACGCCCGGAGGCCTTGATCGCATCGAACACTTTCGATCCGGACGCGGTTTCGCAGCCGAGGCTCACCACCAGCACCGCGCCGACATTCGGATGCAGGCCGTGGCCGATGAATGCCTCTTCGGTGGTCCGGTTTTCCTCTGCATCGAACGTGCAGCCATAGGGATGCATAAATGTCGCCGCCCCGGTTCGGTTGGAAATGTCCATCGCCACGCGATTGACGCAAGCCACGGTTGGAATCACAAGAACATGGTTTCGAATGCCGATGCGGCCGTCAGGCCGACGATAGCCCTGGAATTTCATAGCCATACTCCCTTCAGCCTCACGAATGACGCCGGGCCTTCACGCCCCAGCAATTGTGGACATGGACATGTCCACCCTCGGCAATGTCCTGCGTGGCTTCGCCGATCACCTCGCCATATTTGAGGATCTGCTCGTATTGGCGGATGGGCCGCACAGCCAGCTTGTGACCCGCGGGCATGTCGCCGAGCGCGGCGATCTCGCGCGGCTCGCCCTGTCCGGTGATAAGCACCGTGTCGCCGGTCGCGACGGCTCCCGTGAGCGTCGCGACATGATCCTGCGCGCGGATGAGAATGGCCGTTACCGGCATGTCAGGACACCTCCATAGGCGCTTCGTTGAACAGCATGGGGATCGCCGCTAGCAATTGCTTCGTGTAGTCGTGCCGTGGCGCGGAGAGCACCTCAGCCCCGGTTCCGGTTTCCACGATCTCGCCATTCTGCATCACCGCAATGCGGTCACACATACGCGCCGCGACCCGGAGGTCGTGGGTAATGAACAGCATGGCAAAGTCGAGTTTCTTCTGCAGATCCTCGAACAGGTCGAGCACTTGGGCCTGAACGGACACGTCGAGTGCGGAAACGGGTTCATCAGCAACGATCAGCACTGGATCCATGGCCAGGGCCCGCGCGATTCCCACGCGCTGGCGCTGCCCGCCGGAAAATTCGTGCGGATAGCGGGTGGCGGCCTCGGGCTTGATGCCAACCAGTTCCAGCAACTCCCGTGCTCGTCGCCAGGCGGCAGCCCGCGACACGCCCTGGGTCATCGGCCCGTCGGCAACGGCCTGCCCGATGGTCATCTTCGGGTTGAGCGAGGAGAACGGATCCTGGAAAATCATCTGAATGCGCCCGCCGCGATGCCCGCCGGGCCCGGCATCGGCAAGGATCAACTCTCCGTCGTCGGGTCTTTCCAGGCCGACCACGCATCGGCCGAGAGTGGATTTGCCGGAGCCGGATTCGCCGACGATTCCAAGCGTCGAACCCCGCTCTAGGTTAAAACTCACCCCTTTCAGCGCTTCCACCCTGCGTGGGGAGCCGAACAGTCCCGAAGACAGGAAATAGGTACGCTTGAGGCTCTTCACCTCGAGCAGGGGCGTCGTGCCCGTTGTTCTGCGCGGTGTGGCCGTGCCGGTCGGGATTGCGTCGATCAGTTGACGCGTATAGGCCGATGACGGGTTGCGCAGCACGTCTTTCGCCGCTCCCTGTTCCTCGATGCAGCCGTTGCGCATGACGACGACATCGTCGGCAATCTCGGAAACGACGCCGAAATCATGGGTGATGAACAGCACCCCAGTGCCGCGGCGCTCGCGAAGCGATGCGATTAGTTTGAGGATCTGAGCCTGGGTGGTCACGTCGAGCGCCGTCGTCGGCTCATCACAGATGAGCAGGCGGGGCTCCAGCATCATCGCACAGGCCGTCACCACGCGCTGGCGCTGGCCGCCGGAGAGCCGGAACGGATAGCTCTCATAAAGCTCCTCCACCCGTGGCAATCTGACATCGCGGAGCGCTGTCAATGCCCGTTGCCGGCGTTCGGCCGCGGACAGGTCGAGATGGATTTCCAGCACCTCCTCAAGCTGTGCACCGATCTTCATCAATGGGTTGAGCGCAGCCATTGGCTCCTGGAAGACCATGCCGATCTCGCGCCCGCGCAACTTACGCATGCCCACATTGTCGAGCTTCAGAAGATCGCGCCCGCCAAACAGGATCGATCCGGCTTTCGCCTCCAGATGCGGGCGCGGCAGCAGACCCGTGATGGCATCGGCAATAGTGGATTTGCCCGAGCCGGATTCGCCCACGATGCAGACCGTGCGGCCAGCCATCAGGCTGAAAGAGGCGTTCGAGACCGCCAGCGGACGATCTGCCCCCTTGGGCAGCGAGATGTCGAGATCCTTGACCTCGAGCAATGGAGCGGTGTCGGTTGACATTGCCTTCACCTGTTGCGCGAATGGATGTTGAGCGCGTCATTGAGCGCTTCGCCCAACACGTTCAGCGCCAGCACGGTTGCGGCGATGGCCAGCCCCGGGATTGTCGCCATCCACCATGCCTGGCGCAGCACCGTGCGCGAGGCTCCGATCATGAAGCCCCAGCTCATCTGATTGGGGTCGCCAAGGCCGAGAAAGCTGAGGCTGGATTCCAGCAGGATGGCAGTCGCCACCATCAGCGATCCCATGACAATGATGGGAGAGGCGACGTTGGGCAGTATCTGCCGGAACATGATCGCCCACGCGCTCTGACCTTGGAGCCGTGCCGCCAGCACGAAATCGCGGCTACGCAGCGACAGGAATTCCGCCCGTACGAGGCGGGCTACCGGAGGCCATGACACCACACCGATCGCCATCACGATGGAGCCTACCGAAGGCTGCAGCACGGCCACGAGCACCAGCGCCAGCGCGAAGCTCGGCACCACCTGAAATATCTCGGTAAAGCGCATGAGCGCGCTGTCGACGTGGCCGCCGCCATAGCCGGCGATGGCGCCTATGACGACACCAATGACGACCGAAACCACAGTCGAAACCAGCCCGATCAGAAGCGAGACCCGACCGCCCCACACCAGACCCGCGAGAATGTCGCGGCCGGTGGTATCGGTCCCTAGGGGAAAGCGCATATCGGTCATCGGCGGCAGGAAGGGGCGTCCGCCCATGGCCCAGGGTCCGCGAGGGAACAGCAACGGCGCCAGCAATGCTATGGCAACAATGCCGAAGATGACGATCAGCCCGATCCACACTTCCGTGCGGGTGAACATTCGGCGAAGGACGGATTTCCCGATCACAGCGCAATCCTCGGATCGATCACGGTGTAGATGAGGTCCGTGATGATGTTAAAGACGATGGCCAGAGCCGCCGCGATCAGGAAGGCGCCGAGCAGCAGGTTGTAGTCGCGCTGCAGCAGGGCATCGAACATCAGCCTGCCGATACCGGGCCAGGCGAAGACGGTTTCGGTCATGATCGCGCCGCCGACCATGTTACCCGCCTGCAATCCGGCAAGCGTCACCACCGGCAGAAGCGCGTTGCGCAGTACATGGCGAAACTGGACGCGGGATTCGGCCGCGCCCTTCGCGCGCGCCGTCTTGACGAACGCCATCTGGGCCATGGCCATCATGTTGGCCCGAGTCATGCGAGTGTAGACGGCGATGTAGAAGAAGGAGAGTGCCAGCGTCGGCAGTATCAGGTGCTTCGCGACATCCAGTGTCGCGGCCACCCCGGTGAGATTGGCACCAACGGAACTGTAGCCGAAAGCGGGCAGCCAGCCAAGCTGGATGGAGAAGACCAGAACGGCCATCAGCGCCAGCCAGTACATGGGAGCGGCATAGAAGATCAGGGCCGCGAAGCCAATCACCCTGTCCGTCCAGCCGCCGGGGCGCCGGCTGGCCAGCACGCCGAACCCGATCCCCACCACGAGCGAAAAGACAAACGCGCACAGCGTCAGCAGCAGCGTCGCGGGCAGTCGGTCGGTGATGAGCTGAGCGACCGTCTGCTGCTGGCGGTAGGAAAAGCCGAGGTCAAGGGTGGCGATGCGCGAGATATAGGTCCACCACTGCGTGAATAGTGGTTGGTCAAGCCCGTACTGGATGCGCAAAGTCTCCAGGAAATGCTTGTCGACCGCGCCTGCCTCGCCCGCCATCACCGCTACGGGATCGCCTGGCGCCGCGCGGATCAGCAGGAAGTTTAAGGTGGCTATGACAAAGAGCGCAACCACGCCCTGTACCAAGCGGCCCAACAGAAATCTCAGACGATCCACATTCTTCGCCTCTGGCTAGCTGCATGCTTGAGCAGCCCGGACGACCGGGCTGCGTGCCGGCATGCTCGTCCCTATTCGATCCGGGCGCGCCCCAGACTGTCGTTGAGGCCGACCGCCGACGAGATCAGGTTCTTGATGTTCGAGCGGTAGATGGTCGGCCAGATCATCTCGAACAGCCAGGCAAGCGGAACTTCCTCGGCGATAAGCGCTTGTGCGTCCTGATAAATCTTGGCTCGTTTCTCAGGATCGATCTCGCCCGCACCCGCATCGAACAACGCATCGAGCTCTGCGTTGGAAAATGCGGAGACGTTGTTCCACGGTGAGCCTTCTATGATGTTGGACGTCGTGTAGAGTCGGGCGACACCCAGCGCCGGGTCGCCATATTGCGACATATAAGAGAAGGCAATGTCGTAGTCCTTCTCGCCGAGGCGCTGGTTCCAGCCGGCAACATCCGTAGCGGTGAGTTCAACCTGAATGCCCGCCTCGGTAAGATTTTCGCGCGCGATTTCGGCAAGCCTCTGCCAGGTTTCGCCATATGGAAGAGGCAGCAGGCGGATCGGGCTTCCATCGTACCCGGCCTCGGAAAGCAGCGCCTTTGCCTTTTCGACATCGCGTGGATACTGCTTGATGTCTTCCGAATAAAACCGGGTAGAGCTGTTCCACGGGCTCGGCGCCACCTTGGCATAGCCGAAGAAGGCAATGTTGCGCATGTTCTCGCGATCGAGCGCGTACATGATTGCCTGCCGGACCCGCTTGTCGTCGATCCACTTGGAACCGTTGTTGAGCCACAGGAAGCATTGCGATCCCTGGAATTCCCAGCCCTTGGTGGTGATCTCGGAATTGGGCAGTTCGGCAAGCCGCTGGATGTCGAAATATTCGACCGCGCCCCCTGGCAGCACGTCGACCTTGCCGGTCTCATAGGCGGTTGCACGGCTGGCGCCATCGGGGATGACGTGGAAATAGACTGCATCGATGGAGGGGACACCCTCCTCGTGATAGTTCTCGTTGGCGACCAGCTTGAGATAGGAGCCGCGCTGCCATTCGTCGAATTTCAGCGGTCCGGTGCCGATCGGGGCATTGTTGACCGGGTTGGTGTTGTAATCAGTGCCGTCATAGAGATGCTTGGGCAGCATCGGCATGGAGCCGACCTCGAAAGACTGAATGAAGGGCGCAAAGGGATGCTTCATCTTGAAGTCAACCTTGTAAGGCCCGTCAGCGGTGATGCTCTCCACGGCATTCAGAAAATTGCGGACGCGGGGATGGGTCTCGCGCAGCATTTTGTCGACGCTGAAGACCACGTCTTCCGACGTGAACGGCTTGCCGTCGTGCCACAGCACGTTTTCCTTCAGCTTGAAGGAATAGAACATGCCGTCGGAGGCTTCTTCCCAGCTCTCGGCCAGCAACGGGTGCGGCTTCAGGTCCGCGTCGAAACGCAGCAGGCCTTCGAAGATATTGCCGCCGACCATCTGCGAGGGCACGTTCTGGTAGATACCGATCATGATGCCGGGCGGCTCCGGCTGCACCACCACGTTCAGCACACCGCCTTTGGCCTGTGCCTGGGCCATGAGGGGAATGCCGCTGAGCGCTCCCGCGCTGACAGTGGCGGCGGAAATTTTCAGGAATCGTCGACGGTCGAACAACATTGAAACTCCTCCTAGAAGTGGGTTGATCCCCTTTACGAGGGGGTGGATCTGAGGCGCCGGTCCTGTTTTTCAGTATCGGCGCGGAACGTCCTCCCGCCTCATTCGGGAGAGCGCAGAAAACGATGGGCCATAGCCGTATAGATGCGGCGAGCGGCCAGATAATCAGAGAGGTCGAGGCTTTCATCGGTCTGGTGCGCCTCGCCGGGGTTGCCGGGGCCCAGTATCAGGATGTCGGCGCCGAGGGACTGCAGAACCGAGCCGTCGGTGAAATAGCTGGCGCCTCCGGCTTCTGCGGTATGCATGCCCAGTTCCTGCCTGACGTCCAAGGCCGCGCGAACGATCGCGCTGTCGGCTGGAGTATCGAGCGCCGGCAGGGAGTTGATACTCTCGACGACGATCTTTCCGCCCTCATATTCGGTCTCGATCTCACGCGCGATGGCTCGTATCGCCTTAAGAATCTCGTCATGGCTTTGCCCCGGCAGGGTGCGCATGTCGAATTCCGCGATTGCACGATCGGGGATGACATTGACCTGCGTGCCACCCTGCAGGCGGGTAAGGCAGATCGTTGGCTGACCTAAAAGCGGGTCGTATGCGGCAAGGACGTCAAGCTCGAGCAGCCTTTCCCGGAAGCGAACAACCATTTCCAGTGCGTTGAGCCCCATCTGCGGCATGGAGCCATGGCTTGTGCGCCCGGTTGCGGTGAACGACAGCCACAGCGCACCCTTGTGGCTGCGCACCGCTCGGTTGGAGGTCGGTTCGGCGATGATCATCGCGTCGAATGGAGCGAGGCTGCCGTCGCCGGCCATCAGCCTAGCCCCTTCGGAGCCGGTCTCCTCGCCATAGGTCACGGCCAGCGAAAGCCGCCCCGACCAGTTTTCATTGGCGTGCATGTCGAGCAAGCTGGCAGTAAGGGCGGCGAGGCCCCCCTTCATATCCGAACTGCCGCGTCCGTAGATTCGCCCGCCCTCGATGGCTCCGCCGAATGGCGGTTTTTGCCATTCGCGGTCGCCGAGTGGTACCGTGTCGCAATGTCCGCAAAAGACCAGATGGGGACCCGGACGGCCGCTGTCGAGGCTTGCGATCAGATTGGCGCGCCCTTCGTCCCCCGGTATTTTCCTGGAAGCAATGCCTTGTCCGGCCAGGTAGCGGGAGAGTTCGGTAACAAATCCTGCCTCCCTGGCCTGCTGCGCCGTCGTGTCGTGACGCAGCATCCACTGCAGCAATGCCGTACAATCATCATCGGATAAGCTGCCCGGCCGGATGGCCGAAGGCGAACCGTCTTGTGTGGCAGGTTCTAGGCGCGATTGAAGCACGATCGTTACCTCGCTGGTAACAACAGCGTAGTCACTCTCGCCGGCTCCTGTCCATTGTGTGATTATACATTATAACTATCAGAAATTGTATAACCCAACATAGAAGGCAGAGCTGGAATGGGTCCAGGGATTGCTGGTCGTCCTTGGCGTCAAAATTGCGATCTTCGGAACGCGGCCGATTTCCAGACATAACTTTTGGCTGCAGCGTAAACATGGCCGTCATCTTGACCTTGAATGGTGCGGGGCTGTTTCCAGGTCTTGGCGAGCGGCCGCAGACTAGATCTGGAGCGAACAACACTAGCGAGGTAGCCTTCGTCGCTCTGCAAACCGAGACTCGATGCCAGCTACAGCCATCGATGGCCTTCTTCACCGGGGCCGATGTGACGAGATGGATGAGGTCACAGTCGCGGCCACGCCGAACTATTCGATGATGGTTCGATCGAGATCACGTTCGCCGATCACAACGGCGACGAGACCATTCTCGAGGCCACGAGCAATATTCTTTCAATAGCCTGCTAAAAGGTGCATTCGGAAAGGCCCCCCGCGCTGACGATCGCCGCGCCAAAAGAACGGGCACGATCCTTCCCGAGCTAATCGCTGCTCTTGCGCACAGTTTCGACAACGACCCGGCGGGGAGGGGCCTCTGGCCCGCGATCAGTGGGGCCAGAGGCCCGTCCGCGTCAGGCGCAGCGCGCTGTCCCTTTGTCTGCCAGCCGCGACTGGTTGATGCCGCTCGTCCTCCTCGCTCGATGTCCAAGGGGTCGAGATAGGGTTCTGTCGCAAATCTTTAGCTGGGACATGAACAGCCAAATCAGCTCGCCTCGCTGATCATGCTCCCGCAGCCGAGGTGAGACTTCTCAGAGCTATGTTAGGCCTTGAGTATGTCGAACGCCTGTCCACTATCTACGCTGGCTTCAGGAACAGCGGTTCGATCATCCCGCGCATCAGATCGCACTCCAGGAGATGGTCGAGGCGGTGCGCGTCTCGAAAGAGCGGGTCGAGCGGCTGGAGCGTGTGACCGAAGAGTTCGTCCCGGCCTGGTCGCTGGCACCGTTCGTGTGGGCGCTTCAGACATTGCGTGGGGTAGATCTGATTGTGGCCGTGACGTTCGTCACCGAAGTCGGCGACGCCAGCCGGTTCGAAAGTCCGCGCCAGCTCATGGGATATCTCGGTCTGGTTCCCGGCGAGCGCTCAACCGGGGAGACAGTCCGGCGCAGCGGCATCACAAAGGCAGGCAACGGTCGGGTTCGTCACATGTTGGTCGAGAGCGCCTGGACCTGTCGACATACACCCAAGGTCGGGAAGGCGAAGCTATACCGCTTGGAACAGGCGCCACCGAAGGTGCGAGAGATCGCCTGGAAGGCGCAGTCCCGCCTCACAGCCCGCTACCGCATGCTAAGCGCTCGAGGCAAACGGACAACGGTGGTCTGCACCGCGATCGCCCGTGAACTGGTCGGCTTCATGTGGGCGGTCGTAAAGGAGGCGCGCGTGACGGCAAATGGCTGAAGGCGGCTGGTCTGGTCCTGGTGCGCAAGATGCAAGGCTCCGCCAAGGGAGTTATTTTATCACCATCGAGGATGAGACCGGCATCGCCATCTCGGCTTTATTTATAGATGCATCTTAAACTCTTTCGAATAGCATGAGCGCTTTCGGCGATAAACCGTAGAGCACCCAGACCAGCTTCCAGTGGGTTGCCGTCAATGATGGCTTGCAGTACCTCGACCTGAGCATGCGCGACATCAAGGTCCGAAGTCGTTTGATGACGGAAATAGAGGGCTCGAGCTAAAGTATGTATCGGTGTGATGGCATCGGCGAGATAGATGCTTCCCGCAGCCTCTATGAGCAGCGACTTCATCTCCAGATCGAGACGCATGATCGTCGCATTGTCATTTCTGTTGGCTGCTTCAAGCCAAGGTTCCATTACGCTATGCAGCCCTCGCCGCTGCATTGCATTCGCACGTTCTGCTGCTCGGCGGCACAGCAACGCCTCTAAGGGGCGGCGGGCCTGCACCAGAGTTTCAAGGTCCAGAGATTCAAAGTCGGTAACGTGTACGCCTTTGCGGGGGATGATTGTAACAAGGTGATGCGATGCGAGTTTCTGCAACGCTTCCCTTATCGGCGTGCGACCGAGGCCAAGCTCCTCTCCTAGTCGTCCTTCGGTAAGCAGCTCGTTCTCTGTATACTGACGGGTGATGATGCGGTGCTCGATCACCTGGAACGCCTGAGAGGAAAGGCTCGAACCATCGCTATGGAAGATATGAGCGGCCCGCTTTTGATCAACCTTTGGGCCTCCCATCGTTTTCGCCCGCTGGCGTAGCCGATGGGCGAAGCTTTCGATGGCATTTACGAAGGCGTCATGGGTGTCGCGTGCCGCACCCTCGTCTCCTTGTGCAATATGCTCCATCAACCTAGCCTGCGCGAGTGCGACTTGCGGCAACGGCTTGCGTGCCTGCGCGAAATAGAAGCGCCTTGACAGTGCGTGCAGCGGGCGGATCGCAGACAGCAGGAGCGTGTTGTTACATGCAGCGGCCTCAATGAGCTTGAAGCGCCGGTCTATCTCAATTGCTTTGTAGATGCTACCCTCGTCGACCGCCTCACGCATCTCCTTCGCCAGCCCGAGCAGTGAGTGGCGGTGTTGCCTACACGCGACCTTCGCCATGATCGTGACGATCTCACGCTCGACCTCCCGGCGGATCGGTAGGGTATCAAGATACTCCTCAGGGCCGAGGCGACTGACAACCGCGCCCCTGCGGGGAACAATCGTCACCAAGCGGTCGCGCGCGAGACGTTGAAGCGCCTCGCGCACCGGAGTGCGACCAATGCCGATCATCTGACTCAAAAGGACTTCGGAAAGGAGAGCGCCCGGAGGTATCTCTCCCTGGATCATCATCCGCTCGACTATATTGTACGCTTGCCGAGAAAGGGAGCCTGTTGGCTCGGCAAACTCCGACTCGTCATCCATGTCGCTCAGCTGAGGCTCCTGAACTCCCCTCCGTCACCCAGCGGATGAAATGGTCTCGTAGGTCAACGGAGCGACTTCCAACGCGGTCCTGCGCTTGCGGTCACGGTTGGGGATATCGGCAGTTACGTCAGCCTGAATCAACGCGACTTCGTCTGCAATTGCCTGATGATCCACCGTCAGCACCTTACCGTCTGCGACAACTTTTTTTCCGGCGATATAGACATCCTTAACCGCCCGATCGCAAGCACTGAAGAGCAGACTGCGCAACGGATCGTATAACGGTAGCATCATCGGATGGGTCACGTCGATCGCCACGATGTCGGCCTTCCCACCGACTTCAAGGCGGCCAATGTCGTCGCGGAGAAGGGCGCGGGCGCCGCCGGTGGTCGCAGCGTCGAAGACGTCGGCGGTTCGCGCCGAGAACATGTGCTGGTCCGTGACGCGTGACAGTATCGCGGCTTCCCGCATTTCCTCTAGCATGTTGTGAGGATGGCAGTCGGTACCTATCCCGACATTGATTCCGGCTTTACGATACGCGCCGAAGCTCTCGAGAGTGACGCCGACCCGGCTGAGCACGACCGGACAATGCGATATCGATGCACCGGAACGCGCCAGTATGCCGATGTCCTCGCGCGTGTGCCAGTGGATCCAGGAATGATGATCAAGGATGGCACTATGGCCAATAATCGTCGCGGGACCGAGAACGCCGAGCTTCTCCAGCCACTGGATGGGGGTAAGGCCGGTCCGGCGGGTCATTTCGTGGAACTCAATGACCGACATGCCCGCGTGCAGATGATAGGGCCAGCCGCGGTCGAGCGCGAGCTCATACGACTGACGCAACAGCTCCGGAGTGCACGCATCCACTGACATCGGCGACACCATTGGGGACAAGAGCCCACTTGGATGCGCGGCAATCTGGTCAAGGAGGGCGAGTGCGTTCTTGTAGTCTGCGGTGCCCCCGTCCGGTGCCCAGCGATATTCCAACTGATGGTCGGAAATCACGACGATTTTGGCAGAATCAAACAGTGGTGACAGGGATGCGCGAATACCGGTCTCAGCCACTGCGTCTATCCAGCCGGGATATGGATAAGACATGTCGACATAGGTCGTGACGCCACTCAGCAACAGCTCGCAGATCGCGAGCCGCGTGGTCTGGGCGCGGCGGTCGATCGGAGGCATGAAAAGCCCCCAACCCTCATAGAGACCGCTGAAGAAGAAGTTGGGGTTGCCCAATTCTTCACGGATGCCCCGGAATGTCGGCATTGATGCCGAATGATTGTGAATGTCGACGAGTCCCGGCATGAGGCATAACCCCGCGCCCGGTATCTCCTCGTCGCAATGACCCTCGAATTTACCGGGACCGACGTGGATGATCGTACCGTCGCGGTAAGCCAGGTCCGCATTGCGGAAATAGCAATGTTTGCTGTTGCGCTCGTCCCAACCGATGATCCAATCGGCGCTGCGGAAGCAAATAGTCTTACCACTCACTCTCGAAATCCTTTGTTAGAATCGGTCAACCGGCAGATATGATTGCGCAGGCCCTTGGAGGGATGGACACGAAGACGCGCGCGCCGGGTGCGAGGACATCATCAGCTTCTCCCGCAGTCGCATAAGTCAGCCGGATCACGGCCTTGAATTTGATGCCATTGCTCTCGACGAGATAGTGGGCGTCATCGCCAAGATAACTCGCGTCGATAACGGTACCCTCGAAGCCGTTGCGCTCGGGTCTTCCGGAGTCCGCTGATTTGGCGAGCAGTTCCACATCGGAACCCCTGATGACAAGATCAGCCCGGTGGCCGGCCTTCGGGATCGCCTGCTCCCTCGGACCACCAGATATGCCGAGCAGCGACGTGCCGTTGTCGACCCTTACCAGCCAGTGCCCCGATCCATCAGCGGCGGTCTCGACCACGGTGCAGGGAAGCACATTCGCCTGGCCCAGGAATCCGGCGACGAAGCGGTTCTGCGGGAAGCGATAGACAGCCTTCGGATCGCCGACCTGCTGCACGTTACCCTGGTTCATCACCACGATCTCATCGGACATAGCCAAGGCTTCCTGCTGGTCATGGGTGACCAGAATGGTGGTGACGCCCAGCGCCTTCTGTATAAGCTTGATCTCGACCCGCATCTCCTCGCGCAGATTTGCGTCAAGCGCGGAAAGCGGTTCATCGAGCAAAAGGACGTCCGGCTCGAAGACGACGGCGCGTGCCAATGCCACGCGCTGCTGCTGGCCGCCCGAAAGCTGGTTTGGATAACGCTGTTCAATTCCCGGGAGCCGAACCATGTCGAGCGCCTGACGCACTTTCTGCATCGCTGAGGCTTTGTCGATGCCGCGGTGCTTCAAACCGAAGGCGATGTTCTCACCGATCGTCTTGTGAGGAAACAGCGCGTAGTTCTGGAAGACCAGTCCGATGTTGCGCTTGTGGATAGGGACTTTGCCAACGGGACGCCCCTTGATCTTGATCTCGCCGGTGGAGACCGTCTCCAAACCCGCGATCAGTCGAAGGAGCGTCGTCTTTCCGCAGCCAGATGGCCCCAGAAGGCTGGTGAGCGATCCTTCGCGCAAGGAGAGGCTGACGCTTCGAACGGCAGCCACAGTTCCGAAGGATTTGCTGACCGCATCCAACTGCACGGCCGCGGGGCGCTGACCGGCGGCAGTCGCTTGTGAGAGCGGTGCATTCCCCCCACCGCTGCGGGGGGAAGCCGGGATTGCACCGGATAATGACGTCTCCATAGACGCCGTATTCATTGCTTAAAAGCCCTTTTCGATACGCGAGTACATCTGCTTCCAATCACGCTCGTACTTCGTCCAATAGTTCGGATCGGAGAAGGCGAAGTGCGACAGCGTGCCGGTCGGATCAAAATTCGGAAAACTCTTGATCTTGTCCGACATTGCGACCTTTGTCGGGTCCATTGGCGGTGGGTAGAGTTGTGCCTCCGACACGATCATCATGACTTCCGGATCGAGGACGAAGTTGAGAAACTGCTCGCACGCCTCTATGGGCGCGCCCTTGACGACGAGGAGGTCCGACGCCCAGCAATAGCCCTTCGAATACTCGACGTACCCGATGTCAGGATTGCGCTCCATCAGTCCAGCGGCACGACCGGACCAGATGTCGGAAGCATGAACTTCCTCATTGGCAAGGAGTTCGGTCGATTCAGCGCCCGACCCCCAGTATTTCTTCACCAGGGCGCGGTTCTCGCGGATCTTCTCCCAGACAGCTTCAAGGTCCTCGATGTTGTTGGGATCCTGTTTGGTCTGGAGCGCCGCCGCCCACATCCTGGTCTGGAAGTCGTTGTGACCGCTGAGCTTGCCTTTGAGACCCGGCTCGATGAGCAGCATCTCGCGCTGCGATTCGGCCTGCTCTTTGGAAATGTACTTCTTGTTATAGGCGATCGCAGTGTTGCCATAGCTGAACGGAACGGCCGACAAGCCTTCTGGCGTGACCTTTCGGAACGGCTCCACCAGAGCAGTCATGGCGTGCTTGAGATTGGGGATGTTTGCTTCATTGAGAACGACGCCGAAACCCGCGTCAGCCCAGCGCTTGTACCAGGCGATGCCAGCCGAATTGATGATGTTGTAGTCGCCTGGACGACCCACTCGCGCCTGTGTGAGTACTTCCTCCTCGAGACCGAAGGTGCCTTCCACAACCTTGATCTTGGATGCCTTCTCGAAAGCGGTGAATGCGGTCCGCCGAAGCTCGTCCTGCACCGTGCCGCCCCAGCCATGGAACTTGAGCTCGCTGACAGCCGCCTGAGCAAAGGCACGCAACGGGCCGCCGGCAACTCCAAGTGCAAGGCCCGTCAGCCCGACCAGGCTCAAAAATGCCCGCCTGTCGAGATCGCCTGACTGATGGCGCTGCTTGAATTCCTCAAGCCTTCTCACCTCGACTATTTCTTTCATTGCATTTCTCCCATTGCTTGTTGTTTTCATTCGTCTTCTGGCGTGGTCTTCACCTGTTGCGCGAGGCGGCTCGACACGGCGCCTGCCAGCAGCGACAGCCCCACGGTCACGGCGACCATGACCGTTCCGAGCGCGTTGATCTCGGGACTGACGGAATCCTTCAGCATCGCGAATATCTGGGTGGGAACGGTCTCGACCCCCGAGGGACGCCAGAACAGGGATGCGGTTAGATTGTCGAACGAGATCGTGAAGCTGAAAAGAATGGCGGCGAACATCGCCGGCAGGCTGAGCGGCAAGGTGATCTCGCGAAATACACTGAATGCGGATGCCCCGAGACTGGACGCCGCTTCCTCAAACGATCGGCCGAGCCCGGCAAGTCTCGCCTGCAGTACGAGAAGGGCAAAGGGAAGCGTTATGAGAATATGCCCTGCCAACAGCAGGAGGAAGGTCTTCGGAAGATCGAGCGCCCGCAGCAGCAGCAGCAGGCCAACCGCAAGGACGGTTTCAGGTATCAGCAGGGGGGCGATTGCGAGGAGGCCGATCATCTTGCTGCCATCGACGCGATGGCGCACGAGGGCGAGTGCCGCAAGCATGGCGACAAGCGTGCCAATGAGCGATGTGAGAACGCCCAGCGTTGCCGATGTGACGAAAGCACCGACGATGGCCTCGTTCTGCACGAGCTTGCTGAACCACCGGAAGGAAAGGCCCGTGAAGGGAAAACCGCCATAATCCGCAGCGTTGAAGGAGAGGACAACGACGACGATGATCGGTGCGAACATGAAAATATAGACAAGCGCAGTCAGCGCCGTCAGCACGCGCCAACCCCACGAAGGGCGTTGCTCGGTCTCGGGGCCGCTCATGCCAAGCCTCGCGTCAGGCGCTCGAGGCCGAAGTAGCGGTTGTAGATCAGGATGGATCCCCCAAGAATGAACAGTAGCGCGAAAGCCAGCGTCGAACCCATCGGCCAGTTGATCTCGATCATCACTGTGCTGAAGATCAGATTGCCGAACAGGAAATCATCCGGCCCGCCAAGGATGATCGGTGTCACGTAGGAGCCTGCGGAAAGAACAAAGGTGAGCAGCGCGCCTGTGGCCACGCCTGGCATGGCGAGGGGCAGTGTCACTTCGCGGAAAGCACCGAATGCGGTCGCACCCAGCGTTCGGGCCACGGCGACGAGGTTTCTATCGCTGGCTTCGATTGCCACGAAGATATTGAGGATGGTGAAGGGGAGCATGAAATGCACCAACCCCATGATCACCGCAGCCTCGGTATAGAGCATCTCGACAGGCTCGCTGATCACACCGAGCCACATCAGAATGGTGTTGATCGCACCACGCGCGCCAAGCACGTAAATCCAGGACATGGTGCGGATTACGAAGCTGATCCAGAACGGCAGCAGCAGAAGCAGCATCAAGAGCCAACGCCGTTCCGACCGGCTTGAGGCGATCACGTAGGCGGGCACGAAGCCGACGACGACACAGATCACCGTGGTGATTACGGCGACGCGCGCCGTCTTCCATAACGCATAATGATAATAGGGATCAGTGAGCAGCGCCCACCAGTTGCGAAGCCCCAGATCGGCCTCGTCTACGCCGATGTCGACCGAGAGAAAGAGCGTGTACACGGCCATTATGGTCAATGGTGCAACGAGCAGGCCGACAAGCAGCATCAATGCCGGCGACAGCAAGAACCAAGGCTTCAAGACGGTTGCGCTCAATGCGTTACGTGTCCTATGTCGAAGTTAGTAACATATCAGATTGCTACTTGCACACAACGTTGCACGCTGGATCTTGGCTTGTCAATCGGCGTCAAATTCTCATCACTATACTAAGTTTGGCACGAATGCCCCGACGTGGGGCTGTACATTTGTTTTTCGTAGCCGTATCACCTGATATGTCAGAGCACCGTACGGTGACCAGTCGAGGAGGTGGGCTTTGGAACTTCGTGAACAGGTACTCTCCTGGATCAAGGATGATGAAGCAGAACTGGTCGCGTTCCTTAGGGAATTCGTCCAAGCAGCTTCGCCAAATCCGCCGGGTGACACGCGGCAGGCCATGTCGCTGGTCACATCTTTCCTCGAGACGGAAGGACTACCGTTCCGCGAGGTGACTGCGCAGCCGCACTTACCCAATATCCATGCGAGTTTCGAAGGTGGGAGGCCGGGACGCCATCTTCTCCTCAATGGCCATGTCGATGTGTTTCCCGTCGGCAATGCAGCCGCGTGGGATCGAGATCCGTGGAGCGGCGCTCTGGCCGACGGCCGGGTGTTCGGTCGCGGATCGGCCGACATGAAAGGCGGCACGACGGCCGCCCTCTTTGCTTACCGATATCTGCATAGGTTGCGAGATTGTCTCAGCGGAAAGCTCACGCTGATGGTGGTGTCCGACGAGGAGACAGGAGGGACGCTCGGCTCGAAGCATCTCATCGATACGCTCGCTGACGAAGTGATCGGGGATTGTCTCCTGTCAGGCGAGCCTGGCGGTGTGACAACGATACGGTTTGCCGAGAAGGGCATCCTTCAGTTCGTCGTCGATATACGTACGCGCGGCGCACACGGACCTTATGCACACCTCAGTCCGAGCGCGATCCGGATCGCAGGGCGCATCATGGACGAACTCGACGCTGTGAAAGACCTGAAGCCTGATCTTCCACAAGCCCTTGCGAGGAGGATCACCGGCGCGGAGGCGCGATTAATTATCGACGAGACTATGGGAAGCGGGACGGCTGACGTGATTGCGGCCGTGTCGATGAATGTCGGCGTCATAAGGGGCGGCTCGAAGGTCAACATGGTCGCATCGGATTGTTCGATGGAGGTCGACATCCGGGTACCTGTCGGCGTCGATCGGGACCGCGTCCTGGAAATGGTTCGGCAGATCATCGCCCGCAATCCCGGTGCAGAGATCCGGGACGTGTTCGGAGGGCCGCCGCTCTATTCCGATCCCGAACACGTGATGGCAAACATCATCTCCGCCAATGTCAGGCAGCTCGGCCATGTCGATCCGATCCGTATCCCTATGCTTGCCGCCTCCGATTGTCGGCTCTGGCGTGAGAAGGGCGTGCCTGCTTTCGTATATGGCACGTCGCCGCGAAATGTCAGTGCGCCCAACGAATCGGTGCTCGTTGAAGAGTTCCTGCATGTGGTGCGGGTGCATACTCTCTCGGCCCTCGACTACCTTCAGCAAAGCTAAGCCGGAAAAGGGCGCGGAACGTGCAGCTCAAGATACCTCTCGGCTCGCGGGCGGATGATGAAGTGGCTCGCGAAGAGTTCGCTGATGGCTACACTCCTGCCCGGGTCGTGGAGGCCGAACGCAGCGCGACCACCGGTGTCGGCGCAAGCGTGAAACGCAGCGAGGATATGCGGTTCATCACCGGACAGGGACGTTATGTGGATGACCTCAAGCTTCACCGGCCATGGCGCGCAGTCTTCGTGCGCTCCCCCCATGCGCACGCGCGGATTCTGCGCGTCGATGTCGCCGAGGCACTGCGGGCTCCGGGTGTGATCGCGGTTTTCCGAGGCAGCGACCTGCTCGATTCCGGCGTGGGGAGCATTCCTTGCGCATGGTTTTTGCGGAGCAAGGACGGCTCTCCGATGGTGGAGCCGCCACGCTATCCACTTGCCGTTGACAAGGTCCGGCATGTCGGCGACCCCTTGGCCGTGGTCATTGCCGAAACGGCGCTGCAGGCGCGCGACGCGGCCGAATGTATCGTCGTCGACTATGAGGAACTTCCGGCTGTGACACGTGGCGTGGACGCGATGAAGGATCACGCTCCGCTTGTCTGGGAGCAGGCGGCAGGGAACATATGCTGTGATTGGGAGATCGGCGATTCCACGGCGGTCGAGGCGGCATTCGCGCGCGCCGCCCACGTCACCAGGATCGGCCTGACGAATAACCGGCTGGTGGCAAATCCGATGGAGCCGAGAACGGCGGTCGCATCCTACGACGCGGGCAGCGACGCATTCGTGCTATATACGACAAGCCAGAATCCGCACCAAGTGCGTTCGGTTCTATGCAACTCCGTTCTCAAGATACCGGAGACGAGGTTACGCGTTGTCTCGCCTGATGTGGGCGGAGGATTTGGCACAAAGGCGTCCATTTATCCCGAAGAAGCAGTGTTAGCCTGGGCAGCGCGCGCCTTGCGAGGAACGGTGCGTTGGACGAACGACCGCTCCGAGGGTTTCCTGACCGATGTACAGGGCCGGGACCACGAGACCTGCGCGGAGCTCGCGCTTGACGAGAACGGGGTCTTCATCGGCCTGCGCGTGCGGACAATCGCCAATGTTGGAGCGTATCTCTCGAGCGGGTCGACGGCGATCCCCACCTATTACTACGCGCCGCTGCTTTCGGGCCCGTACAGGACGCACGCGATCTACTGCAATGTGACCGTGTGTTTCAGCAACACGACCAGTGTCGACGCTTATCGCGGGGCGGGAAGGCCAGAAGCGACCTACGTGCTTGAGCGCCTGATCGAAAAGGCCGCGCGGGAGATGGCGATCGACCGCGTCGAACTGCGCAGACGCAATTTCATCCGGGCGGAGGAGTTTCCCTATAAGACGCCTCTCGGCTTGGAGTATGATTCCGGCGATCACGAGAAAACGCTCGAACTCGCGCTGGAAGCAGCCGACTGGTCAGGCTTCGAGGCGCGCCGAGAAGCGTCCCGGCAGCGCGGAATGCTGCGCGGCATCGGGCTATCGACCTATGTGGAGATCGCAGGGGGTACGCCCTCGAAAATGGTTGGGCTTGTCGGTGGCCGCGGCGGCCGTTCGGAGGCAGCTCAGATTCGCATTCATCCGAGCGGCGACGTCACGGTCTTCAGTGGCACCCACAGCCATGGTCAAGGGCACGAGACGACATATGCGCAGATCGTGGCGGAGCGCCTGGGCGTGCCGCTCGACGGGATCAAGATCGTCCAGGGTGACACAGACCAACTTCCTTACGGACGAGGCACCATCGCGTCTCGTTCTCTGGTGGTCGGTGGATCGGCAATCGTGGCTGGGCTCGACAAGATCGTGTCGAAAGCGAGCAAGATCGCCGCGCATCTGCTTGAAGCCGCACCAGACGATGTTGAATTCGAAGCGGGGGAGTTCCGGGTCAGCGGTACCGACCGGATACGTACCTTCAAGGATGTCGCGCGCGCAGCCTACCAGCTCCACGACTATCCGATCGACGCGTTGGAACCGGGGCTTGACGAGACCGCGTTCTACGACCCCAAGAACTGGACCTTTCCGGGGGGATGCCATGTCTGCGAACTCGAGATCGATCCTGAGACGGGTGTCGTAACCATCGAACGCATCATTGCCGCCGACGACGTTGGTCGCGTCATAAATCCGATGATCGTCGAAGGACAGATTCACGGCGGTCTGGCGCAGGGTGTTGGTCAGGCGATCTTCGAAAGTTGTGCGTTTGACGAGAGCGGGCAGCCGCTTACCGGTTCGTTCATGGACTATGCCATGCCCCGAGCTAGCGACATGCCAAATTTTACGGTGTTGACACACGGGACAGACTGCAACCACAATCCGCTCAAGGCAAAAGGGTGTGCCGAAGTGGGTTCCGTCGGTGTGCCGCCGGCCATCATCAATGCGCTGTTGGATGCCCTTCACGAGAAGGGTGTCGACTCCCTGGAAATGCCGGCTACACCGTTCGCGATCTGGAAGGCGCTCAACCAAGCGGAAGCTTCACACTCGGCCAGAAACAACCGCGCGCCGCTCGACAGCAAGCAAAATCAATCCTCGGAGAAAGGCTGACGATGCAATACTTTTCCGCCCGTGTTCGCCCGCGCTGTGTTCATCTTGGCTACGACGCGACGGGCCAGTTGGTCATCAGCAAATAGAGAAAAAGGACATCATAGAGAAAATCATCAGACTCGATCGGATATTGTCCTTCGCAGAGGATCACCTCTTCGTCTCCTGCCCGCACGACACGGTGCAGGTATGGGATTATGAAGGTGATTTGGCCATTGTGAAGAACCATCTGAGAGAAGCTGGTTTACTGGTTCGCTAAGGTGCTCAGCGCTGATGAAGAAATAATCCCTCATATTGGGGAAGGGGATCCAGTGCATTGATCAGCCCTTCCATGATCGGTCGTGACTGGCGGTCGTTGTTGCGCAGGAAGATGGTGAAGCGGCTGACGCGTTCGACCAGCGAGGTGACATTCGCCTTGCCGAACTTCTTTCGGAATTGGATCAGATCGCATTCCCAGTGGCCGAGCTGCTTTCTGTCCCGAACGACGTCGGGACGGTGCAAAATGCTCAATTCCGGGCTGAACCGCCGGCCGTGGCGGCGTCTGGCGTGCCGTGGCCGGCGTCGGGCGCGGCTCTCCGGCAGATAGCGCCACAGCTTGAGCTCCTGACCATCGATAGCCGCTCAGCTCCGGCATCTCGGCCTCCTCGAACTCGTTCCGCGCGATCTCGCGGAAAATCGTCGAGCGATGGCGTCCGAGCTTCTCGGCAATGACGTCAAAGGCGACGCCGGCCTGACGCCAGCGTTCGATCTTGCGGCGTTCGTCCAAATCGAGCTGGGAGTAGGTGCGTTTCACGGGCGATTCCTTGCATGCGATAAGCTTTTGATATCGCTGCAAAGTCGCACTTCAAGAAGAGATAGAACGCACCCTGCTACATGTTTGTTCAAAGCAATTTTAGAGATGAGGCAGCTTTGGCAACGTAGAAATGCGACGGAGACGATGTTTCCCACAAAGTAGAAATGTCGCTGCGAGGTTCGATTGGCTGCGACGCGAGTCCCCGACCGGGCGGCGCTGGTCGGGGTTGCAGAGCCCGGTCGGGGGCGATCCAGCCAGGCTCCTGGGCTTTAGCTTCGGGAGCCCGCTAGAGACAAAGGAAGAGCAGGGGCGGCCCGGATCACTCGGCCGCCTCCATTCTCGCCAGGGCCGTTTCCCGCCGCGCAATGACGGCGGGGGTCGTTCATGAAATCCGTTCTGCGCCCGGGCTTGCGGCCGCGCTTTGGGTAGCCGTTGCTCCCACTGCCATCGGGAATCCCGAACATGTGGTCGGTCTGGCCGGTGCGCCGCGGGCCATGCTGACTGCGCGTCAGCTCCCGGCGGGCCTGCATCTCGGCCACCATGGCAAGCGCTTCATCCAGGCGCTTGTTCTCGACCACCTCGGCTCTGTGAACCGATCGCAGCTTGTCGAAGGTTCTGTAGGGCAGGGAGGTGCTGCCCTCCATGATCTCGAGCCGGCCATCGGGGTAGTCGCAGACGACCACCTTCTTGCCGGCCAGGCGCTTCGCAAAGTCGCTCGGATCGGTGCAAAATGCTCAATTCCGGGCTGAACCGCTGGCCGTGGCGGCGTCTGGCGTGCCGCGGCCGGCGTCGGGCGCGGCTCTCCGGCAATAGGCAAAGCGGTAGATCGTTTCGTGGCAGACGCGGACGCTGCTTCTTTCATAAGCCGATCGACCGGCGATTCGAAGTAGCTGAACGTGCTCTCCGACTTCACGAAGCGCAATTGCTGAAGCTTGCCCGTCGCGTCGTCAATGAAGACGAGCAGGGTGCATGGATCGCCCCGCTCCTCGAACCAGCGATGCTCGCTGCCGTCGATCTGAACGAGTTCACCATAGGCTTCGCGGCGCCAACGCGGTTGATGGAAAGTCCGGCGCTGCTTGCGCGACAGCCAGAGTCCGGCCTCCGCCATCCATTTACGTAGTGTCTCGCGCGACACGGCCACGCCGTGGTTCGACGCCAGTTTCTCAGTTGCTAAGGTCGGCCCGAAATCGATGTAATGTTCGCGAACGAGGCTGACGGCGAAGTCCCGGATGCTATCGGCTAGCCCATTGTTCGGATGCCGACCGCGTGCCTTGTGGCGTAGCGCTGCCGCTCCATCGAACGCGAACCTCTTCAGCAGCCGCTGAACCTGTCGAGGCGTCAGGCCAAGAACATGCGCCGCCGTCACGGTTCGCAGTCGACCCTCCATGACCTTCGACAACACCTCGATACGCTGCAGTTCGCGCTCGCTCATCAAAACCAGTCCCAACTCGCAATCTCCCACGTCATCCAAAGACGGGAGAGACTGGCACTACGTCCGCAGAAACGACATTCCTGCTTTGCAGAAGCGCGACATTTCAGCTTTGCGCCTACACGTTAGCGCCGCATAACATATCTTATGGAACTGCTCGGCCAGCAGAGAGTGCTTTGTAGGATAGTGCTTTTAGGAACAGCAATCTGGGACAAGCTTACTGGCACAATGAGTTCCCTCTCCATGGAACGAATGAAATTGTTGCGTGACAATTGAAGACAAACCATTTCGCTCCTATTTGCGAAGTGCGTCGGACGTTCTCCTCCCATTGCGCCCGACGCGTTCCCCTCTGGAGGTTTTGACCTTCACATTTTGGCCGAGCCTTTGGGTTCGGCCATTTTTTCCGATATTACCCTCTCAGCAGTCACAGCTCGAGATGCCCGGCCAACTCAATCGCAATCGATCCGCGGCAAAGGTGCGGTGATCGATGAGGGCGCCGTGGCAACGGTATGGGGACTTGCTTTTCGCCAATCTCATCCGATAAGGCTCGGCGACACCGCGACCTGGTGTGCAATCAGTTCATGATGGAAGAGCCTATGAGGCGACAAACTCGACCGTTTACCGTGGAAGTCAAACAGAAGCGCGGTAGTCAAAAACGAAATCGTTCGATCTGGGGAGATATCGACTTGTCAGGTCTCGCCGCCGAGACGGCAGAAGAACTTGAGAAGAACGATCCGTCGAACGCTCAGCTTATTGACTCCAGTCTTCTGCCGATCGATGCTGAGTCCACTGAAAACCCAAGTGGGGAGCATCTAATGGCCGACCCTCAAGAAGCAGAGTCAGTGCAAACTACCACCGGCGTACCGGCCAAAGCGGAGGTATCTGAACCGAAGAAGAAGGCCCCGCGCCCGAGGAAGGCAAAGACTCAGCCCAAGAAGTCTGCCGAAAGCGATGTCGCCAAACAGGCGACTAAAGCCGCCGGAGCTTCCACGGCCACAACCCGAACCGGACGCAAGGTTTACTCCGAAAAGGAACGGGCTCAGAAGCTTGGCCAGATCGAGCAATCAATTGGCCGCGGCTCGAGCATCAAGAGCGCCGTGGGTCAGGCCGGGATATCGGAACAGACCTACTATCAGTGGAAGAAGGCCGCTGCCCCCTCGCCTTCACAGGGCGACGACTTGAAGGATCTCCTGGCACTCGAGGAAGAAAACGCGCGACTGAAGAAGCTCCTCGCCGAACGGCTGCGCAAGGAGAATGCCGAACTCAAGAAGAAGCTCGGCCTGGATTGATCCCAACTCACCTGCGGTGCCAAGGTCGTTTGCGAGTCTAATGGGCGGTACATGCCCCAATGATGGTCAACTGTCGCATACTTTTGGGTAAGCGGACCACGGCATGGGAGGCGACTCAGCAACGGGGAGCGCGCCATGTTCAAGGGGCGTCATCTTGACCAGTCGGTGCTGTGCGTGCACTGACACCTAGCCTACAATCTCAGAGAACGAGAGAGGCTTTCCCTCGGTCCGTTGACGAAGAAAGCATCATGACCAGCAAATCCCGGCCTCATTCGTGCGACCGGTTCGCTAGTTTCGAAAGCCGATGCGAGGCCTATGATCCGTGAGTAGGCTTTCGCCTCTTCCGTAATCAAGTTCTGGATGTTTCATTGGCGCGGGGCCTAGGGCTTCCCAACAACATTGACGCCGATGCGTTCCGCCAGCGCCAGCAGGTCGGACTAGCTTTCGAGGTCCTCAAGAATGCTCCTCGGAGCAGCGGTCGGTGCGAGATCGGCCGCGTGGATTCGATCGCCGAAGAGGACAACGGCGTGGGCACAATCGTCCTGGCGGGAAACCCAACACAAACCTTAATGATCGGGCACTGCGCGTGGATGGTCTCAGGCCACCTCCACGTGCCCACCGGAGAATTCAACGGCTTTGTTGGTAGCGACTATGACTCTTCGGCTCTGTTGGATTATCCTGATCGTAGGTTTGGAAAGAATTCCGCTAATCGCGAAAGCCGAACCGTGACATAAGTCAGCGCGAACTGCCTTCCTTTCCGGTATCGCCGCACTGGTAGCCGCCATATATCGCCCGTAGCCCCTAGGGGGCTCCGGTGCTAAAGCTGGCGCGAGATGGAAACTAGGCAACTTTCATATTTCATACTGGCCTGTCAGCACAAAAACCATGCGCAGGGTGCTGCTCGAGCTGGCCTGTCGGCCTCGGCGCTCAGCGAGAACCTCAACCTGCTGGAACGCGAGCTGGGGTTGACGATGTTTCAGCGCGGCCCTCTCGGTCACTACCCGACCGAAGCGGCGCGTTGGCTGTACCAGGCGGCCGAGCCGATATTGCAGCTCGCGGAAGCAGCGGAAACCGTTTTGAACCTGCCGGAAACGGCATTGATCGAGCAAATAGAGGTATCGTCGCCGCTGCAATTCATGCTGGGGCGGCTATCGCGAGCTGCAAGCCTTGCGGTACGGAAGTTGCGCAAGATCCACCCCGGGGCACTTGCGACCGTCCAGTTCGCTGACAGCGCGTCACGCGGGTTCGAAGAGAGCGCTGTACTGGATTTGCCTGCGCATGGAAAAGCTTCCCCTGGTGGCCGCGTGGTGCTCGATTACGCCGAAAACGGCGGCGATCCGGAAGGCACGCTTCTCTTTCTCGACGAATGGCTGTGCGTCACATCGGCCGAACGTTCCCTTGATGGCCGGCGAACGGTGCCTTTCGAGACATTGCGGACATTGCCTCTTTTTCTGCCGTCTCTGGCACCAGCTCAGCTTCGGCTTGCCCGCGCCTATTGCGCGACACACGACCTTCCCGATCCCATGGTGATTGAAGAGGATGTCGGGACGTTTCCCAGACTGTCGCGCGATGCGGCTCCATTCTGCCTTTTAGCGCCCCAGAGCCTCGTAGCGGGAGGCTTGGCGCGTCTCAATATCGGCTATGCCAGACTTCCCGTAGACCTCGCCAGCAAGGTTGTTGCCCGGATCACCGCAGATCACCCCGCGGCGCGGAGCTATGTTTCGCTCTTGAGGGACATCGTTCAGGATCCGGAGCCGACGGTGCATTACGAGCCAAAGATAACACTGAAGCAGATGCGCTATTTTCTGACTTTGTGCGATCAGTTGAACGTCACGGCGGCGGCACGCAAGCTACATGTCGTGCAGCCGGCGCTTTCCAACCAGTTGCGCAAACTCGAGCTTGTGGTCGGCCGAAAGCTGTTTCATCGGCACCGAACCGGACTAGGGCCGACGCTGGACACCGAAAGGCTTGCCAAATTGTTCACGCCGGCGATTGAACGATCTGATCATATCGCGTTTCAGGCCGCGCATTATGCAGCTTCCCGCCACGAGCGACTGTCGGTCGGCTTCGTCCCCATGATCAACCATGACGGTCCCCTTGTCCGAGCGATCACCGCCGCGCTGGAAGAATGGGGGCGCGCCTATCCTAACGTGAAACTTCAGGTCCAGGAGGCGCCGACGCAGACCCTGCATCGCTGGGTGGAATCAGGCGCGATCAGCTTTGCCCTGGTCGAGGCTCACGTGTCACGCACCTCCCAACTCGATCTCAACACAAGGGACGTGCTGGGTGTTGTTTCGAGTGCGGCCTCTCCACCATTGCCGCCCGGCAACGTCGCGCTGCGCCGGCTGGCGGGAATCCCGCTCGTCCTGCCGGGTGAAGCTTTTGGATTGCGCCAGATCCTCGATCGGGCTGCCGATGAATCCGGCACGCGCCTCACGCCTCAGATGGAGGTCAACTCACTGACGATGATCCTGGCGTTGATCCGTCGCATGCCTTTAGCCACGATACTGCCTCAGCCTTCGGTGCAGCCTTATGTCGACGCCGGGATCTTTCAGTTCAATCCCATCGTCGAGCCTGCCATAAGTCGCCGCTTGTCGATCCTGTTTTCCGCTGCGCGAAGCCTCACCGAGATAGAGCGTAGCCTGATTGCGATCTTCCGCCAGAATCTGGCCACCGCCGGCTTTACGCCCGGTTCAGCGAGCGATAGCGCGTCAGATGACGCTCGGCTGGACCGAACATCAGTTCATTGACCAGAATGCGTTTGACATAGCGTCCGACGGCGCATTCTTCCGTCATGCCGATAGCGCCATGCATCTGGATGGCCTCCTCGCAAATCGCCTTGCCCGACCACAAGGTTTGGATCCAGGCTGCGGCGGCAAGCCTGGGGGCATCCGCCTGTTCCTCGTCGGCGGCCATTGCCGCGGTTATCACGAGTGAGCGTGCTTCATCCAACTTGACCCATAGATCAACGAGCCGAAACTGGAGAGCCTGGAAAGATCCGATCGCACGGCCGAATTGCTTGCGCGTCTTGACATATTCAAGAGTCATATCGAAAAGGGTCTGCATTGCGCCAAGATTTTCCGCTGCAGCGGCAAGCAGTGCGGCATCCCTCGTTGCGCTGAGCATGGTGCGGCCATCGCCCTGGCCATTTATTCGATCACCGGCCGCTAGGGAGATATCGGCCAAACTCATGCGCACGGCCTTGCGTCCGTCAGGCAGTTCTTGAACCTGCGGTTCAACCCCGCGACTGTCGAGAGGGACGAGAAAAATGCCGATCTCGGACGAGCCTTCCACACGCGCCGATATCACCACCGCCTCCGCTTCATCTGCTCCGAGAACAAGGATGCCGGCGCCGTTCAGGCGATAGCCGTCGCCGTCGGCGTGGGCGACCGCCGGTACGTCATCCGTGTGGTGAAGGCAGGCGGCCACGATCCGAAGTTTCCCGGCGATCAACGACGACAGGCGGTCTGCTTGCTCCGAGCAATACGCCAGAAGACCTCCTGCGGTCACTACTGTGGGGATGTATGGTGTCGACAGGAGACCCGCGCCCAAACCTTCCATGATGACCATCGTCCCGACGGCGCCTAACCCAATGCCGCCCGCCGTTTCGGAAAACGGTAAACCGAGCCAGCCGAGCTCGGCCATGTGCGGCCAAAGATCGTTCGGCGCATCGGTATGATCACTGACGAAACGAGTAACACTCTCGGCAAGCATGCGAGTTTCGCTATCGAAAGAATAATCCATCCGACTACCCCAGTCCCAATATTTGCTTGGCGAGTATCATTCTCTGAATCTCGTTGGATCCGCCCCAGATCGAGAGCTTGCGCTGATTGAGATAAGTCGCGATCGCACCGGCAGCCTGGGGGTTTTCGGACGCGGCCAGTCCGTCGAGAAAGGCTTCCGACCAGGAGAGACATGCTCCTCCATGGATATCGATCCGCAACCGCGAGAGCGCCTGTGCAATCTCGGTTCCGCGAATCTTGAGTTTCGAGGCTTCCGGCCCGAGATTATCGCCCGCCATGCTACGGGCCAGCAGCCGGAGCTCCATATATTCGAGCGCCAGCAATTCGACTTCCAGGCGGGTCAGCCGATCGGCTATGAAAACATCCCCTTCACGCCCGAGCGCAACCGCATCCTCCTGAAGCTCCTTAAGGATACGCTTCGAACGAGCGGAACCGGACATGGAGAAGCGCTCATGTTCGAGCAGGAACTTGGCGAATGTCCATCCCTCGCCTTCCCTGCCGATCATGTTTTCGGCCGGCACACGAACATTGTCGAAGAAGACTTCGTTGAATTCGGCGTCGCCATCGAGTGTCCTGATCGGCCGTACTGTGATGCCCGGCGTGCGCATGTCGACGAGCAAAAACGAAATCCCGAGTTGCGGTTTCACGGTGAGATCGGTCTTGACGAGGCAGAACATCCAATCGGCCCAGTTTGCCCAGGTCGTCCAGATCTTCTGACCATTGACCACATAGGTGTCGCCATCGCGCGTGGCCGTCGTTCTCAAGGCGGCGAGATCGGACCCTGCCCCCGACTCCGAATAGCCTTGGCACCAGAAATCCCTGTTTTCGCGGATTCCCGGCAGGAAACGGCTTTTCTGTTCAATCGTGCCGAAGGTGTAAATGACCGGGCCGGCCATCGCGATACCGAACTGGCAGGGATGCGGACACGGCAAAGTGCCGTATTCGCGATCGAACAAGTAGCGTTGGGTCGGTGTCAGCCCTGGCCCCCCGGCTTCCTTAGGCCAGCCGATGGCATACCAGTTCGCAGCCGCGAGGACGTCCTGCCACTGCACATAGTCCTGGCGCGTCAGCCGCTGGTTATAGCGAACCTTATGTGCCAGGGTATCTGGAAGGTTTTCGCTCAAATAGCTGCGGACGGCGCGGGCAAAGGTCTTGTCTTCGTTCGAGAAACGCAGATCCATTCTTCACAATGTCCTGTTGCCTTCGAGGAGCAGGGTCAGATCACTTCTGCCGTTTGCAACGTCGCGATTTCCGCTTGGGTCATGCCCAGCAGTTCCGAAAGGATCGCCGGCCCATCGGCGCCGAGCATCGGCGCCGGGCGCAATGCGCCGCGTTCCTCGCCGTCGATATGCACGGGTTGTTCCGGCAATCTCAGCGTTCCGAGGGACGGGTGCTCGACGCTCGTCATCAGCTTGCGGTGTTCGGCGTGGGTGCTATCGGCAGCCTGGGCGACATCCCAGATCGTGGAAACCGGAATACCCGCGGAACCAAGAAGCTCAACGACATCAGCCCCAGATCTTTTCCGCGACCATGTCTCGATTTCACTGCGCAGCACATCCCGGTTGAGACGGCGCAACGGATCCGAAGAGAACCTTGGGTCTTCTGCCAGCTCAGGGCGGCCGATCGCGACAGCGAAGCGTCGAAACAATGCGTTGTTCGCGATGGCCAGGATGAAGTTTCCATCGGCGGCAGCATACGCCCCGAAAGGTGCCGACAACGGGTGCTGATTACCTTCGCGTCCCGGTGCAGCCTCGGTCACCTGCCATTGAGCAAGCGCGGTCGGCAACAGGGCAAAGAGCGAGTCGAACATCGCCACGTCCAACCTTGCCCCCTTGCCTGTCGTCAGGCGGCGATAGAGCGCCGAAGAGATCGACCACGCAGCGAAAAGGCCGGATACGGTGTCGCCGACGGAATCGCCGACCAACATGGGTTCGCCATCAGGTGAGCCGGTGATGCTCATCAGGCCGGACAACGCCTGCGCGACGACATCGTAGCTTGGAAAACCGGCCAGCGGCCCCGATTGGCCGAAGCCGGAAATGGAGCAATAGATCAGGTCTGGCCGTGATCGGCTGAGCGATTCGTAGTCGATGCCGAGCTTCGATGCGATGCCAGGACGGAAATTTTCGACGACGACATCGCATTGGGCGGCCAGTCGTCTTGCGATCTCACGCCCCTCATCGGTTTTGAGGTCAAGTCTGAGGCTCCGCTTGTTGCGGTTGATCAGTTCGAAACTCACGCTGACACCTTCGCGGAAGGCGCCCATTGATCTCTGGTCGTCTCCCGCAGGAGGCTCGACCTTGATGATGTCGGCCCCCATATCCGCCATAAGGGCCGTGCAGAAGGGGCCGGCCAGGACTCGACTGAAGTCGAGAACCCGGACGCCGGACAGTGGCTTGGTCATCGAAATTTCCTTTGACTGATTTCCACGCCTGGCGGCTAACGCAGCAGGCTCGGTAGCCAGGTTGCCAGTTGTGGGAACAGGACGACGAGAACCAGCGCCACTACATTGGCGATCAGGAACGGCGAGATGCCGCGGAATATGGTTCCGAGCGGAATATCCGGTCGCAGTCCCTTGATGACGAAAACGTTGATGCCCACCGGCGGAGTGATCATGCCGATCTCGATGACCATGACGTTGACAATGCCCCACCAGACGAGGTCATAGCCGAGGCTGTCGACAAGGGGCACGACGAAGGGCAGCGTCAGAACCATGCCGGCCAATGCGTCGAAGACGCAACCGAGAACGATATACATTCCAATCAGAATGAAGATCACCACGAGCGGTGACACTCCCAGCTCGGTCACCCAGGCAGTAAGTGCGCTCGGCATATGCGACAGCGTGACGAAATAGCCGAAGATGTTGGCTCCAATCACGATCAGATAGAGCATCGCAATCGATCCCGCGGACTCGTATAACGTCTTGAAAAAGGACGTGCGGTCCATCGAGCGTCGAACAAGCGCGAAGATCAGCGTCAGGACAAGACCCACAGCAGCACCCTCGTTAACGGTGAAGAAGCCGCTATAGATACCCCCCATGACGACGATAATGATGGCAAGGGCCGCCCAACTGCGCTTAGTTTCCCTCACCCTCTCCGACCAGTCCGACCGCTCCCCCGCACTCGCCAGCTTGGGCTTGATCATGAGTTGGATGCGGATCGCCAAGACGAACAAAAAGACCGAAAGAATGCCCGGTATGATCGCGGCGAGAAAGAGATCGACGATGAATTGCTGAACCTGCACCGCATAGATGACCATGATGATCGACGGAGGGATAAGCGAGCCGAGCGTGCCACCGGCGGCCAGCGTGCCCGCGCATAGTGACAGCGCATAGTGGCGCTTCTCCATCTCTGGCATGGCGATCTTGGTCATCGTCGCAGCCGTCGCGATGGACGAGCCCGAGATCGCGCCGAACCCTGCGCAGCCAAGGACCGTTGCCATGGCCAGACCGCCCTTCCAGTGGCCGATCCACGCATTGGCGACCCGATAAATATCCGCCGAAATGCCAGCGGCCCCGGCGAAACCGCCCATCAACAGAAAGGACATCACGACCGCGAAGTCCTTGTTGGTGAGCATGTTGACCGTTTCGGTGCCGAACAGCGAAAACATGCCGGACGCATCACCGGTCATATAAAGGTAGCCCGCACCGCCGACGGCGGCCATGGCGATGCCGACGGGCACGTGAAGGATAATGACTGCAACGAGGCAGGCCAATCCCAGTATTCCGGTTTCGATCGGACCCATCGTGTTATTCGCCTGTCTCGACTGGAAGGACCTGCTCGTCCGCCAGGGGCTTGTCGTCCAGCGGTCGCAGTGAGAAGAACCGGCGCAGGTAATAGAGGACCTGCGCAAGCTGCACCGGCACGCAGAGGATAAACAGCGCCGTGACCAAGACCCAAACGGGCCACACCGGTATGTAGAGAAGCCAGGTTGTCTGGCCAGTGGCGTATATATCTGCCGTATAGCGGACGAGTTGGTAAGCGATGATCGACAGGACGGCCAGCATGATGCTGTGGCCGATGAGATCGAGGCCTTCGCGCACCCGCCAATGCGCCAACCCGGCGAAGCGCACCGCCACATGCTGGTTGTTTGCGAGCGAGGCGGGAAAGCAGGCGGCGGCGGCAATCACGACGATGAGGTCGGCGATATCGCTGAAACCGGAGATCGGCGAAGAGAAGAGCTCGCGCCCGGCAATGTCAGCCATCATGACGATAGAGAGAAGCACCAGTGCAGCAAGGCCAAGGGTCGCCACGGATCGGGATGACCGGCGTATGTATTCGAGGAAAGCCATTTCGCAGGTCCAAGACTCAAGGAACAGGCGGCTTCAGCCGGGCCGAAGCCGCCGTTTGCCGTTACTTCGAAGCGCGCACGGCGTCGCGGGCTGCGATCATCTGCTGGTAGAGATTGGACTCGCCCTCGCCCGTATCCCAGCGATCCTTGATCGACGACAGCTTCTCTGAGAGGCTCTTCACGTCCTCGTCGGTGAACTCGACGATGTGGTGCTTCTCGTCTTCCTTAAGTTTGGCGAGTGTCTCTTCATTCTGCTTGTCGAGATTTTCCGCAAGCACGGTGGTGAACCATTGGCCCCGGACTTTGTCGAACGCGGCCTTCGCCTTTTCCGGGAGGCTCTCGTACTTGGCCTTGTTCATCGGGAACATGACGGCGACGTTGCCGAGAGGAACATTGACGACGTGATAATAGGCGGCATCGGCGATGCGGAAGTTATAGAGATTGCCCATGTCCATCAGCGTTCCGCCGATAACGCCGCGCGAGATGTTCTCGGCGATCTGCGGCGCCGGCATGCCGCCCACCGCGACGCCCCCGAGGCCCTGGACGACCGCTCCCTGCACCGCGCCGCCTGCACGCAGCTTCATGCCGGCAAGATCGTCCGGCTTGGTCACTTCCTTGGACGTGTGAACGAAATATGGACCGACCTCGGCAATACCCACCAGTTCGAGGTTATCGAACCCGGTCAGCAAGCCCTTTTCGTAAAGGGTCCAGGCGGTGAGACTTGCCTCGAGCGTTGATTCGAACACGAACGGAACCTCGAACATTTCAAGTTCCTTGAACCGGCCCGGCGTATAGGATGCGACCACCTCCGCGATGTCGACCACGCCGTCCTCGACCAGTTTCAACTGCGTAGTCGGGTTGGGGCCAAGCGTCCCGCCCGGATAGTGTTCGATCTTGAGCGTGCCCTCCGACGCCTCCTCGATAGCCTTGATGAAGGCCGGAACCGTTATCGAATTGGTCTTGCTTTGCGGCGGAAAGGCACTCGCGAATTTGAGCACGACCGTCTCCTGCGCAAAGGCGGCACCTGCCAGGCAGGTACCGAATACGAAGGCTGTCGCCGCAACCAAATTGCCAATCATCATGAATCTCCCATATTGGTCCCCGGCGGCGGCATCGACCGTTTGTTTTCCGGGGGTATCCTTGAACCCCTGTGTGCCAAGTGCCGCAAATGGCACTTGGGTCATCCAAGACTATCCGCCTTGTTCCGGCGTCATAAGAAATAGATTTTCAAGAACTGGCCAATCGCTAAAGGCGAAGCGGGCCTTGTTTCAGAGCTCGGCCTCCTCCTTCCAACGCTTCACCCGTCCGGTATCGACATCGAAAAGGTCAAGCGCACGGCCTATCGTGTGGTCGACGATCTCATCCACGCTTTTCGGCTTGGGATAGAACGCCGGGACCGGCGGCATGACGATAGCTCCCATTTCCGTCACGGCGACCATGTTGCGGCAATGGCCCAGGTGCAAAGGGGTCTCACGGAAAAGAAGGACGAGCCGCCTTCGCTCTTTCAGTGTCACGTCAGCGGCGCGCGAGACAAGCGTGCCGCAGGCGCCCGAAGCTATTTCGCCGAGGGTCTTGGCCGAGCATGGGGCGACAATCATGCCGGCGGTTCGAAACGAGCCGCTCGATATTGCTGCCGCGACATCGTCATTGGCGTGGACGTGATCTGCAAGAGCATGGACGTCCCTCAGTTTCATGTCGCTCTCATGGGCGAGAGCCACAACGGCTGATCGCGACATGACAAGATGCGTTTCGAAATCGAATTCGCGCAGGGTTTGCAGGAGCCGTATCCCGTAGGGATGCCCGGAAGCTCCGGTTATCGCGACGATGAAACGTTGTCTCGGCACGGCATCCTCCACTCGGCTTCAATAGAGTTCCAGATCCCGTCTGATGCGGTCGTAGACCTCGGGTGGCGGCCTTGCGAATTCGGAGCGCCCGCCGGGTTCCCCGTCACCGGGCCGGGTGGTGGCGACCATGCCGATCTTGGTGACGACGAGGTCTTCGTGTACGGGATCACAACGATCGGCCTTGACGCCCGGCAGCACGATAAGATCCTCGTGGCCGCGGAAGCGGGCGGCCAAAGACCATTCCACCTGGCGTGGGTCTTCGGGATCGACATCATCGTCTACCACGATTACCAGCTTCAGAAGGTTGACGAGCCCCATGGCAAGAAGGATTGCTCGCTTGCCCTCGCCAAGTCTCGGTCGATGCATGACGATGACCGCGTGGAGCCGCCCCATCCCACCATCTGTTACCAGAACACGTCGGACAGCCGGGATCGAGCGCTGGAGATCGCGCGTGAGCGTGGTTCCGATGGCGACCGCTCCGAGCAAGCAATGTTCGGCCGCGTAGCCGGGGAGGATGGCTTGGTAGATCGCGTCAGCGCGATGCGTGACACAGTCGATCTCGACCCCGATCCCCGGCCCATAATAGACATAGAAGCCGGGAAACTCCGAAACGGCGTTTTCCTCTATCAGGTCGTCCGGCCGGAGCCGCCCTTCGAGCACGATCTCCGCGTGCGCTGGAACCTCGAGGCCAACGGTCCGGCACTTGACGAGTTCGACCGGCTCGCCGAGCAATCCGCCGGCTATGTCGAATTCGTCGTCCCCAAGTTCGACATACATCTGCGAGCCAAGCAGAACGGCGGCATGATTGCCGATAACCACCGCGATTTCGAGATCGTGACCGCGCTGGCGCGCTTTCTCGGCGATGATTGCCAAGTGGTGGTTCTTGGCTATGCCCGCCATGAGACGGTTTCCGCCTTCAAGCCGCAACCGTGCGATCGATACGTTTCGACGGCCGGTCTCAGGATCCTTGGCCACGATGACGCCGGCCGTGACATAAGGCGCGGCTTCACGTTCGAACCAGTGCGGCACAGGCAGCAAAGTGTCGACCTCGATTGCATCCGAGTGCACGACTTCCTGAACCGGCGCGTCCGTGACCATCGTCGGCTTCACGGGGTTGCGCAGCGCGGCGAGGTAGAACCTGTCAAGGTCCTTCCTTGGAACGCCAAGGGCTCGGGCAAAGCGGCCGCGACTGTTGAACAGATTCGCGACGACCGGCATGGCGTGACCGGTGACGTTTTCAAAAAGCTGGGCAGGGCCGCGTTCGCGCAGCGACAAGACCGAAGCGATCTCGAAACGCGGATCGATGGCGCGCTGGACTCGATGCAGTTCGCCGTCAGCCTCGAGCGCGGACAGAAAACCTCGCGTGCTCTGGTCTTTCATGCGACACGACCCTTCATTGCGCCGGTAACCGGAAGTGCCGAATCCCGCTGTTCTCAGCTTCATCGAACGACTCCTCGTAGCCCGCGTCGGCATAGCGCATCACGCCGGTGGAGGTGTCGTTGGTCAATGTAAGCTCGAGGCGTTCGTCAGCCTCCGTGGAGCCGTCGGCAATCAGCGTCACACCGGAACTCGTCATATAGCCGGAGTAGCCGCCTCCTCCCGAGTGAATCGCCACGAGATCTGCTTGCGAAGCGCAGTTGACGAGCGCGTTGAGAAGCGGCCAGTCGGCGATCGCGTCTGAACCATCCTTCATGTTTTCGGTCATGATGTTGGGATGCGCCATGGCGCCGGCATCCAGATGGTCGCGTGTGAAGGCGACCGGTCCCGAGAGAATGCCCTCACGCACCATGCGGTTTACGGCAAGGCCAAGCTCGGTACGCTCGCCATGGCCGAGCCAGGCAATGCGCGCCGGCATGCCCTCGAACGGAATGTGCTCACGGGCAAGCTTGATCCAGTTCGTGACGATCCTGTTGCTGGAAAAGTGTTCGAGCAAGAAATCGTCGATCTTACGAATATCGCCGGCGTCGTTCGACAGCGCGATCCAACGGAATGGACCGATTGCGCGGGCGAAAAGCGGCCGCAGGAATGCTTCGGTGAAGACCGGAATGTCGAATGCGTTTGCGACGCCGCCATTCTTCGCCTGGGTACGAATAAGATTGCCATTGTCGAAAACGACAGAGCCGGCCTTCTGAAAACCAAGCATCGACTCGACATGCTTTACGATCGAGCGCGTCGATTCTTTCATTAGCCGTTCGGGCGCTTCCTTGCGCAGCCGGCGGACCTCATCCAGAGAGAGGTCGGTCGGCACATAGCCATAGACAAGATCGTGCGCCGAAGTCTGGTCGGTGACCACGTCGGGGATGATGCCGCGCGCCAGGATCTGCGGATAGATGTCGGCCGCGTTGCCGCACAGGCCTACCGAGAGCGCCTTCTTCTCGGCCTGAGCCTGCCGGATCATGTCGAGGGCCTCGTCGAGCGAGCTGGCTTTCGCGTGCAGGTAGCCGACCTGCAGGCGCTTCTCGATGCGCTTCTCGTCGACTTCGACGCAAAGAATAGCAGCACCCGCCATGGCACCGGCAAGTGGCTGCGCGCCGCCCATGCCGCCAAGCCCGGCGGTAAGCACGAAACGCCCGGCAAGATCGCCGCCGAACCGCTGCTCGGCTATACGCATGAAGATTTCGTAGGTGCCCTGGATAACCCCCTGCGATCCGATATATTGCCAGTCACCCGCCGTCAGGCCGCCCCAGCAGATCAGATTCTGCTTTTCCCACGCATAGAAGTTTTCCGCCTTGGCCCATTGACCGACCATGTTGCAGTTGGCCATCAGAACGACAGGAGCCTTGGCATGTGTGCGCACGATGCCGATGGGCTTGCCGGATTGCACGATCAGCGTCTCGCCGTCGTTCATCGTTTTCAACGATTGCACAATCTGGTCATGCGAGGGCCAATCCCGTGCCGCGCGGCCAAGGGCGGCATAGACGATCAGATTGTCCGGGTCTTCGCCGACGGCGAGCACGTTTTCGAGAAGGCGAAGCAGGCCCTCCTGGCGCCAGCCCTTGCAGCGCAGATTGGATCCCGAAGTGACAGTAAAGGACCGTTTCATGAATGAGCCAAGCCTTCAGCCAAGGGCGTAGTCGGTGAGATTGATGCCGAGCGCCTTCTCGACGCTCGGATAGACGGAAGGATCAGAGGCGCTCGAAGACAGCGGGATGACGTCCTTGGCTATACGCAGCACCAGCAACTCCATGCCTTCGCTGATCTCGCCGACGCTCATCGGCACACCGCTGGGATCAAGCGTAGTGATGACATCCGGATAGGACGCGATACGCTCGCCTTCACGCTCGACCGCCATGTATTCATTCATGACGTGGAGGACGCAGGCATCCTTGCCGGTGCCGATTGTCAGTGTGCCCACGTCGAAGGCCTCGTTGGTATAGGCGACCGCCTTCCTCGCCACCAAACCGTGGCCGATGATCTGTCCCTTGGTTTCCCTACAGATGGCATCAATGACTGCCTTGCCGCCTTTTGCTTCCGCGGCAAGAATTGCTTCCCCTAACGCCAGCGCCATGCTGATGCCGCCAAGCGCTGCATGTTTCCTGACGTAAGAAGCACGAACCGGATTGCGACATGACGCGATGAAGCCGCCGGACATATCCGAAGCGGTGCGCAGGATCGGGGAAACCTTACCTGTGGCGCCGCGCACGACGAGTTCGATATAGGCGTTCTTGGAGCGATTGCCGCCGACAGCCGATTGGATCATCGGCTCTGGTGAATTGGCAAGGCCGATGGAACCCATATCCCCGGTCGGATGCGCCCGGATATCGCCTACGGCATCTATGACCTTGGTGCCGAGAAGCGCACCGGGGAGCCAGCCATTAAGCGTGCTCGACTTACCGTTCTGGCCAATCATCAGCCCGTATATCGGAGCTCCGAGTTCCTCCTGCACAAGTTGCACCGCCTTGACGTAGTCGACCCCCAGCATCTGCCATTCGGTCGTGCTTGCCGGCGCCCCGATCGCAGCGGCGGTTGCGATCCACGCATCATCCGGCACCTCGTCCATGGAAACCAGCTCCGGCTCGCCGGCGTTGACTGCCGCCGTCCCGAGCATGCGACCGTGGTCGGCCCATCCGCCGCCGCCAGCCGCGAACACAGCGCCACCTTTGACCGCGGCCTCGACATCGCTCGCGCGAAGAATGCGCCCCATGATGAATACTCCTAATCTTTTTCCATTTCGGCGGCAGCTGCGTCAAACCGCAGGACCGCTTCGTAGATGGTGGCCGCTCCGGCCGCGATTGCGTCAGGCTCTGCCCATTCCTCCGGCGTATGACTACGGCCGTCACGGCACGGAACGAACACCATGGCACTCGGCGCGAAGCGAGCGATGAATGCCGCATCATGACCTGCGCCTGAAGCCATGGCGAGGGTCGAGAAACCGAGATCGCCGGCGCTTTGCGTCAAGATTTCACGCAGGCGTGGATCGAAACCGGAGGGCTTGGCATCTGACAGGAGATTCCAACTTTTTCGTTCGACCCTGCAGGCCCTGGCGATCAGCTTGGTCCTGTCATCCAGTTCAGCAATGAAATCATGCACGAGCGCGTGGTCCTCGCCCCGAATGTCGACGATGACGCGCGCGGCGCCCGGCACGACATTCGATGCATTTGGAAAAAGCTCGACCACACCTGTTGTGGCCACGAAGTGGCCCCGACCGGCGGCGGCATAGAGCTTTGCCTGCTCGGATGCGACGGCGATCGCCTGGGCGGCTGCAACACCAGCATCCCGCCGAAGGTCCATTGGCGTCGTTCCGGCATGATCGGCACGCCCCTCGAAGCTCATCTCCACCCGCGCGATCCCGACGATCCCTGTGACGATGCCGAGGTCGATCCCTCGGCTTTCCAGAACGACCCCCTGTTCGATATGCAGTTCGAAATAGGCAGCTATATCCTGTCGGCGCGCGGTCTGGAGCCGGGCAACGTTGCCGCCTACGCGGTCGATGGCGTCCCCAAGGCGCTCGCCCACGCCATCGCGGTAGTCGAGCATCTCTGAGGAAAGAACACCCGCCAAGGCGCGGCTGCCAATGCAGGAAAGTCCGTGCTCGCTGGGTTCCTCGGCGAGGAAATCAACCACCTCGATTGCGTGCCGGAGTGTTTTTCCTGCGTCGCGCAGGGAACGCAGCACCTCCAGAGCCGTCAGGACGCCGGCAATGCCATCAAAGCGGCCGCCGGCTGGAACGGTGTCCGAATGCGAGCCCATCACAATGGCTCCGGCCGAGGGGTCGCTTCCTTCCATGCGGCCAATCATGTTGCCGCCGGCGTCTAGCCGAACGGCAAGGCCGGCCTCTTCGAACCGATGCTTCAGCCACTCGCGGCCTTCCAGAAAAAGCGCTGAAAAGGATCGACGCGTATATGGCTTTCCCGGATCGGTGATCTCGGCCAGCGCCATCAGGTCGGCCCACAGGCGGGCGCCATCTATCGGTAGGTTCGATTGTAGCTTCATCGCGGTGCCATAACCGCTGGCCTTACAAAACGCCCGTGACCCGGCTCCGACACAACGTTGGCACCGTCGAACACCAATTCTCCGCGTAAGAAGGTAGCGATGGGCCGGTACGGCAATTCGATGCCCTCATACGGACTCCAGCCGACGAAGTTGTTGCCGCTCGCCGAGGCATCGTAGCGGCGCGGGTCGTGCGCCATAACGACGATGTCGGCGTCACGCCCAAGCTCGAGCGCGCCCTTGCGGTGGCCGATACGGAACAGCCGTGCCGGGTTGGCTGCGAGAAGCCGGGCAGCCCAGACTGGGCTCAGTCCCCGTTCCAGAAGCCCCTTGAGAAGCAGGGTATAGAGCACTTCGAGCCCTGGCACGCCTGACGAGTTCTTGAGCATTGCGGGATCACTCTTGCGATCTTCCGACCAGCTGACGTGGTCGGTCGAAACGACGGTGACATTGCCAGCCGCAAGATGCCGCCACAAGGACTCGACCTCCTTGCGCGGCCGGATCGGAGGATTGATCTTCGCCTTGCCGCCGAGGCGCGCGACATCGTTTTCCTCGTCGAGCACCAGATAGTGCACACAGGCTTCTATCGTTGTGTCATGCCCTTGCACACGATAGGCGCTGCAAAGTTCGTAACCGCGGCTGATCGAGCAATGCACGATGTGGCTGGAACAGCCAGTCGCCGCCCCTATCTCGTAGACTTCCGCCGTGGCCAGGGCCTCTGCGATGGGGGGGCGCGACAGTCCATGCGCGCGATAGTCGGTGATGCCCGATCGGGCGACCTCGGCTTCGGCGGCGCGCACCGTCTCGTCGTCCTCATTGTGGGCGCCCGCGATCAGCCCATGTCGGGCGATCTCGGTGAAACAGGCATGTAGGATCTGCGGCGGAATGCGCGGAAATCGTTCAGGGTGCGTGCCGAAGGTGGAGAACTTAAAGCCCGCCGCGCCCGCCGCGACCATCTCCGCGATATATTTCGGCCCGTCTTTCGGGTGCACCGTTCCGTAGAGGGCAAAATCGACGCGCGCCTGCTCGCCGGCTTCTTCGGCCTTGCGGGCCAGCCGCTCGCCGGTGCAGATCAGGTTTCCGTCGTCATAAGGCATGTCGACAATCGTGGTCACTCCACCAGCGGCAGCCGACCGGGTTGACCATATGAAGTCTTCCTGCCCGCGCTGAGAGCGCGAATGCACCTGCGCATCTATCGCCCCTGGCAGCACAAACGCTTTGCCGAAATCATGGTGTTGACGCCCGGCAGGCGGCGAGCCTTCGCCGATCCGTTCGATCACCCCTGCGCGAACGGCAACATAGCCTCGCTCACGCACCCTATCGGTTCCGACAACACGGCCAGTGATTACAAGATCAAAATCGCTCATCGAGGCTCCTCATACTGCCAAGATCAACGAAACAGTCCGTCCGAGAAAATCATTTTCGCCGAAGCTTGCGATAACGGACCGCGAAGTCTGGATCAGCCTTGACGATATGGTTCGGCTGCCCGAACATGCTCGAGAAGATTTCGAACCCTCCCTTGCTTTCGCTGCATTCTCGCATTGTGCCGCGACTTTCAGGATTGTGGATTTCACGCGCGTTCCACCACATTCAGCGACAGGATGACCCATGGCAGTCACGCTGACGACCAGAACGGACATCAACCTCGATTCGGTTTTTCGTGTCGCCTGGAACAGGGAAAGCGTCACGATCAGTCAGCAGGCTCTAAACCGCATCGCGGACTGCCGGGCAACCTTCCTGCAGCTGATCGACAGCGACGCCGATCTTGTCATCTATGGGGTGACGACGGCGATGGGCGAACTGGCACGCCAGAAGCTCGCCAGGAATGAGCGAGACCGGCATGCTCGCATCAAGGCATTCGCCGCCGCTACCTCGTTCGGAGACCCCTATCCGGAACGGGTGGTGCGGGGGATGGTCTTGGCACGTCTTGCAAATTTCTTGGAGGGCCATGCAGCGACAACACCGAGGATCGCGCTTGCGGTCGCTGACATGCTGGACGGAAGACCGATGCCTCTCGTAGCTTCCTCCGGGCAAGGAGGCGCGGGCGAAATCCTCGCACTTTATCCGCTCTTCGCGGACCTCTCATCCAGATTCGATCTGGAGGTCAAGGAGCGCGGATCTTTGATCAATGGTTCGCCATGTGCCGCCGCCCTTGTCGCCGACTCGGCCCTGGGGGCACGTCGGCGTATTCATGTGGCCGAGAAGGTGTTTGCCCTGTCTATCGAGGCTTTCCGTGCTCCGCTGGAGCATTACGACGCGGCACTCGACGCCCTATGGAACGACGAGCACGAGGCGACTGCCCTGAGAGCCCTGCGCCAACTGCTGGTCGGAGCAGGAAACGCGCGGCGCAACTACCAGGCGCCAGTCAGCTACCGGGTGGTGCCGAAAGTTCTCGGTCAAGCTCATCGCGCGCGCGCCGCGGCCGAGCGCGCCGCGACCGTCTCGCTCGCATCCGCATCCGACAATCCGGTTTACATTCCACCAGACGAGGCCCATCCCCTTGGACGCTGCATAAGCACCGGTGGTTATCACAATGCGATGGCTGCGCCCGCTCTCGACGATCTGGCTGCGATCTGGGCGGATATCAGTCTCCTATGCGACCGCCATGGTTCGAAACTCCTTAACGGCAACATATCGCATCTGCCTGACCTGCTTATGACCAACCGCCATGCGAGCGACAGCGACGGTCACGGCAATGTCGGCTATGTGCCGATGGCGATCACCGGATATCTCGAGCAAGCCAAGCTCTTCGCTCAACCGACATTAATTCCCGGTACGGAGTCCGCAGGCGCGGGCCAGGATGATATCGCTGCAACGGCATTCCTGGCGTGGTCCAAGGAGGAGCGGGCCGGACGCTGCGCGGATGCGGCGCTGGCGATGCTGGCAATGCTGGCTTCGCAGGCTCTTTACGTGACCGACCAGGAAGCCCCACCGGCACTTCGCTCATTCGTGGCGGAAATCCGCGACATTGTCCCACCTGTCGAGGACGATCGTGTGCTCGGTCCCGAGCTTGCCAGCCTGGCCGAATGGGTGACCGCTCAGGTGTTTCCGATATAGCAGTTGCTCATGTGAGGGGATCGCCTGCAGTGCATGAGTACCGCTCGCGCGTGGTTTTCACGATGTCCGCGAGGCCGTCACTTCCGGCGGCTTTCTCGGTGCATCACCTATTCGACGATGACGCGCCGGGCGCTCCAAATGCGCACCGAGTTTCCTCCGGGATAAGCCCCCCAAGGTCCAGCCGCTCGCCTCCTGGAAGCATCGATTGCGGGTTGCCGATCGCCTAGCCCGATCTTGCTCCATGGTCAGATCGTGGCATCGGTCACACTCAACTTGGTCCGCTCTCCCGGCGCATTGTCGATGCTGGTCCTCGACAGAACTTTGACATTGTCGATCAGGCGTGTCTCCCCCAGCCAGGCGGCCACCAGAAGGCGCGCGGGGCGGTCGAGTTCGTGCATCGGCGCCAGATCCTCGTCCGCTCGCATCTCGAGATACTCCACTCGCGAATAGCCGGCCTCGATAATGGCCGACCAGGCCCCCGCCAGCACCTCGTCGACAGGCACGCCTCCGGCGATCCTCTCCGCCGCATTGAACAGGGCGGAGGCAAGCTTTGGGGCCACCTCACGTTCCCTGGGCGAGAGCCGCACGTTGCGTGATGACAGGGCCAAGCCGTCGAGCTCGCGCACGGTTGGACAGGGGACAATATCGATGGGAATATCAAGATCCTTCGCCATGCGCCGCACGATATGCAACTGCTGGAAATCCTTCTCGCCGAAGAAGGCGAGATCCGCGCCTGTCTGCAAAAGCAGTTTCGCAACGACCGTCGCAACCCCGTCGAAATGGCCGCGGCGGAAGGCCCCGCAGAGCCCGTCGCTGACGCCGCTCACCGTTACGGTGGTGGCAAAACCATTCGGGTACATCTCATGGACATCAGGCGCGTAGAGCAAATGTGCGCCGAGCGGCGCAAGCTTGCCCGCATCGGCCTCTTCCGTACGCGGATAGGCGGCAAGATCGCCGGCGTTGTTGAACTGCTTCGGATTGACGAACAGCGTAACGATCACCCGATCCGCCTTTTCCAGCGCCGCACGAACGAGGCTCAGATGCCCCTCATGCAATGCGCCCATGGTGGGTATCACCGCGATCCGCGAGCCCTCCCGGCGCCAATCGGCAACATTTGCCCGAAGCTCGGCAACGGTTCTGACAATCGGTACGCTCATGCCCTTTCTCCGGTTTTAGGCGCATCGCCGAAGACGTGCTCCGCGGCGGGGAAACGCCGCTCTCGGACCTCGTCTGCGTAGGCTGCGATCGCCGCCTCGGCGGCATCGCCAAGATCGGCGTAGCGTTTCACGAATTTCGGCTTGAAGGCGGTGAACACCCCAAGCATGTCGTCCGCCACCAGGATCTGACCGTCGCAGGCAGGCGATGCGCCAATCCCGATTGTCGGTATCGCGATCTCGCTGGTGATTTGCCTGGCAAGCTCTTCCGGCACTTTTTCGAGCACCACCGAGAAGGCGCCAGCCGCCGAAACCGCGGCCGCGTCGCGCCTGATCCGTTCCGCTCCTTCGCCACGTCCCTGTACACGGTAGCCGCCGAACGTGTTCACTGCCTGGGGTGTCAGGCCGATATGAGCCATGACGGGCACGCCACGAGCGGTGAGAAACTCTATGGTCGGGGCCATGCCCTCGCCGCCTTCCAGCTTGACCGCCGCACAGCCCGTCTCGGCCATCAGTCGCGCCGCATTGCGGAAGGCCTGCGCCGGTCCCTCCTCATACGAGCCGAACGGCATGTCGACGACCATCAGAGCGCGCTCCAGGCCGCGACGCACCGCTTGTCCGTGCATGATCATCATGTCGAGAGTGACGCCAAGCGTCGAAGGCAAACCGTGAAGCACCATACCGACACTGTCGCCGACAAGCACCACGTCGCAATGCCGGTCGACGATTTTCGCGATCGGCGTCGTGTAGGCGGTGAGGCACACCAGTGGCGCACCGCCCTTCCGCGCGGCGACGTCCGGTGGCGTGATGGCTTTCGTTTCGCCGGTCGCGCTCATGGCACTTTCCTCCCTCGGTCCCTCGGGTAGAAGCCGTTTGGCACAATTTTGTGCAGTTGCGAAGAATTAATTGCCGCATGCGATAGACGTTGACGTGCTGGCAGGCAAAGGCGACGTTCTAGCGATCATCGGCGAGTTGGCCGAAAGCTTTCAAAATATGCGGGATCAGGTGACAGGAAGCAGGAAAGCAAGAGCAGCGGGGAAGGTCCATGAAGTAAACGTGGATCTTATCGCGGTGGTCGTTGCCGTGAGGGATCAAGGCCCGAGTGTTCTCACCGTCGGGCAGACCGATGCACTCCCTTCGGGCCCGTTCGAACACGGCCACCGTTCGCTGCAGTCAGGCCTGCGGGCATGGGTGGAACATCAAACCGGCCATCCGCTCGGCTATATCGAGCAGCTCTACACTTTCGCCGACCGCGACAGGATCGGCGACGAGCGCGAACAGCGCGTGATCTCGATCAGCTACCTGGCACTCACCCGCGAAGAGCATGCAAATCCGTCCAGGCGTCGCTGGCGGAGCTGGTATGATTACTTTCCCTGGGAGGACCGACGCGCAGGCAATCCCCTTGTGACGTCCGATATTCTTGAGCCACGCCTGCTGGCTTGGGCGGACGAGGCCGACGCACAGGCGACGCGACGCGAACGTCGGCAGCGCGCAGCGATTGCCTTCGGCCTGGACGGCCGCGACTGGAACGAGGAGCTCACGCTGCAGCGCTATGAGCTTCTGTATGAAGCCGCCCTGATCGAGGAGGCGGCGCGCGGACGCGATACCAACTCATCCTCACAGGTGCCCGGAACGGCCATGATCGCCGACCACCGCCGCATCCTGGCGACGGGGATTGCCCGGCTGCGTTCCAAGATCAAATACCGACCGGTCGTGTTCGAGCTGATGCCACCGGTTTTCACGCTTCTGCAATTGCAGCGCACGGTCGAGGCGCTCGCGGGAAGGCTGGTCCACAAGCAGAACTTCCGGCGCCTCATCGAGCAGCAAGACCTTGTCGAGGAGACCGGTGAGACCACCGGCGATACCGGCGGCCGGCCCGCAAAGCTGTTCCGCTTCCGCCACGCCGTTCTCGACGAACGCGCGGCCGCAGGGACGAAATTACCGCTCGTTCGGGCTTGACATTAGTTATACTCAGAATAAGCATATGCTGGTTATACTCTAACGGAGCATAAACCATGCAGACTGCGCCGTCTTCCGCTGCATCGCTTTATGATCGCGTCCGGCGGGTGATCCCTCCGGTCGAATGGCCGGCCTTCTCCGAAGATATCGACGCCATCCTCGCTCTCAAACGCGAGCGCAACGCCATCATCCTGGCGCACAACTACCAGACGCCCGAGATCTTCCATTGCGTGGCCGACATCGTCGGCGACAGCTTGTCGCTCGCCCGCAACGCCATAAAGGTCGAGGCCGATATCATCGTCCTCGCCGGCGTTCACTTCATGGCTGAGACGGCCAAGCTCCTCAATCCGGACAAGACCGTGCTGATCCCTGATCTCGATGCCGGCTGTTCGCTGGCCGACTCGATCTCTGCCGGAGATGTGCGGCTGATGCGGCAGCGCTATCCCGGCGTGCCGATCGTGACCTATGTCAACACGTCGGCCGCGGTGAAGGCAGAATCCGACATCTGCTGCACTTCTGGGAATGCATTGGCTGTGGTGCGATCGCTCGGCGCGCCGCGGGTCATCATGCTGCCGGATGAATATCTGGCGAAAAACGTCGCTACGCAGACAGACGTCGAAATCATCACCTGGAAAGGACATTGCGAGGTCCACGAGCGTTTTACGGCGGCCGATATCCGTGAGCTTCGCGAGGCGCATCCGGGTGTCACGGTGCTCGCCCATCCCGAGTGCCCGCCCGAGGTTGTCGCCGAGGCCGATTTCGCCGGCTCGACGGCCGCGATGTCCGACTATGTCGGGCAGCACAGGCCGGCACGCGTCGTGCTGATGACCGAATGTTCGATGAGCGACAATGTCGCCGTCGACCATCCAGAAGTCGACTTCATCCGCCCCTGCAATCTCTGCCCGCACATGAAGCGCATCACGCTCGTCAACATCCGTGCTGCGCTGGAACACAATCGGCACGCGGTCAGCATCAATCCGAAGGTCGAGGCCCGCGCCCGCCATGCGGTCGAGCGGATGCTTGCTGTATGAGCCTCGACCTGCACGATCTCGGCGGGCGCCCTGTCATCGTTGGCGGCGGCGTTGCCGGCCTGATGACGGCACTTTATCTTGCCCCGGAACCGACGGTACTCCTGACCAAAACGCCGCTGGGCGGCGACAGCTCGACCGTGCTGGCGCAGGGCGGACTTGCGGCGAGCCTCGGCGCCGACGATTGCCCCGACCTGCATCTTGCAGACACATTGGCGGCCGGTGACGGGCTTTGCGACGAGGCAGCCGCCAGGCGCATCGTCGAGGCAGCACCTCGAGCAATCGATGGCCTCGAACGTCTGGGCGTCAGGTTCGACCGTGAGCCCGACGGAGCGCCGCGGCTCGGACTCGAGGCCGCTCATTCGCGCCGACGCATCGTGCACGCCGCAGGCGACGCCACCGGCCGCGAACTGGCCCGCGCGCTTGCCGAAGCGGTGCGCCGAACGCCTTCGATCACAGTTCTGGAAGGGATAGAAGCTCGGCGCCTCATAATGGAAGGCGGCGCGATCGCGGGCGTGCTTGCTGCCAGCGGCTCAAGCCTGTTTGCCCTGGCGAGCCACCGCGTGGTGCTCGCGACCGGCGGCATCGGCGGCCTGTTCCACGACACCACGAACCCGCTCGGCTCCTGGGGCCAGGGACTGGCGCTCGCCGCACGCGCCGGCGCAGAGCTCGCCGATCTCGAATTCGTGCAATTTCACCCCACGGCGCTGGATGGACCGCATCGCCCGATGGCGCTCGTGAGCGAAGCGGTGCGCGGCGAAGGCGCCGTGCTCGTCGATGAGCGCGGACAACGTTTCCTCGCCGGAACCCCCGGTCGCGAACTCGCGCCGCGTGACGTCGTGGCGCGAGCAGTCTGGCATCAGCTACTCGCCGGACATCGCGTGTTCCTCGATGCACGGCAATGCCTCGGATCGAGATTCGCGCAACGTTTTCCGGCGATCGCACATCTTTGTCACGTAGCCGGAATAGACCCCACGGTCGAGCCGATCCCGATACGCCCAGCAGCCCACTATCATATGGGCGGCGTGGCCGTGGACGCGGAGAGCCGCAGCTCGGTCGGCGGCTTATGGGCCTGCGGCGAGGTCGCCTGCACCGGGCTGCATGGCGCTAACCGGCTCGCAAGCAACTCCCTTATCGAAGCCGTGGTTTCGGCCGCCTCGACGGCCCAAAGCGTTGGGGCCATCCCTGCCGGAGTGCGCCGATGCCTTCCTCCAACGATAATCCCGCCGCGGCCGGACCCTGCATCTATCCGCCCGATCTTCTCACATGCTCTCGGCATCGTGCGCGACGACGAAACGTTGCGCGAAGCCGCAACGGCCTTGCTGCCGCTCGCTGTCGGCTGCGAGGCAACCGCCGACCCGGCGGCGGTCGCTCTGATGATCGCGGTCGCAGCACTTCGTCGGGAGGAAAGCCGCGGCGCGCATTTCCGATCCGATTTCACAGGACGCAACGCACAGCCCTGCTCGTCACGACTGACGCTCGACGAGACGATCGAAACGTCGGAGGAGCTCGCCGACGTGGTGCAGCCGCTTGCCAGGAGTGCCTGATCATGACTTCAACGCCATTGCCGCCAATCATGTTCGAGCCGCTCGTGCGCACCGCGTTGCTGGAGGATCTCGGCCGTGCCGGCGACCTGACCACCAACGCAATCGTTCCGGTTGATGCCAGCGCAACGATGATGCTTGCGGCGCGACAGGCCGGTGTGGTCGCCGGCCTCGATATCGCCGCGCTTGCGTTCCGGATCATCGATCCGGCCACGGTGATCACCGTGGCTCGTCCGGACGGCAGCGGGGTTTCCCCTGGCGAGATTATCGCGACGGTTCGCGGGCCCGCCCGCGCCTTGCTCACGGCCGAGCGAACGGCGCTTAATTTTCTTTGCCATCTCAGCGGTATCGCCACCACCACGGCGCAGGTCGTCGAAGCCATCCACGGTCACAAGGCAAGGATCGTATGCACGCGAAAGACGACGCCCGGCCTGCGCGCGCTGGAGAAATATGCTGTACGTGCCGGTGGCGGCGGCAATCATCGCTTCGGGCTCGATGATGCCGTGCTCATCAAGGACAATCATATCGCGATTGCCGGCGACATTCGCACCGCCATCGAGCGCGCGCGGGACAGCGTAGGCCATATGGTCAGGATCGAGGTGGAGGTCGACACGCTCGATCAGTTGGACATCGCGCTCGCAGCTGGGGTCGATGCGGTGCTCCTGGACAACATGTCACTTGACCAACTCGCTCAGGCGGTGGCGATGGTGGGAGGGCGCGCGATGACGGAAGCCTCGGGTCGCGTGACGCCGGAAACCGCGCCTGCTATCGCGTCGACCGGCGTCGACCTCATCTCGATCGGCTGGCTCACCCACAGCGCCCCCATCCTCGATATTGGACTGGATTGCGCATAGCTGAGAATGATGGACATAGAGACCGAGACTTTGGAGGAGACGACAAGGTATCCTCTCGGTCGCGGAAATCCTGACGGACAGATTGGCTGCCTTTTTAAATCGCAGCAGTCGGCCGCAAAATACGGAGTTTGCGGCCGAATGCGACAAACGTCGACCGGTCTTATGCAGCTTGTCGATTCATTGCGGCGCTCTTTTCGTGCAAGCCCCAAATGTGCCCGAACGGATCGAAGAATGCTGCAACCCGATGGCCGTTATCGGCAAGCTCGGGCGCATTGCGAATGGTGGCTCCGGCAGCAACAGCCCTCTTTAACACGACCGCTGCATCCCGCACATCCAGCCGAAAAATCGTGCTCCCTGAACCTTTCTCTTTCAGAAAGAAGGGACCGCCGCGTGATGGCTCGGCTTCGCGGTGAGGATTCGAGCCGCAAATGGAGATCGTCCGATCACCGATCCGCATGTCCAGGGCCATCAATTCACCATCTCGAAGATGATGGGCCTGTGTCTGCACAGCGCCCAATGCCGCCTCGAAAAACAATGCGGCTTCCTGCTGGCGGCCATGCTCGACAAAAATCGTCAACGTCAGCGACATCTCTTCGTCGCATGCCGCCTTCAGAACATTCCAATCAGAAAAGCCAAGCTGGCGAGCGACGATCTCGAGGCAGGCGCTGTGTGACAATTCTATCTGCTGTTCGTCCAAAGCCTTCCGCAAGGCTTTGGCCATAGATTTCGAACGAGCAAGAGTACCCATGGTTCAATCCCTTTCTGGGGCGAAATCAGTGTCAGTGCTCGCGTTGCTGACGGCCGCCCACCGGGGTCAAACCATGACGATTGTGCATTCACCATTCCAAGAGGAGCGAGCGGCAGGCTGCACGGCCCGCTCGAAATGTCAGGCGATTCGTAGCGGCGATCAAGTGTTTCATCGCCTCCGTAGCGGAAGTTACAGATTTTTGTGTTGGCCGGTGCTCCGGCCAGTAGCATCGAATCCCAGCCGAGAATGCGGAAGATTTGTCGCCAGAATTACGAGGCCGGGTCTTCTCGCGCATCAATGGGCAGTGGTCGCGCATCCTTCGTACCGCCTCACAGAGCTCCGACCGCGTGCCGCGCATTAGTCGATCCGATGGAAATATCAGATTGCGCTGCTGATACATCAGCTGTAAGTAGTCATTTCAGGTTAGATGGTCGGCTCACCCGCGGCGCAGTCTTCGCTTCACGGGAGTGACGAGACCGTCAGGTGCCGGCCCGGAAAGCCGCATGGCGCAGGAGGAGTGTCGCGCATGTCTTCAATCAATCGTCGTGATCTCATGGCTGCCGCGGCTGCCGCCGCTTTGGCACCCTCATTCGCTCTGCCGAGTTGGGCACAAGAAAAGTCGAAGATCGAGTTCCTCTATTCGCCCTTCGCGGACTATGCGCCGTTCTTCGTTGCGGAAGAGTTGGGTTACTTCGACGAATTCGGCCTGGACGTGACGCTTTCGCCGAAAGGCGGCACCGCGGAAACTATCCAGATGCTGGCCTCCGGCAATATCGTGTCGGGTGCGGCAACCTGGGGCGCGGGGCTGTTCAACTCCATCAACAGTGGAGCGACCGTGACGATCGTCGGCACGCTGGCCAAGATGCCCGACACCGTACCGTCGCCATCGCCTTTCATGGTATCGGAGCAGGCTTGGCAGGCCGGCATCCGCGAGGTCAAGGACCTCAAGGGCAAGCGCGTCGGCATTCCGGGACCGGGCGGATTCGGCCTGTACTCGGTTGCCAAGGCCCTGGAGAAGGGTGGGCTGACCGTCGACGACGTCGAGGCGGTCTACCTGCCGCCGCCGGCGACCGCGGCTGCCTTCGCCAATGGCGGGCTCGAAGCAGGCTGGAGCATCGAGCCTTTCGCGTTGCAGCTCGAGAAGGAAGGTCTCGGGCGCCGGCTCGTGGAAGACCACACCTTCGGCACCGAACTGGGCTTCATCGCCTTCAACAACGAGTTCGCGAAGCAGAATGAGGGCGCCGTCGTCAACTTCCTGGCCGCCTTTCTGAAGGCCGCGCGCCAGCTCGACAATGGCGGCTGGCAGGACGACAACATCCTGCAGATCGTTTCCAAGTACACGGGTACCGAAAAGGAGACGCTCAAGGGCATAGCCTACACCGTTCGCTCGGAAGACGGTTCCATCGACCTAGCCTCGGTTCGCGAGCAGGAGGAGTTCTTCCGCGCGCGCGGCGCGCTCGAATATGACGGTTCGATCGACATCGACTCCGTCTATCGGACCGATCTCCTGGAGAAGGCAAACGCCCTCCTCGCAAAGCAATGAACGTGGCCGCCTCACAGATCGGCCGGAGCTCGGTTCCAGCCGATGCCGCCTCCGTGATCGAGGTGCGTAATCTCGTCAAGGCGTTCTACGACGTTTCCGGCGATCGCATCACGCTCGCGACGACCGATGTGAACTTCACGGTCAGGCGCGGCGAGTTCGTCTGCATCGTGGGCCCCAGCGGCTGCGGCAAGACGACAGTGCTGCGGATCCTTGCGGGCCTGGAGCAGCTGCTGAGCGGGGAGGTGCGCATCGACAGCACGGCGCCGCCGGCGATGGTGTTCCAAGAAGCGTCCGTGCTTCCCTGGCTGACAGTGGCGCAGAACGTCGCCTTTCCGCTCAGTCTCAAGGGCGTACCCAAGCAGAAGCAGCGCGAGCGCGTCGGCGAGTTGCTGGCGCTGACGGGCCTGACCGAATTCGCCGACGCGCGTCCGCATCAGCTTTCAGGCGGCATGAAGCAGCGCGTCTCGGTGGCACGTGCGCTGGTCGACGACCGCGACGTCCTTCTGATGGATGAGCCCTTCGGCGCGCTCGACGAGCAGACGCGCCTCACGCTGCAGCAGGAACTGCTCGGCATCTGGGAGCGTACCGGCAAGACCGTCGTCTTCATCACGCACAGCGTAGACGAAGCACTGACGCTGGCAGACCGGGTGCTGGTCATGTCGCCGCGTCCCGGCACCATCGTCGCCGATCTGGCGGTTCCCTTCGAGCGTCCCCGCGACGTGGTGGAAATGCGCCGCGACAAGCGGTTCTGGGACCTTACCTACGAGGTCTGGCGGCTGCTGGCCGCGTCACCGGAGCGTTGAGATGACGATTGCCCATCCTGCTCTCTCGCCGGAAGAGATCGAGCGCCTGAAGGCGCCCGCGCGCCGCGACAACATCTATCGCACCCTTTCCTACTTCAGTCCGCTTCTGCTCCTCCTGATCTGGGAAGTGGCGGCACAGGCCGCGCTGATCGACCGCCGTTTCTTCCCGCCGCCGAGCGCCATCGCGGGTACCGCCTGGCAGATGATCGTCAGCCTGGAGCTTTTCGAGCACATCGGGGCGACTTTGCGCCGCGTATGGGTCGGCTATGCCATAGGCGCGATACCCGGGGTGCTACTTGGCCTCGTCCTCGGTCTCTCCGCGCCTGCAAGGCGTGTCCTGGGGCCGATCTTCGCCGCGCTCTATCCGGTGCCGAAGATCGCCATCCTGCCGCTTATCCTGCTGATCTTCGGCGTCGGCGATGCGTCGAAGTTCGTGGTCATCGCAATCGGCGTATTTTTCCTCATGTTCTACAACACGCTTGGCGGCGTGATGCAGATCCCGCGGATCTATCTCGACGTCGCGCGCAACGCGGGAGCGACGAGGTTCCAGACCTTCCGCCGTATCGCGCTGCCATCGGCGCTGCCGAGCATCTTCACCGGGCTGAAACTCGCGGCCGGATCATCCTACATCATCATCGCGGCGGCGGAGTTTCTCGGTGCCCGCAGCGGCGTCGGCTTTTTCATCTGGGCATCGTGGCAGACATTCGCCGTGTCGCGGATGTTCGTCGGCATCGTGGTGATTTCGGTTATGGGCTATCTCACCATCCTCGCGCTTGAAGCGCTGGAGCGGCGTTTCGTGCCCTGGGCGAAGCATTGAGGAGCTGAGGACCAGCTCATGACCGTGGATGCCAGCCCAGCTAACACCCATGCATCTGTTTCGGAGCGCATCTACCTGGCGCTCCGCCAGGAGATCATGCGGTGCGAGATCGCGCCGGGGACGACGATCGACGCAGCCTCCATTGCCCGTCAATACGAGGTTTCGAAGACGCCGGTGCGCGATGCCATGCAGAAGCTCGCCGCCGACGGGCTGGTTACGATTCTTCCGCGCAGCGGCTATCGCGTCACCGCCATCACCTTCCAGGCCGTGCACGAAATCCTCGATCTGCGCGCGGCGATCGGACCGCATGCGGCGCGGCAGGCGGCACGCTACGCGACGGCGGCCGATGTTGCCGCGCTGCGTGAGATTGTCTCGGAGTACGCCGCTCCGCTCGATGTCGGCACTATGCAACAGGTTGCGCGCCGCTTTCACATCGCCATCGCCCGCTGCAGCCGCAACAAGCGCGTCGTCGCTCTCTCGGAAAGCCTGTTCGACGAGCTCGAACGCCTCCTGCGTTTCGCGATCGATTTCTCGGTGAAAACAGGGGAGCATTCCGACGAGCACACGGCACTCGTCGATGCAATCGAAGCCGGCGATGGGGAGCAGGCCGCTGCAATCGAGGCAGCCCATATCAAGAGCAGCCGGGAGTTCCTGATCGAGCGTCTGATGACGTTGGGCTACCTGTCTGAAAGCGAGATCCACAATGGCAACGAAGCGCGGCGTGCAGGTGAATGATCGCGATCTCTGATGCGATAGGCCGGTTGGCTGCGGCACTGGGCGGCGGCCCGGCAGCGAAACTCGCGGCTTCGGCTTTGATCGAGGCCGATGCGCTCGGCCTGTCACGCTTTGGCATAACCATGCTCGATGAATGGACGGTCGATGCTGGCCCCGTGCCGACGAACGAATGCCGGCAAGCCATAAGCTGGCTGGATTGCGCCTCCTGCTTTGCACCGCTCGCGGTCGCCGGCGCCACGCTCGATCTGACCGAGGCCGCCCGACAATTCGGCATCGCCGCCGTCTTCCTGCGCGGCGTGAGGGGCTTCGGTCGGCTCGCCCCCTTCGTTCGCCATCTCGCCGATGCCAGCCTCGTCGGAATCGCTGGTGCCGAGGGCCCGCCTTTTGTCGCGGCGCATGGCGGCACCCGCCCGGTGATCGGTACCAACCCGTTCGCCCTCGCCATGGGCCAGGGCACCGATCGCGTCGTCATCGACGTCGCCAGCAGCACAGCCACCATGGCCGATATTCGCAACGCTCGTGTTTCCGACACGCCATTGCCGGATGGGATCGCCCTGGACGACGAAGGACTGCCGACCAGAATCGCCGCAGACGTCGCGGCGTTACTGCCGCGCGGAGGCCAGATCGGTTCGCTGCTCGGGCTCGTGGTCGAGCTCATGGCCGGTGTCGCCGGCGGGGGCCGGGGAAATCCGCAAGCCCGGGGCGTGTTCATCCTCGCCATCGATCCAGCCAGAGCCGAAGAACGCGTCGACTGGCAAGCCAAGCTTGCCGGATTGAAGAGCGACTGGATGGATGCCGGCGGTCACTGGCCGCGGGGCGGCAATGTGCCGCCCGAAGCCGTGCTGGACGGTGTTTTTGCGCAGCGTTTCGACGCTTATCTCGCTCGCATGACCAGCCAGACAGGCCGATGATGTCGCATTCGCTTCAGCGGACCGGCATGGCTCCGGCCAAAACGCCAGCGACCTCCATAGCTGGGACTCCACCCGGCAGTCGTGACACAGGGCCACGCTGACCGACCCGCCTGCAAAGATGGTGACCTAGATGACGACCAAGCCTGTTTCCAGCCCTGTCTTTTCGATCGATCCTATCGACGGCCTGATAGACGAGCCGCGCCGAATGGTCCTTTCCGGGCTGTCTCCCGACGAAATCGTCGCCATCTCCGCCCGCACCCAGCGAGCGCGTGGCGTGATCTGGATGAGCCAGGCGACCTTCGTGGCCGACGCGCATGGCGTGGTTGATCTGACCCGTGACGCCCCCGTCGGCGGCGATTATGCGGAAGTCTCGGCAATGGGCCTGATTTGGGGTCAGCAACCGGTCGACAGCACGAGTCAAGAGCTCTTTACGGACAACGTCATGGAGCCTCTTCAGACGACGCTGACAGCTGAAACCGCTTGTGGCATCCAGGCCGAGGCCGAACTCTACCAGCGCTTCGCTGCAGCCGGTGTGAAGCGGCGAGAGATCCGCGAGGACGGTCTAGTGGGTACGCTGTTCACGCCGGCGGGGCAAGGCCCTCACCCGGTCGTGGTGGTGCTCAACGGCTCCGGCGGCGGCATCAACGAACCGCGCGGAGCCCTCCTTGCTTCGCGCGGATATCAGGCCTTTGCGCTCGGCTATTTCAAGGCACCGGGCCTGTCGCCCTTCATCACCGAAACCCCGCTCGAGTATCTTGAGACCGGCCTGCGCTGGGCGCGCCGGGAGCTCCAGCCAAAAAACGGCTTCGTTGCGGTCAGCGGTCAGTCGCGCGGCGGCGAGCTCGCTCTCCTCCTTGGCGCTACCTTCCCGGATCTGGTCTCCGCCGTGATCGCCTTTGTGCCGGGGGCCATGGTCCATGGCGCCCAGGGCGCCGGCGATCCGGCGCGTGGCGGCTGGCAAGGCGCGACCTGGACCAGAGGCGGCATTTCCCTGCCGCATTTGTGGCAAGACAACAGCGCTGTGCATTGGCATCCCTGGGCCGGCGACGCACCGCCCAGCCGGCACCATTCGGTCTTCTTCGAGGGGCTGAAAGATACCACGCTGGCGGCGCGGGCGCGCATTCCGGTCGAGAACATCGCTGGACCGGTGCTGCTGATCTCGGGCCGCGACGATCGTGCATGGCCATCCAGTCTCTATTCCCGCATGGTGGTCTCGACGCTCCGCCGCCACGACCACCCTCACTTGGTCCGTCATCTCGATTTCGACAATGCCGGCCACGCGATCAACCTGCCAATCGTACCGTCGACGCAGCTGAGCCGCGAGCACCCGGTCTCGAAGGTACCCTACACCAATGGCGGCACGCCCTCTGGCAATGCCAAAGCCGATGAGGGCTCCTGGGGCGGCGTACTTGCCTTCCTCGACGAGGTTACCGGCTCCGCCATTCAAAGCGACCAGAACTCTCATGCGCAAGCAGACACCTGAATCCTTCGGAAGGGAGACCAACATGCCCACAAGAGAACATTTGGAAGGCCAGTGGCGTGAATGGCGCTATGCTCATGTCGCCAAGATGTTCCGCCCGTATGGCTGGACTTCACTGGTTGCCCAGTACTGGCTGGAAGCGGACGACAAGGGCGTCAGTTTCGATCTGCTTCCCGGTACCTGGTCCGTTGAAGAGGGCCGGATCATGTTCACCCCGCCTGCCTCGGGACCGAACCTTTCGGTGAACGGCGAGTATCCCACGGCGCCCGTCGAAATCATCCCGGGCCGAAACCAGACCTATGGCCACGGCAACAGTGTGCCGGTCTACTTTGGCGTGAACGAGGTCGAGACGATCCTGCGCAGCAAGCATGACGGCCAATCGCTTTATGGCGTGCGCGTGCGCGACCCGCGCGAGGCGACCCGCCCGGAGAATGCCGGTGTCACCGCTTTCGATTATGACCCCGCGTGGCGCCTCCCCGGCGTCTATATGCCGAGTGAGCTCACCGACTTCGAGGCCGAAACCGTGGAAGCGGGCGTGCGTGAATCGACGCCGCGCATAGGCGCATTCACTTTCGAGCACATAGGCAAGAGTTATAGCCTCGTGCTGATCGGCAAAGACACGGCGACAGGCGTGCAGCCCGTGGCGCATATTCGCGATAAGACCAGCGGCCCCATCACCTATGGTGCCGGCCGTGTCATCGAGCTGCAGTTCACGGATGATACAAACACCCGCATCGACTGGATCGACTTCAATTACGCGGTTGCGCTGCCATGCGCGTTCACGAACTTCGTCACCTGTCCAGTGGTTCCCCCTGAGAACCACCTCGATTTCGAGGTGCTCGCGGGTGAGAAGCGCCCCGCGCAGGATGTGGTGAGGACAATGACCTATCAGCTCGGAACAAGCGGCGTTTCATAGCCACAGCACCGCTCAGGTCGGACAAGTGTCCATCAATAGCTGATGGACATTGCTCACGCTTCCCTGCTTCCGCATCCTGTGGATCGAAGCTGCTGGTCCGTTTTCGGCCCTATCTAGACATTCAATATGTCGGAGCTAAGCGTCGGCTTCCGGCGCACCGTTGTCTTTGCTCAAGGTCCATCGCCAACGGCCTGCAGCTTCTGATTCTGCGATTTGCCAACATCAGAGCCACGCCAGCGGCCACGCAACGGGGCCCCATCGTGGTCGAAGTGGTTGCAATGTCCGATCGATGAGCCTGCGTTGACGAGCGTCGTCACGTCACGATGAACGGCTTGGACATCGCGGGCGACGCACCGCACAAGCTCGCGGACCGGCAATGCTCCCTGCCCGACCAGCGCACGCCCCGACCGGAGCCGATTGGGCCTGTTGTGTGCAGGGCGAGCGTTAACCGATGACAGCGGAAATGAAGGCCTGGGTGCGCGCTTCGCGAGGCGCTACAAGAACGTCCGCAGCATCACCCTGCTCTACAATGACGCCTCGATCCATGAATACGACACGATCGGCGACTTCCCTGGCGAAGCCGAGTTCGTGTGTCACCACTACCATCGTCATGCCGGAATGGGCAAGTTCGCGCATGACCGCCAAAACTTCTCCCACCAATTCCGGATCAAGAGCCGATGTGGGCTCGTCAAACAGCATGATCTTCGGGTTCATTGCCAACGCGCGCGCAATGGCGACGCGCTGCTGCTGGCCACCGGACAGTTGGCTCGGATAGCTCGCGGCCTTGGCGGCAAGACCAACACGCTCGAGCAATTTCATCGCGGTCGCTTCCGCGTCCCGGCGTGGCGTCTTCAACACTTGCACGGGGCCTTCAGTAATGTTCTGCAGTGCCGTCATATGCGGGAAAAGGTTGAAGCGCTGGAACACCATGCCGGTCTTGAGGCGTTGCCGAACCGTCTCCTTCTCTGTCAAAGGATAAAGTTTCTGACCGTCCTGACGATATCCGACCAGCTCGCCTTCTAGCCAGATCGTACCGTCATTGATGTCGTGCAGTCGGTTGATGCATCGCAGCAGCGTCGTCTTTCCCGAACCCGACCCCCCGATAAGGCAGACCACCTCCCCCTTGGAAACCGTGAGCGAAACATTGTCCAGCGCGACATAGTCCTGGAATTTTTTGGTGACGTTGCAGATGCGCAGAAGAGGCTGCACGTTATCAGACGTCGTGGGCGCTGAATCAGCGACAGTCATCTGGGCGAGCTCCCCTTTGCAAAATGCCGCTCTAGCGGGATCTGGAACAAAGTCAGGATGGACACCAGGATCAGATACCAGGCACCGGCAACAAACAGCAGTTCCACGACGCGTGCGTTTGCGTAGTAAATCGTTCCGGCGTTGTACATAACCTCGGAGAACTGGATGACGCTCGCCAGCGACGTTGTCTTAACGAGGAGAATGAATTCGTTGCCGAGCGGCGGAATGACCACGCGCATGGCTTGCGGCAGAACGATGCGACGCAAGGCCTTCAGCCGCGTCATCCCGATCGTCTTGGCAGCTTCATACTGCCCCGCATCAACGGAGAGCATGCCCGCGCGTATCACCTCTGCGGTATAGGCACCCTGATTGAGACCGAGGCCCAGAAGCGCGGCCCAGAACGGGCTCATCAGATCGATCATGCGCATCGACCATATGCCTGGTATGCCGACCGTCGGGAACACGAGCGCCAAATTGTACCAGAGCATTAGCTGCAGCAGGACGGGCGTTCCCCGGAACAGCCAGATATAGCCGAAGGCAACAGATCGCATGATGGGATTGTCGGAACTGCGCATGATCGCGAAGATCGTGCCGAGCACGACACCGACAATCATGGCGAGAATCGCGAGGAGAACGGTATTGGCCACGCCCGCCAGGATGGTTGGAACGGTCATAAACCGCCAGAAGTACTCCCACTCGATTTTTCCGTTCGCGAAGGCGTAGCCGATCATCCCCAGGATGACGATGATCAGCGTACCGGAAACCCAACGCCCGAACTGAGGGCGCGCGACGATATGATAGTCGGAGATTTTGTCGAAAGGTCCCGGCATCGCCGGGACCTGATTGCCGAAAGCGCGCTGCGGCGAATTCATCACTTACGTGGCTCACTGTTGATCATCACGTGCGGCAGCGCGTGTGATGTAAGTTCCCACTTTTCAAAGATCGCCTTGTAGGTTCCGTCCGCCATCAGCTCTTCAATCACGTCGGCGATCGCGTCTCGGAAGGCAGAGTCTTCCTTGCGGAAAGCCGCGCCGTAATAGGCCGTGATCAGTGGATCGCCGATCAATCGATAGGCGCCACCTTCCTGCTTGCTGGTGAAGGGGATGCTTTCACCCCCCTGGACGCCTGCCACGACGCGTCCCTGGCGAAGCTGCAGGCGAACGTCCGGGGAGCTCTCCGATCCGATGATCTCAATCGGGGCAAGACCCGCCGCAACACAATTGTCGGCGCTCCAACGCTCGAGAATCCCAAGGTAGCTTGCGGAGCGAATCGTGCCGACAGCCTTGCCGCACAGCTCGATTGGTTCCTTGTACTCGCTGTCGGTCAGGACGTAGAACTGGGCGCCGGCCTTCATGTAGTTCACGAAGTCCATCGACTCGCGTCGCTCTTCATTGTCGATCATGCCCGAGAGGATGAAATCGGTTCGCCCGGTGGTAAGAGCGGGAATGAGCTGGTTGAACAGCCCGTCGGTGCGCTCCACCTTCAGCTTGAGCCGCTCGGCGACCGCGTCGACCAGGTCGATATCCAGTCCTTTGAAGGTGTTGGTTTCCGGGTCGACATATTCCATCGGAGGAAATGTCGCGTTGATAGCAAGCGTCAGCTTGCCGGCATCGCGGATCGATTGCGGTATCTCGCCCGCAACCGACACTCCGGGAAGAATAGCGAGGCCTGCCAAAGCAATGCTCGTAAAGAACTCGTTACGCATGTTGTTCTCCCATTGTTATTTGTGATTTCCTATGCCTCCCGATCGTCGCTCGCGGGAGGTATTTCGGCCTATGAAGCCGACCTTTCTGGCTTCTTCCCAAACGCACGTTCGTCGTAAATCGCTTTGGCGCGGGTTGGAGAAACGATCTCGCCGCCATTCGAGCGCACATAGTCGAGGATCGAAGTCAGACGCCCTTCGAACTCGGGCAATCCCATCGTGTACGTATGACAGACCATCGACACGGTCTGCTGCTCACCACGCTCCGCCGCGCGGCGCACGACCGAATCCCAGACACGCTTCATGGCTTCGAGATTGGAGAACTCGTTGATCATGTAGTTCTCGCCAACCACAAACCGACGAGACAGGCCGGGCGCCACTGCGTCCCACGCCCAGGGAATCTCGAAGAGCGGATCGACCTCATCATCGCCCGCGACGTCGGACTGCCGGACGCTCGACATATAATAGGCGGAAAGTGGTGCATCTCCCCAGGCTGCAGCCTTTTCCGGCCAGACGATCCCCGGAGCGCACGACAGCTCGATGCCGATTCCGGCTTCCTTGAGGAGGCTACCTATGTCGGTTGTGAAGCCATGATAGCCGCCCCGGTACGCCGAAAGCGCAAGCCCGGCATCACGCATCTTGCGCGCTCGCGACAGGATCACGTCACGCATATGGCCGGTATGATAATAGCTGCACGAATCCGGTCCCGTGCCTGGCCCAGGGCCATAGAGATCCTCCTCCGGGTGAAGCACCAGATCAGCCCCGTCGGCGACCAGTGCTCGCCAGAACCGAAGAAACGGGTCCTGGTAAAATCGGTCACGATAAAGGGATCCCGTCAGAACCGTCCAAGCGGCGGCACCACCGGCATGAGTGCCGATTATCTCGCGCATGCGCGAGTATTTGGCGAGAACGCTCGCGTCTTCCTGGTAGGTAGACACAGGATCTGGATCGCTGTCGACATTTACGACGAGAAGAACATCTGCTGACACGGCAGCCCCTCACCTTACATTTTTCCAGGCATGGGCGGGCAATTCGAGTGTCACCACTCCCCGACACAGCCATTCGGACAAACTCATCCAGCCATCGGCCTGCGACAATTCTTCTGCATCGGCATGCAGCATAAGTCAAGTGACATTCATTTTAGGCAAGTAACTTGACTGACGTGAAAGCGACTGCTTGACGCGGCGAGGCGGCTCGACGCTGCCTCGCCGAAAATCCCGCTGGTCAGGTGCCGCGCGAAGCGATCTTGCGCTTCGCCAGCCCTGCCATGAAGTACATCATCACATACACGATAACGCGGTAGGTAACGGCCGATCCGGGCGGGATACAGATGAACGAGAGACCATTTGCTCCGCGTAGTCCCACCTCATGGCCAAGGCGGATCGCCTCGTAGTCTGTCATTCCAATGGGCTCGGCCAGCTCCCCCAGAATATCGCCCTCGCTCGGACCGGCGCCGCCCAAAACATCCATGTCGAAATGCGCATATACGGCGCTAGTGCCGTCGAACGCCCTGTCGAGCGCCTTGACCGTCCCTTCGATGCCGAGCTCGGTGCGCAGGCGCCACATCGGAATGAAATCCGTCCCCGCCTTTACGAAGCGCCGGATCGTCGCTGGATCCTCAAGCATCCCCCGCTCGCCGATTTCTACCAGGTGCGCCATCGAGAAGTTCGGGCAGTCGCGGTACAGCTTGTCTTTCCAGTTGGTGGATCCCGCGACATGTTCGCTCATGGTCGCCCAATCATAAGGCCAGGCGTCCCAGTGGGTGTCGAGACTGACCATGCCGACCTTGCCTTCAAATGTCTCGGCGATTGGACGCCCGACAGCATAGGACCCGCAAGGCGAATTCTGACCGATGACAATTGGTACCGCGCCAGCTTTCAGCGCTGCCCGCACCTTGATCATCGTCGCTTCCTGTGCCTCGAGAATTTTTTCGGCGCGCCCGTCATAGCTTGTCTCGACAGGAATATCGGCATCACCGAAATCGACGACCTTGAGATGTTCGAAGACATCGAGATCGAAATCCTGGATGTAGCCTGACCGGTAGCGGATCGACTGCTGCCGCACACGGCGCGTCGCGGAAATCCACTCCTTCTTGTCGACCCCGCTGTATTTCTGTCCCCAGCCGGCAACGAAAGGCGCGCCTATGATGACAACATCCGCGCCCTGTATATCCTCTTCCGTAAGTGCGTGACGCACTCCCAGAAAAGTCGGCATGTCTTCCTCGATCCGAGGAAAATGCGTCGTCCGCCAGACCTTGCCTCGAAATGTTTCGTCCCACGTCGGATAGTGCGGCATCGCGCGTTCCCTTTCTTGCATGACCGAGCCGCTAACGGCGCTCGCTTCGTCCAGAAAATATGTCGATAAGGTCCGGCGCCTTGCCGAGCCCTTCGCCGATCAACCGGTCAACGTGACGTTTGGTGCCCGCCGCCGCCGCGGTGCGCAAACCGGACAGCACGGAAGATGGAAGCCGGTCGAGACTATGCCCTTTCCCCTGGGCAAGGGCCCGGCCAGGAGCAGACCACGATCTCCAGAACGCGCCAAATCGTCTGGTCAAATCGGCGCCGGAATGGCCGTGTAGCGCTTGCCGCTCCTCATCGGTCAGCCGGGCGTGGCTGTCCGGGTTGATCACCAGATAGAGCGGCGAGACATAGAAGATATCTTCGTAATGATGCCGGAAAATATCTTGCGTCTGGGTATAGGCGAGGACGTCCCATGCCATGATGGCGCCATCGATCTCGCCGGCCCGCGCCGCCTTGCCTATGGCAGGCGGAAGCAGGTGTACGGGCTCGGCGCCAATTACAGAAATGGCATCGGCGATCGCGCCCGCGGGAGTGCGGATACGCTTGCCCGCAAGATCGTCGAGCGACCTGATCTCCGTGTCACGCATGTGAAGAACGCCGCCGCTGTCGGCATGCAGCGCAAGAACGCGGAGCGGCCTGAACTCTTCTTCGAGATAGAGGGGGTGGGCCGCCCACAGGCGGTCGCTCGCCTGCTGCGAATCTTCGACGAGGAACGGCATGTTCATCAGATTCGTCAGCGGAAAACGGCCTGCGGGCAGAGCCGCCGGTGAATGCGCGATATCGACGACACCGGTCGAAACCTGGCTGAACTGATTCTCGAGCAGTCCGTATTCGTGCCCTTCGCAATGCAGCTCGAATTCGAGCGACGGACAGGCGGCTTGCACCCTTAGCGTCCAGGGGACAATGAAATCCACATGCGTACCGTGATCGGCGGGCATGTAGTGGCTGACGACGAGGCGAGTCATTGACCCGGCTCTCCGGCCAGAGCCATCACTGTTTCAACAAGGACCTGTGTGCCGTGGATGATATGATCCGGCGCACAATATTCGTTCTCGTTGTGGCTGATGCCCCCCCGACACGGGACAAAAATCATTCCGGCGGGGCAGAGAGCCGCGACATGAGCCGCGTCATGGGTCGCGCCGGAAACGATCCGGCGTGAACCAAGCCCCCGATGCTGCGCGACAGTCTCGATGGTCCTGACGATCTCCGGATCGAATGGGATGGGTGCCTGGTAGATAAGCCGTGTGAATTGCGCTCGACCACGAAAGCGTTCGATCTGCTCCGCAGACCTCGTCAGCACGTCGGATTCCGGATGCCGCACATCCAGTGTGAATTCGGCCCTGGCGGGGATTGTGTTGATCGACCCCGGCGCCACGTCAATGCGGCCGATCGTGAAGCGCAAACCATCGATAGCCGCTAGTTCCTTGTCGATATCGGCCATGAGGGCGCGTGCACGCGTGAGAGCGTCCTGGCGTCCTTCCATCGGAACGGCGCCGGCGTGACCGGCCATGCCGGACACTTCGACCCTATACTGAACCAGCCCCTGGATATCGGTGACGACGCCGATGGCGGAGCCTTCATTCTCAAGAACCGGCCCCTGCTCGATATGAAGCTCCACATATGCCCTGTACTTCGCCGCAAGTTCGCGGGGCGCCAGGCTGATGCCCGCTGCACGCAAGCTGGCGGTGGCCTGCCGCAGCGCTGCCTCTACCGATTGGCCGCCCGCATCAGTGATCGCCAGCGCGTCCGCCAGCGGGAAATGCCCCGCATGCACCGCGGATCCCATAGTGGTCGGATTAAACCGCGCCCCCTCCTCGTTGCACCAGATGGCAATCTCGACAGGTAAGAACGCGCGGTCGGACTGACTGGACAGGACCTCGACGCATTCGAGCGCTGCGATGACGCCCAGCACGCCATCGAAATTCCCGCCTACCGGCTGCGTATCGAGGTGAGAGCCGACCAGCACAGGGGCCTCATTAGAACCGACATTCCCGAAACGAAGGAACAGGTTGCCGATGGCGTCGGCGTAGGCGACACAGCCCAAGGCTTGAGCCCAGCCGATCAGTCTGGCCCGCGACTCCGTTTCCTCCGGTGCAAGCGCGAGCCGGCAGACGCCACCATTCTCCAGCGCGCCAATCCGGGAGATTTCCTCCAGTCGACCCAATACCCGGGCGCGGTTGACCGCGCATTCTTGATTTGACATTTCGTGAATGGAATCCTGCGAGCTAAATCGGTGAAGCGACCGTGGGATCAGCCCGGCGTTCCGGGAGGCAGCGGGCCGGCGCTAAACGGGATGCGGTCTGTTCTCGGGTTCCAGGTTCCAGCGTCGATCAATCCACGGCAATGCCGTGCGATTTCAGACAGCGTCGCGAACCATACGCCGCCCTTTTGCTGCATGTAGCCCAGCAGTTCGTCGATGATCTCGGCACGGGCCAGCCTGCCCGACAAGAACGGATGCCAGACGGTGACCATCATGCCATGATGACGCCACGCAGCATCGAACTCCGCCTTGTACATCTCAAGGGCTGCGCTCGGCGAGGCAATCGGCATCATGTAGCCGAAGTCAGGCAGGCATGCGAACTTGGTCCAGTCGTCAAGCGTGATGTCAGTCGGCAATTCGATCAGCGCGCCCGTATCATCGCCGATGAGGTAGGGCACGTCATCGCCGAAGAGCGAGGAGTCGTACTCGAACCCTTCGTCGAGGAGATAGGACACCGTATGGCGCGAGTGCTGGAACGCCGGCGCGCGATACCCCACGGGACGCGCGCCAGTCGCCCGCTTGATCGCATCAATTCCGGCCTGGAGACTCTCCCTTTCCGCCTCAGGTGTCTGCATGTTCGGCCGCGCATGGGCATAGCCATGATGGGCAATCTCATGCCCACCTGCGAGTATCTGCTCGATAGTCGCCGGGTAGCGGTCAATGCACCAACCTGGAACGAAAAAGGTTTGGCGGATTCCGTGCGCGGCGAAGATTCTGAGCAGCCTCGGCATCGCCACCGCAGGCTCGTAGCGAAACTGCGCGGCCAGCGCCACCTGATTTGGCGCGACATCCGGAAACCGGCGATGCACCAGTGTTTCGCCATCCATGTCGAATGATATGCACACCGCGCAGCGTGCGCCGTTCGGCCATTGCGGAGCCGACTCGATCAGTTTCAATGTCATGCCCGGCAACGCTCCTGCACGTATGAGCCACTAAAAGAGCCCCGTCCCCAAATGCCTCTCGCCCCCTCGGCCCGCCGGCGATCGCCGAGGCGCTCTGTGGACTGCGAGAGATACCTGCCGCGGCAGGCCCGAGCTGCAACGCCTCCCGAACGTGGTCTTGGCTCCACAGCGATGACAGACAGAACCGACAATTGCACTGTTGTCAAGTGACTTTACTCTCAGTACAGCTCGTGTACATATGCGACCGCGGACGCGATTCATCTGCGTCGGCAACCAGGAGATCGTTAGACGTGGGCCAAGACGTTGATCAGATTCGCATCGGCGGACGGTTGCGACATGCGCGCAAAATCAAGGGCTTGAGCATGAAGCAGGTTGCCGAACAGGTCGATTGTTCGGAAAGCTTCATTTCGAAGCTCGAGCGCGACAAGGTCCAACCCTCCCTCACGCTGCTGCACCGGCTGGTTGCGGTATTGGGCATCAATGTGTCGAACCTGTTCGACACGGATCAGGGGAATGAAGAGCCCGTCTTCATCGTGCGCAGCGGGAGCCGTCCTCGTATCCAGATGAATACGCGACCGAACTCAAGCGGGGTATTGCTGGAGCAGGTCGTACCCCTCGGGCCGAAATCACTGCTGCAAGCCAATATTCACATTGTCGCCCCGCAAGGCGGAGGCCACGACGCGATCAGTCATGTCGGTGAGGAAATGGGGTTTGTCCTCGAAGGGACGATCGATCTGCACGTCGGGGATAAGACGTACCGCCTGACGGCAGGCGACTCCTTTCTCTTCCACTCCGAACTGCCGCACGCTTACAACAATCCAGGCGATACAGCCGCCCGCGTGCTCTGGGTAAACACGCCACCTACATTTTGAGAGGCTACTGGATATCCCCTATTTCCCTTGTGTATCCAGGGGTATCCGCTTTCCGCCAACCAACTGCAGGCATCAGCTCAAGTTGCATCTGCCGAGCATTCGGCCTGCGTCGTCGGTCCAGCAGCTTAGGCTGTGATATCTCAGGCGATCACGGTGTTCAGCGGCGGCCTTCTGGCTGTGGCTGGTTGAGGTTACCGCCTTGGATTAGCGCCTCACGGCGCGGCCAATGGCGATGAGCAGGCAAGCGCCAATGAACCCGGCGATAAGGTAACCCAGCCAGCCACCCAGACCGATACCCACAAGACCCAAAAGAAAATTGGCCACAACGGCACCAACGATGCCGAGAACGATGTTCATGAGCACGCCCATGTTGCTCTTCATGAACATTTCTGCCAGCCAACCGGCGATACCGCCAATGATGATCGCGGCGATCCAACCTATCTGTGCGTCTTCCATTTCATACCCTCTCGCTTAGCAGTATTTCGCCTCGGCAGAATGCACGCGCTGGGCGATTTGTTCCCGTCATACTCACGACGGCAGCAGGGGCAGAGCGGCCGCGATCGTTCGCCGGCAGACGTCGCGCCGCTGTCGACCACCGCACAGGCACCGACGTTCCGGCCCTTACCGGCTCCTGGCTTTTGCTCAGCGCGGTCATGGGTCTTGATGCATGCCCATCATTTGCCGTGGAGCTCGCCCGGCTGACGACACGGCTAACGGTCTCGATAGGGATTGGTTTACCGTCTCGGATGACAAATGTGATCGTCCGATCGAAACACCTATCTCGCCGTGCTCACGCCAGATAGCTTCGCGACCGATCGGGCTCGCCGGACAACAGCTCTCGCCGGGCTCGGGCAACGTATTGGGCTTGAGCTGCGGTGGGCCCGATCACCCCGCGTGCTGCGGATTCCCTCCCGACGGCTGCCACCACGCAGTACGAAGGCGTTCGGCGTGGGTAGCTAACAGGTCCTCGATGATATGGGGGTTGAGCAGGTTATAGAGGTTACATCCTCTCGCCGTATCTGAGCGTTGGGAATCTTCGTTCAGCGCGACGGATTGCTGCCGGAACTTCAGTCGCTAGCGTCACGTTGATGTCGTTCAACGGAAACCCAGGGCATGACCGATGTAGCCGCCGTACCTAGTCTTGATCTCGATCGTTATCTGGGCTGCTGGTACGAGATCTGCCGACTCCCTCTGAAGTGGGAGGATGAAACCGCGACCGATATCACGGCCAACTACTCCCTCGCTGATGATGGAAAAGTCCGAGTTGATAACCGCTGCTTCGACGCGGAAGGCAAACCGACACAGGCGGTCGGTGAAGCCACCCCTGTCGATGAAGCAAACTCCCGGCTGAAGGTCACGTTTCTGCCCAGAGGTTTGCGCTGGTTACCCTTTACTGAAGGCGACTATTGGGTCCTCAAGATCGATCCCGACTATCAGACGTCTCTCGTCGGAACTCCCGACCGAAAGAACCTCTGGGTCCTCTCCCGCGAGCCGAGCTTGGCGGACGAGATGCTCCAGGATTATTTGGCGGAGGCCCGCAGGCAGGGCTTTGATCTCGCCGAACTGATCACCCCTCGACATACGGGCCGAGAGGTGACGGATTCGATGGTCGAAGAGGAATAGTCATTCCGCCCCAATTGGTGAGGACGGGCGGCCTTTTTTACAGGGCTGGCGGAGCCGCTCGACTGTGGCTGATATTGGTCAGGTCTGCGGAACCGCTGTCGACCGTCCAAGGCTAGGGACCGGGAGCGAGGCGAGGCGCTTCAACTTGACGTTGCCCTGCCTGCTCTTGCCGAGCAGCGTCGTGGCGCCATCCTACATTTCAGGGTAGAAATCCCTCGGTATGATCACCTTGGAGTTAGCGATGAAACCCACTCCTTACGAACATCATCACAAAGACGGCTCCCTTTGGGCTAAGGGTCAGATGCTCGATGGCGTTGCAACAGGCTACTGGGAATGGTTTCGAAGGGACGGCACTAAATTACGTTCGGGCTACTTCGAGAATGGCGAACAAGTCGGTGAGTGGACGACCTACAACGCTCAAGGGGACATTCACAAAGTGACGACCAAGCGGCGGAAGAAGAAATAGCCGATCTGGCCACGCAGATCACACCCGATGACCGCGGCCGCACGGCGCCGCACTTCGGCTGAGCGACAACCCGCGCCGATGATCGACGCGAGCGGAGTCCACTCCGCCCGATTGACGCGCCGGCGAACTGGCTTGCATGCGAGAACAGTCGTGATATGAGCCGCCATATGACGGATGACGATCGCGAAGCTCTTCAGAACCTATGCAGCCGTTTGCGCGCCGAGCAGGCTGAGTTGCTACTCTCCACGGCGAAATCCGGCGCTCTGCCGACCAACAGCACCTTACAGCGGGTTGCCCAGCTTGAACTAAACATAGCAGCGATCGAAAACACGCTGTCTGACCACGAGTAGCGGCCATAGCACGCGGCAACCCTGCGAGCGACTTTCCATGACCATGATCGGCGAGCGACGCCATCCGATGCCTTTATCAGCCACCATACGCGCCTCCGGCTGAAGTGAAGCGGCCGGCATTCAAACGCCCGCTGAAATCCTCTGCGCCTATCTTCCGATCGATCGTCACAAAGGCGGTCACGTTTATCATGACGGCGCCGACCAGGGATTGCTCCGCCTCAATAACGTCAGGCGGCGCCGAACGGATGCCGCGGGGGACAAACGCTTCCGCAATGTCCTAATCCGTCTGATCTTGAAGACGAAAACGACCGATCACATATCGATTGCGGGCCGTTGCCGCTGTGGGCTGTGGCCCGCTCCGAAACTCAAGAATTCGTTCGACCTGGAGGATCTGATGAGCGATCGGATGTTCGAAAGCCCCGTTTTTGTGAAGGCGGGAAAGAACCTTATCGAGGAGATTGCGTGCCTGGAGGACGCCCTCGAATTTCTCTACGAATGGCCGAAAAACCGGCGTGGAGTGATCTATGAAACGGCGCGCCGTGCCTGCCAGAAAGCGTTCGAAGGCGATTATCCGCTGTCTGCTGCCAGGCAGGCGTTTTGCGGCTTCGCCCAGACGGTCAACATCCTTGAGGATATCGCGACGCCGCTGCCCTGGATGACGGGCACCAAGCCCGGACAAGGCGGCGGGGTGACCGCTTAGCAGGAAGCCAGGGAGGTCACGATGCTTGCCAAACCTTTTGAAAAGCCAGTCCGCGTGTGGGTCGGATTGGGCTTCCCTCGCCAGATGAATACGGTCGTTGATGCCTATCAGTTCCTTTTGGACTGGTGTGGCAACAGCCCGGAACAAAAGGCGGCGATGCGCGCCTGCAAGGCCGCGTTGGCCGGTGACATTGATGCAGGCACTGCTCGAGGTGTTTTCGTTGCCTTTGCCCGCAGGAAGAACATTCTGGTGGAAGACGGAACGATGCCACCTCCCATGGCCGGGGAAAGCCCACGGCACGTGTGATCGTCATGGGGCATTCGGGGCGGTAGTCATGCTGCCGCCCTCCATCATCTTGAATGCAACCGCTGTGGGCGAGGCGCGTTGACCGTGGGCGAATTGACGGAACCCGGTCATGAGTGACAAGCCTTTTGCTATTCCCGTTCGGATTCGGTTCGGACCTGGTGGCGTCTGCCAAGTGTCGACGACCATGGAGGCCGCCGAACTGTTGGCGAACGTTGATTGGCCCGGTGAGCGTGGTCGCAAGCACGAGGACGCGGTCGAGGCTTGCCTTAAAGTTTTGGACGGCCATCGTTCGACGATTGATGCTCGCGATGCCTTCGCAGAGGTCGCGCGAGAGGCCGGCATCCTTCTTGAGTAAGTTCATGCCGCTTCGCGCCGAGCAAGGCCTGCTCAGCCTCGACAGTACGGATGTCGGGGTCTGCAACCCTCTCCGCCCTGCGCACGTTGGTTCTGATGGAACTCACCCCGACCATATGGATCAAGGAGACCGACTTTCCACGACGGGAGATCACGACGGTTCTTGATGCCGTGCAGTTCCTCGAAACCTGGCCCGACGACAAGCGCGATCCGTTCTTCGATCTGGCCAAGAACGCGCTGCAGGGCGCTATAGACGGGGCTATTCCGATAATAGAAGCACGAAGCGCATTCGAGACGTTTTGTCGGGGAGCGGGCATATTGGCTGACTGAACGGCATGCCTCACGCAAAGTTGGCCGTCACACGACCGCCCTCGCCTTTATGTTCTTGAACGACTGCGTGGCCTTGCATGCCATTGGCGATGCCGACCGGGTCGGCCGGGCCCGCGTGCCTGCCGACCTCGATACCCCGTGCCGCAGCCGCACTCATACCAGGTCAAACCTCCGGCGGTGGCAATATGGAATCCCAAAGCGATCATCCGCCGGAACATTGGGTCCGCCTAAAGGTTCAGTTGACCCAAACAAGGAAAGGGCGAGCATGCCAGACAAACGATTGGTGGAGCCCGTCGAGGTCGAACTCGGAGTGATCCGGTCGGTCAACAGCGCAAGAAGCGCGGCACAAGCCTTGCTGGACGTCCGCTGGCCGCGCCGAGGCCGACACCACCGAATAGCAGTTGAAACGTGCCTAAGAATCCTGAACGGGCAACGCCCGTTGATCGACGCACGTTTTGCTTTCGTTGCAGCCGCGCGAGAAGCGGGCATTCTGCTTGACCAAGCTCCCGCTGCCCGGGACCATAATTCGGCGGGCCGAAGGAAGCTGCTTGAACGGAGACCAGCGGGTGCCAGCAACTGATTGACCGAGGGGAAGATGATCCTGCTGCCACCCAATCTATTTTGGCTGGAGACTGAAGCATCAAGACGGTCCGACGACCCTTCTGCATCCTTATTCCAACTGGCGACTTGATATCTTGAATGTCGCGCCAGAAGACGCTATTTTCCGTCAGAATTTGCGGCAAATTGCGAACGGGAATTGAGATGGCGCTGGTTCAGTATGCAGACAACGGCTTTTTCGCACCGCGCAAGATCGCGGAGGCTTTGCGCACGACCAGCGAGGAAGTGGCCCGTACGGCCGGACTTGGCCGCGACGCGATCCAGCGCAAGGACCGGGTCCGTTCCGCAAGGACCCAGAAACGGTTGCGAGAGATGCTCGAGATCATCAACAAGGTCGAGCCGCGTTTTGGGTCGGACTTGATGGCCTATGCGTGGTACCGCTCCGAGCCGCTGTCGGGGTTTTCGGGTCAAACCGCCATGCAGCTGGTGCGCAGTGGCCGGGCCGACGAAGTGCTTGACTATGTCGATGCCGTGGACGCCGGCGTGCATGCATAGCCCATGTCGATCCGATATGTGGGGAAGCTCTATCGAGCGCTCAATCCTATCTATGCGCGCGAGCAGCTCTCCGGCCGCGGCGCGCAACTCTATGGCGGACGCTTTAACCCGAAAGGCGTGCACGCCCTCTATACGTCGCTGTCCGTAATCACAGCGCTCCGCGAAGCCAACCAGGTCGGCAATCTCCAGCCAACGACCCTTGTATCCTATGATGCCGAGGTCGAGCGCGTCTTCGATTCCCGCGACGTGGATGCGCTCGGAGCCGAGGAGATGGACGCCGCCGCGCTCGCCAGTTCAACTTGGCGGGACGAAGTGAAGGTCCGCGGCGAGGCTCGAACGCAAGGTTTTGCACTCCGGTTGATTGCCGCTGGCTACCACGGCCTGCTTGTGCATAGCTTCGCCCCGGGCGCGACGAACAACGATATGAATCTTGTGCTTTGGAAATGGAGCAATAGGGGGCCTGCACGCCTCATCCTGATCGATGACGAGAAGAGGTTGTCGCGATAACCTCTCCCGCCCGGCTCGCAAACGAAGAGAACAAGGGCCGCCCTCCCCTTGCGGAGATGAATGAGGCCTGCACAATCCGGCCGTTCCAAGCGGCTGATCCGGGTGCGTTCCAATGAACGGGCTCCGCGGGCCATGATCGCCGGTTATCGCAACCGGCACGGCAAGCGGCCTGACGAGATCCGCGCCCAGAGGCGGATCGCGCCACGATTTATCCTAAGCGACCGGCGACGGATGCCGGGGTGTGGTGCGTGTCGGTCGTCAATCCGAATAGAGTGACAGCGGTGGCCTAGCCTAACCCAAGCTTTTTCTTCAGCTCCGCATTCTCCTTGCGGAGGCGCTCGGCCAGCAAGCTCTTGAGCCGGGCATTCTCTTCCTCAAGAGCGAGAAGATCCTTCAAGTCGCCGCTTTTTGATGTCGATGCGGCAGCCTTCTTCCACTGATAGTACGTCTGTTCTGAGATACCAGCCTGTTTTGTGGCGGTCTTTATACTATCGCCGCGACCGATCGACTGTTCGATCTGGCCGAGCTTCTGCACGCGCTCCTGGTCGGAATAGATCTTTCGCGCCGTCCGAGCAGGAGTACGCGATATAGCCTCGGAGACTTTCGGGTTGCCGGCTTCCTTCGCGGGCGGCCGCTTTGGTTGCGGCTTCGCCCTTTTCGGCCGCGAGGCTTTCTTCTTGGTTTCAGGTGCTTCCACCGTCACAGTGGATTCGGTGGGAGCCTGCAACAATTCAGCTTCCTTAGGGTCGGCCATAAGATGCTCCGTTTGCGATATATGCGCATCTTCAGCATCAACGGGTATTCCATTGGAGTCAATAAGTTGAGGCTTTGACAGATCCAACTCCTCGACTTCGGCGGCAACAGCCGACAGGTCGAGATCGCCCCAGATCGAGCGGCCTCGCTTGAGATTTCCACGCTTCTGTTTGACCTCCACGACAAATGGCCGAGCCTGTCGTCTCATAAACTTTTCCTTGATGAGAGCGACTTGCACAATAAGTCGCTGTTTGTGTCATCTGGCGAGAAACCGACCTCTTGATCGTCTCGCTCCCCGCTGAGCATTATCGGACAAGCCGGTCTATGAGCAAGGATGTTTCAGCCTTTTTGAGTTCGGACGAACGGCAAGCATCGCCGCGGCTGCGAAGGGGCGGCAGGAAGCGGCACGAGTCCTCGCGCTTTGCCGGTCCGACATGATCGTCTTCGTCGTGGCGCCGCAAAATGCTACGCGGCATCGCCGCCCATGACCAACCATTTCGTCGATCCTGAGGCGACACTTTATCCCCGGCGCTCTCCGCTTCGCCAAGCGTAAAAACCTTCGTTGGAGCTTGGGGTCGACGATACGTCGGCCCCACCGCGCATTCGTCCAGATCGCAAACCAGGCGGCGGCGGGGAGGAACAAGCCTAGCGTATATGTCCCGATAGCAATCACACGACTGGCTGACTTTCGATATAGTCGACAAGGACCCGGGATAGACTGCTCAACCGTCTACAACTACGGCGTTGCCTCCGCATCTTGCCTGCGAGGTTGGCAGATTGCGCGACGTGGCGCTTTGATTGTAGGGCGCACGCGACCATTCCGAGGTGTTGCAGGCCGTCAACGATAACAGGCCCGCGAGAGAATGGTGCCGGAAGCCGAAGCTGAGGATTGACCAGATAGCGATAGGCGCTTCCGTAATGCGAAACAATTGACATCTTATGAGATATCTTTACGTTGCTCGCCATGAGGCTGGTTCTGGACACCAACGTGATCGTGGCTGCGTTCCGCAGCCGCAACGGAGCGAGCAATCTGCTCCTCCGGTTGGTTGATCGAGGTGTGGTGACGCCACTTTGTTCGACGGCACTGTTTCTCGAATATGAAGCAGTGCTGAGCCGGGAGGACACCCGGAAGGTGACGGGGCACAGTCTGGAGGATGTCGCTTCGCTTATGAGTGCGCTCGCCGCTGTGTCCGAGGGTGTCGATATCTCGTTTCGGACGCGGCCCATGTTGTCCGATGTCGCCGATGAGATGGTGCTGGAGGCAGCGCTGAATGGACAAGCCGATGCTATCGTGACGCATAACGTCAGAGACTTCCGCCTGGCGCTCAAGCTGGGCGTCACCATTGCAACACCGGGAGAGATCGTCAGGAGGCTGAACAAATGACCCAGACCCAACGCTACAAATACCCGCTGCAACTGCCGCAATCGCTCAAGGAGACGGCGGCGCGTCTTGCCATGGAGGACGGTGTGTCGCTCAATCAGTGGATTGTCTCGGCGGTCGCGCAGAAGATCGGCGCAGTGGAGACAGCCGCCGATTTCCTCAAGGCACGCGCAGGCACGGCGAAGCGCGGCGAGCTGACGCGGCTTTTGGATCGAGCGCCGGACGTGCCGCCTATGCCGAAGGATGCCATCAAGGACTGACCGAACCAAGGCCATCGCCATGACCCGCGCAGCCCTTTCCGCCCGCTATTCCTCCGACAACCAGCGCGAAGCGTCGATCGAGGACCAGTTCCGGCTTTGCCGGGAACATGCGCAGCAGGAGTAGTGGAAGTTTGTCGGTCCTTACGAGGGACGCGGCCATATCAGGATCGAGCACGATTCTACGTCAGGACATCCAGGGGCTGATGCGCGATGCGCAGCATGGCGAGTTCAACATCCTGCTGGCCGAGGCGCTGGACCGGATCAGCCGTGACCAGGCAGATGTCTCGACGCGTGGTTTACCGGACCGGAGCGGCCGCAGGCACTGTTCACGGGTCGTATCCTCGCCTTCGATGACAGGGCTGGGTTGATTTGGGCGCGGTTGATGGCAGAGGGAAAGATCGCTGGCCGTCTGCGCAGTGCGCTCCGATACGATCATTGTTGCTGGTGCTGGAGCGAATGACTGCGTAGTGGTGACGGATAACGAAAAAAACTTCACCGGGCTCCAGATCATCAATCGATTGTGTGGCGGCTTGGAAGGGAGAGAATGATGGGTGCGCCGCCTGTACCTATCGAGTATCAGCTCATGGGTTGACCGAAAGCGGCAACGTCGGCGATTTCTGTTTGGTCTGGACCAGAAACGAGGGCGTGTTCGCCTCCAAGCCCTGAGTTCCGAATGGTTTGCGGGTGGAAAGCCTTGTCGTTCTGACGAGTTCCGACACGTTGCTCTCGAAGGCGGCAAGACCATGGCGAATCTTGAGACCACTGTCTTTACGACAATCGAAGCTCTTCCTGATTGCCCACCTCAAAGTGCGAAATTTTTGCCTTCGTGCCTTGACCTTACAACGATGGAAAGCTCCATTTGTCATGGAAGCCAACCAAGGAGGCTTCCATGTATCTCTTTACTGTTCCCAACATGACGTGCGGCGGTTGCGCCAAATCGGTTACCAAGGCGCTGCAGAGCGTCGATGCCGGTGCGAAGATCGAAACGGATCCGCCGAAGCGTGAGGTGCGCATTCAGTCTTCCGCGACCGAAGCCGACCTCCGTGCAGTTCTGTCCGAAGCAGGTTATCCGGTCGAGGATAAGCCAGCTGCCGCCTGACATTCGCTCGTTTCACGGCAACCTTGCGCAGCTAATTTAACCCAGGCGGCGGGTCGTCACGCCCGCTCCGCCAATCCGAGAGACCACGATCTGGCCGGATAGATTATCGGCGCACTCAGACGAGGCGCCGATTTTTCCTTGCGCAGACGGTTGACGCACAACATATGAATATTTATTCAACTGTTTGATTTAAAGTCAGCCGACTGGACCACCCCATGGCACACCGCTCTCCCTCCCACAGCGACCATCACAATCACGCCCGTGGGCACGATCATGGCCACGACCACGATCACTCGCATGTTCCGACGGTCACGAAGGACAATGAGCGCAAGATCCTCATTTCCTTTCTGATCATCTTCTCCTTCATGGTCGTCGAAGCCATCGGCGGTGTTATCTCCGGCTCACTCGCCTTGCTTGCGGATGCCGGCCATATGCTGACCGATGGGATCGCGCTCGGTCTCGCTTATGTTGCCTTCCGTCTTGGACGACGGGCCGCAGATGGACAGCGCACCTTCGGCTACGCTCGCGTCGAGGTGATCGCGGGCCTCGTCAATGCTCTAACGCTGTTCGGAATCGTCGGCTGGATCGTCTATGAGGCCATCGAGCGGTTCCAGAAGCCCCATCCAGTCTTGGCCGGTTCGATGTTTGTCGTTGCCGTCATCGGCATGTTCGTGAACCTCTTCGTGCTCTGGTATCTGACGCGGGGCGATTCCGATCACGTCAATGTCAAGGGCGCGGTACTGCATGTGATGGGCGACCTGCTCGGGTCGGTCGGCGCGATTGTCGCCGCCATCGTGATCTGGCACACGGGCTGGGCTCCCATCGATCCGATCCTGTCGGTGTTCGTGTCCCTGCTGATCCTGCGCAGCGCTTGGAGCTTGCTGAAAAACACGCTGCATATCCTGCTCGAAGGTGCTCCCGACAACGCCCGCAGCCCGCAGATATCCGAACATCTTCGCAAGACCGTTCCGGGCATTCAGAACGTTAGTCACATCCACGTCTGGTCACTGACCTCCGGCCGCGTGCTGGCAACTCTCCAGGTGCAGCCGATCGATGGCGCCGAACTTCGTAATGTTGTCAGGCAAGTCGAGCACGAACTGAAGACGACGTTCAATATCGAGCACCCGACAGTCGGCATCGATTGGGATGCAGACACCGTTTGCAGTCTGGAGCAGCCCAGCAACGCGACGGTTTCCCATGCCGGCCACTCACATTGAACACCGCTCCTCATGGAGCATTCGGCAAATTGGGAAGTTTGAACGTTGTACCAGGTAGACACCCTTCACCGGTAGCCAGAACGAGCTTAAAGGATCGATGACAATCAGCGGCGGCAGGAACAGGGTCGGTGGTTTAGGGGACCGGCCAAGAAATCTGCCTGAAAGGAGTCCTGCCGTTCCCCTGGCCATCGAGCGAGCAGAATATCCTCACTACGCCACACCGCCCTATCGTCATCAGAACACGACGTTCCGCAAGCCCGAAGCCTTGAAAACCAGGAGCCCCTGCCTCCCTCTGGCAGGGGCAAAACACGCGCCAAATTGCATCGCTTTGCCACAAGCTCAGCCGTGCTGGCTGCGGGATCTGCTCTCACTGCATGGCACGCTCTATAGCACCGGCGCGCGGTTGGACCGAAAGGTCTTCCCCTTCCTGATCCGTCTCGAGCCGCTGCAGGATCGGGCAATGCGGGCGATGGTCACCGTGGCAGGCATTGACCAGCATCGTGAGCGAAGCGGACATGTCCTGAAGATCCTTGATCTTCTTTGCCAACGCGTTGATATGGCCTTGCGCCAAGCGTTTGACCTCCGCACTTTGTCGCGTTTCGTCACGCCAAAGGCCGAGAAGTTCCCCGATCTCGGCAACGGAAAAGCCGAGGTCGCGCGCGCGGCGGATGAAGCGCAGCATATGGACATCCGTGTCCGAATAGTCGCGGTAGCCGGACGACCTTCGATCGGCAGCCGGAATGAGGCCGGTCTGCTCGTAGTAACGGATCATCTTGGCCGACACGCCAGATGCTTTGGACGCACGTCCGATGTTCATGCATTCTCTCCGTAAGAACGACAGCCGACCCTGAATATAGGATCGGCTGTCCTGTTTATCAGCTCTGGACCTTGAAGGTCTTGAGCCTGAGAGCATTGCCGAGCACGAAGACGCTCGACAGGGCCATGGCGCCGGCAGCGAAGACGGGCGACAGCAAGACGCCGTAGGCTGGATAGAGCAGACCCGCGGCAACCGGGATCAGAGCCGTGTTGTAGGCGAAAGCCCAAAACAGGTTCTGCCTTATGTTGCTGATCGTCGCCTTGGAAAGCGCGATCGCGTTGGGCACTCCTTGCAGGCTGCCCGACATCAGGACGACGTCGGCCGCCTCGATCGCAATGTCCGTACCCGTGCCGATGGCGAGGCCCACATCCGCTTCGGCCAGAGCCGGGGCGTCGTTGATTCCATCGCCCACGAAAGCGACCTTGCCATGCTCGGCCTTGAGGCGGCGAACCGCATCGACCTTGCCGTCCGGCAGCACTTCCGCCACCACCTCGTCGATTCCCAGACGTGCCGCAATGGCTTTGGCCGTGCGTTTGTTGTCGCCGGTGATCATCGCGACCTTGAGGCCGAGATCGTGCAGCGCCTTGATCGCGGCGGGCGTGGTCTCCTTGATCGGGTCAGCCACGGCGATGATCGCCGACAGCTTGCCGTCGATCGCAGCATAAAGGGGCGACTTGCCCTCGTTTCCGAGACGTTCGGCGATCTTCGAGAAGGCTGCTACGTCATGGCCAAGTTCGACCATGTAGCGGTCCGCGCCAATCTCGACATGCTCGCCGTCGACCACGGCTTTGACGCCGAAACCCGTCACCGATTCGAAGTCAGACACGGCCGGCAGAGAGATGTTCTCCTTGGCCGCAGCGTCCACGATCGCACGGGCGATCGGATGTTCCGACTTGGCCTCGACAGCAGCGACAAGGCCGAGCACGTTCGCCCGTTCAAATCCGGCGGCCAGTTCCAGGTCGGTCAAGGCCGGCTTTCCTTCGGTCAGCGTGCCTGTCTTGTCGACCGCGACGACCTTGGCGTCCTTCAGCAACTGGAGCGCTTCACCCTTGCGGAAGAGCACGCCCAATTCGGCGCCCCGGCCGGTGCCCACCATGATCGAGGTAGGCGTCGCCAGGCCCATGGCGCACGGGCAAGCGATGATCAGGACGGCGACGGCATTGACCAGCGCGAAGGTGAGCGCAGGCGACGGCCCGAAATAGAACCAGGCGCTGAAGGTGAGAGCCGCCAACGCGAAGACTGCCGGCACGAACCACATGGTCACCTTGTCCACGATCGCCTGGATCGGCAGCTTGGACCCCTGCGCTTCCTCGACCATGCGGATGATCTGCGAAAGCACGGTGTTGCCGCCGACCGCCGTAGCGCGGATTGCGAAAGCGCCCTTCTGGTTCACGGTTCCGGCCACGACCTCGCTGCCGTTCTTCTTGGAAACCGGAATCGGCTCGCCGGTGATCATAGATTCGTCGACATAGCTCTCGCCTTCGACGACTTCGCCGTCTACCGGGATGCGTTCGCCAGGGCGAACGTCGACGACGTCCCCCGAGAGCACCGAGTCGATCGGCAGTTCGACCGTCTTACCACTCCTGCGCACGCGCGCCATCTTGGCCTGAAGGCCGACCAGGCGCTTGATCGCTTCGGACGTGCGTCCCTTCGCGCGGGCCTCAAGCAGGCGGCCGAGCAGGATCAGCGTCACGATAACCGCGGCTGCCTCATAATAGACGTTGATCGTTCCGGGCGGCAGGAAGCCGGGCGCGAAGGTCGCGACCAGCGAGTACCCGTAGGCAGCGAGCGTACCGACAGCGACAAGCGAGTTCATGTCGGGAGCAAGACGCCAGAGCGCTGGGAGCCCTTTGTCATAAAAACGAATGCCCGGAATGAAGAGCAAAAGCGTTGTCAGTGCAAACTGAATGTACCAGTTCCACTGCATGCCAATCGTCGACTCGATGAGGCCGTGCACGCCCGGAATGAGATGCGATCCCATTTCCATGAGGAAGACCGGCGCGGTGAGCACGGCCGCGATGGTGAAATCGCGAGTCAGTTCCCGGCGCTCGGCTTCCTTCTTCTCGGCGCGATCGTCCGTCTCCGCCTGGGTGGGCCCGGCTGCCGCTGCGATCACCTTGGCGTCGTAGCCCGCGTTCTCGATTGCCGCCACCACGGCGGCCGCATCGGCAGTTCCCTGGACAGTAGCCTTCTCGGTAGCGAGATTGACGACGGCGTTGGTGACGCCGGGTATGGCTTTGAGGGCCTTTTCGACACGACCCACGCAGGAAGCGCAGGTCATGCCCTCGATCGCGACCTCCAGCGGGGCCGCCGCCGGCGCGGTGAAGCTTGCCGAAACCGTATAGCCTACATCCTCCACGACCTTGATGAGCGTGGCGCGATCGACCGGAGCGTTTGTGGTGATGCTTGCCTTTTCGGTCGCCAGATTGACGACCGCGTCCGCAACGCCGGGCAAGGCCTTGAGGGCCCTTTCGACACGACCGACGCACGACGCGCAGGTCATGCCCTCGATGGGTAGCGACAGTGTTCCAGACAGGTCTGTTGCTCGAACGGGGGCATTCATAGCCGCCTCCTTTCTCGTTCCAAAAATCAGCTTCGGACGAAAATGGGGTTTCCAACGATGGGAAGGTCAATAGCAGGAATTCCTTTTGGCGCCACTTGACCTTCCCATCGTTGGAAACCCCACCTTCAGCGTCATGAGATCAACGAGGAGAAATCCCATGAAACTCAAGATCGAAGGCATGACGTGCGGCGGTTGCGCCAAATCGGTCACAGAAGCAATCCAATCCGTCGATCCGAATCCAGGATCGAGGTCAATCTGGCCGCACGCACGGCCAAGCTCGAGACGACCGTGACGCCGCCGGCCCTTCAGCAGCTTCTTGAAGAAGCCGGCTATCCGGCGACCGCGAATTAAATGAGAGCACGATCATGAACAAGCTGACCCCAATCTTCATCGCAGGCGCCCTCGCTATCAGCGCGGGCTTGGCGATTGCACAGAGTCGGATGAACACGAACAACACGATGCCCGGCCACGACATGCAGGACCACTCGATGCCGGCCACCGACAATCCGTCGAAGTCTACGTTCAAACCGGCATGATTTACCGAGTTCAACGTCTCGGCATGATGGTTCAACCGGCGCCGCTACAATAGCGGCGCCGGTCTCGTCGGTAACCGGTTCAGATGCCTGCGGCAGCGCTCTTGGTTTCGCTTGCCCACTCAAACGATCAAGCAGCGCTCGCAATTGGCCTTCGTCCACCGCATCCGCGACCATCAGGGCGCGGACCAAGGGATCGGAGAGCAGCTCTTGAACGGTCGGTTCCGAATCCCAGTCGGTACTTTTGCACATGTGACTCTCTCATGACCTGTCGGACCAGCGTTGATTTCTGCCGGCGATCCCGTCGCGCCGGATTCGTCGATCCCGAGCGTTTCAATCCTCCTGACCTTCGGACGTGAAGAACACGTCGGCATGCATGTCGCCGCTACGCAGCCCGCGTGCAAACGCCACCTCCATTGCCGCATCGACCATGGGCGGCGGACCGGCGACGTATGCTTTCCATCCGTCGAGATCCACGAGATCCTCGGCCACCGCCTGGGTCACGAAGCCATGTCGGTACTCAGCGGCCCTTGCCTCGGACAGCACGACCGAGAAGGTGAGATTGGCATTGCGTTGGGCCAAGGCTTGAAAATGCTCGACAAGGTAGAGGTCGCGCTCGCCGCGTGCGCCGAAGTAAACACGAATAGGCTGCTTCATGCCGTGGGCGAGTGCGGTTTCAACGATGGATTTGATCGGCGCAAGCCCGGAGCCGCCAGCAACACACAGGATCGGTCCGGAATGATGCTGGCGCAGATAAGAAGAACCCAATGGAAATTCGAGCGTAACCTTGTCGCCGGCCTTCAGCACGTCATGAACATGCTCCGAGGTCACGCCACCCGGAATGCGGCGAATATGGAATTCCAAGCTGTCATCGCCATGCCGGTTAGCCATGGAGTAGCTACGGGCGGGCGCTCCAAGGAACTCGATCTGCGCATATTGCCCCGCCGTGAACGGCAAGGGAGCAGCGTCCGCAGGCGCAACCCGCACCAGCTTGATATCGCGGGTGAGATCATCGAGCCCGATCACGATTGCGTCCAGGCGTCGTGGAGGCTCGACGCCGGCGTCGTCGTCGCTGCCCAGCCAGGCGACAGCCGCCTTCGTCTGAGGCAGCGCGCGGCACGCCAGGATCAAGCCGTCGGCTTTCTCTTCCTCGGTGAGCGCAAAGCGCGAGTGCTGGAGCAATTCCACCTTGCCCTCGATCAGCCGGGACTTGCAGGAACCGCAGCGACCGGACCGGCAACCGTGGGGATAAGGAATGCCGGCGGCAAGCGCGGCTTCGAGAATGGCCTGCCCCTCCTGGACTTCGATACTGGTCCGCGCCTGGCGGACATCGACGAATTTGGCTGTCATGTCCGCTTCCTCACGCACCCTCTGTCAGCCCAAGCGCTTTGATCAGGCCCGGCTTCTGGCTCGGGAATGTTCCGTAGAAGACCTCTGACCCGACGATGGTGATGGGGGCCACCCGAACGCCGGTGCGCGCCTTGGCCTCCTCGGCGATTTCTGGGTCGGTCAGGTCGCGCTCCTCGTAGGCGAGCCCTTGCTGGGAGAGCCAACGCTTGAGGGCATGACAGTCCTGGCAGGTCGGCGTCGTGTAGATGAGGATGTGCGGCACGCTTGTTTGCGTCATGTCCTTGCCTTTCGCTGATGCGGCGTGGTTTCGCTCCCGGCCGGCCGTCAAATGGTCCCTGCAATGAGCGAGATTGTCGTCAGCGTGCCGCTTCCAACGCTTGTAAGGTCAAGGCTGTTGTTGCACGGAAAAGAACATTATCGGCCAGGGAAGCAGAGCCGGCCACGACATACGGGGATGTTGCCGGTTTCAGCGGCGCCAAGGCTGTCAATCGACAGTGACCGCGTCGCACATTGTGATTGCTTGCTCATTCGGTAGATTGGACATGATTAACAATGTGGACAGCATCTCGCCGGCAAACGAGGCGGGCCCCGTCCCCGGTACAGGTATTTTATGCATGACTGCTCTCAAGCCGAAAACGAAGGTCGACAAACAAGCAGCGGCAAAGCCGGCCGATGTGGAGACGCACCACCATCTGGACTATTCCTCGCTCTCGCAAAACGAGATCACGATTCTGGCGGAAACCTTTCGCCTGCTCGGCGATCCTTCACGGCTGAAGATTCTCCTGAGTTGCGTGTCAGGTCCCATATCCGTCGGCGACATTGCTGAAAAGCTTGATCTGTCACTGTCGCTCGTCAGCCATCATCTGCGTCTCCTGCGTGGAGCGCGTCTCGTGAAAGGCGAGCGCCAGGCCAAGCAGGTATTCTACGCGATCGCTGACCAGCACGTCAGCCAGGTCCTGCAGGATATGGCGACGCATATCTCGGAAGATCATTCGGATGAGTGATCTTCCGGCATCGACTGGCTGCGAGCGCCTGGCTACACTGATCCGTCTCAAGGCCACGGAACCCTATGGGCGGCCTTGAGAACGCCGCCGAGCCGCCGAATATATGGACAACCTATGAGGCCAGTTCTCGTCCAGAAGACGGCGTGTATCAAATCGCTTCCGACTTCATGGCTGCGTTGGGCCGTTAGCAGTCATTGGTGGCACTTGCCACATAAGACCGGATGATTTCACGGTAAAATTCACCGATCCGGCTCTGCGGATCTCGATACCGGATGGCGGGACGGCATCAGATTGAGCGCGCTCGGCCCCCGGAACCTTAGCGGTCAAGCAGGCGTTCATTCCGGTCGGCTGGAGGAGAGACAAATGAACCTGCAGAAGATCTATACAGCATTGCTGACCGCAGATCTTGCGGCGGCCGAAGACTGGTATTCAAAGGTGCTCGGTCGAGGCCCGGATTACCGGCCGATGGACACGATGGTGCAATGGGAGCTCTCCGAGCAGGGCGGACTCGTGCTCTCAACCGACAACGAGATCGCCGGCAGAGGCATGATGTTTCTTGTCGTCGGCGATGTCGCGGCCGAGCGCTACAGGTTGCAGGGACAAGGGATCGTGCTCGGGGATGACATTGAAGGCGACTACTCGACGCTGGCGCAAGTGCCTGATCCCGACGGCAATCTGCTCACGTTGGCTACGCCGCCCTCGCGACCCTATCCGCCAGCATGACCACGGGAGGCTCCCATGTCCAAAACAGCGAAACCGGATAAGCCCCCCAAACCGACACCGCCCTGTCCCAGCGACAAACCGCCCAGGGACACCCACGACAGCCCAGCGCCGAATCCGGACGGAAACAACACGCAGGAAAAGGTGGAGAGGGTTCGGCCCAACCTGAAGCGTTAGGTCACACGCCAAGCTCGAGACTATCGATGATGAGCGTGTCGGTGAGTACGGGCTCGACCTCGGGGCACCGCGAAGGTGACAATGTCTCGGGTCTCGACGAGGACGACGCCATTCTCATGGCGCTGGTGCAGCTTCTTGACCGTGGCCGACACCGGCCAGGTTTGTTCCGTCTCCGTCGGCGGGGCCCCTGGGCTCTGGCCCGGTACCGAGGCGATGCGCTTCAGGCCAACCTGCCCCTGCTTGAACTTGCCGCCGCACGCCATGTTTGATTACCTTGATCATTTTCATAACCGAGCCATCAAACTCTGGGAGGGTAGGCCGTGATCATAGACTATATCGATCAGATCATCATGTTTTGCGCGGGCGTTTGGGTCACCGCAGTCGGTTTCGGATATTTACCCCTACCAGGGAAAGCTGCCGCCCAGCCGCCTTGGGTTACGGTGGCCGCCGGGCATTTCAAGTGGATGGGTCCACTACTGTTGGTAATTGCCGTCGCGTTGGCGATAGCCAGATGAAGTGCGGCGCTACGCGTTGAGGAGAATTGGCATATGTCTCAGGAGCACTTCGGCACGATAAGGTGAAGCCGGCCGTTTCATTCGGGGAAACCAGGCAATCCGTGGCTCCAAGATTTGGTGTACTGTCGAAATTCGATCTCCCGACTCCCAACTAACAACCGCTGCTCTTTCAGGAAACGCCGCCATGTCACGGCCGATGCGGTGAGGATCAGGCCATGCCGCGTCCGCTCCGGCCTCACAACGCGCAGGCCATCTTGCGCATATTTCTCGACAGCACGTATCACCGCTGCCTCAGCATCGTTCCACGCTTGCGCTCGGACTGCCTCAGCGGCGCGGCCCCGATCCCCCAGATAATCAAGTGCAGGCTCAACTAGCCGTACTGACAGTTCAATCTGCCGGCGGCTCCGGGCCGTATCGATAAACTTCAGAGTCTCCGTATCCAGCATAGGCGCAATTCTCACGCGGGATGCGCAACCGTCAACCCGGTGCAGCAGCGCGAGATTCGTCAAACAGAAGAAATAGCCCAGTCCGGCGGACCGCTCGCTTCCCACCTCGGCTTGGCGATGGCTTCGGGCAGCGACTTGTGTGAAAAATCTCGCGACGTGCGTTTGGGAGGGGCGCAACCTATGACTTGGCCAATGCACGAGTCAAAATCAAACCGTCCTATTAGGCAGGAGGCAATCCCGGATAAGGGATCGGCTCGAGCGTCGGGTGCCCGCCGGTTAAGGGCAAGCAACCCGATAATATTGTCCGCCACTGTTGGCCTAGACCCAGTACGGCGGCACGCCGTAGTAGTCGTAGATGCGCCGGCCGTTGTCGGCATTCCAGTCGTATTGCTGATCAGGCGCGTAGTGAGGTGCACCTTCAACTTGTTCTTTGGTGACATCGACCCGGAAGCCTTCCAGGGTCGTGTCGTATGTCAGCTTCTGCCACGGCAGCGGATAGTGGTCGTGCCCAATGCCGAGAAAGCCGCCGAAGCTAAGAACGGCGTAGGATACACGCCCGCTGCGCTTCTCCAGGATCAGCCTCTCAACCTTGCCGATGTGGTCTCCATCCCTACCATAGACGTTCGTCCCTACGACCATGTCGCTGGCAATGAGGTCGTGGGTTTCTTTCACGTCGGGGTCTTTGTTCATCATGTCGTGGCTCCATGCGTTTTGCATGGCATCAACGCTGTCAGAGCCTTGGCGTTCCAAGCTGGTCCGCGCCCTTCGGTGGCGAGAAGGCCCCTTCTCCACACCGGCAAAACTGCTGCGAGGCTCGGGAAAGCGCGTGTACCCCGTCGACCACAGCCGCACAGGGCCGGACCAGACGCTACATGGTCCGCTTACGGTCAATCCTCTTTCTGCCTCGCCCGCCTGATTATCCTAGTATAAGCCAACCGCGAGATGCGCCCAGGTGGCGACGACTGCAGCAGCAATCATCAATATCGCGATCACCTTGTTTGCTGCACCACTCACGAAGCGCAAGACGAACTCAACTGCCAGCCACACGCCGCCGAGGAGGACAGCCGCAGCGCTGAAATCTTCTGCGCCCCAAGCCACTTCATCCGTGAACTGCATCGCGACGGCCGGCATAAGCATGACCGCTGCCGCGAAACCGGCAAACATCGAGCGCCATTTGAGCGTGAGCTGATGACTATCGCCTTGCTTGAACATCCGAGTTTTTCCGACCATTTCAAGACCGTCGCCGGGGAATGCGGCGACACTATGCCGTTCCCGCCCGATCTGGGTGCAGGCCAGGCAAGTCGAACGCTGCCGCCGGTTTGTGAAACCGGGCGGGCTCCGAAGCCTGCCAGAAAATATTGAGCTTGCTAGACCAGCTTAAGGACTGAAGGTTCTTTTCGGCTGCCGTCTGTGGTCCGGAAGCCGCCGAAATCCCTCCATCGCGCCGATGCCGTATCGGATAGGATCGTTGAAAGGCAAGAATCGTTTAGTGCTATCGTCCGTCCTCCCGGTCCGCGACGGCCGCATTTCGAGGCGGATTTGCCAAGACTGTGAGGGGTGACGCCGGAACAGAAAAATGGCCGAACCCAAAGGCCCGGCCAAAATGTGAAGGTCAAAACCTTCAGAGGGGAACGCGTCGGGCGCAATGGGAGGAGAACGTCCGACGCATCTTGGAGATAGGAGCGAATTGGCACAGTTTCAATTGCTACACAGCGACTTCATTCGACCATGAAGAGGAATCCATTGCGCCAGCCACTTTGTGCCAGTTGGCCGTCCTCAAAAGCCAGCATGCTGGGAGGACACTCTGCTGATCGGTGTGCAACTTACTTCATGAATGCATCCCTGGTCGACAAGACGCGCTATTCAAGACTGCTCGCCAACGATCAGTTCGTGGCACTGGTTGGATGACGCAGCTGTCGTTCGGCTGTCGCAACACACGCACAGGCGACGACCACCGTCTTACAAAGGTTTCAAACGGATGTCGTCGACCTGTCTCGCAGTCTCACAGCCAGCGGCAATGACAAGGCACACAGCGCCGCCATGATGAGGAAGCCGCGCGGGCCATAGGCTCCGTAGAGCCGACCCGAGATCCAGACGAGGCTCGCGGTCGCCAGCCCGGGCCCGACCGCATAAAGGGCCTGCGCGGTGGCCGTCAGATGCGCCGGCACCCTGTCGGCGATCAACCGCATGCAGGCGAGATGCATCAGCGCGAAGGTGAAGCCGTGGAGCGGCTGCACGGTCGCGAGCATCCAGATCGCCGTGGTTTGTGCTTCCACCATCCAGCGCAGGATTCCGGCCCCCGCTGCCAAAGCGGCGGCCCCGGCGACACCGAGCCGGCGCAGCAGGATCGGCCCGACGAGGACGAACACCACCACCTCGGCGGCGACGGCTTCCGACCACAACAAGCTGCTCGCCGCCGTGCCGACCCCGGCCGCCGTCCAGCGGATTACCGAAAACGTGTCGTGCATCGCATGGCTGCCATAGACCAGCGCTGCGATCACGATCACGCGCCGGAAGGTCGCAAGGCCGAGCAGCTCGCGCACACCGCCGATCATGCTTTCCCCGATCGGGTCTGCGGCCCGCTCGGCGCGGGTGTCGGATTCGGGCACCAGCACAGCGCCGAGCAAGGCGCCGGCGAGCAGTGCCGCATGCATCCACACGATCGCACTCAGGTCAAAATGGCCGACCACCTGGCCGGCCGCCAGCGTGCCGGCAATAAAAGCCGCCGACGCCGCGCCACGCACCCAACCATATTCGAAGCCGGGTCTTCGCACTGACGCGCGCACCGCAAGCGCATCGGCCAGTGTCGGGATCGGGGCCAGCGCAGCTGCCTGCACTAGGTGCACGATCAACAGGAGCCAGAAGCCTTGCGCGCCGATAAGTCCAAGCGCCGCCATCACAGCAATCACGATGCAGGCCGCCAGGATGGCTCGGAGAGCGCCGAGAATATCGGCAGCGCGATTGGCGAACGGTCCCGCGATCAGCCGTATCGCGGTGCCTAGCCCGAACAGCAAGCCCAGCTCTTCGGGCGTCAGGCCACGCGCTTCGAAATACCGCGGCCAGAACGGCGACGCTGCCCCGAATGCCGCATACATCGCGGCATAGAGGCCCAGGAAGGTCGATAGCGGGCCGATGCGAGACATGCGAAAGCTTGCCACGGAGCAGCTCCTTACTCCGCAGCTGTCGCGGCGATGGCCTCCATGCGCAGGATCGCATCACGCACGACATTCAGCTCGTGCTGATATTCGCGCACCCTTTCGGCCCAGGTGTCCTGTACCAGATTATGGCCGCGTTCGGCTGCCTGCTGCTGGAGCTTGCGCGCCAGCACGACCTTCTCTTCAAGGGCACGGACCGCGCTGGCGAGAGCGCGGCGGAGGTTCTCGTCGACCGCGACATCCATCAATACGGCCGTGTAGGTATGGCCGACGTGGCAGCGATAGCGGGTGAGACCACCCTCGTCGAGCTCCCACATTACCCCGTGGCAGTCGGGGCAGGCCAGCACCGAACGCCGGCCGAAGCGATCCATCTCGTCCATATCGCTACGTCCCGTCTTGGCGATCTCCACCTCGAACCTGATCTGCTCCGGCACCGCGACCGGCTCTCCGGCGGGCTGGTGCACCAAGCTCTCCAGCAGGCGCGCCATGTCCTTGAGACAGACGACGTGATCCGGCTCCACCATGCGCAGTGCGTTTTCGGGCATGTCTGGAAAGGCCGCATCGTCGGGATGCTGAACCACACTCATTCCACCGCAGGAGCTGATCGCCCACAAGCCGGAGGCTCCGTTGCCCAACGTGCCGGTGAGGACGACGCCCACGGCTCGCGCCCCACAGCACGCCGCGACGGACGAAGCATCGGGTCGATCGCGGGGCGGGCATTGTTCTCGCGTGGGCCGGCGCCGAGCAGCAGCCGGTCCTCCTCGACCAGAAGATGCCGGTCGGGCGGAGCGATAAAGATTTGGCCCTTCCTGAGGCGCACGCCATCGGTGGCGAAGGCTGCGGGCAGCGGCCCTGCACGCGTGAGCAACTCGTCGAGCACCGAGCGGTGCTGGTTCGACAAGTGGATCGTGACCAGCAAGCAGGCGGGAAACTCGGGAGGCAATCTTTCAGTCAGATACTGCAGCGCCGCCACCCCCCCCCGGCAGAAGTACCGATCGCCACGATGTCCCTGTTGGCCATGTGCGCATCCGTCCAGCATCGCCCCGCACTGGGAAAACGTCCTCGGCCGGGCAATGTTCCTCCGAGTCCAAGGCGAAAAGAGGCGATCAGGCTGCTTCTGCTGTTTCGGAGTTGAAACCACACTGGACATTGAAAAGTTGAACGTCTTTGGGAGTCCTTAGATCATCAGATCCGCCGACATAGCCGGGGACGCGTGCCATGGATGAGTCCGAAGAACTACAACATAGCACGGAAGCTAATCCGATCATCGTGGGGATCGGCGCTTCGGCGGGCGGGATCAAGGCGCTTCAGGACTTTTCGCGGCCCTGCCGGAAACAACCGGTGCAGCATATATCGTCATCGTTCATCTGGCTCCCGATGTCCAGAGCGAGCTGGCCGCGGTGCTGGCAACGCGCACATCCGTGCCGGTTGTGCAGGTCAGCGGATCGGAAAAATTGCGGGCTAACCGTGTCTATGTGATCCCTCCGGACCGGCGACTCGAGCTTGACAATCACGAGGTTGCCTCCGCGGCCTTCGGTGAGCCTCGAGGCCGGCGTGCGCCGGTCGACCTGTTCTTCCGCTCGCTCAGCGAACTGGGGGACGGCTTTGCCGTCATCCTCTCGGGAGCGGGTTCGGACGGTTCTGTGGGTGAACGCAAGGTCAAGGAAGCGGGCGGGATCATCCTTGTCCAGGATCCGAACGAGGCAGACTATTCTTCCATGCCGCGCAATGTCATCGCAACGGGCGCCGCCGATTTCGTGCTTCCCGTCCGGGAATTGGCCCCGAAGCTGGCGGACCTGATCCGAACCAAGAGCGGCGGCGGGAGCGGCGAAGGCCGACACATGGACGAGGAGCTCCTGCGGCGGGTTCTTGCCCATGTGCGGGTGCGTACCGGCCACGATTTTTCGAAATACAAGCGATCCACGGTTCTTCGTCGGATCGCACGCCGGATGCAGGTGACCCGCGCCGATGATCTGCTGGCTTACTACGAATATCTGCGCGACAATGAGGAGGAAATCCAAGCGCTGCTCGGCGACCTCCTCATCTCGGTGACGAGCTTCTTCCGCGATCGAGACGCCTTCGAGACGCTCAGGACGCAGGTGCTTCCCCAGCTGTTCGAAACTAAGGGCGCGAAAAAAACGATTCGCGTCTGGGTCCCCGGCTGCGCGACGGGCGAGGAGGCCTATTCGGTCGCCATGCTGCTCTCGGAGGAAGCCGCGAGGCAGGACGAGCGGACAGCCATACAGGTCTTCGCCTCCGATATGGACAGTCGAGCCCTGAACATTGCGCGCGAAGGACAATTTCCGGCCGCAATCGAGCCGGACGTCAACGAGGATCGGCTGCGGCGCTTCTTCACGCGCGAGAAGGAAGGATACCGCATCCGGCAGGAAGTGCGGGATCTGGTCCTGTTCGCTAGCCATGATCTTTTGAAGGACCCACCCTTCTCCCGTGTGGACCTGATCTCGTGCCGCAACCTGCTCATCTACCTCGATCGTGAGTTGCAGGAGCAAGTCTGTACCACTTTCCAGTATGCGCTGAAGCCCGGCGGTTATCTGCTTCTCGGCTCGTCGGAGGCAGCCGATAACCCGCCAGGTTTGTTCCGCGTCGTCGACCGCAACGCCCGTATCTATCAATCCACCACCCTCAGAGGCGAACGGCCACGGCTCCTGCCACGATCGCTTGGCAATTACGCGCTGCGTGACAGCGGCGTGCCGGGGGTACGCAACCATTCCCCAGGGGCAGTGCTCGGCGATGCGGTCGTGCACCGGAGGGCAATCGAGAGGCTCGCTCCACCCAGCATCCTCGTTGATCAAGGTCACAAGGTCGTCCACCTTTCCGAGCATGCCGGCCGCTTCCTTCAGCCCTCCGGCGGCCCGATGAACACCGACATCGTGGAGCTTGTGCGACCGGAGCTCCGGTTCGAGCTTCGGTCGGCGCTGCATAGGGCGTTCGACCAGCATCAATCCACCCTCAGCCTACCTATCCCGGTGCGTTTCAACGGCTCCGTGCATCGGGTCATACTCCATGTCCATCCGATCGCGGACGGGAATGGCGAAGAGTCCAACGCGGCCCTGGTGCTATTCATCGAAGGGCAAGCCGCAACCGGCCGTCAAGCGGGTGCGTCCGAGGATTCCTCCAGTGACGATACAGTGCGCCGCCTCACGGAGGAATTGGAGCTGACGCAAGCGCGGCTGAGAACGGTGCGCGAGGAATCGGAAGCCGCCAATGAGGAATTGCGGGCCGCCAACGAGGAATTGCAGTCGATCAACGAGGAATACCGTTCGACCTCGGAGGAGCTGGAGACCAGCAAGGAGGAGTTGCAGTCCATCAATGAAGAGCTTCAGACCGTCAACAGCGAGCTGAAGCTCAAGCTGGAGGCGATCTCCAGGGCGCATAGCGACCTTCAGAACCTGATGGCCGCGACGGATTTCGGCACGTTGTTCCTGACTCCAGACTCCGTATCAAGCGCTTCACGGAGCAGGTTACGCGGCTGTTCAGCGTCACCCCGAGCGACGAGGGCCGACCAATCACCGATTTCGCCCACCAGCTGGAATATGTCGGCCTGATCAAGGACGCTCGCGCGGTGTTGTCGGACCTCGCTCCGATCAGACGTGAAATCCGCAGCCAGGATGGGCGCTGGTACGACGTGCGCCTGCGTCCTTATCGCACCGTCGATGACAAGATCGACGGTGTCGTCATCACCTTTGTCGACGTCACCGAAAGACGCCAGGTCGAAGAGGCGCTGCGCGCCAGCGAACAAGAGCTCAGGCAGCAGAAGGCGCTGGTCGAAGTGTCGCGCGCTCCGATCTTCGTGTGGGATTTCGATGGCGGGATCATCGATTGGAACCGCGGAAGCGAGGAGCTGTACGGCTACAGCCGGAAGGAAGCGCTAGGGCCACCTGTTGCTCTGAAAGCCGACTTGGCGACGCCGGTCGGGCTGGTGCTTCACGAACTCGCCACCAACGCGGCCAAGTATGGATCTCTTTCCGTGGCTGGGGGGCGCGTGAGCGTGAGATGGGCAGTCGATCGCGGGAACAACCCCGCATTCAAAATGGTTTGGGAGGAGAAGAACGGTCCGCAAGTCGGCTCCCCAGAGAAGACGGGCTTCGGAACATTGCTCATCGAACGCGGCATTCCGGGGGCGATTATCAGGTGCGAGTTTGGTCCGGCGGGCTTTGCTTGTTCGATCGAGATACCGCTGGATCAGCTATCCAGTGACGGAGGCGGCAATAGGGGATGACCAATTTCCCTACCTGAAGGGCGCTCGAGTTCTTGTCGTCGAGGATGATCCGCTATTGCTGATGGAACTTGAGGCGATTCTCCTGGAAGCCGGTGCTGACGTCATTGGTCTTTGTCGTTCGGTAAACGAGGCAATGCCGATCTTGGATCGTGGCGGCATTGATGCCGCGGTGCTCGACTTCGGTCTCGGCACGGAAACAGCCGCGCCAATAGCGGAACGGCTGACGGCCGACGGGACCCCCTTCTGCTTCTACACCGGACAGGTCCCCACCGATCCGCGGCTTGCGGCCTGGAACACCTGCGTGATCCTGCAGAAACCGGCCCATCCGCAGACGATCGTCACCACAGTCGCCGCATTGATAGCGGGCTGAATGGAGCTTGTGCTGGCTGAACGTAGTTCGCGCCGACAGGTGACGCGCATTGAATGACCCGGAGCGCCCCTCACCCCAGCTGCGGACGCCGGTGTGCCCAAGGTTGAGCCTGCTCCATCTGTGCGGCGAGCGCCAGCAGGGCGGCGTCTTCGCCATAGCGGCCGGCAAGGTGCACGCCAACCGGCAGGCCATCGGCTGAACAGTGCAGGGGCAGGTTGATCGCCGGCTGGCCGGACGCGTTGAATGGGGCCGCGAAGGGGGCAAGCGCCAGGAGCTTGGCGAGGAAACGGTCGATGTCTCCGTCGTCGGTCGGAAGGTGGCCGAGCAGCGGCGGTGGCATTGTCATCGTCGGGGAGAGAAAGACGTCGAAGCTCTCAAAGAAGGCGGCCATCCGGCGCACCTCGAGCTGCATCCGCGTGAGATTGCCGAGATAATATTCAAGGCTCGCTTCGCGCCCGCGGGCAACAACCGCTGCGGTCTGCGGTTCGAGTTCGCCCTCAGCCAACGGCCGGCCGCGTTGGCGTTCCAGCATTGCCACCATCGGTCCGAGGCTCGTCATCAGCACATTGAATTGCGAATGAACGACGGCGCTCCAATCGAAATCCGGTCGCGACTCCTCAACCCTATGACCGAGGCCCTCCAACAGTCGGGCCGCCTTCTCGACCGCGATCACGCATTCCTCGTGGATCGGCTCGTCCTGAAGCGATTTCTTCCAGAAGCCGATGCGAAGTCGCTTCGGCGGACGTTTGATTGCCGCGACGAAACCGCCTTCCGGCGGCCGCACGAAATAGGGCGCTCCGACGTCCGGACCCGCAGTGATGTCGAGGATCGCCGCGGTGTCGCGGACCGTGCGGGTGACGGCGTGCTCGTGGCTAATGCCGTGCGCGGCATCGCCGCGATGCGGCCCATAGGGGTTCAGCCCACGGGTCGGCTTCAAACCCACCAGTCCGTTGCACGATGCCGGTATCCGGATCGAACCACCGCTGTCGGTGGCGTGGGCCGCCGGCAGCATGCCGCTCGCCACCGCCGCACCGGCGCCGCCGCTCGAGCCGCCGGCGATATGTTTAGTATTCCAGGGGTTGCGCGTCGCGCCGTATCGATGGGGCTCGGTCGACGCGCTCAGGCCGAACTCCGGCGAATTGGTACGGCCGAGCATGACGAACCCGGCGGCCCGAAGCCGGGCGATCAACGTTGAATCGAAGGGTGCTGGCGGATCGACGAACATGCGGCTGCCGTTGGTCAGCGGCAGCCCTCGCACCGGCGCATGGAGGTCCTTGACGAGGTAAGGCACGCCCAGGAACGCCGGCCGGTCAGTGCGGTTTTCCACTTCGTCCAGCGCCTGCTCATAGGCCTTCAGGATCACCGCATTGACCAGCGGGTTCAGTACCTCGATGCGGTCGATCGCCGTCTCGACAAGCTCGCGTGGACTGATCTCGCCGTCGCGGACCAACTCGGCGAGGCCTGTCGCGTCGTACGACTCGTAGTCGGATCGGGAGAGTGTCATCGCTGCGCTCCAGGAAGTTCGACGGGCGGCACGCCACCCGTTCCGCAAACAATGTTGAGAATCGTCGCGTCTTCGGGGCTGACCGAGATGTAGGCATGGCCCATCGTCGCGTCGTAATAGGCGCTGTCGCCGGCTTCCAGACGGATCGGCGCGTAGAACTCGGCGTGCAGCTCCACCGTGCCCGATATGACGAAGACCAGCTCCTCGCCGGGGTGTCGGATCAGGTCGGGAAACTCGTCGATGCTGCGGGCGGTGACCCGGACGACCGTGGGGTCCATTCCCTTGCGGGTCAGACCGGTAGCGAACGGCTCGTAGACATAGGTCCCGGTCGGGTGCTTCCGGCGCTCGGCCGCTCGCGTCACGTCGAGCCGGCCGCTCGCTTGCACGGTCGCAGGGCCCTCCAACAACGACGACAGGTCGATTGCGAGGCCGGCGGCAAGCTTCAGCAGCACGTCATAGGTCGGCGACATGCGGTCGTTTTCGATCTTGGAGATCGTCGAGGTTGCGAGCCCGGCCCGGTCGCTCAGTTCCTTCAAGGTCAGCCCCGTAATCTTCCGCAGGCGGCGCAGGCGCGGCCCAAAAGCTGCCGCCTCGCGCGCATCTTCGGGGGAAACAGACTTCACCGCCGACAACATCGACCACTCCGTAATCATCCTGCCATGCGTAACATCGGAAAATTCGTTTGACAAATTTTCCTAAAGGAAAACACTAGGGCGAAAAATGGGTGATTAATGGCCTGGTTGCTCGTCATCCTCATCACCGCGGCCTCGCTCGCCGGCGGCGTAGCTATTGCCTACGTGACCGGCGCGGCGGCCGTGCTGAGCTTCATTGCGGCCGACCAGACGCGCCACCTCGCGATCCTGCCGCAACGCGTATTGTCCCAGCTCGACGTCTTCACCTTCCTCGCCATGCCACTGTTCATCCTGGCCGGCGAACTGATGACCCGGGGCGGCATCACGCGCGCGCTGATCGATCTGGCCATGCTCATCGTCGGCAGACTCAAGGGCGGTCTCGGGCATGTCAACGTCGCCACGGCGATCTTCCTGTCCTCGATGTCGGGCTCCGCAGTCGCCGATGCCGCGGCGATTACAAGCGCGCTCGTGCCGGAGATGGAGCGGCGGGGCTATAAACGAGAATATTCGTCGGCGCTGACGGTCGCCTCTTCGGTGCTGGGTCCTCTCATACCACCCTCGATCGTGATGATCTTCTACGGCGCGTTGATGAACGTCTCGGTAGCGGCATTGTTCGCAGGTGGCGTGCTGCCCGGCCTGCTGCTGGCAGGCGGTTTGTTCGCTTATAATGGCTGGGCCGCCAGGCGCTACGACCATCCCGGGGGGCGCGGCGCCGAGATGCCTCCGCTGCTGCCGACGATGTTTCGCTCGATGCCGGCGCTCACTGTACCCGCGATCCTGCTGGCCGGGATCATCTTCGGCGTGGTGACCCCGACCGAGGCGGCTACGTTGGCGGTCATCGCAGCGCTTGCCATCGGCTTCGTCTATTCCTGGTTGGAGCCCGGCGCAACGCCGGCTAGTGCGATCGCAAGCCTCGGACGGCATCTGAACGGCGCCTTGGAGCGCGCCGCAATGCTGACCGGAGCAATCTTCGTCATCCTGTTCGCGGCGGCGATCTTCGGCTACCTGGTCGCGATCGAGGGTCTGCCTGACGTGGTGCTGCACTTGGTCGAGACCGCCGGCCTGTCGGGCCTCGAGTACATGCTGCTGATCACGGTCGTCTTCCTGCTCGTCGGCATGGTTATGGACAACACGATGGCGCTGGTGCTGCTGGTACCGTTGCTGGTGCCGGCCGCAATCGCCGGGGGCGCCGATCCGGTCCATGTCGGCGTCGTCACCTGCCTCAACCTGACGATCGGCTTGATCTCGCCGCCCGTGGGAGGCTCGCTGATGGTGGTCTCGGCGATGAGCGGCGTGCCCTACCTGAAGCTGGCGCGCGCGGTGCTGCCGTTCTTCGCCATTGAGATAGCCGTTCTCCTGGTGCTCGTCATCTTTCCGGAGATCACGCTCTACCTTCCGCGCCAGGCCGGCCTAGTTCCATGAATCAAATGCCTGCAGAACAACGAGGAAAGGGGAATAACATGGTGAGGAAACATCTGACGGCCTGTGCTGCCGCGCTTCTAGCATCGGCCGCGCTGTTCGCCGCCAAGGCCGCATCGGCAGAGGAGATCCGCCTCGCGGTGGGCTGCCCGGCGGTTCCGCAATGCGCCGACTGGGTCTGGGCCGAAGACGTCGCAAAGCAGCTCAACGAGGCGGGGCTGGAAGCCAAGGTTTATGTCGGCGGCGCACTGGGCAAGGACCCGGAGCTGGTCGACCAGCTTTCGCAGGGTCTGCTGCAATTCGCCCTGACCAACTTCGTCATGATCAACGAAGTCGATCCTCGCGTGCAGGGTTTCATCACGCCCTACATGTTCGACGACATGCCGCACATGTTCCGCGCCTTGGAAGAGACCGACCTGCTGGCCCCGATCTCGGCAAAAATGGAAGAGCAGGGCGTGAAGATCGCTGCACTGACTGGTCTCGGCGGCACAGTCGGGTTCTTCAACACCAAGAAGCCAATCGAAAAGCCGGCGGACTTCGAGGGCCTCCGGATGCGCGCGATCGATTCCTCGCAGATGGAACTTTTGAAGAACTGGGGGGCATCCGGCGTCGTGGTCGACATGCCCGAATTCACCACAAGCGTTCAGCAGGGAATGGTCGACGGCTATGTGAACCCGCCTGCCGTCGCCTTCATCTTCAAGCACACCGATTTCCTGAAATACTACACCGACGCCGGTGCGGGCACGCCCTTTCGCTCGGCGCTGATGTCGAAGGATTGGTATGACGGCCTATCGGCCGAGGACCGTGCCAAGGTCGACGAAGCCGTCAGGCAGGCCAACCTCCGCAATCGCGAGTGGACCGAGAAGGCTGCCGCGCAGGAACTGACGCAGCTCGAGAAGCTGGGTGTCACCGTAACCGAACTTACGCCGGAAGCGCGCGCCGAATTCGTTGAGCGCGCCAGGAAAACCTGGCCGCTGCTGATGCCGGCAGACTCCGTCGACGCCTTCGTGGCGGCCGCGGAGAAGACCCGGAAATGAACCGTGCCGGTCGCGCGATCGTCGCTGCCAGCAACGCCGTCGACCGCCTCTGCCTGACGCTGGCGAAGGCGGCGTTGGTCGGCATAGTCGGGTCAATCGCTCTGCAGGTCGTGGCGCGCTATGGCTTACGTTCACCGCCGAGCTGGACCGAGGAGCTCGCCCGATACCTCATGGTGTGGGGTGGGCTTCTCGGCGCCACCGCAGCCTTCCGGCGCGGCATCGACCCAGCGGTCACGCAGCGTCCCGAGACAGGCAGAGGCTGGTCCGTACAGTTCGCCAGAGCGACCCTGACCTCATGCGTGCTGCTTTTCCTCGTGCCTATCCTCTACTTCTCTTTCTTCGGGCCGGGCTTCGATCCTTCCCGCAGCTTTCTCATGCGCAACCTTGCTCGCACCTCATCGGGGCTGGGGATGAACCTCATTGTCATCGCGGCTGCGATCCCAACCTTTTGCATCGTCGTCATCATCCATCTCGCGGCGCGGATCGTCGGTGGTCCGGCGAAAACACAGGTAGCCGAGCATGCAGCTGATATCGTCTGACCAGGTCTATGCGTTGCTGCCGACGGTGGACTGCATCGACATCATCGAGGCGACGATGATTGCCGTTTCGCGGGGTGAGGCCAATCTGCCGCCGCGGTCGATCATGCCGCTTGGAAATGGCAACGCCATGGGCATCATGCCGGGTGGGCTTGCGGAGCCCCATATCCACGGCATCAAGCTGGTCAGCCTTTACCCGGAAAACCCGAAGCTTGGCTTGTCCAGCCACCAGGGCATCATCCTGCTGTTCAATACGCGTGACGGCCGCCCCATAGCCGCTATAGATGGAGCGAGCGTGACCGCACTACGAACGGCGGCCGCCAGCGCCGCTGCGACGCGTGCGCTGTCGCGCGCCAATTCGCGCGTGCTGGCGATCCTCGGCGCCGGCGAGCAGGCCGACCATCATTTGCCGGCCCATCTCACGGTGAGGCCGTTCGAGGAGGTTCGCGTATGGACGAGGACGTTCGCCAATGCAGAGGCGTTCGTGGCCCGGCATGCACCGTCCGCAGCGTCGATCCGTGCGGTTGCGAGCGCGCAGGAAGCGGCGCGCGGCGCCGATGTCGTGGTGACAGCCACTGCTTCACCTACTGCGATACTGCAGGGCGAATGGCTTGAGGCCGGCCAGCACATCAATCTTGTCGGCGCGAGCGTCGCGTCGGCGCGCGAAATCGACGATGAAGGCATAGCGCGAGGACGGTACTTCGTGGACACGCTAGCCGGGGCCAAGGCGCAGGCGGGCGAATATATCGATGCCCTGAAGGCCGGCGCGATCGCCGGGGATCATATTCTCGGCGAGATCGGCCGCGTCTATGACGGCACACTGCCCGGCCGCCTCGATGATCGCGATGTCACGATTTACAAGTCTCTCGGGGTCGCTGCGCAGGATTTAGCGGCCGCATACGAGGTTCTCGATCGCGTCGGTCGAAACGTGACTTAGGATTCCCAGGCGAGGGAATGGGGCAAACTCAACCCTTAAGAAGATCCTGCACTTGACGCTGCTTTCCCAGCCCAACCTCGCGAACGATCTCGGCAATTTGAGTGAACTGCGACGACAGTGGATTTGTCTTGCGCCACACTATTCCTATGGTTCTGGAAGGTCGGGGCTCAGGCAGGCGAACCATGCAGACGTTGGAGGACCGGCTCTCGGTGTAAACCGCGATTTGCGGCACGAGAGTAACGCCGATCCCGGCACCAACCATCTGGACAAGAGTGGACAAGGAGCTCCCCTCCATCAGTTCGCGCGGAGGAGAAGCCGCGATGTTGCAGAATGAGAGGGCCTGATCCCTGAAGCAGTGGCCTTCTTCGAGGAGCAGCAATTTCATTTCGTGAAGTTTGTCTGCGCTGGGGACCGGTTTGCCGGCATCTTCAAGTGGCCGCGCCAAGATGAATTCCTCATCGAAGAGCGGCGTCTCTGCAAGAGCGGGCTCGGAAACCGGTAACGCGACGATGGCGGCATCGAGCCGGGCTTCGAGCAAGTCCGCGATCAGCTTCTGTGTCACCGCTTCCCGCGGCCGCACGTCCAACCCCGGATAGCGCCGGGTGAGCGTCGTGATGACATCCGCCAGCAGATAAGGAGCGACAGTAGGAATGATGCCGATGCGAAGATGGCCAGCCAACGGCCCATCTGCCGCGCGGGCCACTTCCTGCAATTCGTCGATCGAGCGTAGAATCTCGCGAACCCTTTGCGCGAATTGCTCGCCGAGGCTGGTCAATCGGATTTGCCGCCCTCCTCTTTCTACGAGAGGCGCCCCGATCAGCTCTTCCAAATCCTTGATCTGCACGGACAATGCCGGCTGGGATACTGCGCAGGCCTCCGCCGCGCGCCCGAAGTGGCCCAATCGCGCCAAGGCATCGAAATAGCGCAGGTGCTTTATGGTCATTCCAATCATAAGCATTTCATATCGGACTCTTTAGAAGATACAATTGGAAATTATGGCAGCGATTGGCTATTGCGGATAAACTGCTGGTGGATCTCGATGGTTACGACCGCTTGGGAAGGGCGGTCCTTGCTATGGCCACTTTCAGTTGCGCCTTTCTATCTTGGGGATCCATCTGGAGAGCAACATGGACGCAAAATTGGAATCGGCCGGCAAGTGTCCGGTCATGCATGGCGGCAACACCGCCTTTGGCCAATCTGTCATGGAATGGTGGCCCAACGCGCTGAACCTGGACATCCTGCACCAGCACGACACCAAGACCAATCCGCTGGGCAAGGACTTCAACTATCGCGAGCAACTGAAAAAGCTCGACGTCGAAGCTCTCAAAGCAGACCTTCGCGCGCTGATGACCGACAGCCAGGACTGGTGGCCTGCGGATTGGGGCAGCTATGTGGGCATGATGGCCCGCGTCACCTGGCACGCTGCAGGGTCCTACCGCACCTCAGACGGCCGCGGCGGCGCCAATACCGGCAACCAGCGTTTCGCTCCGCTCAATTCCTGGCCCGACAACGTCAATACCGACAAGGGCCGCCGCCTGCTGTGGCCGATCAAGAAGAAATACGGCAACAATATCTCCTGGGCCGACCTGATCGCGCTGGCTGGAACGATCGCCTATGAGGTTGCGGGCCTGAAAACCTTCGGTTTCGCGTTCGGCCGCGAGGATATCTGGCATCCGGAAAAAGACACCTATTGGGGTGACGAGAAGGAGTGGCTGGCCCCGAGCGACACCCGCTATGGCGACGTCACCAGGCCCGACACGCTGGATAACCCGCTTGCCGCCGTGCAGATGGGCCTGATCTACGTGAACCCCGAGGGTGTGAACGGGAAGTCCGATCCGCTGGCGACCGCCGCACAAATGCGCGAGACTTTCGCCCGCATGGGGATGAACGATGAAGAAACAGTGGCGCTGACCGCCGGGGGCCACACCATCGGCAAGACCCACGGCAACGGCAATCCGTCCGATCTCAGCCCCGACCCCGAGGCTGCCGGGCCCGAATATCAGGGCCTTGGCTGGATGAACACCAAGGGCCGGGGCATCGGCCGCAACACGGTGGTTTCGGGCCTTGAAGGCGCCTGGACCAGCGAGCCGACCAAATGGGACAATGGTTTCTTCAAGATGCTGTTCGAACACGACTGGCATCTGGTGAAGAGCCCGGCTGGTGCGACCCAGTGGGAGCCGGTATCTATTGCCGAAGAGGATAAGCCGGTCGACGTGGAAGATCCTTCGATCCGCCATAACCCCATGATGACCGATGCGGACATGGCGCTGAAGGTGGACCCGATCTACCGCGAGATCTCCCTGCGCTTCATGAACGACTTTGAAGCGTTCTCGGACGTCTTTGCCCGCGCCTGGTTCAAGCTGACGCACCGCGACATGGGACCAAAGACCCGCTATCTTGGTCCCGACGCGCCCACCGAAGACCTTGTCTGGCAGGATCCGGTACCCGCTGGCCCCAGGGACTACGACGTCAACGCCGTCAAGGCCAAGATCGCTACTTCGGGCCTTTCAGTGTCCGATCTGGTCACCACCGCCTGGGACAGCGCGCGCACCTTCCGCGGTTCGGATTTCCGCGGCGGCGCGAACGGCGCCCGCATCCGCCTTGCCCCGCAAAAAGACTGGGAAGGCAATGAGCCGGCGCGCCTGGCCCGCGTTCTGTCGGTGCTCGAGCCCATCGCGGCCCAATCCGGCGCAAGCCTCGCGGACGTGATCGTGCTGGCGGGCAACTACGGCGTAGAGCAGGCGGCCAAGGCTGCGGGCTTCGACGTTGAAGTGCCCTTTTCCCCCGGCCGTGGTGATGCGAGCCAGGAGCAGACCGAGGCGGAAAGCTTTGCGCCGCTGGAGCCGCTCGCTGACGGCTTCCGCAACTGGCAGAAGCAGGATTATCTGGTCAGTCCGGAAGAGCTGCTGCTGGACCGCGCCCAGCTCATGGGCCTGACCGCGCCCGAGATGACCGCGCTGATCGGCGGCATGCGGGTGATCGGCACCAACCATGGCGGAACATCCCACGGCGTCTTCACCGACCACGTGGGTGCGCTGACGGCGGACTTCTTCGTCACGCTGACAGACATGGGTTATTCCTGGGTGCCGACAGGCAACAATCTCTACGAGATCCGGGATCGTAAGACAGGAACGCCGAAGTTTACGGCTACGCGCGTAGATCTCGTCTTCGGCTCCAACTCCATCCTGCGGGCCTATGCCGAAGTCTATGCCCAGGACGACAACAAGAAAAAGTTCGTCGAGGATTTCGTCGCCGCGTGGACAAAGGTTATGAACGCCGACCGTTTCGATCTGCTTTCATAAACCAGCTTACCAACCTCATGACCCCCTTCCTCGGTTTCAACCGAGGAAGGGGGTGCTTGTTTTTTGCCAACGGCCTGTTTCTAATCGTTGGCCGGATCGTTCGCCGGGTTGCCCTTCTGCTTGTCGTGGCGCTCTGAAGGTGCTGTCCCGCTGCGTTCCCGTGCATGAGCGTCTGGACCGGCCACGATGGTGCCGGGCTTGGTGCTGTCCCGCCGCTCACCTTCCTTGCGATCAGAGTGTCGAGCCTCTTTTGCCATTATGTGCAACCTCCTTGGACTGTCGTGGTAAACGGGGTCGGCATTGCATTGTTCCGGCGGCGGTCCTGGAAGGCATCGCGTCTTCGGATGTGATTGCTGGCTCCCGGATGATCGATGTATGACGCCTGTGAACATCGACAAGCTCCCCGTAACGAAGGAGCATTCATGCTAATCCCTGTTAACGCACGGTCTGCACGCACTTCCCGGTTCCGGCTTCACGCTACTTGTGCTTAAAAATGCCAGACAAGTTATGAGCGTTTTTCGCTATGAAGGAATGCGCATGCAGCGGGCAGCCGGAACGACAATAAAGAAGATTGCGGAGGAACTCGGCGTTCATCCGTCAACCGTATCTCGCGCATTGAATCCTTCGACACGTGCCTTGATCGGCAAGGAAACCAGTGAGCGGATAACGCGGGCCGCCAAGAAGCTTGGTTATTATCCCAACGCTGCTGCGGCCAGTCTGCGTACGGGACGCTCCAAGTTGATTGGCGTGTTTTTGCCCGACATCAGCAACCCGGTTTTTTCTCCAATCCTCAGCGGGATCGCGGAAGTGACATCCGATGCCGGCTTCGCGACGATCGTCGCCGATGTCAGCGCTGAGTCGCGCAGGCAGACGGAGATGATGTTCGAACTCGTCGCACGACGCGTGGAGGGATTGGTGCTCGCGACGGTGAGCCGTAACGACAATCTGGTGCAACAGTGTATTAACGAAGGACTTCCCGTCGTTCTGGTGAACCGTGCCGAGAGCCTGATGCGGGTGTCTTCAGTGACTTCGGATGACGCTCACGGAATGCGGCTGGCGATCGAGCATCTCCATTCCCTCGGTCATCGCAAGATCGGCCATCTCGCGGGTCCGCAGCACCTGTCTACGGGCTTCCTGCGCAGCAACGGCTTCAAGGAAGCCGTGGCAACACTTGGGATCGACCCGATCGATGCGCCGATCGTCGAAAGCGAGGCCTATACTCGTCCGGCTGGCGCGGCGGCAATGCGCGCCTTGCGCGAGCTGAAGCCGCACCTGACCGCGGTGGTCGCTTCCAACGACCTCGTTGCGCTCGGCGCGTACGACGCGCTCCATGCCGCGGGCCTGAGCGTCCCGGACGACATATCTGTCGTGGGGCACAACGACATGCCGCTGGTCGACATGGTGCATCCACCGCTCACCACGATCCGCATCAGCCATCGCGAACTCGGTCGCGAGGCGGCGCGATTGCTGATGAGCGAGATCAATCATGACGGTGGCGCAAGGCGAAGCATCGTGCTGGCGCCCGAACTGGTGGTGCGCGGCTCGACGCGCAAGGCGTAGTCAAGCGGGGTGGCGGTCTCTACGGTGCTTCAGGCCGCGGTCTTGCCCGGAAACCGCGGGATGGCGTCTAGCAGGGCGCGGGTGTAGTCGTTGCGCGGCCGTTCGAAGACGTCTTCCACGCTGCCGAGATCGGTGAACCGGCCATGCTGGAGCACGCCGACGTGATGGCACAGATTCCGCACCACTCCCAGGTCGTGTGAAATGAACACGTAGCTCAAGCCGCGCTCCTCCTGCAGGCGACGCAGCAGCCCGATGACCTGCGCCTGGGTAGAGACGTCCAGCGCACTGACGGCCTCGTCGCAGATGACCAGGCGTGGATCGCACGCCAAAGCGCGGGCGATCGCCACGCGCTGCTGCTGGCCGCCGGAGAGCTCGTCGGGATAACGATCGCCGAGATGGCGGGGCAATCCGACATCGTCGAACAGCCGGGCGACGCGGTCGTCCAGTTCGCGGCCCTGCAGTCCCAGATGGAACCCGACGGCTTCTCCCACCGTGTCGCGCGCCAACATGCGGGCATTGAGCGACAGGCGCGGGCTCTGGAACACCACCTGCACGGCGCGCCGATAGGAGAGCGGCGTCTTGCCTTGCGGCCAGTCTGTGATCTTCTGCCCCTCGAAGGTGATGCTGCCCGAGAGCACCGGAATCTGTCGTAGCACCGCCTTGCCAATGGTGCTCTTGCCGGAGCCGGATTCCCCGACCAGCCCGAAGGTCTCACCCCGCCTGACGGAGAAGGAGACGCCATGGACGACCTGGCCGTAGCGCGGCGTGCCCCAGATGGAGCGCCCCTTCTCGTAGCGGATGGTGAGGTCCTCTACCTGCAGAATGACGTCGTCGACCAAAGCGCTCATCGCATCGTCACCATGGGGCCGTCCAGCATCTCTCTCGCGCGCAGCAACTGGCGGGTATAGGCGTGCTGCGGATCGGCAAAAATATCCGCGGTGGTTCCCTCCTCGACGAGTTCGCCGAGCTTCATGACGCCGACTCGGTCGCAGAGCTGGGCGACGACAGCGAGATCGTGCGTGATGAAAAGAACCGACATGCCCATCGTCTCGCGCAGCCGTAGCAACAGGTCGAGCACCTGTTTCTGCACGGTGGCGTCGAGTGCGGTCGTCGGCTCGTCGGCGATCAGCAGTCTGGGCTTGCAGATCAGTGCCGCGGCGATCATCGCGCGCTGCGCCATGCCGCCGGAGAACTGGTGTGGATAGTCATTGAGACGGTTGCGGGCATCGACGACCCCGACGAGATCGAGCAGCTCGGCCGCCCTCTCGAGCGCCTGCTTGCGCGAGATGCCTTCGTGGCGGACGAGTCCCTCGATCATCTGGTCACCGACCTTGTGGACGGGCGACAGCGCCATCATCGGGTCCTGGAACACCGCGCCGATGTCGCGGCCCCGGATCGCCCGCATCTGAGGTTCCGGCAGACCGATCAGTTCCCGCCCGCCGAGAAGGATGGAGCCGTCGGCCACGCGGCCCGGTCGCGGCACTTGGCCCAGGATCGCGGCTGTGGTCATCGACTTGCCCGAACCGGATTCGCCGACCAGGCCGTAGATCTCGCCCGGCGCGATCGAGAAGGAAACGTCGTTGACCACCTTCTGGAACGCGCCCATATGGCCGGGGAATTCGACGTTGACATGCGACAGACGAAGCACGCTTTCGGGCTTGCGTACCTCCGTATCGGCCGAGTCCTGGGGGGCGTTCACGACTGGCGCGGCCGCAGGCGCGGGCTTGTTACGCCTGCTGATGACGAGATCGCTGTTGAACGCGTCGCGGAACCCGTCGCCGAGCAGATTGAAGGCGAGCACGGTGATAGTGATCGCCGCACCCGGCACGAGAGACAGAAGCGGCTGCTGGATCTGGAAACGGCGCGCATCGTCCAGCATCGCCCCCCAGCTCGGGCTGCCCGTGGCAACGCCCAGCCCAAGGAAGCTCAGCATCGCTTCCAGCAGGATCGCCACGCCGGCGAGGATCGACGTCTGAACCGCGATGGGGCCGATGGCATTGGGCAGGATATGACGGAACAGGATACGCGGCACCGAGTAGCCCTGGATCTCGGCCGCCTGCACATAGGGCTTCGGGCGCTCGGCAAGGACCACGGCGCGGGTCAGGCGCAGATACGACATCGCGAAGCCGAGGCTGACCGCGAGCATCGCGATGGTCAGGCCGCGTCCGAAGATGGCAATGAAGGTAAAGGCGAAGAGCAGCATCGGGATCGCCTGCTCGACCTCGACGAGGCGCATGACGACGCGATCCCACCATCCGCCGCGATAGGCAACGAAAAGGCCGATCGGCACGCCGACCAGCAAAGCCGGCCCGACCGCCATGGCCACGGCATGCAGCGCCACGCGTCCGCCCCACATTGCCCGCGACAGGAGATCGCGACCGAGATCGTCCGTTCCCAGCCAGTTCTGGGCCGAGAAGCCCTGCAGGCGGCGCATCACGCTCGACGCATTCGGATCGTGCGGGGCCAGATAGGTGGCGAAGATCGCGACGATCACCAGCAGGATGACCCAGCACAACGCGAACACCGTAGCAGGCTGGGCAAGCAGCCGCGCGAAGAAGCCCGGTCGCCGGTCGCTTGTCTCTGCAAGCGCCGCCTCGAGCGGCGCCTCCAGCGAGTTGGCTGCTAGGTCGCTCATCTCAGGATGCCTCCATCATGGATGCCGTGGCCGCGATCATTCCGGCCTCACCTTTGGATCGATAAGCCCGTAGCCGATGTCGACGATCAGGTTAACCGAGATGATGAAGACGGCGACCACGACCACCACGGCTTGGAGAACAGGCGTGTCACCGCGGTTGATCGAGTCGAGGATCAGCGAACCGAGGCCAGGCACCGAGAATACCTTCTCAATCACGAAGGAGCCGCTCAGCATCAGGGCCGTGAGCATGCCGATGATTGCGAGCACAGGCATCATCGCGTTCTTGAGGCAGTAGCGCATCACCAGCCGTCCGCGCGGGCAGCCGCGCGCCGTCAATGCGCGCGCATATTGCGAGTCGAGCTGTGCGAGCATCGACGATCGGGTATGCCGGGCGATGTTGGCCGTCGCCCCGAGACCGAGCGCCAGACACGGCAGGATGAAACCTCTGATCCAGGGCCAGATGCCGGCGGAGGGCGGCCTGTAGCCGGCGGCCGGCAACAGCCGCATCTGTACGGCGAAGAACAGCACCAGGAGCAGCGCGAGCCAGAAGCCGGGCATGGCGAGCAGCACCGAGACCATGCCGGTGAGCGCGCGATCAATCAACGAGTTGCGGTTGAGAGCCGCGATCACGCCGGTCGGCACGCCGAGCAGCACCGCGATGAAAATGCCGCCGAGAGCCAGCGTCAGCGTTATCGGCAGGCGGTGCGCAATCTCCGCGGACACATCCAGCCCGGTGACGTAGGAGCGGCCGAGATCGCCGCGCAGGGCATTGCCGAGCCACTCGAAGAACAGGACCGGCGCCGGCCGGTCGAGCCCCATCTCCGCGGTCAGGCGGGCTACGGCTTCCGGTGTGGCGCCGTCGCCGAGGATTGCGGCCGGCGCCTGCACCGGAACGAAGCGGAAGAGGATGAATGCGACCAGCGCCACAAGGACGACGACCGGAACCGCGGCGACGGTTCTAGCGAATGTCAGTTTCCACATCCCAGCCTCGCTCGATGATCATGGAAGAAATCGCCTGTCCTCTTGCTGACGGACAGGCGAGCGGCAGAGCCGCTACACCCGTATCGTCACCTGGCCATCGTCACCTGGCCATCTTCACGTCCTTGTAGCGCAGGGCCGAAGGCTCCCAGGTGGTCGTGGCGATTTCGGCAATGGTCTCGCCGTTGTAGTGGACCACACCCGCAGTATCAAAATAGCCGCAATCGAGCGCCTCGTCATGGATGATCTGCGTCATTTCCTGAAGCAGCGCAGGCTGCTCTTCGGCCGGCGCCTTCAGGGCAAGTTGATAGAGCTCCTCCAGCCGCGCCGGGGGCTCGACTTTGAACGTGTTCGCCGGGCCGTCCTTGGCGAAGCGGAACGGGTAGTAGTTGAACATGCCACCGTTCTCGGGCGTCATCGTGTTGACGATGAAGGGGTAGCGGCCTGAGTAGAAGCTCTGGAAATATTCCGGCGTCGGCATCATGACGATCTCCGCGTCGACCCCGATCATGCCGAAGCTCTCTTTGGTCAATTCAGAGATGATGCGCATGAAGTCGGGGCTGGGGAACTGCATCGACAGCTCCGAGACGCCGGCTTCCGCGAGCAGCGCCTTGGCGCCTTCGATGTCGTATTCATAGGCTTTCAGGCCGGGCACGTGCGCGGGATCGCCCTCGTCGAAACGCTGGCTCGGAAATTTGAGCAGGCCGTCGTAGCGCGCGGCATTGATGTGTTCCAGCGGCATCGCCATGCACAGCGCCTTGCGCACGCGCACGTCGCCGAGCTTGCCGCTGCGGTCGAACATAAGCAGGTGATAGCGCAGCGTGCTCCAGACATGGTTGGAGAAGCCCTGCGCCTCGGCGGTCGGCATCTGCGTCGGGTCCCCGTCGACCGCATCTACCTGGCCGGCCAGCAGCGCGTTGTAGCGCGAGGCTGCATCAGGCAGGTAGGAGAGCTCGACGCGCTTCGGACCAACTGATTCCGGATCGTAATAATCCTCGAAATAGTCGAAGACATAAGTCGAGCCGGAGACGGTCTCGGACTGGTTGAAGACGTAGGGGCCGGTGCCAACAGGTTCGCGCTCCCAGATGCCGTCAGCCAGCGCCTTCGGGCTGATCATGTTCAGACCGCGCTGCGTCAAGATATAGGGAAGCGACGGGCTCGGGCGCAGCAGGTCGAAGCGAACGGTGTAGTCGTCGACCTTGACCACCTTGTCGATGCCGCCGATAGCTTCGCGCCAGCGGTTGGACGCCTTCTTCACGTTCTCGATATTGGCGATCACGGCATCGGCATTAAAGGGCGTGCCGTCATGGAAGACCACGTTCTCGCGCAGCTTGAAGGTGATATCCGTCGAGGTCACGGTCCATTCGGTGGCGAGCGCCGGCTGGATCGTCGCGCCGTCGGGCGCTATACGCATCAGGCCTTCATAAACGAGCTGCGTATAGGTGGTGTTCGGAGGAAGCTGGGGATTCCAGCCTTGGGGTTCGAAACCGATACCCCAGCGCAAGGTCCCGTGGGGTTCCGCATAGGCGGCACCGCCGAAGCATGCGATGGCGATGCAGCTTGCAGCAACGGCATATTTAGCGCAATCGATTGCTTTCCTGAGCATTTGGCACTTTCCCCTTCAGAGCAGCGAATTTCCTCAGTTAACTTGAGGATTCGCTCATTTTGTGTTCCCGAGATGCAATGGCATTTGCAGCTGTTTTCCGAAATCCGTAAGTCAAGGTGCGAACGATTGCAAGCCTGACATGGGCGATCTGGAAGTCCGGACAAGCTCGCCGTTTTGAGCCATTCCGATCACGTCTTTTCCTTCGCCAGCGGCATGCAGAGAACGATCCGCGCCGGAAGCTTGCCGCGGTTCTCGAGGAGACGCGCCTCCCCCGGCGCGATACGGCAACTATCGAGCTTGCGAAGCACGGCTTCCTCATCCTCGGTGCTGACGACAACCTCGCCTTCGACTACCAGATAGAGCTTCTCATAGGGCGAGGCCGAGAGCGACGTATGGCCGCCCGGCGCGATCTCGGACATGCCCATCCAAAGAGTTTCGGACGGTCCGGCCTCCATGCCCTGAAGGCGCAGGCAACGCATGTCGAAATGTCCTGACGGGTGGTATTGCGGTGCAGCCTCGATCGGGGTCACGTTCATTGCGCCGTCTCCGGCATGATGAAGACGCGGTCGCGGCTCGAGGACATGACGGCCCTGTAAGCGTCGGCTATCCGGTCCAGCGCGAACTGAGCGCCCGGCGTCACCGCGAACGGCTTCAGCGCTCCGCTTTCGAAGCCCGGCAGCAGTTCCCGCAGGACGTTGCCCGTCTCCGCGCAGGACAGCGCCAGCGTGTCGATCCCGTGATAGCTGTGGCGTCCACGATAAAACTCGAAGATGTTGAAGTCGACCACGGGATTGATCGCGGCGATCAGGATCTGCCGGCCGAGCTTGGCAAGGCTCCTGTGGGCGGCGGCGAAATACGGGTCGCCGACCGTATTGAAGACGATGGACGCGCCGCGTCCGCCGGTCAGCGCCATCACGCGTTCGGCCACGTCCTCGCTGCTCGCGTCAACGATTTCGACGGGAGACACGGAGTGACCGGCATAGTCTTCCGGCCGGCGGACCACGCCGATCACCCGCCCGCCGCGCCAGGTCGCGATCTGCGTGGCGGCCTGCCCGACCTTGCCATTGACGCCCATGATCACCACGACGTCCCCGGCAGCAGGCAGGCCCGCGCGGCGAAAACCCTCGATGGCGGTCACGAAAGGCACCCCGATGCCGGCAGCCTCGGCAAAGCCCATGCCTGCCGGCTTGGTCACAAGCCCTTCCCGGGGCACAATCACATGCGTGCCGTGGCTTCCGTCGCGGCGGATGCCGAGATCGCCGGATGAGCCGAAAACCTCTTTGCCGATAAGATCGAACGGCCCGGCGACCACCGTTCCCGCGAAGTCGCGTCCCGGCGTGCGCGGAAACACGGCATAGGGCATGAGGCCCATCGCCGCCTTTACGTCGGAAGGATTTACGGCCGCCGCATGAACCCGGATAACGGCCTCATCGCCGGCCTTTAGGGTGAGCGGGCCGGTCTCGATTTCGGGATTAAGGGCATGGACGTCGGCCGTCTTCGCGAGGAGGCGCGCGCGCGTGGCCGGTGTTTCGAAGGGTACGCCCGCGGAGGCTGCAAAGTTCAAGACAAGACTCCCGAATGAACTGAAAGAATGATGTGCGTCAAGACGTCGGCGCCGGCGGCAACGACAGCATGGCGCGCGCCTCTGCGGTGCTCGCGAGCTCGCCGCCCAGATCCTCGATGATGCGCCTGCCCTTTCTGACCAGCGCCGCGTTCGAGCGCGCCAGCTCACCGCGCGAAAGATAAACGCCGTCTTCGAGGCCAACGCGCGCGTGTCCACCGGCCAGAAAGGACTGCGCCACCATGGGAAAAGCGGCGCGACCGATGCCGATCGCCGTAAAGCGCGCGCCGCCCGGCAGCAGATCGCGGGCATAGAGCACCGTCTCCGGCGAGGGCTGGAAGCCGTATTTCACGCCGAGCACAAAAGAGCAGAGCACGGGGCCGGCGAGCGTGCCGTCGGCCAGCAGGTCGTGCATAAAGGCAATGTCGCCGCTGTCGAACAGCTCGATCTCGGGCAAGGCGCCGGCGTCCCGGATCACTTTCGCCATGCGGCGCACGTTACGCGGCGTGTTGATGACGACCTCTCCGCCGGAATTCATCGTGTTGAGGTCGAGCGTGGCGATCTCCGGCTTGAGCGCCGCGATGTGGCTGACGCGCCGCTCCGGCGCCATTAGCGTGGTGCCAGGTCCAGCCACCTTGGGGTCTTCTTCCGAGGGCACGAAACGTCCGCCGGGCCCGGTCGTCAGGTTCAGGATCAGATCCGGCCGCGCCTTGCGCAATGCGCCGACGACCTGTGCATAATAGTCAAGTTCCATCGATGGACGCCCGGTTTCGGGGTCACGCACATGGATATGCACCACAGCCGCGCCCGCTTCCGCCGCCTCCAGCGAGGAATCAATAATCTGCGCGGGCGAGATCGGCAGATAGGGGGTCTGGTCCGGCTTCGTCAGGTTGCCGGTGATGGCGCAGGTGAAGATCACCTTACCCTTGTTCATTGCGGCGCCCGTCACAAAAGCCTCCCGCCGTCCACCACCAGCGTGGTTCCCGTGGCGTAATGCAGATGCGTGGCGCAGGCCACGATCGCGTCAGCAATGTCTTCCGCGGCGGCGACACGCTTCAGCGGGATCGTCTGGCCGATCTTGCGATTGAACTCCGCGTCGCGGCCCGGCACGAAGCCGGTGTCGACCACGCCGGGCGAGACACCCATCACACGGATCGACGGGGCCAGCGCCCGCGCCAGCGACCTTACCAGCGTCTCGGTTCCGGCTTTTGCCGCGCAATAGGCGATGTTGGACCCGGCACCGTTGCTCGCGGCAATAGACGATACAAACACCGCCAGCGCGTCGGTACTGTCTTTCAGCAGCGGCATCAACTCGCGCATCGTGGCAAACTGTCCGCGCCAGTTGACGGCGAACATGCGATCGATGAAGTCGTCGTCCAGCGCATCGAGATCGGCATGGGGGATGGCCTTGGTGAAGCCTGACGCATGCACCAGGGTGTCTATGCGGTCGAACCGCGCCTCCAACTCCCCCCGCAAGGTCCTAAGCGACGCGGTGTCTGCCACGTCGGCCTCGAACGCGGCGTATCCCCTGCCCTCGAGCTCCGCCTTTAGCGCGGCGATCTCGCCCGCATTGCGTTCGCCGCGGCGAAACGTGACGGCAACGGTCGCGCCGGCCCGCGCAAATGCCGCCGCGGTTGCCGCGCCAATGCCTCCATTACCGCCGACAACCAGAACGATCCTGCCCGCAACGCTACGCATGGTGAACCTACTTTATCGGAGGAACGGGCAGCCGGGCCTCGCCGGGCTGCATGACGAATTCGTAATCGAGCACGCAGCACTCGTCGGCTGCGCCCTCGTTCTGCATCTCGTAGCGTCCGACCAAAGCCGGCGTGACGCCGAAGACGGGATCGTATTCGAGGTGAGGATCGTCCCCGGGGAAGACCTGGGTGACGAGCGTTTTATAGCCTTCGCGAAACACCAGAAAATGCAGATGGGCTGGCCGCAGCGGCTGACGGCGCTGGGCACGCAGCATGTCTCCGGTTGGGCCGTCCATCGGCACCGGGTAACCCGCAGGCCGGACGCTGGTGAAATGGAAGCGGCCGTCAGAGTCGGCGGTGAAGACCCCCCGCAGGTTCATCTCGGCCTGCCGCTGGTCCTGGTTCTCGTAGAGCCCGGTCGGCGAAGCCTGCCAGACATCGACGCGCGCGCCCGCAATCGGATTGCCCGCGCGGTCGCGAACCAGTCCGCGCATCAGCAGGGGCGTTCCCGGCGTCGGGCAGCGCAGCAGACTGGCGCCGCTTTCCAGCTCCGGCGCGTTGAGCCGCCAGAACGGCCCGAGCAGGGCCGACGCGGTCTCGGTCGCCCCGCCGGCGCCGTTGTTCATGAGGCACACCAGCGTCGAGACGCCGAGCGCGTCGGAGAACAGCGCGGCCTCGTTGTGGCGGTCGTTGCTCGCCTGCCCGATCCGGTTGAGGAAATCGAACGCGAATTCGAGCTCTTCCTCCGTGACGCGCACCTCGCGGACGAACGCATGGAGATGCCGCACCAGCGCCGACAGGATTTGGGAGTGGCGGGCATCGGGCGCTTGGCCGATGGCCTTCAGCACCGCTTCTGTAACATCGCTCTGATCCTGAATAAGCATCGATCCGCCTCGCTGACTGTGCTCAGGCTAACAGCAATCGATTGCACGATGTCAACCGCAAAATTCGATTATTGGCAGGCATCTCGTTGACCCTGGTCCATTTCGACAACATTTCTGGCGGCATTGACGCGGCAGAGGTCAATACCTAAGCTGCAATCGATTGCGGTCCTTACTGGGATTTGGCGGTCTGGACCTGCATTCCGGCGGACGGGTTCGTGCGCGGAAAAATGACCGGAGGGCGGCGAGTTCTCGCCGCCTTGTCGTAATTGGCGCCGTATGGCATCGGCTGGCGCGGACAATAGTTGGAGCTGACATCTTGAAGAAGACGCTTATAAAATGTGGCTGGCTGATCACTCAGGACCCGGCGGTCGGGGATTTCAACGACGGCGAGCTGCTCATCCAGGGCGACCGCGTTTTGGCTGCGGGGAAGGCGCTCGACGCCGCGCATGACGAGGTCATCGACGCGTCGGAAATGATCGTCATGCCGGGCCTGATCAATGGCCACATCCATGTGTGGCAGTGCGGCCTTCGTGGCATCGGCTCGGAGTGGATGGGGCCGGACTATCACGCCAACATCCATGCCAACATTGCCACCAAATACGGTCCGCGCGACAATTATCTCGGCAATTTGGTCGGTTCGCTCGCTCAGATCGACAGCGGCGTCACCACGGTCGTCGATTTCTGCCATAACCTGAAATCGCTTGAGATGGCCGAAGCGGCGATCGACGGGCTGGAGGAATCCGGCATTCGCGCAGTGTTCGCGCACGGAACCGCCAAGCCGCCTGCCGCTCCCGGCGAGACTCCCTTCACCCATGTGCCGCATCCGCGCGACCGCATAGAGGCGCTGCGCAACGGCCGCATGGCGTCCGACGAACAGCGTGTGACGCTGGCAATGGCGATCCTCGGACCGCATTACGGCACGCAGGAGGTGTTCGAGAAAGACGTTCAACTCGCCCGCGAGTTCGGGCTGATCTCGACCTCCCATGCGACCAAGCCGAACGACAAGTGTATCTCGCCGCGCGGCTATCTCGCGCTCGCCAAGGCAGGACTTCTTGGACCCGACCACAATATCGTCCACGGCAACTATATCGATGACGAAGAGCTGAAGGCGATCGCCGATTGCGGGGCGACCGTCACGGCCACCGTGCTCGTCGAGCTGCATGGCCACGCGCCCGACCCGCTCGTCATGCGCATGCGCGCGCTGGGCTCGATGCCCTCCATCGGCATCGACGTCGAGCCGATCGTCACCGGTGACATGTTCCGCGAGATGCAGGCCGCACTCTCGCATGCACGCTGGTCGGCCCACCGGGACAACGCGGCCGAGGGCAAGCCATCGCTTTCCACCATGCCCGTGCGCTCGCGCGAGGCGCTCGAATGGGCGACGATCGGGAACGCGAAGGCGATGGGCATCGACAACAGGGTCGGCACGCTGGCGCCCGGCATGAAAGCCGACATCACCATGCTGCGCGCGCGCGACCTCAACATCTTTCCCGTTCACGACCCGATCTACACGATCGTGGAGCAGGCCGGGGCAAAGAACGTAGACACCGTCATCATCGACGGCGTGGTGCGCAAGCGCGCGGGCAAGCTCCTCTTCGAAGAGGCGTTGCTTGCACGGCGCATGGACGAGATGCGCGCATCCGCACTGCGGGCGATGGACGAAGCCAATTTCAAGCTCAAGGCCGCCTGAACGGACGGGGAGGGAAAGAAAATGAAGAAGACACTCATTCGGTGTGGCTGGATCGTCTCGCTGGACAATGCGATCGGCGATGTCGCGGCGCAGGACATTCTGATCGGCGACGACAAGATCCTGGCGATCGGCGCCGATCTCGGCGAGGCCGACGAGATCGTCGATGCGCGCGAGATGATCGCCATTCCCGGCATGGTCGACGCGCATCTGCACACATGGGAAACGGGTCTCAAGGCGATCGGCTGTGACTGGCGCCAAGGCGAGTACCTGCGCGACGTCTTCGCCGGCATGAGCACCTATTTCGAGCCGGACGACAACCATATCGCGACGCTTGCCGGCGCGCTCAGCCGGCTCGATGCCGGCGTCACCACCCTTCTCGATTATTGCCACAACGTGCGCTCGACCGAACAGGCGGAGCGCTCGGTGGACGCGCTGGAGGAATCGGGCATCCGTTCCGTCTTCTGCCTCGGCACCGGCGTCTACCGTCCCGACCAGCAGCCGACAGAGGCCGAGTTGCAGCGAATCCATCCGCGCGACCGGGTCGAGCAGATCCGGAACCGGCTCTCCAATGACGAGCGCCTCGTCACCATGTCGCTGGCGATCCCGGGGCCGCACTGGGCTGAAGAGCCTTCCATCAGGGCCAATCTGGCGCTGGCACGGGAACTGGGCCTGCGTACCTCCTCCCATGCGACGATGCGCAAGCATCAGGAACTGATGCCGGACGGCTACACGATCTTGACGAAGGAGGGCCTGCTCGGTCCCGACCACAATATCGTGCACGCCAACTATCTGCCGGACGACGAATTGAAGCTGCTGGTCGAGGCGGGAATCACCGTGACCTCGACCGTGCAGACCGAAATCCGCGGCTATGGCCGTCCACCGGCGGTCAGCCGGGTTGTGAATTTCGGCGGCCTGCCTTCGCTCGGTGTCGACGTCGAGCCAAAGATACCTGGCGACATGTTCCGCGAGATGCAGCTTGCGCTCGCTTATGCCCTCAATGAGCGCGTGCGCGAGGATATCGTGAAGCCGGAGAGGCCGGTCGAGAACAAGCCGATCTTCGCTCGCGACGCGCTGAGATGGGCAACGATCGGCGGCGCCGAAGCGCTCGGCCTGGGCCATCGGATCGGCACGCTGACGCCCGGCAAGCAGGCCGACATCGTGCTGCTGCGCGCCAATGACCTCAACCTGTTCCCGGTGCGCAACCCGCTTTTTTCGGTCGTCGAATTTGCTCACGCCGGCAATGTGGATACGGTGCTGGTGGGCGGCGCATTCCGCAAACGTGACGGCAAGCTGCTTTATGGCGAGGACCAGGTCCGCAGGGTACGCGCGCGCCTGTGGGACTCATCCGACCGCATCATCCGCGAAGCAGGTTTTCAAGTTTCTCGGTGAAATCCTGTGGTACCGCCTGATCCACAGTTCGCCTTCGACCTGTGGATCAGGCGAGAGCTATCGTGCCTTTCGGCCTCTCGGCGTATTGCGAGGTGTCCACCACTTTCGACAGGAAGGGGCGTTCTTACCTGGAAGGGTACTCAAGTGTCAGTAGCAGGCGTGTCGCTGGCAATCGGATTCGGGTGACACGCTTTAGGTCTTTGTTTTTGCCGCATTCCCGCGACGCCGACCGAATCCGGTCGGCGACGAAATGCTCTAATCTCGGAATTCCACAACGGTCTTGCCTGGCTCCGCCGAAGAAGCAAGCGTCCTGACATCCCAGTTCGTCAACTCGACACCGCCCTGCTCCGGGCTCTTGCCGATCGCTTCCGGAACGGCCGTACCATGAATAGCGAAGGCTGGATCCGACAACTCGATCCACATGCTACCATCCGGTCCGTTCGGGCCGACCGCCTGCTTCTTGCTTGGCGCCTGGGGAGAGGTCGGCGTCGGCGAAGTTGCCACGACCGTGAGGCTGGCGCCGGGAAACCGCGTGTCGCCAACGCTAGCCGGACTGAAAAGGACGATATTGTTCTCGGCGTCGTAGGCGCGAAGCTCACCCTCTGACATGTCGACTTCCATCCGAGCGATTTTCGCCGTCGGCTCCGGGCCGAGGGCCGGCACGAGCAACTTGCTTCCTGCGGCCGTGAAATCTGCCTTTGGGTTCAGACGCCGGAGAAGATCGTCATCGATATGAAATTTTTCAGACAGCTTTTCGACTGCGTCGCGATAGCCGCGCCCTTGCGCTTTGGCAGGTTCGGCATCCGGAATTGCCTGGCCATACCGGCCGTTGATGTCATCTGCGGCAATTTCATATGTCCGTGTAGGCTTTTCCCCATCCTTGGCCAGTGTTGCCCAGGTCTGTGCATCGGGCTCGCCATCAACCGGCAAGCCTCGCAGCTCTTCATAGGCGGCGATGGCCTTGCGCGTATTCTGGCCCAGGAACCCGTCGATCACGCCCGGAGAAACGTGGGCACGATCCAGCAGGATCTGAAGACGAACCAGGAAGGGATCGGGATCCCCCTGCGCTTGCTCTGCCTTCTTTTCGGCTTCTTCCAGCACATTCGGGTCAGCCTTGATCTGGGCCTGGGCTTCGTCCGGCACATCGGTGGACTCCTGAGGTGTCTCGACCACGACATCGGGCTGCCCCGGAACTGGAACCTGTGCGTCTTCCGCCGAGCCCGGTTTCTCGTCCAACGGATTGTCCGACACCTCGACTTCACCCGTCTGGGGATCGATTTCAAGGACAGCCGATCCAATCTGCCTACGTTTACGCCATTCCTCGAACGTCGCGCTGTCGATCGCCTCCCCGGTCATCGAAGGCGAGGCGAAGGCAACGTCTGTAACCATGGTGATAGTGGAGAGGATCACGACGGAGATGATTTTCATCTTGTTTCCGATTGGAGCAACGCGGCGGTTCAAGTTAGCGACAACGCACCCCAAAGGACAAAGTTCAGCCGGTCTGGTCGTTATTTTCGTACGTCTGACCCGCGGGCGCAGAGCGCTCCCATTTGCCGATTTGCTTAGGCTCCTCACCACCGTCCGTAACGGCCGTGTAACACCTTGCGGGAAATATCCGTTGCGGGTCGTTGCTCAAGACCTCCGAACGGGGATGGATCTTAATGCAAGCGAGGCACGTGCAAATCGAGGGACTGGGTTTCATTACCGGCTACGTCGTCGTGAGTGGCGTGGTGACCGAGGCAACTCCGGCCCTTTCGCACTTCATCGGCTGGCGCGATAGTCGCGCGAAGGCATACGCCCGGCGCGAGGGGTGGCGCATCCGCCCTGCCTCCGATGGTTCCCCACCGCAACAATGGTGGCTTGGCTGCAAAGGTATCCCCCCGAGCTTTGGAGAAGTGGCATGATGGAAATCCTAGCAAGCGAGGTGGCCAAGGAACCAGGCTCAGCATCAGAGATGGAGCGGCGGCTCCACTCGGCAACAACGCAACGCTCTTGGGGGGAGCTCCTGTGGGTCAACTGGAACGTATCGCCGGAATCTCCTCTATGCGGACGGCTACGCCTGCTTCCCTGAATTGATCGCGCGTCGCGTGCGCGTACGCTCGATCTGGCGTGCGCAGGACGACACTCCAGGGTTTGGATTTGCCTTCGACGGCCGCAACCACCTCATATGACAGAACGGCCTTGGCGTGGTTCATCGAGGGTTTGCGTGGTGGCATGTCAGTCGAAACCCTTCTTACCGCAGCGCACGCTTCTGGCAGGAGGTGCCTACGCAGTATGCCGCGCGGCATAGCTTGAGAAGCAAGGGTATTGGGGACCCCTTCATGCCGCGCGGCAGACGGATGGCTGGCTGCATCCGCTCAGGCGACGCTATTCGGCATCTGGCCTTTGTGTCTATTGGACTTGGGGGCAATGGCGGGCAGCAATTCGGATGCTTCGGCCAGGACACCTCGCCTCCAACAACTGATGCGGGACCCGGTCCAACGTGGTCTGCCCAGCCTGGAATGTGGGAAGCCGACGCGGCGAGGCTGGCAGCCTCGTACTTGTTGAGCTCGGTCCTCCTTCAAACTTTTTGTCGCGAATCATTTGCCGACAGTCCCTGCCGGTGACTAAACCGCAGATAGGACAGCTTCCAACCTTCGCAACCAATCGGGTGTCGCGGCCGGCACGAAGGTGCATTGCCGACTGCATGGTAACGGCGACCTGCTCCCAACGAAGGCCTTCATGTCCAGGTTGTGATATGCCATGAAGACTCTCGGCGGTTGGCGTCCGTGAAAGCGGCGGTGCCATGATCCTGCACGATTGGGAGCCAGTCCCCAGCGATGTCGACGTCTGTATCGTTGGTTCGGGGCCGGTAGGCCTTGCGCTCGCGCTCAAATGCGCGAACCAGGGCCTCTCGGTTGCCATACTGGAAGCTGGGGAGGAAAGGGAAGCCACAAAGGGCGGTGACGCGCCATACGATGATTCCGTGACGCCACATCACGTGACGCCGTCCCTGGCCGCCGCCAGTGGCCTCGGCGGCACCTCGCGTCTGTGGAGCGGACGATGTGTTCCTTTGGACGACATCGATTTTGAAGAGAGGGCTTTCGTTCCTTTCTCCGGTTGGCCGATCACACGTGCCGATATTTCTGTCTACCATACGGAAGCGTTGGAATTTCTCGGATCCGGCGCTGGCTCGCCTCCTCCATCTGATTGGATACTGGGAGGTAATGTCTCGAACACCGTCCTCGAAAGGTGGAGTTCCGAACCCGACCTGAGCCGCCTACATGGACAGGCCTTGAGGACGTCACAGGATATAAAGGTTTGTACAAGCTGCACCGCAACCGAAATCAAGTTCGATGACGGGCGCCGAGCTACCGCCCTAATCGCCAGACGACGTGGGCACGTTGTCGAAGTCAAGGCTAAGTTCTTGGTGTTGGCAGCCGGGGGCCTAGGCAACACCCGGCTGCTGCTCGCGACTCAGCGCAAATGGCCGCGGAAGTTCGGCGGGCCCGGGGGGCCTCTCGGCGGCTTCTGCACAGGCCATCTCACTGGTTATCTCGCGAAGATCCGCTTCCATCAGCAGGCGCTTGTCCCTGGGTTGTGGTATCAGAAGGGTGCCAGAGGCACTTTCACAAGGCGTCGTCTGTCAATCTCGCCCGAGACACAACGTACACAATCTCTTTTAAATATCGGCTTCTGGCTGGACCCTATCTCAATCGCTGATCCCGCGCATTGTAGCGGCGCCCTCTCGGCAATTTATCTGGGGCTCGAGACTTTGGGGCTCTATAAGCGCCTCGGAAGCGGTTTGGCGCCGTCGACCATTCGCGGGAAATCAGGCGCAAAGCGACAGCACTGGGCAAACATCCGAGGCGACGGAGAGATCATCCCAGGCCTGCTTTCCGTGGTTTCCTGTCGGGTTCGACAGGGGATGGCCACAAGGATGCGCGGGCTAGTCAATCCAACCGGGCATTATCTGTTGCGATTCCATGCGGAGCAGGCCCCGATCCAGCCAACCGCGTGCGGTTGCTGGACGATAATAATGATGCGCCGTTGCCGAACGTTCGGGTGAACTATCGGTTTGCAGAGCGGGACGCAGAGTCTGTGGTGAGGTCCCATGAGGTACTCGACAGATGGCTGCGAGATCACAATCTCGGTTTGCTGGAATACCTCTGCCCACCGCAAGAGCGGCTCGAGCATGTCCTCGAACAAGCCGTGGACGGTTATCACCAGATCGGGCTGACGCGGATGTGCGCCAATTTGCGCCAGGGCGTCGTCGATGCGAATTGCCGCGTGCACGACACGGATAACCTGTTCGTGGCCGGCAGTTCGGTGTTTCCGACGGCAGGCCAGGCAAATCCGACGCTTTCCGCGGTCGCACTGGCAATGCGACTCGCAGACCATATATCGCGACGCCTCGCGCAACGATAGCTGGCTCTGGAGCGCCAAGGCGCCGGTGCTCGGTTCCGTATGCCACGGACGAGCTCGGCGGCAGCGCAAACTTCTCACGCCAGAGCGAGACGATGCAAGCCAAGGCCTCACCCGCAGCCCAAGCACATCCGGGCCATAGGCGCAGGCGCAGAAACCGATGTGCGAGCAACAAACGACACGCCTTTTAGGTGTAATTTCAAACAAAACATTCTTTTTCGTGACCTTAATTATATCACTATCAGCCCTACCAAGCGCGTAATACCCCGGAGCGGTGGATGCCCCTCATCGAAATCGTCCTAGACAGGCGACAAATGGATACCGTAAGTCCAACCTATTGGTATTAATTTTAAAAGGATGATGATTGTGAGCCAGCCGGGCCAGCCGCTCTATGAGCAGATCAAAATGGTGATCGAGAGGCGCATCCAGCAGCAGGAATGGCCTGCTGACTTTCAGGTCCCGGGAGAGGAGATTTTAGCCGCGGAGTTCGGTGCGTCGCCCCTAACTGTTCGACGCGCCCTGCGCGAACTGCAGACCGAAGGAATGCTGGTCCGCATCCAAGGCCGGGGCACTTTTGTTATCGGCCCGCGAATGCAATGCGCGATTTTTAATCTCCAAGACGTATCCGAGGAGATTGAGGAAAGCGGCGGGGTTCATCTAAGCAAGGTGATATCGTTAGGTGCGCTCCCCCCGGACAGTCCGTTAGCTAACTTGCTGCCGGTAGAGCCTGGTACCGCGGTCTACCATTCACGCTTGCTCCACATGGAGGACGGCACCCCCATTCAACTCGAAGATCGCTTCGTCAACGCAGCGATGGCGCCTGACTACCTCAAGCAGGATTTCACGCGCATCACTCCGCATGCATATCTGCTTGGCGCAACTGAAGTCACCTTCGTGGATAATACGATCCGCGCCATCCGGCCAGACGAGCAGGCACGGATGCTCTTGCAGATCGATGGAAACCAGCCCTGCCTGCTGCTCGACCGGCGCACCTGGTGTGGCGACGTCCCCGTCACACGCAGCCGTTTTCTTTATCCAGGTGACCGCTATCGGCTGCGCAGCGCGCACGAGGCGGCTACAACACCTGGCGGTCCCCGCGGCGCCTTCACGCCATCCAACTCTTCACGGAGAATTCGATGAGAATCCGGTTGCCCGCCTTGCGAAACCGCATTGCCATCGCGAACAAGAAATTCTCCCGTTCGGCTGCTGCGTGCAAGGCTGAAATTCGTTGTGGCAAGCTATCCTTCTTCATGAACTCGAAAGCGCGCCATTCACCGCTGTAATCCGGGATTGTCGCTAAGAACCCCAGGCTTCGCTCAAATTGAAGAAAGCCGCGCGCCATCAATGCCGCAGTCTCTCCAGTTACGAAGCAGTTGAGGCTGTAATCTCGATTTCCACCTTAGCGCCTGAGGCAGGGATCTGGCAGATCAGTAAGGTGTTCGTCGGCCGAACATCGCGAAAAACCTCACCCAGCACGGGGGTCACCTCCGCCGCGCTGGCCTGATCAACGACATAGACCCTGCAGACTACTGCGTTCGAGAGGCTCGCCCCCGCCTGTCGCAAAGCCGCGTCGATCGAGGCAAGGCAATTCCTTGCTTGCTGGCCCGCATCCTCAGGGAAAGTGCCGGAGACAGGGTCGCGTCCGGTCGTGCCCGAGACATGGATGGTGGTGCCGTCGATAACAGCCTTGGCGTAACCTGCCGCGTCCTCAGAAGGAACCCCGGCGAATATGCGGTTTTTCACGAAAGTCTCCTTGACCTCGCCCGCCGACGGGCGCCTAACGCTTTAAAGGTGTGGGGTATCCGCCGGACATTCTCGAAATGTCCGGCAATCTTCGATCAGGACCGCAGCACGCGCCGCAATCCGGCCAACCGATCGATGATCACTATAGCAAGCGCCGATAGCAGGATAAGGGAACTCGCCAGAGCCGCCGCGACTGCATCATATTGGAACTTGATGTACGAGAAGAGCTCGACCGGCAGCGGCGTCCATCCCGGCGGGGCAAGGAATACCGAGATTGGGAAATCGTTCCAAGACAGGATAAAGCAAAGCGCGAAACTCGATACCAACCCCGTACGGATCACCGGCAGCGTCACCGAGAACAGCGTTCGAATACGCCCTGCACCCACAATATACGCCGCCTCTTCGTAGGACGGATCGAGATTATGCAAGCTCGCCGTCAGAATACGCAGCGCGTAAGGCAAAATATGGATCGTATGGCCTACCAGCAGCGGCAAAAGGCCTGAACCATAACCGATCCGCACGAAATAGATGTAGAGCGCAAGGCTGAAAATCGTGGTCGGGATCAGCAATGGCGACATGAGGATGATGTTGATCGCCCCCTTACCGACAAAATTGTTGCGCACGAGCGCCATGGCGGCCGGCAGGGCAAGCACGTTGGCCAGGAAGGCGGCCGAGATGCCGAGCACGAGGCTTACCCCCATGCCGCGCAGGAACGTCTGCGAACTCCAGGCGGCTTTGAACCAGTCCAGGGTGAAACCGCTCGGAGGCAGGATGAACTCACGCGGATTGACCGCCACGATCAGCGTCACGGCGATCGGGAAAATCAGGAACGCCATCATGAGCATCGTGATGAGCCGTAGCGCGGCTGTGCCAAGGTCCAGCCGGTTCACTGTTTCGCCTCCAGTCGATTGAGAATGAGGCGGCCGAACAGCGCCGCCATCCCCACTAGGATCAGCGCGTTTACGGCCACCATAATCACCGACAACGCCGAAGCGAAGGGCAGGTCGTTGTTCAGCAGCGCCTCTCGATAGACGATCAGCCCGATCATCTGTGTATTGCTGTCGCCGACCATCAGCGGCACCGCAAACGCCGAGAAATTCAGTGAGAAGACAATGACCAGACCGGCATAGAGGCCTGGCAAGGTCATCGGGAAAACAATCTTCCAGAATGCGGTCCAGCGGCTCGCACCAACATTGCGCGCCGCCTCAACGAGGAAGGGGCTGATGCGCTCGATCGAATCGAGCAGCGAAAGCACCACATACGGTGTTCCAATGTAAACGAGAAGGATCACCACACCCTTGATATCCCACATATAGCGGACTGGTTCGTCATAGATCCTCAGGGCGATCATCAGCGAGTTCAACAGCCCGCCGCCCCTGAAAATGACGATCCAACCATAGACCAGTGTCACGAGGCCGATCAGGAGCGGCGCCATGATGAGCGCTATCAGTACGTTGCGCTGGAGGCCCGTGGTCTTCGCGATATAGAGCGCGACAGGATACGCGCAGACCACCGAGATCACAGTGGTAACAATGGCAATTCGGATCGAGAACCACAACGTATTGACGAGATACCAGGGATCACCAAGAAACCGAGTGTAATTGTCGAGCGTCATCGCATCGACGATATAGGCTCCGTCAACCAGCTCATTGAAACTGGTGCGCAGAACCCAGAGCATCGGGAAGGCGACAAAGATCAGCAGCGCGATCAAAGCCGGCGCCAGAGGGGGTAGAATGCGCCGGGTCATGTCAGCACTGCCGTTTCCTGGGGAATCACCCGCAAATGTTCCGGAAGGACACGTATCCAGACCTTCGCGCCGTCCTCGATGAAACCGTCGAAATTGTGGACCTCTGAGCGTAGGACGTCGCCGCTGTCGAGCCGCACCGAATAGCGAAGCACAGCGCCGAAATATTCGGAGAGGATGACGCGGCCGGTTAGCACATTCTCGCCCTCGATCGATGCCGTCATAAGCGTCACCCGCTCTGGCCTGATCAGTGCGCGCACCTCGGTGCCCGATGTGACCGTCTCTTTTGCAATTGCGCGGAGAACCTGGCCCGAGGACAGTTTGACGCCGATTGCCCTTCCGTCGACGCCACTCGCCACTCCCTCGAGGAAATTTGTTACGCCTACGAAATCAGCCACAAAGCTGGTGGCGGGGTTTTCATAGAGCTCGTATGGGGCGGCAATCTGTTCGACCCTTCCCTTATTCATAATCACGACGCGGTTCGACAGCGATAGCGCTTCCTCCTGGTCGTGCGTCACATAAAGCGTCGTCATCTTCATCCGCGCCTGCAGTTCCTTGAGCTCACGACGCATGGTGACCCTTAGCGCGCGGTCAAGATTGGAGAGCGGCTCGTCCATCAGCAGGACCTGCGGCTCGAGAGCAAGCGCGCGCGCCAGAGCCACGCGCTGCTGCTGGCCGCCCGAGAGCTGGCGTGGTAGCCGGTCCTCATAGCCCGACAGCCCCGTCACGGAGAGAGATTCCGCGATCTTGTCGCGAATGAAGGCGCGGCTCTTCTTCCGCAGCTTCAGGCCGAAACCCACGTTCTCGGCCACCGTCATATGCGGCCAGAGCGCGTAATTCTGGAATACGAAGCCCAGATCGCGTTTATTGGGCGGCAGATGAGTGACGTCGCGATCGTGGACGCGGAGCGCCCCGCCAGTGGGCGCGATAAACCCAGCGATCATCCTCAGCGTGGTGGTTTTGCCGCAGCCACTAGGTCCGAGGAGCGAAACGAATTCGCCCTGGGCGACATTGAAGGAGACATGGTCGACAGCTGTCGCCGCGCCGTAGCGCTTCATGACTTCCAGGACTTGAATGGCATTATCAGACATGGCTGTTTTTCATCTCAGCTCTGCGCGGGTCCTTGGCGAAAGTTCTGGTTGGACATGCAAGACGTGGCGGCCCGAGTGTCGGACCGCCAGAGAGCGTATTCGAGTCAGCGCTTGGCCTTCTGGTTCAGCCGCTGCTGCCAATCAGCCTTGTTGGCAGTGATCTTTTCCTGATCGGGCAAATAGAGACGGCCGAATGCTTCGTTCCGCACGAGAAGATCGCGGAACTCGAAATCCTGAGGTATTTCGGCATTCTTCACCGTGGGTGCATATAAATTGCGTGTGGCGAAGGCGACCTGTACCTCGGGGCTGAGGATATAATTTACGAAATTCGCCGCCATATCGGGATTGGGAGCATCCTTATGGATGTTCACGCTCGTGATAAGCGGGAAGGTGCCTTCCGCGGGACGCACGAACTTGACGTTCTTGGTGCCCTTCGAAAGCAGATCCTTCATTCGACCGGTGGCCAGCATGCCGATCGAAGCATCTCCGGTTTCGAACAGCGAGACCATCTGGCTTTCCACGTCAAGCATGCCGATCAGATTGCCGCTTTTGACCAGTTCGGCCATGCGGTCGACACCCGGATCGATGTTGTCGATGCTACCGCCGTTCTGCTCGGCTTTCATCACCATAAGGCTCAGCGTCGGGATGTGATCGACCCCGTAAATCACCACGCTGTTTTTGTATTCCGGATTCCAAAGTTCGTCCCAGCTAGCCGGCTGCTCGGCGATTTTGTCAGTATTGTATGCGAGAACATAGTCCCCAACATTCGCGAACACCGTGTACTTGGAATAAACAGCATTCTCGTAAAGATTGGCCATGTTCGGGATCTTGGCTGGGTCAAGCGGCAGCCAAAGAGCTTCCTTCTCACCCGCGATCGAATTTAGCAGCGTGTTTGTGACCACGTCGACTTGACCGAGACGAGCTTTGATCAGGTGGTCTGGGCTCGCGCCAACCACCCATTCGATCTTGCAGTCGTATTTTTCCTGGAATGCGGCCGCGACAGATTCATAGGTGGCTTGGTAGCTGCCGCCCCAAGTGGTCACGCGCAGCATACAATCGTCAGCAGCCGCCGTTCCGACCCAGCAGATCGAAAGGGCGAGACCTGTAAGGATATGTCTGGATTTCATGTCAACTCCTCTGGGGTGGTTAATCGAGCGGGTCTTCCGCCCGATCTTGCGCCGGCTCGCTTCTGCGTCGGGTTTCGGCAAATCTATTGTCGCGCCGCGGTCAAGCTCTTCTCTCCGCTCGTGCCTTCGCCTCGCGCTTTGCGCGCAGATCGCTTAGAGAATAGCGGCAGTGGATCGCTTCAGGGTCGATCATCATCTCGATGAGAGCAGGCCGGCCGGCCGCAAGACAGCGCTCGAACGCAGGCGCGAATTCCTCCGTTCGTGTGACGCGCTCGCCGTGCGCGCCATAGGCCTTGGCGAGCATGAGGAAATCCGGGTTCACGAGATCGGTGCCATTGGCGCGCCCCTCCAGCCGATTTTCCTCATGGATACGGATCGTGCCGTAGAGCCCGTTGTTGTAGAGGACGACGATGATGTTCGCGCCATATTGGACAGCAGTCGCCAATTCTTCGCTGCTCATCTGAAAGCAGCCGTCCCCCACGAAATCCACCACAACTCGCTCGGGGTGAGCGATCTTGGCCGAGATCGCCGCAGGCAACGAATAACCCATCGAGCCGCTGATCGGCCCCAGTTGGGTATGCAAACGGTAGTGTGGGAAGTAGCGCTGACTCCAGGTGGCGTAGGCGCCTACACCATTGGTCACGATAGCATCCTCGGGCAAGCGCTCACGCAACCAGCGCATCACGCCAGGCAGGTCGATATCGCCCGGGCACGGCTGAGGCATGCGCTCCTCCATCAATGTGGCGCGCAGTTTCGCGCACCATTCCCGATGTTCAGGGCGTGGAGAAGCCGGATGCGTTGCCAGGGCCCGGGCGCAGGCATCATTGTCCGCCGCCAGCGCCAGATCGACCTGAAACACCCGGTTCAAATCGCCGTGATCGGCCATGACATGAACGACTTTCTGCTTCGGATGCGGAATCGAGAAGAGCGTGAAGCCCTCCATGTAACCCGCACCGATCGTGTTCACGTCGCTCAGCGCGTCGTTGAGCATCAAGATGAAGTCAGTCTCGCGAATGTGAGCCAGAAGCGCTGGATTCGAGCCAATCCCGATCTCGCCCACATAGCACTCGAGCCGGTGGTCGATGATGTCGCGCCGTCGGAAGGTGGTCACGATCGGCAATCCATGGACGGTGGCGAAGTGCTGGATATCTTCGCGGGCGACCTCACTCCAATCCGAGCCACCGACGACCAGGAGCGGCTTTTTCGCATCGGCCAACATCGCGAAAATCTGGCGCAGATCCCCATCCCTCGGGGCGCCGGCACGTGAAGGCGCGGCCGGTCGATCCGAAGGCGCGACATCGCTCATCGCCTCCAGCACATCCTCGGGCACGACCAGAACCACCGGCCCCTTTCGTCCTGAAAGGGCGGTAGCCCAAGCGCGCTGGACGAATTCCGGAATACGTGCCGGATCGTCGATCTGTCCCACCCATTTTGTCATAGGGGCGAACATGGTGCGAAAGTCATAGGACATGAACGCTTCGCGCTCGAGAATCGAGCGCTTGACCTGCCCCACAATCAGGATCATCGGCGAGGAATCCTGAAACGCGGTATGCACGCCATTTACGGCGTTGGTGGCACCGGGGCTGCGGGTTACAAAGGCAATTCCCGGCTTGCCGGTGAGCTTACCATAGGCCTCGGCCATCTGTGCCGCTCCGTTTTCATGGCGGCAGCTGATGGAGCGGATTTCCGGATGACGGGTGGCCAGCGCATCGAGCGCGACGAGAAAGCTCTCGCCCGGGACATGATAGACGATCTCGACCCCATTCAGAGCAAGTTCGTCGGCGAGGATCTCAGCGCCTTTTCTCATCATTTCACCCGCGCGTCAGCCGATGACAAAGGGATTAGCGATCTCTTCCGCCGTCGAGAGCCAAACGGCCTTGGTCTGCAGGTATTCATAGATGCCCGCGACGCCGTTCTCACGGCCGATGCCGCTCTTCTTGTAGCCGCCAAAGGGGGTCGTGTAGGAAATGTCCCGGTAGGTGTTGACCCAAACACTGCCGGCCTCCAGCTTCTCCGACATTTTCAGGGCGAGCCGCATGTCGGCAGTCCAGAGCCCTGCCGCGAGGCCGAATTCGCTATCATTGGCGATGGCGAGGGCCTCTTCCGGTTCATCGAAGGGAATCGCGGCCAGAACCGGACCAAAGACCTCCTCCCGCGCGATACGCATATCGTTGTTCACGCCCGCGAAAATCGTGGGCTCGATGAACAGGCCGGTGCGGCATTCTTCCAGATCGGGGCGCTTGCCACCAAGGATAAGTTCAGCCCCTTCCTGACGCGCGATGTCGATATAGCCAAGCACACGGTCATATTGCATTTTGTTAGCAATTGGACCGATCTGGGTCTCGATCTTGCGCGGATCACCAACGCGGGCAGTCCTCGTGAAGGCCGCGAGCTTTTCCAAGAACTCGTCATGGACTGAGCGATGCACTAGGAGCCGCGAGCCGGCGATACAGGTCTGACCCACAGCACCGAAAATGCCCCCGACCACGCCACGCACCGCGTTGTCGAGATTTGCATCGCCGAAGACGATATTCGGGGACTTGCCCCCCAATTCGAGGCTCACCCGCTTCACATCCTTCGCCGCCAGCGAATAGAGATAAGAGCCGGTCTTCGTCGAACCGGTGAAGCCGACGTGCCGCGTCAATGGATGGACAACGAGCGGCTCCCCAACCTCCGGACCATAGCCGGTGACCACGTTGATGACGCCGGCAGGGAAACCCGCCTTCTCGACCAACTCCATCAGCTTGAGCGCGGTGGCCGAGGTGAATTCTGCCGGCTTCATTACCAATGTGTTACCCGCAGCCAGAGCAGGAGCCGCCTTGAGGGAGAACAACAGGAGCGGTGCGTTCCACGGCACAATGCCGACGCAAACACCCAGCGGCTCATGGCGCGAGAAGCTCAATGCCGGCTTGTCGCAGGGATGGACGGCACCCTCGATCTTGTCGGCATAACCAGCATAGTAGTGATACCAGCGGGGGATGTAACGTATCTGATGCCTCATCTCCTCTAGCAGGCGACCATTATCCCGCACCTCGATCTCAGCGAGCGAATCCGCATGCTCCTCGATGAGCGTGGCGAAGCGCTGGATAATGCGGGCACGCTCGGTCGGATGCATCTTCCCCCAGGGACCTTGGGTGAAGGCTCGGTGGGCGGCTTGGATTGCCCGATCAGCGTCGTCAGCATTGCCGCGCGGAATCAGTGCCCAAGGCGCACCCGTAAAGGGATCGACTGTCTCGATATACTCACCCGAAGCGGGCGCGGCCCATTGGCCGTCGATATACATGGACAGTTTCGGCAGGCTTTCCGCGGACATGATCTTTCCTTCTCGCAAAGCTGAATGGATAACCACCCTGCGCGATGCGTGATCGCGCCACATGGAATACCCATTAGTAATATCTGTTTCAATAAAAAGTGATATTTTTAGTGCGTGTCAAGCACAAACCTGGCACATGAAATTTATATCTAAATCTGCTCAAAAAATGATCACTTCGGCAGGCAAACGCTCAGTTTGATTAAAATATAGGCAACATCCTGCTGGCTAACGAGGGAATCTCCTCCCTAAATCGGCGGATTGCCCCGTAAGGCGGCAAAATTGCCTTGATTTTAAAAATCGGATCATATGTGTATGTGACAAACATTGTGATATCATTTTGGACGCGCACGTGCCCCCTGACCTACCGCTCTACGAGCAGATTAAAAGCGCTATTGATCGCCGAATTGAAACCGAAGAATGGCCTGCTAATTTCCAGCTGCCCTCCGAGGATGAGTTGGCCGGCGAGTTCGGCGTCTCGCCCCTGACTGTGCGCCGCGCGCTACGAGAATTACAGTCCGATGGGGTACTCATTCGGGTCCAGGGCCGGGGCACTTTCGTGATCGGGCCCCGCACGCAATGCGCGATCTTCAACCTTTCGGATATCTCCGAGGAAGTCGCCCTCTCCGGCGGTGTGCATAGCTGCCTGGTTCTTGAGCATGAAGTTCTCGACAAAGACGGCATCGGCCGGAGCATGCTTCAGCTTCCGCCGGGCGAGATCGCCTTCCATTCGCGTCTCCTGCATCTCGAGGATGGCACGCCCATTCAGCTTGAGGATCGCTATGTCAACGCCTCCGAGGCCCCGGATTACATAAACCAGGATTTTTCCAAAACGACACCGCACGCTTGGCTCCTGCGCGAGACCTCGGTGACGACGGTCGATAATACGATCCGCTCGATCCGCGCTGACGAGGAAATCCGTCAGCATCTGCAGATTGATCCCAACCAACCCTGTCTGCTGCTCGACCGCAGCACTTGGCGCGAAGGAATCCCCGTTACACGCAGCCGCTTTATCTATCCTGGAGACCGCTACCGGCTGCGTTCGACCCACGAGGCGCGCACCAACCGCATCGTAAACGCCCCCAACAAGGGCAGATGAGCCCGCTGCAAGGAGCCCAGTATGAGAGAATTCGTCCGTAAACTGCAGGAGCGCGGAGACCTGTTGGTCATTGAACGTGAGATCGATCCCGCGCATGAACTCGCGGCCGTCACGCATCTGGCCCAGAAGAAATGGGCCAAGCCGGTTTTGTTTACCAATGTGAAGGGGACCCGTTTTCCGGTCGTCACCAATGTCTACAGCACGCGCGAGCGACTGGGCGAGGTGATCGGAATCGACGCAAGTGACTTCTGCCGACAATGGAGCAGGCTCTCCTCACTTGGCTCGGCCGAGATGAAGGAGCCGCTCGTTCCTGCCACGGATCTCCCGGAATACGAGGAGGTGAAGCTCTCGGACCTGCCGTTGATCACTTATTCCGACCGCGACGGAGCGCCTTATTTCACCTCGGCAATGTTCATCGCCAAGGATCCCGAAACCGGGGTGGGGAATCTCTCCTACCACCGATCGATGTATATCAATGATGGCGAATTGCGCTGCCGCCTCGCTCCGCGACACCATCTGACGATCTATCACGAGAAGGCGGAGAAAATGGGCAAGCCGCTGGAAGCAGCCATGCTGATCGGGGCGCCCGCTCATGCATTTCTGACTGCCGCTGCACCGCTGCCTTATGATGTTGATGAACTGGAAGTCGCAGCCCGCCTGCGGGGGCGCTCAATCTCGATGCGCAAATGCAACCATATCGACCTTGAGGTTCCCGCCGAAACCGAAGTGGTGATCGAGGGGCGCTTCCTGCCCAATGAACGCCGCCCCGAAGGTCCTTTCGGCGAGTTCATGGGCTATTATGTCCCCGTCGGGCCCAATGCTGTCTTCGAGGTGCTGGGCGTCACCGTGCGCAAGGACGCGATGTTCCACTCGATCCTCTGCGGCTCGCCCGAAGAGGTGTTGACGCTGGAACTTTCTGTCTCGGCTAATATCTATCAGCGCCTGAGCGCGGCGTTGCCAGGGATCGTCAACGTCACCTGCCAGCCCTTCGTTAATCATGCGATCGTGCAGATCGAGCCGCAGTTTGCGGGCCATGCGCGCCAGGTCATGCTCTCCACCATCGGCGCCGAGCCGATCTGGGCCAAGCAGATCACTGTCGTGGATACCGATGTCAACATCTACGACATGGACGATGTTCAATGGGCAATTCTCACCCGTTGTCGCCCCGACCAGGACATGATGATCATCCCGGAAACGCCGTCCTTCTATCGCGACGAAGCCAAGGATCATTGGGGCCGCCTGCTGGTCGACGCCACCAAGCCTTGGGGACGTGAGAAGGAATTCGAGCGCAAGCGGCTGCGCATGGTGGATGACATCCGCCTCGCCGACTGGTTCCAGGGCGCCTGACATGGACCGGCGGAGGCTGGTGATCGGCATATCCGGTGCATCGGGGGCGGCCTATGGGCTTCGTGCGCTCGACCTTGCTAGGACGGCGGGGGTGGAGACCCACCTCGTCGTCAGCCGGTCGGCACTTCTCACGTTGAAGCAAGAGCTCGGTCTCCATAAGGCCGATATCGAAGGGCATGCCGATGTAGTCTACCCGCCCACCGATATTGGAGCCACAATCGCCAGCGGCTCTTTCCGCACGATCGGGATGCTGATTGCACCCTGTTCGGTGAAGACCATGTCCGAGATTGCCACCGGCGTCACTTCGACCCTCATGAGCCGAGCGGCCGATGTGGTGCTTAAAGAGCGTCGACGCCTCGTCCTGATGCTGCGCGAAACGCCGCTGCATCTCGGACATATCGAGACGATGGCTGCGCTCACCCGAATGGGGGCAATCATCATGCCGCCGGTTCCTGCTTTCTATGCGAAGCCGCAGAGCCTTGACGAAGTGGTCATTCACTCCACGGCGCGCGCACTTGATCTCTTCGACATAGATACCGGTGCCGTTCGGCGCTGGACAGGATTGAAGGATAGCTTCGCCGGAGAACCAAAATGATCCTGTCCGTCCCGCCGCGCCGTGCCGTGCATGGCACCATGATCGGCATAATCGTGCTCGATACTGGCTTTCGCCGCCTCCCCGGGGATATCGCCCATGCAGGGACCTGGCCGTTCCCGGTGCAGTTCCGTGTGGTGCATGGCGTGCGCCCGGCAGAAGTGATCGAGGGGGACCCCCGCCATTCGTTGGACGCTTTCCGCGCCGCGATCGACGATCTTGTCGCCCTCGGCTGCACGGCAATCACAACGAGTTGCGGCTTTCTCGCCGTCGTGCAGGATGAGCTTACTCGCCATTCACCAGTGCCTTTCCTCTCGTCGGCCCTGCTCCAGATCCCGATGGTCGAGCGCATTCTGCCGGCCGGAAAGAAGCCGGGGCTGATCGTCTCCGACCCGAACGCGTTGACCGAGCGACATTTCCGCGGCATTGGCGCCGCCTCCGGCCTGCCCATGGGGGCCCTGGCTTTCGATGGACCCTTGCGGCGCAACATGCGCGAACAGGCAACCGAGGTGGATGCCGCCGCACAGGAGGCCGAAGTGATCGGAGTGGTGGCGGATCTTCTCGCCCGGCATCCAGAGGTCGGCGCGCTGATCTTCGAATGTGCGAACCTGCCGCCCTATTCCGCCGCTGTCGCGCGCCGCTTCGGCGTGCCTGTCCACGATGTCGTCACGCTGCTGCGCTGGATGCATCTCTCGCTCGCGCCGCCGGATTATCCTTCATGAGTGCCAGCAGTGACCTGATTGTCATCGGCGGTGGGCTGATTGGCTCGGCTCTTGCCTGGGGGGCTGCGCGTCGGGGCGCGCGGGTCACCCTGTTGGACGAGGGCGATATTGCCCACCGCGCCTCTCGCGGGAATTTCGGCCTTGTCTGGCTGCAGGGAAAGGGGCTCGGCCACCCCGATTACATGCAGTGGTCGATCCGGGCGGGGCAGCTTTGGCCCAGATTCTCCACGATCCTGCGGGAGGAGACCGGTATCGACATCGGTTGGCGCGGTGGTGGCGGGCTGCATTTCTGCCTCTCCGAGAATGAAATGGAGGCTCGCCGCACCCTCATCTCCCGCTCAAAGGCGGAAGGTGCCGAGATTCGTATCGAACTGCTCGACCGTGAGGCCCTGCGCGAAATCGCTCCCGGCATCGGTCCCGAAGTGTGCGGCGCCTCGCTTTCCGACCTGGATGGCGAGGTCAGCCCACTGCTAACTCTTCGCGCACTGCAAACTGCGTTTCGCACCCATGGTGGCGAGCTCGTAGTGAATTTCATGGCTGAACGAATCCGCCACGACCGACGCCTGGGTTTCATCGTGAGTGATGGCAAGGGTATCGAATTCACTGGCCATCACCTTGTCATCGCTGCCGGGCTCGGGGCTAACCATCTTGGCGGCCAGCTGGGCTTCGAGCTGGGCCTGCATCCCGAACGTGGACAGATCGTGGCCACCGACCGCATCGCTCCGTTCCTTCGCCATCCCACCAACATGATCCGGCAGACCCGGGAGGGCACGGTGCTGCTGGGTAGTTCGCACGAGGATGCGGGTTTTTCCACCGGCACCGATATGGATACCATTGCCCAGCTCTGCCGGATCGGGACACGGCTCTTTCCGGCGCTCCGTTCGGCGCGTCTGTTGCGGGCCTGGGGTGCGCTTCGAATCATGAGCCCGGACGGATTGCCGATCTATGATGAGGCGCCAGGAACATCCGGCGCGTTTGTCGTCACCTGTCACAGCGGGGTCACCCTCGCCAGCCTCCATGGGCTCGAAGTGGGCCCGGCGCTGGCTGAAGGGCATCTTGGCCCCGCTCCCAATTCGATGCGGAGTGTACGTTTTGCCCTTCAGACGCCTTGACGACCGGCCCGTGTCCGGACCCACACCTGCCGAATTCCACTTCCAAGGCCGCCCCGTCTCCTTTCAGCCCGGCGAGTCCCTTGCCGGCGCACTGATGGCGGCGGGGGTCACGTATTTTCGCGAGACACCGGTCTCGGGCAGCCAGCGAGGGCCTTGGTGCCTGATGGGGGTCTGCTACGAATGTCTGCTGCGCGTCGACGGGCATGACAACCAGCGAGCTTGCATGACAACGGCGCGAGCGGGGATGGTGGTCGAGCGCCAGGTCGGCGCGCGCCGCGACGCCGCAGGAGGCCGGAGATGAATGCATGGGATGCAATCGTCGTCGGCGCCGGGCCGGCTGGAATCGGCGGAGCGAGCCTCTTGGCCGAGAGTGGCGCGCGGGTTCTTCTGGTTGATGAAGCCTCCGGCCCAGGCGGTCAAAGCTGGCGCGGGATCGAGACCGTTCCGGAAAGCCGCGCACGAGTTCTCGGGCCCGATTATTTGATGGGAAAGGTCGAAGCCGCCCGCCTGCGCGCAAGTGCGGCACATCTTGCATTCGAGACCCAGGCCTGGCGAGTTGAAGCTGATGGCACGGTCTGGTTGAAGGACAAAGGAGGCATCCATCAGGAACGCGCCCATCACCTCCTGATTGCCACCGGGGCGATGGAGCGCCCAGTTCCGCTACCCGGCTGGACGCTCCCCGGCGTAACCACAATCGGCGGCCTGCAGATCCTGCTCAAGCGGGAGGGGCTTTTGCCTCAGGGACCTCTTGTTCTGATCGGGACGGGGCCGCTCTTTTACCTCTATGCCGCTCAATGTCTTGACGCGGGCAAGCGGGACCTGACGCTCGTCGATACCGCCGAAACTGGTGCGCTGATCCGGGCCTTACCGTATCTGCCGCGTGCGCTCTGCGGGCACGGCCCGTCCTATCTGGTCAAGGGACTGAAGCTTTTGTGGAAGCTCCGACGCGCCGGGATCAAATTCCATGAATGTCCGCAGGATCTCCGCATCGAGACAGCCGCGGATACATTGGAAATTCGCTTTCGAAGCCGCGGCGCCCAGCATTGCCTGCCCGCCAGCCATGTCGGCCTTCATGAGGGTGTAATCCCGGAATCGCATATGACGCGTTCCTTGGGCTGCCGGATGCGTTGGTCAGAGGCGGGCGCGGCATTCCATCCGCTGCGTGACATGTATCTGCAAAGCTCGATCGCCGGGGTGTATGTCGCGGGCGACGCAGGGGGTATCGGCGGTGCCACGGTGGCGCTGCTTGAAGGGCGCCTCGCAGCCATGTCCATTCTTGAGAAACTTGGGCGCCCAGTTGATGAATACCTGCGCAGCACGACCCGCCGCCAGCGGCGTGCCCATCTTGCCCCTCGTCCCCTGCTCGACAGGCTCTACCATCCACACCGTGCCCTATTCTCTCCGCCGGATGGAGTCATCGCCTGCCGCTGCGAAGAAGTCACGTGTGGCGAGATCCGGGCCTCACTTAAGGCGGGCAGCGCCGGTCCCAACCAAGTTAAGGCGTTCCTGCGCAGCGGCATGGGGCCGTGCCAAGGTCGAATCTGCGGCATGACGCTAACCAGCCTTTCAGCCGCAACGTGCGGCCTCCCAATGGAGGAGGCTGGCTACTTGACAATCCGCTCGCCGCTCCGGCCAGTCTCGCTCGGAGAAATTGCCGATCTGGTCCAGCCTTGACCGCATATAGCTTCACGAGCGGCTATATCGAGTCACACAACAAGGCTGATACCCTCGAGCGTTTGAGGTAATGAACCGATGCCGGACCTCCCCTCTCCTCCCCTCGATCTGAATGGCGAAATCTGGCGGTTTGCACTCGACTACTACGGCGGGCCGGGGATTTCGGATGCGTGCCTCCGCCTCCAGGACGAATCGGGAATAGATGTGGTCAACCTGATCATCATCCTCTACGCCGACACGAAGCTGAAACGCCGCTTGTCCGCTAAAGAAGTGAGCCAGCTTAAGGAGGAGATGAAATGCTGGCGTGAGGAAACCGTGTTACCTCTGCGCACCTTACGGCGGCGGTTGAAAACCCCGCCGGCGGAGTTTCCTGCCGAGGAAACGGAAGCTCTGCGGAATCTGATCAAAAAAGCCGAATTGCAAGCCGAGCAAATTCAGCTCGCGATAGGCGAACGCTGGCTCTTGCGACCTCGAACGCGGGGCGGCTTGTCTGCCGAAAAAGCGATTCTCCTCTTGCGCGAAGGCTCCCCAGGCGATCCGGCAACGGACCTTCTGGCTCTGATCGAGCATGTGGCAGCCGCAGCCAGAAACACGGCTGGCCGAATGGCTGAAAGAAGCACCTAGTCCTCCTGCTCATCGCTATCCATGGCAATCGAACCGCTCAGAAAGATCCCGCGCGATCGGCGGCGTCTCAGCGGCTGATGCGCCGCCGCGACCTCCAGCGACTCGCGTTTGCGCGGGCCCGCAGTGCAATGGGGGCGTTCCCTATCGGCCGCACACCGCGCTCGCGTTCCCCGGCGACATCGCGCGTGCATAGCCGTGCGGCGCCAGACGCATCGTCAGAACGACGACAATTGCAACACTCGTCAGGTGCCACAGCCAACCGGCAGTATAGCCGCCCGTCAGGTCGCGCAGGACCGCGACAATCCATGGTGGTATCGCTGCGATCAGAAAACCACCGCCCTGCATCAGGGCAGACAAAGCGCCGGCTTGCCCCGGATCGGCCGAATGATCGAGCGCCACCACCATAGAAAGCGCAAAGCAACCGCCCAATCCCGCCCCAACCAGCACTGCCCAAGCCATGGGCGAGACGCCCGGCCACAAAGCCAATCCGGCAAAGCCCGCTGCCTGCATCGCCAAGGTCAACCATAGCCATGGCCGGCGATCCCCGCCTTTGCCGGCCAGCATGGGCATCAAGAGGGCGGACAGCGCCTGACAGGCGGCCATGATGGCAAGCAGGCTGCCGCTCGCTGCTCCGCTCCAGCTCTGTCCCTGATAGGAGGGAGCAAGCCATGCCACAGCAGATGAATAGCCGCCGTTGACGAGACCGAAGCTGGCCATGAGCAGCCATGCGCGCGGCCGCTTCAGCAAGGCCGCAGCCAGGCTCCTGTTCGATTTTGAGGTCTCGTCGGGCGGCAACAGGAAAACAGCCAGCGCCGCCGCGCCCAGCGCGGGCACCGCGAGCCAGGCAAGTCCGATATGCCAGCTTCCCGTCACTCTTGCGATGATCGGAGACGCCTGCGCACCAAGCGCGCCACCGCCCATTAGCATCGAGGAGTAAAGCCCCGTCACCGCGCCGACGCGTTCGGGAAACTGATGTTTTATGATTCCCGGGAAAACGGACTGGACGATAGCGACACCGAGGCCGATGATCGCGGCCGTTGCAATCATCGCCCACCCAGTCGAGGCGAACAGGCGCAACAACGACCCGACGCCCAATATCGCAAGCGCCGCGACCACCAATCGTCGCGCACCCAGCGTGCCCTGCAGTGACGGACCGATAAAGGCAACCAGCCCCATCAAGAGCATCGGTACCAGTGTCAGAAGCGCCATTCCCTGAAGGCTCAGGCCCGTTTCTACCCGCACGCTATCGGCCAGCGGCCCCACGCTTGTAATGAACGGCCGCAGATTGAGCCCGACCAGAGCTACGACGGCAAGGAGCAGCAGGGGTGCGACAGAAGACTGGCTGTTCCGCACCCTAGATCTGGGCCTCTTGCTTGCGTTTCCAATCCGCATAGAGATCAGGATGCGATTCGAGCCGAACCGGGAGATGACGGATCTTCATCGTTTGTTCGGCAAAGGGTTTTGCAAGCTCGGCAGAAATTGCAGCCGTCGAAAAACCGAACGGAGCGCCGTCATCGTTGGAATAGGCGTAGGCGACCTCGCTGACACCGGCGAGCCGCATCGCCGCCATGCACATCGGACAGGGATGGCCGCTCGCAAAAACGGCACAACCTTGGAGATCGGCCGAGCCCAGCTTCTGGCTGGCAGCACGGATCGCCATAAGCTCCGCGTGGGCCGTCGGATCGTTGGTGCTGAGGATCTCGTTCACGCCCGTCGCTATGATCTCGCCGTTCTTGACGACGACCGCGCCAAATGGCCGTCCACCGTGTTCGACATTGGCATGCGCCAGCTCTATCGCCTCGCACAGAAAGCGTCGTTCATTGCTCATGTTCTTTCCTCTCTATTTACCGGGCGCCCGCCGCAAGGAGGATCTTTTCGATCTCGGTATAGCCGCGGCTTCGCGCATGCTGGAGCGGTGTCACACCCTCGCGATCCGCCAGATTGACGTCGGCCTCGGCCTTTACCAAAAGCTCCACGATCCGCTGGTGTCGATCCCCACCGTCGCCAAGGATGATCGCCTCGAGCAACGCTGTCCAACCAAGATTGTTGACGTGATCGACCTCGACACCGGCTTCGATCAGCGTCCGCACCGTCTCGACATGACCGCGCTCCGCTGCCGGGATCAGGGCTGTCCCACCATAACGGTTGGTGCTCTTCAGATCAGCACCGTGGGTGAGCGTCATCATGAGGATTTCGAGATGGCCCCGCGCGCCGGCGTAAAGATAGGGGCTGTCGTTGATCTTGTCTTTGGCGTTGACGTCGGAGCCGGCCTCGATCAGCGCCGCGGCGGCGCTGATTCTGTTTTCGTGCGTCGCAACGAGCAAGGCGGTTGCACCAGAGCGGTCGCGCGCGTCGATCTTCACCTTGTCGGACAGAAGTTTCTTGATCGCTTCGACGTCGTCCTTCGCGGCCGCGGCATGCAGTGGTGTCTCACTCATGGCTTTTCCCGATGTCAATGAAACGGACGCCATCGCCATGAAGGCGCAGGCCAGAATAGCGAGAGATCTGGGCAATGTTTCCACTCCAACAACGATTTGAGCATGCGCGCGAACAGGCTGATTATTTCAGCTGGTCTTCGACCTGCTTGATTGCGGCCACCGCGCAAGCCTCATCGAGATGCCCGCCGGGCGCCCCGCCGACTCCGATGGCGCCAATCGTTTCGTCACCGACCTTGATCGGCACGCCGCCGCCGAGAACGAGAAAGCCGTCGATCGCAACGAGCTGGGCAGCACCCGGATTGTCCTGCACGTTCTTCGCCATCGCGCTGGTCGCCGTGCGCGACGACGCTGACGTGTAAGCCTTCCGCCGGGCTGCGTCGGGCGTGTGAATGCCGGCGTTATCACCCCGCATGAGGGCACGTAGGACGCCTGCGCGATCGACGACTGCAGCCGAAACGTTGTAATTGTCCTTGGCACATTCCTGCACGGCGCCCTGAGCGATTTCGACGGCCAGATCGAGCGGAATGTTGCGCTCCCGGAGGACTTCGGCAGAAGCTGCGGTCGAAAAGCTTGCCGCCGCGCAGGCAGCAATGACCAGGTGCTTGCTCATCTCATGTTCCTTTCTTGTCTTGCGCCTTTCAGGTCGAGCAATGGTTCAGGTCCGGCAGAACCGCCCGCAGCGGTTTGAAGATGAATTAGCCAGCCATCGGAGCGCGGCCCGGGCAGATCGCAAATAGGTCTTGCGCCCCACATTTGAAAATTAAATATGTAGATGTATCCTATTTCAAATCTGAATACAGATGGCAAATTGCCCATTTTGCTCCCGAAGACCGAGGTAGCCGGCACATCTGTTGGGAAATTAAGATGCTCGATCCTCGCCTGCTCCGCGCCTTTGTCGCGATCGCCGATGCCGGAAGCTTCACTGCGGCAGCGGAACGCTTGAACATGACCCAGTCCACGATCAGCCAGCAGCTTGCGCGTCTTGAGGACACCGTCGGTCATCCCCTCATCGACCGGGTCGCCCGCCCTGTCCAGCCGACCGCCGCCGGTGAGCGCCTCCTGGGTTACGCCCGTAGGATCCTGACACTTCAGCAGGAGGCCGAAACCGTTCTTGCCGATCCCGCCGGCACAACTTCCATCCGCATCGGCCTGCCTGAGGACATCATCACCCGTGAAATGGCTGCCATCTTCGCAGCGTTCGCGAAGAGCCACCGCTCCATCCGGCTGGATGTCGTGGCCGGCCTAAGCCGGATCCTGACCAGACGATATCGTGCCGGTGAGTTCGACATCGTCGTCGTGAAAGAGCCAGCCGCGAGTTCGGACAATCGCGCGTCTTTCCCTGAGGCCATGGCGTGGTTCGAGAGTGCCGATGCGCCGGAAGCGTGGCCTGATCCCATTCCGCTGGTGACGTTTCCGCCCGGAGGACTCTATCGAGAGTCTATGTTCGAGCGGATCGAACGGGAGCGTCGGCGATGGTACATCGCCTTCTCGGGCAGCAGCCTTCACAACGTGATCGTTGGCGTGGAGGTCGGGCTGGGCGTGTCTCTCTTGCCGGTGGGGGCAACGTCGGGGCGGCATGTCCGACGCTATGCGCCCTTTGGCATGGAAACTTCCATGGTGGCCTCCATCTATGCCTGGGAAACGACAGGTCCCGTGTCGCAGTTGGTGGAAGAAATGGGTGCAGTGCTTGCCGCGCGTTTCAAAATATCCGGCCAGGTCTAGCCCTCGAATCTGCTTGCAAATCGCGAAGATGGCCGCAGCGCCGGGATGTCGTTTGTCACTCCTTGCTCGTGGCGAAACCGGCAAAGCCACGCGATGCATCGATAGTCCGCTTTGTCAAAGCCCGTAGACACGGCCCGCATTGCCGCCAAAGAACAGCTCCCGCTCATCTTCGCCGCTTCTTGCGAAGATCGTCTCCATCGCGCGGTACCATCTCGGAAAACCGCCGCCCGTCATCTGCACCGGTGTGTCGCTGCCGAACAGGATACGGCGGGGGCCGAACGCTTCGGCCACCTTCTCGACGATGGGCGCCACAGTTTCAGCACCCCAGTCTGCCGGAAGATGCACTGGCAGGCCCGAAATCTTGCAGACGACGTTTTCCCGCTCTGCCACCGCCCGCATTGATTGCTCCCAGAACGTATGTGCCTCGCCATCCAGGGGTGGGTTGGCCATATGATCGATTACCAGCGTGACAGCAGGGCACCGGTCGGCCAGCGTCATGACATTGGCAAGGTCGGCTGGGCCGCAGGCGACATCGAAAGACCAGCCGTAGCGTTCCAGCAGCCGGATGCCATCGATGAAGGCCGGACGGACGCAGAAGTCGGGATCGCTCTGGAAGGGCGGCCGGACGACGCGGCGAATACCCCGGATCAGGCCGATCTGAGCCAATCGATCGAGCTCATCGGCAACCGCCGCACCACGTTCGATCCTGGCCTGGGCGACGACCGCGGCAACATTAGGCGTGGCATCCGCGAAGGAAGCGAGCCATTCGGCTTCGTCGAACGATTGATCGTCGCGCGCCGCAGCCTCGACCAGCACGACCTTGGTGACGTTCGCGCCTTCGATGTGGATGCGATAGTCGGCATCCGTGAAGGGGCCGTCGACATCCGGCCGGCGTGCCAACCAGGGATAGTGGAAGCGCCCTGGTGCCATGAAGTGAACATGCGTTTCGATTATTTCCTGCGGCGCACCCATGGCCTCCCCTATTCACCGGCCGCGCTGGCGGTATTGGAAACGGGCGCGGCATTCGCGACCGTCCCCGTGTCGGATGCGCGGCCGCCGGCGGCATGACCGATCGCTGCTTGAATTCTGCGCCACGGGCGTGCCAGGGCGCCAGCAACTCCTGTGCGGAGAAACAATATACACACGACAAAGATCGCTCCCTGGATGACGAGCACCCAGGATCCGAAGGACGCCAGATAGTCTTGGATTGCAATCAGCGCTGCGGCGCCCAGAATCGGCCCGAACAGCGTCCCGATGCCGCCGATCAGGACCATTAGCAATGCATCGCCAGAGGTCGTCCACGATACGTCGACCAGGGTTGCCATTTGGAAGACGATCGTCTTGGTGCTGCCCGCCAGGCCGGAGATCGCGGCGGAGATGACGAACGCCAGCAGCTTGAATCGGTTGGTATTGTAACCCAATGAGATCACCCGCGCTTCGTTCTCACGGATCGCCTTCAAAATCTCGCCGAAGGGCGAGTTGATCGTGCGGTAGATTACGGCAAAGCCAATCAGAAAGATCGCCAGGACGAAGGCATAGAGCGCAGGCGTGTGCGCCAGGTCGAACAGGCCGAAGAGCTTGCCCCGCGGCACGGCCTGGATGCCGTCCTCACCATGCGTCCAAGGTGCCTGGACTGCGTAGAAGTAAACGATCTGTGCCAGCGCGAGGGTGATCATGGCGAAGTACAATCCCTGGCGACGGATCGCCAGAAGGCCGATGAGACCGCCCAGCACTGTGGCGACGAGTGTTCCAGCCAGAATCGCGAATTCCGGTGTTAGGCCCCAGACCTTGGCGGCATGCGCCGTGACATAGGCAGCCGAACCGAAGAACGCGGCGTGGCCGAACCCCAGCAGGCCGGCGAAGCCGAACAGCAGGTTGTAGGCACAGGCAAGCAATGCAAAACAAAGCAGCTTCATCAAAAACAGCGGATAGATAAAGAAGGGGGTAACGACGCCCAGCAGTGCCAACAGCACCAGATAATGGCCCAGGCCCCAGCGGCTGGAATCGGTGCTGTGCGCGCCGATCGAAACCGAGCCTGCATGAACGACCCCCGCATCCTTGCCGAACAGACCTGCCGGTCGCACCAGCAGCACGAGCGCCATGATCACGAAAATCGTCGTGGCGGAGGCCTCCGGATAAATGATCTTCGTCAGACCTTCGATGATGCCGAGCATGAAACCGCCGACGATCGCGCCGAGGATGGAACCCATGCCGCCGATCACGACGATTGCGAAGATGACGATGATGACGTTTTGCCCCATCTGCGGATTGAATTGATAGATTGGCACTGCCAGCACGCCGGCCAGACCCGCCAGCGCCACGCCGAAACCGTAGGTCAATGTCAGCAAGCGGGGTACATCGATTCCGAACGCCTGGACGAGTGCGGGGTTCTCGGTCGCGGCCCGCAGATACGCGCCAAGCCGGGTGCGCTCGATCAGCAGCCAGGTGCCGAAACAGACAATGATGGATGCCGCGATAACCCACAGCCGATAGGTGGGCAGATACATGAAGCCTAGGCGCATGCCGCCTCTCAGCATCTCCGGCGTCTCATAAGATGCGCCCGTCGAACCGAACACGATGCGGAAGACGCCCTCGATGACCAGCGCGAGACCGACAGTGAGCAACAGCCCGTAGGCATGGTCGAGCCGATATGTGCGCCGGATGAACAAACGTTCGATGGCCATGCCGGAGAGCCCGACGAGAAGCGGCACGATGAGAAGCGCCCAGCCATAACCGATCGACGGCAGGCCCAGACCCGGGAATAGGACCGGCAGATTGAAAAGGAACCATGCACCGAACGCACCCAGCATGTATTGCGCGCCGTGCACAAAATTGGCGATGCGCAGCAGGCCGAAGATGACAGCCACTCCCAGCGACAGTGTGGCGTAGAACGAGCCGTTTATCAGCCCGATCAGTACCTGGCCGGCCACGAGCGATGCGGAAATGTTGAAGTCCATTTTTCAGACGCCCAGATAGGTTTCTATATGGCTGCGCCGGATGGCCAGATCGTCGCTCGACAGCATGTCAATGACTTTGCCGTGCTCGACGACATAGTGACGATCCGCGAGCTTTGAGGCGAAACGGACGTTCTGTTCGACGAGCAGGATCGTGTAGGCGCGCTCGCGCAGCAGCCGGAACATTCGAGCAATCTGTTGGACGATCGCTGGCGCCAGTCCTTCCGTCGGTTCGTCGAGCAGCAACAGCGTCGCCCCGGTGCGCAGGATGCGCGCGATCGCCAGCATTTGCTGCTCGCCCCCCGACAGCTTGTTGGCCTGACCGTGGCGCCGTTCGGCGAGGTTGGGAAAAAGGGTGTAAAGCTCGGCCACTTCCATTCCATCGGCAGAGACGTTCACCGGCAGCATCAGATTCTCTTCGACCGATAGCGAAGCGAAGATTCCGCGTTCCTCGGGACAATAACCGATACCGCGCCTTGCGATCTGGTTCGAGCGCAGGGCAAGCAGGTCCTTCCCTTCATGGTCGATCGCCCCTTTCACCTTCTCGAGCATTCCCATGATGGCGCGCAGTGTCGTGGTCTTGCCGGCACCGTTTCTTCCCACCAACGTGACCACCTCGCCCTGTTCGACCCGCAAGGTCATGCCGTGGAGGACGTGGCTCTCGCCGTACCAGGCTTCCAGATCGCGCACGTGGAGTGCCGGCGGGAGCGCGTCACGCATCCTCACCTCCGAGATAGGCTTCAATGACCGCAGGCTGGGCGGCAACGTGTCGATAGGTTCCTTCCGCGATGACTTTGCCTCGCGCCAGAACGGTGATGGTATCCGACAGCTGTTCGACGACGGACAGATTGTGTTCGACCAGCAGTGTCGTGCGACCCCGAGAGGCTTCTTTCACCAACGTCGAGACACGCTCAACATCTTCGCGGCCAAGGCCGGCCATGGGTTCGTCGAGTAGCAGCAGTTTGGGGTCTAGCGCCAATGTGGTGGCGAGTTCCAGGACGCGCTTGCGGCCATAAGACAATTCCGCCGCTATACGGTCCGCAAAGCCGGTTAGGCCGACCAGTTCCAGGAGCTCATCCGCCCGGCTGTTCAACGTGCGGAGAGATGCTTTCGACCGCCAGAACTGGAAGTGTGTGCCTAGCGGACGCTGCAAGGCGATCCGAACATTTTCGCGCACCGTCAAATGCGGAAAGGTCGCCGAGATCTGAAATGACCGGACGACACCACGGCGGGCGATCGCGTAGGGCTTCTGGCGAGTGACGTCCTCGCCGTTGAAGAGAATAGTACCGCCGCTGGGCTCGATGAATTTGGTGAGCAGGTTGAACATAGTGGTCTTGCCGGCGCCGTTCGGCCCGATCAAGGCATGGACAGTGCCGGCCATGACCGCGAGATCGACGCCGCTGACGACGGTGAAACCCTTGAAGTCCTTGGTCAGCGAGCGCGTCTCGAGTAAGACATCATCCGAGCCGGTAGCCGGCGCGGATGGTATCCGGCCAGACAGATCAGGCGAAGCGTTCATGACATGGTCACGCCGCTGTCGACCGGCAGGACATGGCCGGTGATCATTCGCGACTCGTCACAAGCAAAGAACAATGCCGCATGGGCTACATCCAGCGGTTCGAGGAAGCCGAGCAGATGGCGGTCGCCCAGGGCCGTCGGGATCGCACCCTCGTCGATGCGCTTGACCAGCCGTTCGGTGCGGGTGATGCCTGGGGCCAGGGCGTTCACCCGGATGCGATGGGGCGCATAATGTACCGCCATCGATCGCGTCAGCGAGACGATCGCGCCCTTTGCGGCAACATAGCAGTCGGTTGCCGGAGCCGGCTTGCCCATGAGCGCAACGAGGGATGCGGTGTTGATGACAGAGCCGCCACCGGCTTTGATCAGTTCCGGTATTCCGAAACGGCAGATCAGGAACGTACCGTAGAGATCATGGTTTATGGCGTTCCAGAAGACGTCGAGATCGACCTCCGTGACTGGACCGTCCCTCCGACTAGTGCCTCCAACATTGTTGTAGAGCACGTCGAGGCGGCCGAATTCCTCTACCGCCGCCGCAATCGCCATCTGGACGCTGTCCGGATCGGTCACGTTGGTTTCCACGAAGGTTGCCCTGCCGCCCTGCGCCGCAACGCGGCGAACCGTCTCTTGGCCGGCCTCGGCATTGATCTCCGCGACGACGACCGCCGCCCCTTCCCGGGAAAACAGCTCTGCCGTTTGACGGCCGATACCACCTCCGGCCCCGGTGATCAGCGCAACCTTGTTCTCAAGCCGTTTCAATGTGTGACCTCTTTGTTGCTAACGCCACGCTTCGCCTCGACAGGCGGATGTCGATCGCCGAACAGCGTGATTTACTTGAGAAGCGGGCATTCGCTTTCAGAAGCGGGCCGGAACGCCACGTCGCCGGGCACGGTGGTGACGATCTTGTAGAGATCCCACTCTCCCTTCGACTCCTCCGGCGTTTTCACCTGCGCCAGATACATCTCCTTGATCAGGCGACCGTCTTCGCGCACGCTGCCGTTCTTGGCATAGACGTCGTTGACCGGCAGTTCTTTCATCTTGGCGACGACGGCAGCTCCGCTTTCGTCCGAGCCCAGCGCCTTGACGGCTTCCAGATAGTGTCTGGTCATCGAATACGTGGCGACCTGGACACGAGAGGGCATCTTCCCGCGCGCCTTCATGAAAGTTTCGGCAAAAGCTCGGGTCTCGCCGTTCTGGTCCCAATACCAGGCTTCTGTGAGGTAGAGTCCGCCAAGAACCTTGGTGCCGATCTTATAGGCATCGAGCAGTTCGACGCTCAGCCCAACCAATTTCATCTGGTCGTTAAGGCCAAACTCGACCGCCTGCCGCACGGCATTCTGGAGGTCCAGCCCACCGGTGGCGAACGCGAGCGTATCCGCGCCCGAACTCCCGGCCTGAAGCAGGAAGGACGAGAAGTCGGCGGTGTTGAAAGGAAAACGGATCGCGCCGCTCAATTGCGCGCCGTTGGCAGTAGCTATGGCGGCGGCGTCGCGCTCCATTGAGTGGCCTAGCGCATAGTCGACCGTCAGCGCAAACCAGTTCTTCAGACCGCGCTCGACGAGTGGACGCACCGCGACCGCCGCGAACGAATATGTGTCGGGTGCGAACTGGACGCTGTTCGGCGTGCAGCCTTTGCCCGTGATATCGGAACTGACAGCCCCGCTGAGATAAACCCGGTCCGTATCGCGTGCCAGCGAGGCCATGGCGATAGCGATTGCCGAGTTGGGCGCATCGATGATGACGTCGACCTTCTCCTGGTCGATCCAACGGCGTGCGATCGTCATCGACACGTCTGCTTTATTCTGGAAGTCGGCACTGACGATCTCGATGGGGACGCCGTTGATGTTGCCGCCGAATTCCTCGACGGCCATCTTGACCGCCTCCATACTGCTTTGTCCCGAATTGTCGGCATATACACTGCTGAAGTCGGTTAAGACGCCGAGCTTGATGACATCGCCGCTCATCGCGGCCTCTGCGGGTATCGACACGCCCATCAGTGACACGGCGATAAGCCCTGACAACAATTTCTTCATGATCTTCCTCCCCACTTGACTTCCGAGTACCCACGAGGGCGCTACTCCGCGCCCTCGTGCCGTGAAGCTTCAACCGTTTCGAATTTCCCAGGCATGCTGATGCACAGCACTTCCAGATCATCGGAATAGTCGAGCACGGCGTGCTCGATCGACGGGGGCTGGAGCCAGCTGTCATTGCGCCGCACCGTTACTTCCCCCTGCCCCTCGATGGTCATGCGCTGCCATCCATTGAGCACGTAGAAGAACTGGAAATCTGCGTGATGCCGATGCGCTCCGGGCAAGGTGTCCGCCTCGCATGGTCCCGCGGCGCGCACGACATGCGCGATGGCCAAGCCGTTGGTCGCCTTCAGCACTCCAAGATCGCGCTTCAACAGGTACGCACGTTCGCTGGTCGGCGTGAAATCCGCTTCGTTGTAATGGCTTACGACGAAATCCTGCTGCTTCCATCCTTGGGCATTGCTCATCGCGCGCTCACTTCCTTAGCGGACGTATGGGGCCCTGGGCGCGCCGAAGGGCTATTGTGGATCATTTGTGGCTCCTCCACAGATTTTAGATAGCGGCAATCTACACAGCCCAGCTCTTAAGCCGCCAATATAGAGTTTCGCGCCCTGCCATCTCGTTTTTTGATACCGTCTATCTATTGATCGCTGGGAGGACAACCTTGGATCTGAAGCAGCTGCGCTATTTTGTGCGGGTCGCCGAACTGGCCAGTTTCACCCGCGCCGCTGCCGACATGCGCATCGCGCAGTCGGCGCTGAGCTATCATATCAGCACCCTCGAAGCCGAACTCGGAGTCGGCCTGCTGGATCGCCATAGCCGCGGTGTGACCCTCACGGAGGCCGGCCGCTCGGTGCTCGCCCACGCGCATCGGGTCTTACAAGGGGCCAACGACCTCAAGGCCGACGCCTTCTCGCACACGCGATTTCCATCGGGCCACATCGTCTTCGCCGCGCCGCCGTCGATTGCTCGCGCGCTGGCTCCGTCGGTCATCGAGCGATTTCGCGCCGAGTATCCTCAGGTTCGGCTGACCATGCGCGAGGAGACCGTCGACGTCATCCACAGCTGGCTGCTGACGGAAGAGATCGACCTGGGGATGGCGTTCGACCCACCGAACCTTTCGACTGTGGAGCCGGAGTTGCTGCTGGTCGACCATTTGCATCTCGTCGGAGCGAACCGGACCGCCCTGCCAGACGATCTCTCGATACCCGAGCTGGCATCCCTGCCTCTGGTGCTTACCACGACTTCATACGGCTGGCGCCGACGGCTGGAGCGTGCGCTGCAAGAGCATGATCTGAAGCCGACCATCCGCGCGGAGGTCGATTCGCTGTCGGTCATCAAGGAACTGATGGTGCGCGGTTTCGGCTATACGGTGCTGCCGCAATCGGCAATTTCGCAGGAACTTCAGAGCGGCGCGCTCTGGGCCTTGCCAATCACCGGGCTGAAGCTCGATACGAGTCTGATGATGGTGCGCCTCAAGCGGCGCGCTCTGACCTTGGCCGCCGAGGCGCTGTGCGTGATGATCCGCGCCGAAGCATTGCGTTTGACTGAAAAGGCCTCGGGCAGCACGCCAAGCTAAGCGCGTCAGCCCAAAACGATATGCGCCTGTGCGGGAAGCAGGCGATCAAGTTCGAACGAATTCGTAGCTAGCGGACATCTTGACGGCGTTTCACAACACCATGCCGACGGGAAAGTCGCTTTGTTGGTATCTGGAATGCGAATATCACCGATGATCGCTCCGATCAGCACTTGGCCCCGGCACGTCATCGAAGGCGCCATCGATGATCACGCCGTTGCGCTCGGCCACTGCCTTATAAACAGAATCCATGCCCAGCACCGGCGTATCCGGCGCCAATTCCTTGAGCCGCCGAGTGATGGTTTCCGGCGCAAACTCGGGATGGCCGGCGGCACCGATGGCGCGAGCGACTTCGCCTGCCCAAAGGCGGGGGACGACGACCAGCCCTTCGGCATCGCCGATGACAATGTCACCAGGACACACCACCGCGCCACCGCAGGCTACCGGCACATTGACCTCGCCAAAACCGGATGTTGTGCTACCTGATCGTGGCGTAAAGCCCCGCGCCATGACCGGCAGGCCGAGCTGCCGAAACTCGCCGACGTCGCGGACGACGCCGTCGACGACAAGCCCGGCCACGCCGCGCTTGACCATATGCATGGCGATGACGCCGCCGAGCACGGCACGGGAAGTCTCGCCATGCGCGTTGGCAACGATGACATCGCCCGGTTTGGCGACTGAAATGGCAGCGCGCAGCAACAAGCCGTCGCCAGGCGTGAGATCAACGGTAATGGCCGATCCGAAGATCCGGCCCATCGGGCTGTACAAGCCACGGATGCCCCCTTCGACGACGCCTCTGCCGCGCGCCACGTCGGAGATGTCACAGCTGCTGGCGTTGGAAAGAGCCGCCAGCTCAGCCTGCGATGCGCGGTGGATCCGTTCATAAATACGCAGACCCAACGCGCAGCCACCACGACCTGTCGAATTCACATGTGCCATTTCTCGATTCTCCACGCGTCATCCACGCACCGCCACAACAGCTAAGCGTGGCAAAGCCACTGTCCAGGAAATGTTTCTCCCGCTGGGCGGCGAAAAGATCGCCTTTTTGACCCGATCGCAAGACACAACGCGCGACCAGCGCCGAAGACCTTCGTTAATGGTTGCCTGCCGCGACCGGCGATGCTCATGAGCTCTGCTGGGCTTGAATCCCCGATCCGGAGTGGGGTGCCAAATTCAGTTGTTTCCCTGGTGAAGTTTCGCAAGTCTCCAGGCAGGATCCTGTTGAAAAGTTTTTGGGTTAAGGCTCCATAGGAGGACAACCGGCGTTACGCGGGATCCCCTGCTGCGAGCTGTCAGCGGCCAAGCCGTTCTAATTTTTTCCCCGTTCCCTCACTCGCTCCTCGATGTCTTTCTGAACCTTGGCGCCCCGATGGAGCCCGGCCACATCGAAGACAAGATTCTTATGAAGCGCTGCACTTTCAACAGCACCTTGCGGCAAAACTAAATCTACTCGACATCAACAATGCCTCCTACAATCGAGTAAATTCGGTCGATCTTCGTGTCTGTTCGGAGGGTATTTTGGCGGCTGACACTCTTGTTCTGACATTTAACCAACAACAACTCGAGCTCCTCGAGAGAGCCGTCAGAAGCGGTGGGGCAACCGACCTTTTGGCTCTGATCTATCGCGCCTTGGGCGAATACGGACGACCTGCGCCTCAGGCCAGTGCCGATCACCATCAGCAGAACTCTGACGCCGACACAGACCAATCAAATCGCGAACTGGTCGATGAGCTCATCATGGAGCCAGGCACTGGTAAGGCAGTGGAGGTTCTCAAGGATCAAATCCTGAAAATTGAACAGATCGAAGGCCCACAATGCGTGGATTTCAACTGCTTCAATCTTCATGACTACAAGGAGGCAATGCACGTAGGACGTATCCGTGCCGTGCACGGACTGAGCCCCACCGCTGGTCACTTCATCTGGTCCGCGCCACCGCGGGAGCGCGCCATGATGTATATTATGGGAGACACTGCCAACTGCAACGATGTGCTGTTTTCGCGCTGCAGCGCCTATCTCTATGAGTCGGCTTACGGCTTTGCCCACCACACGAACTGCCACGATATCCAGGCAGAGGCTCAGCGGGAATATGGACTCACTCCCGATGACGTCCATGATTCCCTCAACTTCTTCATGTGCACCGGCGTCGAAGACAACCGCGCGGTGATTAAGCGGCAGCGCTCAAACGGCGACCACTGCGTAGAACTCTTGGCCTTGATGGATGTCCTTGCCGTCCCGAACGTTTGCGGGAATGACGTCGGCCGGACCAGCAACTTCTCGCTGAAAAAAATCAAGGTCAGCGTTTTCAGCGCGAGTGAGAACGATTTGGCGCGCGTACCACCGCTCAAGACCTTCCCTACCAATCTTCGTACTCCAGCCAGCTTCCGGCAGCCAAACATAAAGGCCGATCGACCGCTCAAGCGTGATCCTAGCTACGAACCCCAGTTCACGAACGTTCCGCTTGCCACTACCCGGATCGAAGTGCCGATGAACAAGGAAATATGGGCGAAACTCAACCAGGCTGGGAACGTATTGCGAGAATACCACGGAGATGACGACGCCGCATTGCTTCGCGATGTCGTGCTCAGCTGGTGGGAAATCCAGTACACAAACAATCTGCCGGGAACCGTCGACTGAGTGGGATGTCCAGAATCGGGAGAGTTCGCTGCATATACAACGGCGTTCACTAAAGTTCTTTGATGCCATCCGTCGACACGGATCGATCCGGGAGGCTGCACGACAACTTTTCATCGATTCTTCGGCGCTGAACCGTCAGCTCTTGGCACTCGAGGCGGAGGTAGGGACTCCATTATTTGAACGCCTCTCGCGAGGTCTGAAGCTAACGCCGGCCGGAGAGATTTTCGCCAGACACGTAATCACCGTGTTGCAAGATGAGGAACGTCTCGCCAGTGAACTCAACGAACTCCAGACAGACTATCGCGGCAAGATCATGCTGCAGTCTGTCGAAGGACTGAGTGCCGGCTTAGTGGCCCCTGCTATCCGGGAGATGATCCAGCGCTATCCAAATGCGAAGATCATCGTCAAAAACGGTACCTCCGCGCAGAATGCGAAGGCAGTCATCGAAGGGGACGCCGACGTTGCGCTCAGTTTCTCCTCCGAACACAGTTCGGAATTAAGGTGCTGCCACCTTGGCCGGTTTTGCATGGGCGCCATCATGCAGCCCGCCAATCCCCTGGCATGGAAAGCACAGGTCAGTTTCGCCGAATGTGCCGCGCATCCGCTGATCTTCAGCAGTCCCGAACTGACGATCTCTCAAGAGATGCGTCCTGTGATCGCCAGATACGGCCGCCCCTTGAATGTACTTCTGGAAACCGCGTCGATCGATCTGGCCAAGAGTATCGCGGGAATGGGGCTTGGCATTGCCTTCCAAACAAGGCTCGGTCTCGAAAGCGAAATCCACGACAGCAAGCTGGCCTTTGTACCACTGAAAACGGTGCCGCGCATATACAGCGAGCTGAGCCTATACGTTCGCGCGAGAAGGTCCCTGCCGCCCGCCCTGGAGGCCTTCGTGAAGCTGTTGGCCTCTGAGATCCGGCACAGACAGGCTGAGGAAGCAGAGACGAAAAAGCTCGGAAGAGACACAACTAGAAAAATTGAAGGAGGGAACCAATGAAACGTTTTTTTCTGCCCGCCATGGCGGCCATAACAATCCTTCCCCTGACCTCGGTGGTAGCAGAGGCCAAAACCAAAGCCTGCTTTGTTTATGTCGGATCGATTACGGATTTAGGTTGGTCATACCAACATCATCAGGGCATGCTTGAAATGCAAAAGGCCCTCGGCGACGAGGTCGAAACGGCATTTCAGGAAAATGTATCCGAGGGCGCTGATGCCGACCGCTCGATCGAGCGCTTTGCCAGATCTGATTGCGACATCATTTTTGCGACCTCGTTCGGCTACATGAATGCCGTGAACCGCGTCGCTGCGAAATTTCCCAACGTCAAATTCGAGCATGCATCGGGTTATAAGCGAGAGCACCCAAACGTCTCGACCTACAATTCGAGACCATATGACGGGCGTTACGTCGAAGGGATAATCGCTGCGAAATTGTCGAAGAACGGTTCGGCTGGCTATATCGCGTCATTTCCGGTGCCAGCTGTCATCATGGGCATCAATGCCTTTATGCTGGGCGCACAGTCGGTAGATCCGAAGTTCGAGCTAAAGATCGTCTGGGTCAATTCCTGGTTCGACCCCGGCAAGGAAGCCGACGCGGCGAAGGCACTGATTGACCAAGGCCAGGACATTCTTGTGCAACATACCGACTCGACCGGTCCCATGCTAGTCGCCGCCGAGCGCGGCATCAAAGCCTTCGGGCAGTCTTCAGACATGATCAAATTCGGCCCGAAGACACAACTCACCGCCATAATCGAAACCTGGGGCCTGTATTACACCGAGCGGGTCAAAGCAGCGATGGATGGCAGCTGGAACCAAGGTGATGTCTGGGGCGGTATGGCTAAGGGGATTGTTGTGATGGCGCCCTATACCAATATGCCCGATGACGTCGCGAAACTCGCGATGGATACCGAGGCAAAGATTAAATCTGGTGCTTTTGAGCCATTTACAGGCCCAGTGTTCAAACAAGATGGCAGCGCCTGGCTGGCCGCGGGTGAAGTCGCGAGCCCTGCCGATGTCTTGAATATGAATTTCTACGTAAAAGGCATCGAGGACACGATCCCCCACTGATTTTAAGCAGTAGTCCGCTCGGAACAGAGTGACCAGCGCCGTGCGCTTCGAACCGGCGGAGCCTATTGGCGTTGCCGATCATCACATAGGTGCGCAGATCCTCGGCCAAATGTCCAGCTCTTGCGTCATACGGTCAACATGCCGAGCGCGAGCACGTCGACCTTCATGAACTTCCTCGCATCGACGTCATCGATGCGAGGCCGGCGGTAAGCGGGCTCTGGAAGAGCTGGGCCAGGCGGAACAAGTCGTTGGAAGCCGGAGATTTCACGGATGCGGGAAGCTTCAGCGGCAAGCCGTCATTCAATCAAAGATCGCGTGGACTCTTTCCCATCTGAGCCAGTTGCGCTCACATCGGGGCATGGCTTCCTGAGTCCGCTCGCTTTCAAGAACGCGCTATTCAGCGGCCTCGATCCTCGATGCAGGCACAATTCGTGCGGCGCAATACTTGAACTCCGGGATCTTGCCGTAGGGATCGAGCATCGGGTTGGTAAGCTTGTTGGCCGGGCTCTCGTTGAAGCAGAAGGGCATGAATACCATTCCATCGGCGACTTCCCGGTCTGCGCGGAGGATGGCCTCGACCGTGCCGCGCCGCGTCTCGACGGCGATGATGTCTCCCTGTGTCAGTCCACGACGCTTGATCTCGTGCGGATTCATCGCCGCGATGCCGTAGGGCTCGATGGCGTTGAGGACGCCGGCGCGGCGGGTCATGGCTCCGGTGTGCCAATGCTCCAGCAGGCGCCCGGTGGTCAGTACCAGCGGATATTCGTCGTCGGGTACCTCGGCGGGCGGCAGGAGATCGGCCGGCACAATGCGTCCCCGCCCATCCGTGGTCGGAAAGCCGGAGGAGAAGACGATCTCATTGCCGGGGACATCCGGGCCATCGGCCGGATAGACGACGGAGTCTTCGCGCATGAGGCGCTCCCACGAGATGTGCCGTAGCGACGGCATCATCTGCGCCATCTCGGAATAGACCTCTGAAACGTCGCGGTAGTTCCAGCCAAGCCTCATCCGTTTGGCGAGCTCGACGATGAGGTCGAGATCCTGCCGCGCCTCGCCGGGCGGGTCGAGCGCCGGACGGCCGACCTGCACCTGACGGTTGGTGTTGGTGAAGCTACCGAGCTTCTCTGCGTGCGCGGAGGCCGGAAGCACCACGTCGGCGTGCCACGCCGTCTCGGTCAGGAAGATGTCCTGAACCACCAGATGTTCGAGCTTGGCAAGCGCTGCGCGGGCATGGCTTTGGTCGGGGTCCGACATCGCCGGGTTTTCGCCCATGATGTACATGCCGCGGATCTCGCCGTCATGGATGGCGTCGACGATCTCGACGACGGTGAGGCCGCGTTTGGGGTCCAGCGTCTGGCCCCAGAAATTCTCGTACTGGCCGCGTATGTCGATGTTCTCCACCGACTTGTAATCTGGGAAATACATCGGGATGAGACCGGCATCCGAGGCGCCCTGCACGTTGTTCTGGCCGCGCAGGGGGTGGAGACCGGTGCCGGGACGCCCGACATGGCCCGTGATCAGCGCCAGCGCGATCAGGCAACGCGAATTGTCGGTGCCGTGAGTATGCTGGGAAACGCCCATGCCCCAGAAGATCATCGAGCGCTCGGCCTTGGCGTAGGTGCGCGCCACTTCGCGCAGGACATTCGCCTCGATACCGCAGACCGGCGCCATCGCCTCGGGTGAGAAATCCTTGACCTTGGCCTTCAGCGCCTCGAAGCCGGAGACATTGGCCTGGATGTACTGCTCGTCGAAGAGCTTCTCCTCGATGATGACATGCAGGAGCGCATTGAGCATCGCCACGTCGCTGCCGGGTTTGAAACGCAGCGCATGGCTGGCGTGCCTCATCAGGTCCTGCTCGCGCGGGTCCATGACGATCAGCTTGGTGCCACGCTTGGCCGCCTGCTTGAAGTAGGTCGCGGCGACGGGATGGTTGGTGGTGGGACGCGCACCGATGATGATCACGCAGTCGGCCTTCAGCGCATCCATGAAGGGGGCCGAAACCGCGCCCGAGCCGACGCCCTCCATCAGGGCCGCGACCGAGGACGCGTGGCAAAGCCGTGTACAGTGATCGACATTGTTGGTGCCGAAACCCTGCCGGACCAATTTCTGGAAGAGATAGGCCTCCTCGTTCGAGCCCTTGGCCGACCCGAAGCCGGCGAGAGCCTTTCCGCCATGCTCGTCGCGAATACGCGTCAGGCCGCCGGCAGCGCGCTCCAGCGCCTCCTCCCAGCTCGCCTCGCGAAACACTGTGAGCGGATCGACATTGCGAAGGTCGATGTCGCCCGTCTTGGGCGCGTCTTCCCGGCGAATCAACGGCTTCGTCAGGCGTTCCGGCGACATCGCATAGTCAAAGCCGAAACGGCCCTTCACGCACAGCCGGTTCTCGTTGGCCGGACCATCGCGGCCATCGATCTGGACGATCCGGTTGTCCTTCACCGCGACCTTCGTCTGGCAGCCGACTCCACAGAACGGGCAGACCGAGTCCACGACCCTGTCGAACTCCTGGACGATGCGCGTCTTTCCGGCTTGGTCCATCAGCGACTTCTCGTAGAGCGCCCCGGTTGGACAAGCCTGCACGCATTCGCCGCAGGTCACGCAAGTCGACAAGCCCATCGCATCGTGCATGTCGAAGACGGGGACCGAATGATTGCCGCGCTCGGCCATGCCGATCACGTCGTTGACCTGCACCTCGCGGCACGCGCGCACACAGGCGCCGCAGGTGATGCAGGCGTCGAGGTTGACGGCTATGGCAGGGTTCGAGATGTCGAACTCGGGGCGCACATCGTCAGTGTCGAACTTCGACCCGAAACGGTCCCCCGCGATCCCCATGGAGCCGGCCCATTGCCAGAACATCGACTGCTGGTCGGGACCGTCTGAAACCGGTCGCATGTTGCTGGCGAGCAGCTCGAACACCATCTCGCGCGATTTACGCGCGCGCTCGGTGCCGGTCTTCACCACCATGCCCGCAGTCGGCCTCCGGATGCAGGAGGCTGCCAGCACCCGCTCACCCTCGATATCGACCATGCAGGCGCGGCAGTTGCCGTCGGGGCGATAGCCCGGCATGTCGACATGGCAGAGGTGCGGGATCGTCGTGCCTTCGCGTTTCGCCACCTCCCAGATGGTCTCGCCGTCAGCCGCGATAACGGTCTTACCGTCGAGGGTGAATTCGATACCGCTTGCCATCAGAGATCCTTCCGGAAGTGCGTCAGCAGGTGGTTCACCGGATTCGGCGCGGCTTGACCCAGGCCGCAGATCGATGAATCGCGCATAACCATTTCGAGGTCGCGGATCGCAGTCTCCCGCAGGGGACCCTGTTCCTTCAAGAGCGTCACCATCTTTTCGGTTCCTTCCCGGCAAGGCGTGCACTTCCCGCAGCTCTCGTGCTTGAAGAACTCCATGAGGTTGAGGGTGACGTCCTTCATGTTGTCGGCTTGCGAGAATACCACGATCGCATGCGATCCGACGAAAGAGCCCTGCTTAGCCAGTTCGCCGCCGAAATCGAGCGGAATGTCGCCGAGCGCGGCCGGCAGGATGCCGCCGGAGGCGCCGCCGGGAAGATAGGCCTTGAACTCGTGGCCTTCCGCCATGCCGCCGCAATAGTCCTCGATCAGTTCGCAGACTGTGACGCCCGCCGGCGCCAGCTTGACGCCGGGCTCCTTCACGCGGCCCGAGACCGACCAGGAGCGGATGCCGGGATGCCCCGGCTTGCCGAGGCCGGCGAACCAGGCCGGCCCCTTCTCGACGATATCGCGGATCCACCACAGAGTCTCGACATTGTGGTTGAGCGTCGGACGGCCGAATAGCCCGAGCTCGGCGATATAGGGTGGACGGTGGCGGGGCATCCCGCGCCGCCCTTCGATACTTTCCAGCATCGCGCTCTCCTCGCCGCAGATATAGGCTCCGGCGCCCCGCCGCAATTCGATGTATCCCGGCGCAGCGATGCCCGCCGCCTCGAGCGCCGCGATCTCGGCGCGCAGAATGGCCAGCACCGCCGGGTACTCGTCGCGCATATAGAAGTAGATGCGCTTCGCCTCCACGACGTGGGCGGCGATCAGCGCCCCCTCGAGTGCGCGGTGCGGATCGCGCTCGAGATAGATGCGGTCCTTGAAGGTGCCGGGCTCACCCTCGTCGCCATTGATCGACATCAGGCGGGGGCCCGGATAGGAGCGCACGATCTGCCACTTCTTGCCGGTGGGGAAACCCGCGCCGCCCAGCCCCTTCAGGCCTGCATCGCCCAGCATGGCGATTATCCCCTCCGTACTCAGGACGCCGTCGCGGACCTTCCGCAAGAGTTGGTAACCGCCCGACCGCCGACACGCGTCGAGCCCGATATATTCAGGGAGCTGTACCCCGGTCTCGCCGGCCGCAGCCATGCCCACCAGGCCTTCTGCGGTCGCTCCGTCGACTTCGCGGTCGCCGATGCGCGCGGCGGGCGCACCGGCGCAGCGGCCCATGCAAGGCGCCCGCACGAGGCGTATTGCCGCCGGGTCCAAGACGGCCTCCAACTCGGTCAGCAGGGTCTCGGCGCCCGCCAGCATGCAGCTTACCGAGTCGCAGACCCGGATCGTCAGCGGTGCCGGCGGCGTCTCGCCCTCCTTCACCACGTCGAAATGATCGTAGAAGGTCGCCACCTCATATACCTCGGCCTGTGCCAGCCGCATGTCTTCGGCCAACGCGCGCAGATGCCGTGCGGAAAGGCAGCCGTAGCGGTCTTGGATCAGATGCAGGAATTCGATCAGCAGGTCGCGCCGCCGCTCGCGTGTTCCGAGCAGCGTCCGGACCTCGGCCAGAGCGGCATCGTCCAGCGCCCGCCCCTTGGGCCCGCGATCCCGTGGCCGCCTCTCCTGCATGGTCATTTCTTCTCCTTCCGAGGCACGATACCCGCCATTCTTAAGGACAATTCGAGCCGTGAGGATGTAGACTTTAAGCCAACATATGTTCTCTGCACGACCTGGGATGGAGCTACACGACCGAAAGTCGTGCCGGTCCCGCGGACGAGGTCCACCCGCTTTGAGGCATCTATCCTGCCGCGAGTTGGGGCCCGTGCCAAGGCTTAACAGACCGGAGCGGCCGGCAGTTCCTCGGCACGCGTCACGTTTGTCGCAATCTCAGGTGGGCGATCCCGCCTTCCCGTGCAGCTCTGGTTGTTCCATCATGATCGAAACGATGGGAGGACCCAGTCGGTAAGCAAAGAGGTCAAGTCAGCTCGCTTGATCAGTTCTCTTGTGGCTTGCAAACCGTCTGCAACGACCTTGTCCTGGTCGACTCGCGTCGACTTGCCGCTTTTCACCACCATCTCACCGTTTACGACAACGTCCTTTACTGTTGGAGAGCCGGCCATGACGACCGCTGTCGCCAAGCGTGTCGTCGGTTGATGGATGGGAGATGACAGGTCGAGCGCCACGAAATCGGCCAGAGATCCAGTTGTCAGCCTGCCAAGGTCTCGGCGCATCAGACGGCCGCCGCGGCGGGTTGCGAGGTCGAGCATCAACTCGGCACTGGTGGCCAACGGATTCAGTTCCCGGATTCTCTGGAGAAGCAGCCCTGATTTCATCGCTTCGAAAATGCTGACCCCGCCAACGGCGACGCCATCGCTGCCAAGCGCTACGTTAGCACCAGCGTCTAGTAGCGGCCCAAGCCGTATGATGCCTGAAGCAAGGTACTGGTTGCACACGGGGTTGTGCACGACGTGTGCGCCGGTGCCTCCGAGAGCCTCGACTTCCGCATCGTCAAACCAGATGCCATGCGCAAATGAGGCGCGCTCCGATAGCACGCCAGCTTTCTCCATCCAGATCGCCGGCCGCACTCCATGGATCTGCTCGAATATTTCGACCTCGAATTTGGATTCGCTGCAGTGTGCCTGCCATCCGATATCATGCTTCTCGGCTATCTCGGCACATCCGATGATCAGTTCGGGATCCACGTACACGATATTCTCCGGCATTGGCCAAATTTCGACCAGCTGTCCGGCGGGAATGGCTGAGATGCAATCAAGAGTGATCGAGATCTCTTCGGCCGTGGAATGACGGAACAGCCGCGGATCGCAGTTCATTCGCCTTCCGCCCTCGACCATCGGTCCAAATATTCCACGCGCCACGACCCCGCGCACGCCGATTCCACTCATCTCCTTCGCAAGCGCCACCACGGTTTCTGCGTCCACGGGTGCATAGTGATTGTCGACGATGGATGTCGTTCCGTTCAAAAGGGAACTTAGGGCGGCTAGTCGAACAATGGCTAGCGCGTCCTCCGACCTCACGCTTGCGGCGAGCGGCAGCATGAACTTTTCAAGCCACGGCAGCAACGAGAGGCCATCGCCAAGCGTTCGTCCAAGACTTTGAAAGAGGTGGCTATGTCCGTCTACGAGGCCAGGCATCACGATATGGCCTGACCAATTCACACGGCTAGCCGCTGCTCCGTGGACGCGCGCAAGTTCTGCGGTGGGACCGACGGCAATGATATGGGATTCTCGGACGGCGATCGAACCGTTCCTGATAATGGGGCGCTCCCGGTCGAGGGTGATAAGGTCAGCGCCCTCGTAAAGCGTGACGCCATCTTCAGCTTGGGATGCGTTCTCTACCGTCATTGGGCCCTCTTGAAATCAGGTCTTCTCCTCCGCGTTGACGTTCCTGCGGAGGGGCGGTGTCTTACTAACGATGTACGGCAGGAGCCCGGTTCGTATCCGGACGGATGCCGTTGAACATGGCATTGAGGATAACCGCGGAAACCACCGTCAAAATCACCCCGCTCCCAAGCAGCGGCTCGAGTGAAGTCGGGAGTTTGTTGAAAATGCTCGCCGACATGTTCGGCATCATACCCAGGCCAAGGCTTATTGCAGCGACAAAGCCATTGTACCGGTTACCCTGCCAGTCGACGCGCGCGAGAATGCGGATACCTGAGCAGGCTATGAGACCGAACATGACCAGAGCGGCACCCCCCAGAACGAAGTTCGGAACCGAGGCGACGACGCTGGCGACTTTAGGGAAGAAGGCCAGAGCGATAAGCATGATGCCGCCGGCCACGCAAATGTACCGGCTCCGGGCTCCGGTGATGCCGACCAGCCCGATGTTCTGCGCATAGGATGTGTAGGGGAATGCGTTGAAAATACCGCCGATCACTGCCCCCAGCGCATCGGCCCGCAGGCCTCGCCGAAACTGATCACGCGTCAGATCGCGCTCCAGTATCTCGCCCATGGAAAAGAACAGGCCAATGGACTCGATCATGGCGATCAGGACCACCAGCGTCATGCTCAATATGGGGATCAGGTGGAAAGTGGGAAGACCGAAGTGAAAGGGTTTGACGAAACCGATCATTGGTGCGTCCGCAACTCCGGAAAAATCGACCAGACCGACGAAATACGCGATCGCTGTACCGAGTATGATGCCGACCAGCACCGATATGTTGGCGACAAATCCGCGGGCGAAACGCGCTACCAGCAGGATCGACAGAATGACGACCGCGCCCAGAAACAGATAAATCGGTTTGCCGAAATCCGGATTGCCGAAGCCACCGCCGATCCACGTGGTAGCGACGCCCAGAAGCCCGATCCCGAGACTCACCAATGTGGAACCAGTCACAACCGGGGGAAAGAGCACAAGGGCCCGAGCGATTAGCGGCGTTGCGAGGTAGCATATGATGCCCGCCGCGATAATCGAACCGTAGAGCCCCGTCATCCCGACGTCGGGGGTAAGCCCGATTGCAATCATAGGTGCAAACCCCGCATAGGAGACTCCCATCATGATCGGAAGCCGAATTCCGATCGTTCGGCCAATGCCGAGAGATTGGATGATGGAGATTATTCCACAGCACAGCAGGTCCGCATTGATCAGTATTGCGATGTCCTCCTTGCTCAGCCCGATCGCGCCCCCGACGATCAATGGAACGGTGATCGCTCCGGCATACATGACAAGAACATGCTGAAGGCCGAGCGTGACAAGCCGAGACGCCGGCGGAATCTCTTCTACGGGATCCGCGACGGGGTCGGTCGGCCTATCTGACGAGACGGCTATCTGTTTGGCATTTCGCATGGGCTCCTCCCTGAGACCTGGCTACTGCACAATTTTTCGGATTCGGATCACGGGGAGCGTTTCCCCTGATCAGCTAGGCTTGATGAATTCAGCGATTTCTCTTGCCAGTTGGTAGGGCTGCTCCAGCGGCACGAGATGACCGCTTTTCGGGATCTCCGAAAATCTCCACCCCTCATTGAGGGCAACCATGCGTTCACAGATACCGCGCCTGACGAAACTCTCTTCGCCGCGGATGACTTTAACCGGCTGAACGAGCCGGCTCAGCTCTTCCCAAAGATCATCTTTGCGGAAAGGCCAACGTGTCAGAAAATAGGGATCGTGCCGCCGCATCCAGTATCCATCCTCGGTCCTTGTCATAGATGCGCGCGTGAACTCTGCGAGGACCTTCTGGGGTGCATTGCGGTTGGCAAGGCGTTCCCATTCAATCGCACTTTCAAGGGACGGGAAGCGGTAGGGTCGTGGAGGTACGTCTGTCTCGCGCGTTTCGAATGACGGCTCGACATCGACGATCAGAAGCTTCCGCGCGGCTTCAGGCGTCTGCGAAAGCAATAGAACCGCTGCCAAGGCGCCCCAGGACGATCCCATGATCGTTGGCGGCTCATCGCCGAAGTCGATCTGATCGATAACAAGGCGCAGATCAGCAACAAGGTCTTTGGTTTCGTAGGCGTGATCCAGGGACCAATCGCTTCGTCCGTGGCCTCGGAAGTCAAGCGCTATCATCCGCGCATCGTCGGCGATAGCGCTTGCGACGCCGGACCACAAATAGCTGCCGCCGGTGACGCCATGGAGCGCAAGAATGATCGGACCTGAGCCGCCGAAATCCGTCAGATGAAGCTTTCCTGCCGCTCCATCCACCCAACGCGATCTCATCTCATTAGACATTGGCGAGCTCATTGGTCAGCTCGAGCAACCAACGACGGTACTCCACACTGACGATATCGGCATGACGAACCGGCATTTCCTGTCGGGCAAGTTCACCTGCCAGGTCCATCTGGATTGGGGTCTGGGATTCGATGATCGGCTTGTCCTCGGCAAGAACCTTGTCTTCGAAATCCATGAAGAAATCGTCGTGCTCTTCTTCCGTGCCGAAATCGCGCGCCTGCCACCAGAAGCTGCGGGTCGTCGTCGCGTCGACCGGCGACGCGGCCATGAAAAGCACATACCTTTTACCGTTCGGAAAGATGCGCTTGAGATGCACCGTGTGCGGCATCGTCACATGGTAGACGTTCGTGGGTTCGATCCAGTCGTCGGTGATTCCGAGAAGTTCTTTCTTCTTTCCGACACCCGGCTCCTTTACGCCACTGCGGTCGAAGCGCATGACGTTTTCTTCCCGCCAGACCTTGACGGCCTCGACGCGCGGATGATCACGACTGCCGATCGTGCCATCATGCACGAACGAGAAATGAGCGAAATCGACGAAATTCTCGAGCCTTCGCGGGGTCGACGTTTTCCAGTCGTAGGGTTTCCCCCGCAGGACCCTGTATTCGCCGTTGTGCAGTTCAGGAAACACAGGTGGTGCGTATTTGGGAGTGTCGGCCAGGCACACCCAGATCATGCCGGCGGATTCCGTCGCATGGTATTTGCGCACCTTGCGGTTCACGACTGTCGCCATTTCTTCGCGAGCCGGAATGCGGACGCAGTCGCCGTTCTCGTTGAACTGCCAGCCGTGGTATGGGCATTCAAGCTTGCAATCGATGATCTGGCCTAATGACAGTTCCGAGCCTTTGTGCGGGCAACGGTCCTGCATCGCAACGAGTTCATCGCCAAGTCGGGCGAGGACGATCTTGTGCCCCATCAACTGGATACCATGGGGCCTGTCAGTGACATCGTCTGAATAGCAGACGGGGTGCCAAAAGTGTCGCAGCGCCAGATAGGTGGAGTTTTCCTGAGGCGGCGGGGATTTCAATTCGAGAACGGACATTGGCTGTCTCCTAGTTGAAGTGCGCGCCACCGTTGACGAGAAGACTCTGTCCGGTAACGAAACCAGCGAGATCACTGAAGAGGAACGCAGCTGCACCGACCATGTCTTCGGGGAGTTGCGTGCGTTTGAGGCAACGGCCTTCGACAGTACGCTCATCCGCGGCCTTGCCCTGTCGCGCGATGATGTCGTCGTCAGGTATGAGGTCGGGACAAAGCGTGTTGACGAGTATCCCGTCCGGGCCGACCTCGCGAGCAAGCGACCGCGACAGGCCAATGATCGCCGCTTTTGACGAGACGTAATGCAGGAAGTTTGGCACGCCCTTGTAAGGCGTGTTCGATGAAACGTTGACGATGCTGCCTTGCCGCTGTCGCTTCATATGCGGATACACGGCCTTTATGCATTGCCAGGTTCCGCGTACGTTGACCTGATAGCAAACGTCCCACTCCGAAGCCGTGATATCCATGAAGGACCCGAAGCTTGCGGACTTAAAGAAGCCAGCGTTGTTTAAGAGACCATCGACCCGCTCGAACTTTTCGACGGCTAAGTCTGCCATGCGATTGCAGTCTTCCTGATCGAGGACATCGGCTTCGACGACCAGCACCCGATCATCGCATCCCCAGCTCTGGGCTTCCGTGGAGATGTCGTTCAGGTCCGCGGCGACGACGTTGGCCCCCATGTCGAGAAAGCCTCGGCAGTACGACCTTCCGATATTGCCTCCGGCACCGGTGACGATGATCGTCTTGTTTTCAAGAAGTCTCATTCCTGCTCCCTTTAGATGTCGAGCGTGATCGAGCTGCCCTTTGCTCTCGACACGCAAATCATCATCGTTGAATTGCTTGCGCGTTCGTCGGGTGTCAGGACGCGATCCCTGTGGTCAGGTTCCCCCTGAAGAACCGCGGTTTCACATGTTCCGCAGGTTCCTTCGCGACATGAACAAAGCGGCGCTAGTCCCTGTGCTTCCAAGGTTTCCAGGATCGACCGATCAGATGGAATGGTGACGCGCTTGCCAGATCGGGCGCAGACAAGCTCGAACTCCGAGCCTGCGGCCTGCGCTTCTTCATTGACGAAATACTCTACGTGAACCCGATGAGGCGGAATGTTCGCGGTCGCCGCCTCGAACGAGGCCATAAGCGGAGTTGGTCCGCAACAATAGAAATGAGTGGTTTCGTCCGCCGCTTCGATAATGGCCGATACATCCAACGGTCGGATGCCAGGCACTCCATCATGCACATGGATGATCGATCCTTGGGATGCAGCGGCAAGCTCACGGAGTTCGGTTGCAAAGGGGGTACGTTCTGGAGTGCGTGTGCAATGATACAGGACCCATCGTCGCCCTAGCTTCGTAAGGCGATGTACCATCGCATGTATGGGAGTTATGCCGATGCCGCCTGCTATGAATATCGACTGCTCTGCATGTTCCGTCAGAGGAAAATGATTGCGAGGGTGGCTGATTTCCAACTTGTCACCGACTTTCAGGACCTGATGCACGTAGGCGGAGCCGCCTCGGCTTTGCGGGTCAAGATTGACAGCTATGTCGATCGTTTCTCCCCGTTGTGGAGTAAGGAGCGAATACTGTCGGACAAGTCCGTTCGGCAGATGCAGGTCGATGTGAGAACCCGGTGTCGATTCAGGGGCACCCTGCCCGGTGTCAGGCTTCAAGCGAATATGAACAATGCCATCGGCGATCCGTGCGATGGCTTGGACATTGGCCTGCATCAAGCTCAACTCCTTGGCTTTCGGGTGTCCGAATTGATTGCTGTTGCACGCTAGGTCGTATTAATTGTTATCTAGAAATAGATTTTTTTTATAACGGAGGCCGTTGATGAAGATATCGACCAAGCAGATCAGCGCATTCGTTACGATCGCACGGCAACAGAGCTTTACTCAGGCCGCGAATATCCTGCAGGTGACGCAGCCTTCCCTCAGCGTCCTGATCCGTGATCTGGAGCAGACGCTGTCGGTTTCGCTGTTTGACCGCACCACGCGGGGCGTTCGGCTTTCACAAGCGGGACAGGAGCTGCTGCCTACCGCGGAAAGGATTTTGACCGATGTCCAGCGTCTCGAGGAAGCCGCTGGCGACCTGTCGAGATTGGCGCATGGAGAAGTAAGGGTCGCGTGTTCATCCGTCTTCGCCGCCGGCCCGTTGCCCATCGCAATCAGCAAGTTCGCCAAAGATTATCCGGGAATTCGGGTAATCATTCACGACACGGCGGAACAGAACCTGGTTGAGCTGGTCCGCGACGACGTGGTTGATTTTGCTATCGCCACACGAGTCGAGGCGGATCCGCGCATATATCAAAAGATGATTCAGACCGACCAGATGGCGGCCTATATGGCCCCCGATCACCGCCTCGCCACGGCGGAAACCGTTGGTTGGCGCGAACTGGGCGACGAACCTGTGGCTCTGCTCGACAGAAAAAGCCCCCTACGTCATATCGTCGACAAAACCGCCGGCCGTCTCGGTATTTGGTTGAACACGCGCTTCGAGGTTACGTTCGGAACGACGGCTCTGGCATTGGCAGAACACGGTATAGCTGTCGCTATCTTGCCCGCAAATGCCATGCGTAACGAAGACTCTTTCCGATGCGTAAGACGCATCATGGTAAGGCCGAAAGCACAGCGCAGCATTATGTTTATGCGATTGGCAAACCGAAAGCCTGGAGCCGCTGTCGATGCATTCTGGTCCTATTGCGAGGAGCAACTGGGCCTGCCCGGTCACCACGCGATGACAGGGCCCCTGTGACGATCACCCCATCTCATCAGTGTGAGCAGGAATTGAGGACAGTTTGGCCGCAGCTGCAGCCGAGAAAGGACGTGGTGAAAGCCCGGCGGCGGAACCCGCAGCGACCTTGTGAAATTGTTCATATCTGGTACAAATGTTCATATTAGGACAGAAGGCCTGCAATATGGATAGCGAAGCTCCCGTGGAACGCGCTGACACAACCTATGTCGTTCCCCCGGTCGTACGGGCTATCTCGCTGCTACGCCACGTCGCCGCCGGAAACCGGTGCCGCAATACCAGCCACACGGCGAAGGCACTCGGCATAAACCGCACGACGTTGATCCGCCTCCTTGCCACGCTGGAGGCGGAAGGCATCATCGAGCAAATCGATGAGGGCGGCGGATACCGTCTCGGCACGGGGCTGATCGCGCTTGCCTCAGAGGCGCTCAACGAACGCAGCATCCTGCAGGTGGCGCGGCCGTTCTTGAAGCGGCTGGTCGACTCGCTCAATCTGTCGGCGCATCTCGGCGTGCTCGAAGGCCGCGAGATTGTCTATCTCGCCCGCGAAACACCCAACTCGCATCTCGCCAGCACGGTCCGCGAGGGCACCCGGCTGCCCGCCCATGCGACCACCATCGGCCGGATTCTCCTTGCGGAACTCCCGATGGCCTCGCTGCGCTCGCTCTATGCGGGGCAGACGCTGGAATCCTTCACTTCGAAGACGCGCACGACGCTCGCCGGCCTTGAAAAGCAGCTCCATGCGGACCGGGCGCGGGGCATGTCGTGGAGCGTCGCCAATTTCGAACCCGAGATTGGATCGGCCGCCGTGGCAGTCCACGATCACCAGGCGCGCGCCGTCGGCGCGATCAACGTCACCGGCCATGCCAGCATCTTCGCCGATGACAGCCCGCATACAGAGAGGATCGAGCGAGAGTTGAAAGCGGCAGCCCGCGCGATGTCCGAGGCACTCGGCTATCGCGGCTGGTCGGCAGATCAATTGTAGGTATAGCCGTAGGAAAGCGCGAAGGCGGTGTCTGGCAGTGGCGTGTTTCCGGCAAGTGCCCGGCGCAGCCACAGTCGGCCGTGCACCTGGGTCTCGGTGAAGTCGGCGCCCTCCGGCAGCCGGACGTCCTCGCACCACAGTCCGCCGAGCCATTCGGCTTTGCGGAACGATGCACGTCCTAGGATTTCCGCGCCTTGTAGCGAAAAATTGCCGTAGCACGCTATGCCGTCGAAGCGCGCGCCGCCAGACAAGCGCGCGCCGTCAAAGCGAGCTATGCCGCGAAACTCCGCCTGGCCGAAATTTGCCGCATCGGCGAAGCATGCCCGTTCGAAACGTGCGTCATTGGTGAAAACCGTTCGCTCGAACCGTGCCTCGCCGCCGAATTGCGTGGCGCCAAACCAGCTCACGCCTAAAAACCGCGCGCAGGACGCGTCGATTCCGTCGGGAAAGGATGCGCGACTGAAGTCGACTCCCGTCAGGTCGAGCCCGGCAAGGTCGAGCGGTCCTTCGCAGGTGACGCCGGCGAGATCAATGCAGTCGCCATGCCCCCAAGGGACCATGATCCTCTCGCGTATTTCGGCCGCCAGCATCAAGCAATCTCGCCAAGCTTGTCTTCGGCGAGCGCCACGACGCGGGCCGCCCAGGGAAACGCCAGATCTTCGGCCATGTCGCTGCCCGAGGCATCGTGTATGACACGTTCGCCGATCTGCACGGCGCCATGGGTGCCGAGCAGTTGCGCAAGCCCCTTGCTGCCGAAGTTGAAGGTCTCCTCGTACTCGCTGTCGCCGAGGCCGAAGATGGCGAAATGAATTCCCGACAGACTTGGAGCCGCTGACTTCAATGCTTCCGCGAAGGGTCGGGCGGAGGCCGGCAGTTCGCCATCGCCGTAGGTCGAACAGACGATCATGTAAAGCCGGCCGGCTTCAAACTCGTTCGGCCCAAAATCCGAAAGATTACGGCACTCTACCTCGTGATCGCCTTCGAGTTCGGCCATGATGTCTTCGGCCAGCATCTCGGCATTGCCCGTCTCGGTGCCGTAAAGAAGCATGATGTTCATCGATTGGCCTCCTCTCTTTGAAGGGCAAGCTCCAGCATGGTTTCGCGCGAGACGATCTTGACGCGGCAGCGGTCTTCAGGCGTCGACGCGGTCTCGGCGGCATCGATCCGCTTCCAGCCGTCGTAGCAGACGGCCGCGGCCCATTGCGGGAAGGCAGCCCGGCCCGGCCTTTCCAAGGCTGTGCCCATCGCCTCCAGATCGGCCAGGACGCGAGCGGCGAGAAGCTGCGCGTCCGCGCGGTTGTCCGGAATCGTGCCCCGCGGCCCACGGCGGAACCAGCCTGTCGCGTAGAGACCGGGCGCGAGCACGCCCGCCTCCCTGTCGGCAGCCGAGCCGATCAGTTCGCCGCGCGGCAGCAGCCCCTCGGTCTCGAAGCCGATCGCCGTGATGAAGGCATTGCAGGGCAGCGCGATGGTCCTGCCGCCGGCATCCCGGAACCGGGCCTCACGAACGCGTCCGCCCTCGCCGACCAGCTCCACTGGAGTCAGGCCGAACCGGAACGTGATGCGCCTCGGCCCGGCAGCGTGGCCGTGGAGTGCTTCGAGGACCGCGATCTTCCGGGCGCCTTCGGGATCGTCGCTCGTGCCGGCGTCGACGACGTTGATCGTCACACCCTCAAGCTTTGCCAACTCCTTGATCATGACCGCGTCGAACTTGGCTTCTGCAGCCGGCGAACGTCCGACGATGTCGATCTCCTCGATCCCGGATCCCGCGAGCCAGGCGCTCGGGCCCGGACCGAGATCGGACCCGGCAAGCTCGTCCGGCGACTTGGCGAGCAGACGCAGGATGTCGACGGCGACGTTGCCGTTACCCATGATCACGATACGGTCGCCGAGCGTCGGCAACGGCTCGGCGTCGGGATGCTCGTAGAGTGCGCGCGTCAGCCGGCCGGCGCGGCAGACGCCTTGCAGTTCCTCGCCCGGAATGCCGAGCGACCGATCACCCGACAGGCCGGCGGCCAGCACCACCGCGTCATAGGCCTCGCGCAGATCATCGAGACTCACATCCTTGCCGACGGCCACATTGCCGACGAAGCAGGCTCCTTGCCGCTCGAACAAACGTTCGAACTGACGGATCACCCCCTTCGTGCCCTGGTGGTCGGCGGCGACACCGTAGCGCACGAGACCGTAGGGCACCGGCAGGCGGTCCACGAGATCGACGCGAAGGTCCGGCGCGGCCTTCAACAGCGCCTGCGCCAAATAGCAGCCGGACGGCCCCGAGCCGATGATCGCGACCGAGCGGCTCATGACGCGTGGACCGCCGCCGCTGCCCAGGGGTGCGGGGCGCCCGAAAGGTCTGTGTAGAAGGATTTCTGACTCATGTAGGCGCGTATGCCGTCACGGCCCTTCTCGCGTCCCATGCCACTCGCCTTCTCGCCGCCGAACGGCGTCGAGATCGAAAACTGCTTGTAGGTGTTGACCCACACTGTTCCCGCATGGATCGCCTTGCCGACGCGCCAGCTCTTGGGGAAATCGCGAGTCCAGATGCCGCAGGCGAGTCCATAGTCGTTGTCGTTCGCCTGCGCGATCACATCCGCCTCGTCGTCGAAGGGCAAGATCACCAGAACCGGCCCGAACACCTCTTCGCGGCAGATGCGGGCCGAATTGTCGACGCGGGCGAGGATCGTCGGCAGGTAGTAGGCACCCTTCTCGTATTCAGCCCCCTCGGGCGCGGAGCCTCCGGCGAGCAACTCCGCGCCCTCCTCGCGCGCCCCGCGCACGTGCTCGGCAACGTTGTCGCGGTGTTCGAAATGTACCAGCGGAGCCACCTGCGTGTCCGACTCGAAGGGATGGCCGACCTTCAGCCGCCTGGTGGCCGCGACCAGCCGCTCCACGAATTTCGTGTAGATCGGCCGCTCGACGAACAGGCGTGCGCCGGCGATGCAGCTCTGGCCCGTCGAGGAAAATATCCCGAACAGGACTCCAGCCAGCGCCTGTTCGATGTCGGCGTCGGCAAAGACGATGGTCGGCGACTTGCCGCCGAGTTCCAGGGACACGGGCATCAGCTTCTTCGCCGCCTTCAGCGCCAGCGCGCGCCCGGTTTCCGTGCCGCCCGTGAAGCTGACTTTGGCGATGTCCGGGTGCTCGACCAGCAGATTTCCGATTTCGCGGCCCGAGCCGGGCAACACCGAGAACAGCCCTTTTGGCAAGCCCGCCGCCTCGACGATCCGGGCCAGCTCGAGCGCGACCAGCGGCGACCAGGAGGCCGGCTTCAAAAGCACCGCGTTTCCCGCCGCAAGTGCCGGCGCCACTTTCTGCGCGTCGGAGGCGATGGGAGAGTTCCAGGGCGTGATCGCGGCCACGAGTCCCAACGGCTCATGTACCGACATGGTCAGCGCATCGCCGCGCTGGGTCGTCAACACCTCGTCCGAGGTCTCGAGCACGGCGCCGAAATAACGGAAGGTACCAGCGGCCGAGGCCGCAAGGGCGCCCGTCTCGCGCAGGGTCTTGCCGGTGTCGCGGCTCTGGATGTGGGCGATGCGCTTGGCATTCGCTTCGATACCGTCTGCGATGGCGTAGAGAAAGCGTGCCCGCTCGTGCGGCTTGAGGTTGCGCCAAGCGGGATCGGCCTGCGCGCGCAGGGCGCGCTCGATGGCGCGTTCGCCGTCGGCCACCGAGGCGCCGCAGAGCACGCGATTCACGCTGCCATCGGCAGGAAAGATCGACGTGATCTCTGCGCCAGTGCCCTCTTCCCATTCGCCGCCGATGAAGAGCTTGTTCTGCGGCAGTTCGATCATATTTGCCTCCACCTTCAGCTCGCGTCTCAGATGGCCACCGGGCCGATCCGGTTCCGAATCTCGCGCAACACGCTGTAGACCGTCGACACGGACGTCTTGGCGTTGCCGGCGGATGGCAGGTTTTCTATGCGCATGGAATATTTCGCGAGCGGCGAGACGACCGAATACTCATGCACGTTTCCGGGCGCTGCCGGATCGGCAACGAGTTCGACATGCGTCGCCTCGAAACCGGCGCCTGCGAGTGCAAGCGTCGCCGCCACGTTGGCATTCTTCGGAAACTGCCTTGCTGCCTCGCGCGCCGTGCCCGTGAAGAATATCTCGGCTTCGGTCAGCGCCCCGAGATCGATTGCCGCCTCGGCCGGCGTCCCGCTCCAGGCGAGCGGCGGCTTCGAGCCGCGATAGCGCACCTCGAGCCCGCCTGCCGCTCCTAGCGCCGCCAGAAGGTCGATGCCTCCGACCGCGCCAGCGGGCAGGATCAGGTGCGCTCTGCCATCGGCAGCCGCCAGCCGCAGTTCTTTCTCAAGCGACTCGTCCGACAAGGCTCCGATGGAGACAACGACCACGTCGACGCTAGCACGCAGCACCGTTGGTACATGCGTCGCCACGGCCATATGTCCTGCGCACTCGATGACCAGTTGCGGCCGGTGTGAAAGCAGTGCAGGCGCCTCGGTGACGACGGCCACCTCCGTCGCAACGCCAGCAAATTCGCCCGCCAGCCGCGCCGTGGTCTCGCCGGCAAATTCGGGCAGGCACAGCACTGTGAGGCACTCCAGCGGCGCGTCGATCGTCTCGGCGAGTTGCCCGAGAAGCGTTACCGCGATGTTGCCAAAGCCGATCAGCCCAAGCCTCATCGCATTATTCCCCATTGCCTGCAGCGCCCGCCGGAGGACCGGCGAAGGCCTCGCTGAACGGACCGATGGCGCACATGTCGATCTCGATGAGGCGCGGTCCCTTCGCGGCGAGCGCCTCGTCGAGAATGGCAGGAAACTCCGCCACGTCCCTTACCAATCTGTGCGGCATGCCGATCGAGCCGCAGAAGGCGGAAAAGTCCGGCGTCGCCAGCGCCGAATAGTGCCGGCGACTGCCATATTGCGCGTCCTGGATGTTCTGAATCACGCCATAGGCCTTGTCGTTCATAAGCAGATAGACGAGTGGCACCTGCTCCTCGACGGCGGTGATCATTTCGGCGAGACCCAACATGGTGCCGCCATCTCCGATAAGTGTCACCGCCTTGGCTCCGCCGGAACCGAGTGCGGCACCGATACCCATCGCGACGCCCTGACCGATCCCGCCGCCAAGCGCGTGAACTCCAAGATTCGGTGCGGCGATGCGAACATAGCGATTGCCGAAGGTCGAGTTCGAGATGGTGACATCGCGCACCCAGGGATGGCGCCCGGAAAACACCCGCTCCGCCAATGTGTCGGCCACGACCCGATACGGTCCGAGCACGTCGCGCATCCTGCCCTCGGCCTGCAATCGCGTGCGGGCAATGTCGAAGGAGAGATTGGTGTCGGTGTCGAGCGTTTCAGGCAGGCGGTCGAGCAGGCGTGCCAGCGTGTCGGCAGCGTCGCCATGGGCGAACACCTCGACCGGATAGTTGCGGCCGCCCTGTGCCGCGTCCGCGTCGACCTGCATCAGCGGCCGGGGCAATGGCATCTTGTTGTTGCGGGTCTCGTTGCCGCGCAGGCGCGAGCCGACGACGATCATCAGATCGCAGCCTTTGTAGAGCTCGATCGCCTCTGGTGTCATGTTGAAAGCGCCAAGGCTGGCGGGTTCGGCCTCGGAGACGATGGCGCGGCCATTGGTGGAGGTGACGACACCGAAACCGCGACGCATCAGTTCCGTCGCCTCTGTCCCTGCACCCCGAGCGCCGCCGCCGAGCCAAAGCAGCGGTCGCCTCGCAGCCATCACCAGTTCGGCGATCTCGTCGATCACCGAGTCGGGAGCGATCGGGCGCGTCGGCTGCGGACGATGGATGCGTTCCAAGGCGCGCGCCGGCTTGCGCTGCACGTCGACGGGGATTTCGAGGCTCACGGGCCCCGTCGGCGCCGACAGGGCTGCCGAGATTGCAGCCGTCAGCGTGCCGATGGCGCCGTTCGCGTCCCACATGCGAAAGACGGCCTTCGAGACGCCGCGCAGCATTTCCGGCTGGCGCGGCACGTCGTGGATTGCCGCGCGGTCGCGGTCGGCGAATTCGAGATCGACCTGCGTCGTGATGTGCAGGATCGGCGATCCGGCAGTCTGCGCCTCGGCCTGCGCGCCCGCCGCATTGCCCGCCGCGGTGCCCGTCGAGGTGAGGCAAACGCCGAGCCTGCCAGAAACGCGTGCATAGGCATCCGCCATGTTCATCGCGCCGGCCTCCCCGCGAGCAGGCACGAAACGTATGCGCTGCTGGCGCGCGATGGCGTCGAGGATCGGCATGTTGTGGATGGAGATCACCCCGAAGATCGTGTCGACGCCGATCTCGGCAAGATACCGGGCGATGAAGTCTCCGACTGTCTCGGAGGCTGTTATTGTTTCGAGTTTCATCTCGTTTCCTTAAATGTGGCGAGACAGGCCGCCCGACACTTCGAGCTGAGCGCCTGTGATGTAGCTCGCGGCGGGCGAGCCAAGAAAAGCGATTGCCGCGGCGGCCTCGGCAGCATCTCCGAGGCGACCGAGTGGAATCCCCTTTTTCGCGGCAAGAGCGGCGTACCAATCCGCCCGGCTCTGGCTCTGGTCCTCTCGTTCGGCGAAGCGGCGCAGCCATTGTCCCGAGCCGATCAGGCCAAGCAGTATCGAATTGACCCGAATGTCGGGTGCCAGCTCGACGCTCAGCGATTTGATGAGGTTCTGCACTCCGGCGCGCGCGGACGAAGTGCACACCATGTGCGCTTCGGGCTGGTAGGCAAGCAGCGAATTGACGGCAACGATCGCGCCCTTGGCTCGGCGCAGCATCGGCAGGAAGGCGCGCGTCGGATGGATCTGGCTGAACAGCTTCAGTTCGAACTCCGCCCGCCAATCGTCATCCCCGGTATCGGCGAAGGTCGAAATCCGCCCTTGCCCGGCATTGTTGACGAGCAGATCGCAACGGCCGAAGCGGGACTCGACTTCGCCGGCGAAAGTCTTCACCGCATCCGCATCAAGCACCGACAGTGCTCTGGCCAGCACCCGGTCTTGGCCATGATCGCGCACGAGAACGGCAGCCACATCGCTAAGCCGGCTCTCTGTCCGGGCACAAAGGGCAACGCTCGCGCCCGATTGCAGAAGGGTTTGCACGGTCGCGAGGCCCACACCTGAGGAGCCGCCGGTGACGACCGCCACCTTGCCATCATAGCCGTAGTGCATCAGGCGTCGCTCCCCTTCGGTGCAAGTTCAGGAAATCCGGGATCGGGACGTCCCTGCATCACGGCGCGCTGCGCGGGTGTGGGCGGCCCGGCGGTCATCCAGCGATCCATCGCTTCGGGATTGTCGCGCGGCCAGATTTGCGCCTCATGGGTGGCCTCGTCGATCTGCTGGAGTTCGGAGGTGAATTCGATGACGAACCCCGACGGTGAGACGAAATACGCGAAAGGGTTGTTGCCCGGTCCGTGTCGTCCCGGCCCCCAGGTCGGCACATGGCCCTTCTGCTTCATACGGCCGATGCCGCGCATGAACTCGTCGATCGACGGCATCTCGAACGCGACATGGTTGACGCTGGCATAATTGCCGCGCACCAGCGCGATCGAATGGTGGTCGGAATTGCAGCGCAGAAACACCATCTGGTCGGCCGAATAGTCGGACACGCGGAAGCCAAGGACGTGGGAGTAGAATTCCTGCACGCCATCCATGTCCGGCGTGTTGAGCACGACGTGGCTCACCTTGCGCGGCTTCGCCCATTCCGGCTCCTCGTCGAGCGACCGCGCCTCCGTGCGGAAGCGCAGGCGGCGGTTGTCGGGATCGAGCATCTCGAAGCCGTAGCCGCCGGCGTAGTCGTCGAAGGGCGCCGGATCGCCGAGCACGACACCGCCGCACGCGACGATCTGGGCGTGCAGCCCGTGCATCGATGCCTGGTCCGGCATGGCAAAATGCACATATTCGATGCCGTAGACGGGACCGTCCTTCAGGCCATACAGGAATGGCTCGCTGCCTGTGCCGCGCAGGAGCGCGACTCCCGCTTCCTTATGGGCGAGACTCAGGCCCCACATGTCCTCGTAGAACGGCAGTGTCTGGGTAATGCCCGGCCCGCGCATCATGATACCTCGAAGACTGCCGACGCGTATGGTCTCTGCCATGTCTTTCCTCCTCCGGCCTCTAGCCGACGGTTTCCGCAAGGGCTGCCAGCGCTGCCGCGAAAGCGACGGGCGCCTGCTGGTAAAGGGCGTGCCCCGCTCCGGGCACAAGGGTGAATGCGCCGCGCCAGGGATGGCGCAGAGCCGCATGGGCGCGCCGCGCCGAATCCGGCGGAGTGACGACGTCATGCGCGCCGACGATCACGTCGGTCGGCACCTGTAGCCGCTCCGCATCGTCGATGAGACGGCCGGAAGCGAGCATGCGCGCGGCCTTCGGGTAGCCGGGCAGGCTCACCCTCGCCATACCGTCGCGTACATAGCGGACGATTTCGGGATTGCTCTCCGGCTCAAAGACGAGCCGGGGCGCGCGCAGGGCCGCGAAGCCGTCGGGGCCGAGTGTCTGGAGATCGTCGATGCGTGCCTGAGCGGCTGCGCTCAGCGCGCCGCCGCACGGCACGCCGTGACCAAGCGCCGGCGAACTCAGGAGAAGTCGGACAACACGCTCGCGATGCGCGGCCGCATAAGCCGCCCCAATCAGACAGCCAAGCGAATGACCCGCGAGCAACACCCGCTTCAACTCCAGCCGGTCGAGAAAATCCTTCAGCGCCGCCGCATAGTCGAGCGCCAGCGGCCACTCGGCATCAAGTGGGATGGAGCCGCCATAGCCAGGCGCGTTCCAGGCGATAACCCGCCAATCGCGCGGCAGATGATCGAGCAGGGGCGTGAAGGAGGCGGCGTTGGAGCCGATGCCGTGCAGCATTACCAAAACAGGGCCGCCAATCGAGCCGGGCCGCTCCAGATATTCGATATTGCCGGAAATGTGCTGTTCGAACGTCATGAGCGCCTCAGTTGAAGACAAAGCCGTTGTTGACCGGCAGCACCTGGCCGGTCAGCGTCAGCGCGCCCGTCGAAAGCAGGAAGGCGACGACCTCGGTGATCTCGTCGGGGCCTTGCGGGCCTGGCACAGCGCGCCCCTCGGCGTAGAGCCGGTGTCGGGCCTCCGGCACGTAGCCGGTCGATTCCGTCGTCAGGATGCCCGGCGCAACCGCCGTCACTCCAATGCGGTCGGGGCCGAGCTCGCGGGCGAGCGAGCGGGTCATCGACATCACCGCCCCCTTGCTCGCCACGTAGGACATCAGCTTGGGCGCGCCCCACAGCGCCGTGTCGGAGGCGACGTTGACGATACGGCCGGAACCGGAAAGCTTGAGCAGAGGTGCGACCGCGCGCGTCATCAGCCAGGTACCACGCACGTTCACCCTCATCACCCGGTCCCAGCTTTCGATCTCGATCTCGTCGAAGGAAATCCCGCCGATGCCGGTGGCGATCGCCCCATTGTTGACCAGGCCGTGCAGGCACCTCCCATCGCCGGTAAGCCGTTCGCCGAGGGCAGCGATCGAGCCGGGATCGCCAAGATCGACGGGCAGGAAGCGCGCCCCAAGCTGGCCGGCCACTGCGCGGCCTTCCTCGACCGCGATATCGGCCAGCACAAGGTCGGCCCCCTTTTCAGCCAGACTGCGGGCGATCTCCGCTCCCAGTCCGCGCGCGGCCCCTGTGACGAGTATGGCGCGGCCCTGAAGCATCAGCCGGTCACTTCCGCGGCCATCTCGGCCTCAACCTGAGCCTTGGCGGCCCGCGTCAGGACCTGACGCACGCGAGACACGCCGAGATCGTGCTGGTAGAGCATTTCGCGTTTACGTGCGTCGTCGGGCATGCCTTCGAGCATCACCCGATCCTGCTCGAGCACGTTCCAGTGGTTCTCTTCCAGCCGGGCACGGTAGAGGAAGCGCCAGCTTTCACGAGCAAGTCCAGAGACCTGACGCATGCGCCAGAAGAAGACCTTGCAGCTGGTCGCATCGACGGGAGTGACGAATCCGATGATACGAAACACGCCGCCCGGTCCGGCAGCCGGTGGATACGGAATCTCCAGGAAGCAGAACATCGAGCCCGGGTGCACCTCGAACTCGGTCCAGTCGAAATTTTCGCCGACCTGCCCCACCCGGCTGACGCGGAAACCGGCGTCGGTCTTGTCGAGCTTCATCAGGTCCTGCTTGGAGCCGTAGGCGAGCGTGAAGCTTTCCGCATGCAGGTAGCAGCCGTGCATGGGGTCGGCCAAATTGTCGAGCGCGTAGCGATAATTGGCTTGCCACAGGCCGGTGCAGAGAAATCCCGTCCAGTCGTCGCTGGTCAGTTCCTTCGGCAGAACGAGTTCCGGCGCCTCGGGATGCTCGGCCGACGGCACGTAGACGAAGACGGCGTCATTCGCTTCCGTCACTTCGAAGGACTTCAGCGCCTTGCGGCCCTCGAGCGCGCATTCGGGCATTGCAGGGACCCGCACCACCACGCCTTCACCGTTGACGATGACGCCGTGATAGCGGCAGCCGATATTGCCCTCGTGGATCTCGCCATAGGAAAGCGGCGCGCCACGGTGCGGACAGAAATCCTCGACGCAGCGCAGCCGGTTCTCCGCATCGCGCCACAGCACGATCTTCTCCCCGAGCAGCCGTGCGCCGTAAGGCTTCGTCGCCTTCACCTCGACCGATTTCGCCACCGGATACCATTGGCCACGCAAGCCGTTGTTCACCCGGTCTTCGATCAGGGATTTCTTGTCGATGGCTGTCATTTCCGTCTCCATCCTCGGTGTCCGGAGGCCTCCCGCCTCCGCGGCCTTGTCTTGGCAGGCCGGCTAAAGCTGAGCTTTCGGCAGGTAGTGCAGCACGCGTTCCTCGATGCGCACGAGGACCGAGTAGAGCAAAAAGCCGATCACGGTGAGGAGCACGATGGCGTTGAAAACCATCGCTGCGTTCGCCTGCCCGCCGCCGTATGAAATCAGGAAGCCGAGGCCGGTATTGCCGCCGACCAATTCGCCGACCGTCACGCCGATCACGGCAAGCGTGGAGGCGATGCGCAGCCCCGCCATAAGGTTAGGCATGGTCCACGGCATCTCCACTTTCAGGAAAATGCCCCAGCGCGACAGATTGTAGGCGCGCGCCAGATTGACGAGGTCGCGGTCGACCGTGCGCATGGCCTGCAGCACGTTGACGAGCACCGGAAAGAACACGATCAGCACCGTCACCAACAGCTTCGGCATGGCGTTGTAGCCGAACCACATGATGAACAGCGGCGCGAATGCCACCTTCGGCGCGATCTGCAGCGCCAGGATATAGGGCGACAGCACTTTCTCCCAGAACTCGGACATGCCGAGCAGGTAGCCGATCACCGCTCCGAGCAGGCTGCCGATGGCAAAGCCCAATACCGTGTAGAGCGCCGTGGAGAGCGTGTGGCCGAGAAGCCCCTCTTGGACCCACATACGCTGCAGTTCCGCGAGGCAGTCCGTCACCGTCGGGATGATGAATTTCGGAACATCGAGCGCCGGCGGCAGGAACTGCCAGGCCAAAAGTACGAGCACAAGAAGCACAAGGCTGGCGATGAGCGTGCTGTTCTGGGCGACCGTCGCGAGCTTTGCCGGTTTCGTCGTCTCGGTCGAAGCGCCCGACCCGGCGCGAATCGCGCTTGCCTGTGTCATTGGACGAACTCGTTGGTGTAGAGGTCCTCGACAGGAACCGCTGTCTGGACGATGCCGCTGTCGACGTAGAAGGCCTGGACCTTGGCGATGCGTTCGGGATCGAAGGCGCCGAGCGGCTGGTTCGCGGCTTCCGGATAAACCAGCGTCGCATAGGCCCGCAGGATTCCTTCGATCTCGGCTTCCTTGCCGGCATGTTGAGACATTGCCGCCACATAGTCTTTCGCAGCCTGGGCGGGGTCGGCGGAGATGTCCCGAACGGCCTTTAGCACGGCGTTGACGAAGCCGCGCACGACCTCCGGACGCTCCTTAACGGTCTTGTCGGAGGCAATGATCGCCTGCGCCATCGCCGGGAACACTTGGTCGACCGGCATTTGCTCCATCTCGACGCCACCCGCCTCGATGGCCGCGATCCACTCGGGAACGCCCGAGAGCGCCTGCAGCTTGCCGGCAATGGTGAGCTGGATGATGCCGCCCGGCCCGACCGCCTGAATGTCGGCGTCGGCCTTTGAAAGCTCCGCTGAGGCTAGCACGCCGAGCAGGTTGTAATAGGTAGTGTCCTGGAAGGCCAGAACGCCGATCGACTTGCCCTTCAGATCCGCCGGGCCGGTGATCCCGCTGTCCTTACGCCAGGCGAGTTGCGTAAGGCCCCGCCCGCCAAGCAGGGCGACACCACGGATGTCGAGGCCGTTGGCGCGTACGATGATCGGCGTGTCGCCGATGCCGCCGCCCAGATCGGCGTTGCCGACGGCGACCTGGGTCGCCACATCCGCACCGCCCTTGCCCACCTGGAAGGAAACATCGAGGCCCGCCTCATCGAAATAGCCCTTGCTCTTGGCGAGCTGGAACGGGGCGAAAGCCGGCAGGAAGTCAGGCGCCGGGAACAGGTAGGTCACCTTCTCGGCGGCAACCGCCGCGGTCGCGAAAGCCGCCAGCATCGCGGCGGCTACGGTCGTACGAAGCATGCGTCTCATAAGATTCCCCTTTTCGTTTTCAGCCGGTCAGACGGCTTTTTCTTCGAGCTTCAGATGCTTGAATATCTGGGCAGCATAATCGCTGACCTCCGGCATCACCCGCCGCCGGAGCGGTTCCTCTCGGTGCGGCAGCTCGACCTTGATCTCCGCTACCACCGTGCCCGGCCGCTCGGACAACACCAGGATGCGATCCGACATCAGCACCGCCTCGGCCAAGTCATGGGTGATCAGCAGCGTCGTCTTGCCGGTTTCAGAGATGGTCCCTGCGAAGCTGTTCTGAAGCAGCAGCTTCGTCTGCGCGTCGAGTGCTGAGAACGGTTCGTCGAGCAGCACGATTTCCGGCTCGATAGCGAGTGTGCGCGCCAGCGCCGCGCGCTGGCGCATGCCGCCGGAGAGCTGATAGGGATAATGGTTCTCGAAGCCCGCCAAGTGGCAGCGCTTCAGCTCAGCCATCGCCCTGTCCCGGCGTTCCGACTTCGCCACACCGCGCGCTTCCAGCCCGAATTCCACGTTCGAGACGATGTTGCGCCAGGGCAGAAGCAGGTCCTTCTGCAGCATGAAGCCGACATGCTCGTTGGGGCCGCCCACGAGATCGTCGCTGACAAACACCTCACCGTGCGTCGGCTGGTAGAGGCCGGCCGTCATGCTCAGGATGGTACTCTTGCCGCAACCCGAGGGACCGACGACGGAAACGAACTCGCCCTCGCCGACGCGGAAGCTGATATCGTTGACGGCGGTGAGGTTCTGGCCCGTGCCAGTCGTGAATTCCTTCGTGACCGAGCGAAACTCAAGCGCCATAGCCAACGGCCTCGTATGCGGCATCGAGTTCCCGATTCGTCGCCTCGAGCTCCTCGGCCAGCAGCGCCTCCGTCCAATCGGTGCGCCCTGAACGAGGCGCAACGATCCCCTTCTGCTTCAATTGCTGGGCGACAGCATCGAAATCCTGCTCGCCCGTGGCGTAGATCGCCATCAGGGCGCTTGCGAGCGCATTTTCCTTTTCGTCCAACTCCCTTCCCCGGCACTGATGTGCAAGGCCCGGACGGCCTGTGGCGAAGGCGCGCTGCGAGAGGCGGTCTTTGAAGGCGTCCATCTTTACCTCCCAGTGAGTGTTCTATAATGAACATATTGTTCAAATTAGGATGCCTGATCACCGAACCGGAGTCAACTGCGCTCGTTGCCGGGTCATGCGGGGACCATTTTCGGGGGGGAAGACGGGGCGCCGATACATCGTAATGCGACGGTCGCTCGCCGAACGTTGACAGCAGCGCGCCCGATCAGTACCGTTATTTTTTGAACTTTATGTTCTTATTTGAACAATCTGTGGGGAATCCGCATGAAGATCGGGATTGCCGGTGGCGGCATCGGAGGAATGGCGGCGGGGATCGCGCTTCAGAAGCGGGGGCATGACGTGACGATTTTCGAGCGCACGCGCGCCTACGGCCGCATCGGCGCCGACGTCAACCTGACGCCCAACGCGGTCCACGCGCTCGACGGGCTGGGTGTCGGTGAGTTCCTGCGTCGGACAGCGGCGCGGCCGGAATTCCGGATCAGCCGCACCTGGGACAGCGGCGAAGAGACCTCGCGCCTACCTATGAGCACTGCGGCCGAGGAACGCTATGGCGCGCCGCAGCTGACCATACACCGCGCCGACCTGCTCGCCGCTCTCGAAGTGGCGCTCAAGCCCGGCACCATCCGCTTCGCCGCTCCCGTGGAGGCCGCCGAGCCGGACGGAAACGGCGCCGCTCTTGTGCTTGCCGACGGCACACGGGTTGCGGCCGATGTCGTGATCGGCGCCGATGGCATTCATTCCGCCGTGCGTCATGCCTTGTTCGGGGAGGATCATCCACGCTTCACCGGTCTCGTCTCCTACCGCGCCGTGTTCCCGCGCGAACGTGGCGGCGACATTCCCAATCTCGATTCCTTCACCAAATGGTGGGGACCTACGCCCGACCGGCAAATCGTCACCTTCCCTCTCAACCGCGGCAGCGAGACGTTCGTCTTTGCCACCACCGCGCAGGACAACTGGACCGAGGAAGGCTGGACCCTTCCCGGCGACGTCGCGGAGCTGCGCGCCGCCTATAGCGATTTCCATCCCGAGGCACGTGCGCTTCTCGACGCTTGCGAGGACGTTACCCGCTCCGCGCTGCACGTGCGCGAACCGATGGAACGCTGGTCCGCCGGCGCAATCACCCTTCTGGGCGATGCAGCGCATCCCATGGTCCCCTTCATGGCGCAGGGCGCCTGCATGGCGGTCGAGGATGCAGTCGTGCTCGCCCGCGCCCTCGAAGGCGCCACGCCGGCGACCGTGGCGGCTGCGCTCAAGCGCTACGAGACCGCACGGATCCCGCGGACGGCGCGGGTCCAGCAAGGCTCGCTGGCCAACGACTGGCTGAAGCAGGGCACGAATGCCGACTGGGTCTATGGCTACGACGCCTGGGCGGTCGAATTCACCGAAGCGGCATAGATCCGCGCGCCGGGGCGGCATGGCTGGTGCCGCCCGAGCAATACCAACAAGCCCTTCGGGTGCGGCAGCAAAACATGCTCATTGCGTTTTATCGAGAAGGACAGGCGCGTTTCCTCGCCTGAAAATCTCGTTCGGTGATGATCCCAGGAATTTGCCGCCAGCGCTGATCATTCCAGCACTGCCGTGACTTAGCGATACCCGGCCCAACACATTACGACATCGCTGCAGCGCCGGGCGTGGCTGAACGCTCGGCGCCTGAGCGAGTCATTCCTGGCACGTACTTTTGGGAGTCTTGCCGGAAAACACGGTCTCCGCGAACTGGAATGCGTCCATTGACGATGCAGTGATGACGCCTCTGTGGTCGGCGGCTTTATAGACCTTGTAATCTACCGTTGCATCGCTGGCGCACAGGCTTGAGACCATCTTTTCCGTGGTCGACGGTGTCACAGTTGTCTCATCGTCCGTCCCCTGAGCGATCAAGACCGGCACGTTAAGTTTCAGCGACGAAGGATCCTGAGCCTTCAAAAAGCTGACCAGTTTGTCATAGTCTTCGCCGGGCTTCAGATATTGACCCGGCTGCAGGTGAGGAAAGTTCATAAACACTGGATCGCCAAGGCAGGCCGAATCCCTCATGGCTTCAAGCTGCGGCTTCATTTCGCCCGTCGCAAGCCGGTCAATATCGATTGACGGGTCTGTCGCCTGCGCACCAAGGAGCGTCACAGATACGAATTGCTGGGTAAAATGACCAATGGGCTTGCCTTGCATTATTCCATCGATGAACTCGAGCACTCCCGGCCCAACCGGGGCAAGGGCGATCGCGCCCTTGAGATTATACTTGTAGGACTGAGAGGCGGTCCAAAGAGCGGCGCCGCCTCCAAGGCTGTGGCCTATTGCGATCCAGTCGTCGCTTAGCTGGTCAGTCAATTCATGGGCTGCAGCCACGAGATACCCCATGGCATCAGCGTTGCTCTTCCCATTCAGCTCCAGCCGAGGGCCGTCCGCCCCCCATCCTTCATAGTCGGTTCGCACGACGGCGTAGCCTCGTTTGACCCATTCATTCAGATATTCAACAGCGTAGGAGGACACGATCGATGGCGCGCATTGTGGCGCATTTCCCGTCGTGCCATTGCCCCAGCTTATGACGGGATAACCACCTTCTGGCGGCGGTGACTTGGGAAGGGAGATTTGACCATACAACACTGCCTCCCCACCGGTCGGAGTGGGCGCCAAGTATGAAACGAAGTAGTTCTCGCCTGCGTCAGGAAGCTTATTCCTGGTGCTCTCTCTGATCGTTATGAGCTGCCCTGGTTGAAGACTGGAGCCTGCATTTTTCTTCACATTCTCCGAGCTTGCGTCAGAAACCCCGGCCATAGATGCCGATGACAATATCAATGCGAGGGTAATGATGCGCATGACTTTTCTCCTCCCGATTATCTTTGCGGACTGTATGCTGTTGGGCTCCCGCAGGAGTGCAGCAAGCGCAGCCCTTTTGCAGCCCGGCCGATTAGGCCGGGGCAATCTTTGTTGAAGGCAGAGTGCCTTATGCCGCTTCGTAGATGATGCCGTCCGCCTCGGCAGAGCCGATCACCGACCAGACGGTGGCGTGCGCAGCCGAATTGTTGCGGAACCAGTGCTTGCGGCCAGCGGGCGTCTTGACCAGGTCGCGCGGCCCGAGTTCGATCTCGACGGTCTCGCCATTGTCTTCCCAGCCGACGATCAGCGAGCCTTCGAGCACGAGATAGGCGTCCTCCACGTTGCGCACGATCGGCTTGATGCCGACCTGCGAGGGAATGCCGAGCATCTCCTTGCGGCAGGTGTCGTGCTCAATGCCGCCTTCGCCCACATAGACCTTGCGAGTGAAGCCAGCCTTTTCCCAGATGGTCGGCAGTTCGCTGTGGCGCACGACATACTGGGCCATCAGCTTTTGCAGCGGATGGCTGCCATTGCGGTCAAATGGCAGGGTCTTGCCTGGCGCGGCGCCAAAGCTGCGCGCAAGCTCCGCCGGATGCTCTTTCGGGTGATAATGATAGACCGGCGGCAATGGCTTGCCGACATCGACCGAGATCGACATCAGCACCGGCGTCACACCGTCATTGCGGAAGCCGTGGCCGATTTCGCGTGCATTGAGGATCATGTCCTTGGCACCGAGCTTGACCTCGACCACCTCGCCGTCCTTCTCCCAGCCGACCGTCAGCACGCCGTCGATGATAAGGAAGCTTTCCTCGATCTCGTGACTGTGGCAGGCGGCGTATTTGCCTGGCTCCTTGTAGATCAGGCTGACGGTGAAGTGGTCCGGCTTCAACGTCGTCGTATCGCCGACTTTCGGCGACCCGCCGGCGCCGATATAGCGCATCTGTGCACGCGCGAGGTCGTCGAAGCCGGCATTGGAGGGAAATGCGTTCCAGTCGAACGACTTGTCGGTGAAGCGGCCCATATGTGCAGCCAGCTCCGTTGCCAGGGCGGAAGTGGCGGTGGCGTGAATTGTCATGGGATCTCCCTTTCTCCTCAGTTCGGGTAAGGCTAGATCAGAGCCGTTTTACCTGCTAGACAGCGTTTTATGGGCAAAACAAACGACCTTCCCGAACCGACGCAGTCCGACGATAAATACCTCGTGCCCGGCCTGATCCGAGGCCTGCAGATATTGCAGGCCTTCACTCCAGAGACGCGCGAGATGACCCTTTCGGACATTGCCCGCCGTCTTGGCACAACGCGGTCCGCCGCCTTCCGCACGGTCTACACACTCGCCCATCAGGGCTATCTGCTCCATGATCCGAAAACCGCGCGCTACACGCTCGGTCCCGCGGTCCTGCGGCTCGGGTACGGCTATCTGGCCACACGCGAAATGGTTGAGATTGCCTTGCCCGAGCTCGAGAAGCTGCGCGACGCAACCGATTGGTCAGCTCATCTGGGCGTGCGCGACGGGCGTTTTGTGCTCTACATGCTACGAGTGCCGAGCCAGATGGGGCTTGCCAGTATCGTCCATGTCGGCAGTCGTCTGCCGGCCGCAGGAACGACGATGGGCCGCGTTCTGCTTGCCGATCTGTCCGAAGACGATCTGGTGCGGCTCTACCGCGACGAAACCTACCAGAATGCCCCAGGCCAGACTCCCCGCAGCCTGTCCGAGCTGATTGCCCAATGGCGGCGGGACCGCGAAGCGGATGTCGTCGTCCAGATCGGAAATTTCGAAACGGGGATCGCGAGCGTCGCCACCTCGGTGCGCGACATCGAGGGCAATGTGGTCGCGGCGATCAACGTCACCCGTTCAGCCTCCGGCGATGCGCCCGACAGCATCGAGGCCGGGGTGCGCCAGGCGGTCCTGGATACTGCGGCTTCCATAACCCGGCTTCTCGGCGGCCTCCCGGAGCGGGTGGGCACCCGATAGGGGGCAGGCTTCCAGGCGGCCAAAGACCTCAACACTCCGTAGGACCGGGCCTTGCCTTGCAATGAGCACAAATTTGCGCTTAGTATTCTCTGAACAATGGGTTCAAATGTGAACAGGAGGAGATGACGCATGGACCTGACGAGGCGAGGCCTGATGCTTGGCGCAATGGGAAGTGCGGCCTTGCTGTCGTTCCCCGTCAAGGGACGTGCCCAGACCCCTTTCAATTTCATAACGCCCTTCACCTTGTCGCTTGCCTTCGCACCGGTCATCTATGCGGACGCTGCCGGCTACTACGCGGATGAAGGCTTGGAGATGAACCTCCAGGCAGGCAAAGGCGCCGCACTCGCGGCACAGATGACGATTGCCAAGCAGATGGATTCCGGCCGCACAGGCGGCACCAACTACATCGTCTCGCGCGTCAACAACGACGCGCCGTTGATCTCGATAGCCACCATCGCGCAGATGTCTCCCTTCTACGTCATTTCCTCGACGGAAAATCCAGTGAAGACAATTGCCGATCTTGAGGGGCGCACCGTCGGCATGGCAACCCTCGGCGGCTCGATGGAGGGCACGCTTGACCTGATGCTATCGAGTGCCGGCGCAGCGCCAGAGAAGGTCACCAGGGTCAAGGTGGCCGATTCGGCCGCTTCCTTCGCATTGATCGAGGCCGGCCGCGCCGGTGCATTCATCGGCAACACCTCATCCATGGTGATGGCGAGTTCGGCGCGAGACGGCGTCGCGGTGATGCCCATCGACGACGGCATGCCGGGCCAGGTCTATGTCGCCCGCCCCGATCAGATCGCCGAGAACCCGGCAAAGTTCGTTTCCTTCCTGCGCGCTACGCACCGCGCCGCCAAGGAAATCGTCGGCGCCGAGGACCTGATGCCGATCCTGAAGTCCATCGCCGAGAAGCACGACGTCTCCGGCCTTAAGAACCTCGACACGGCTCAGAAAGACCTGCAGGCCAACGCACAGAACTGGGCCGCCAAGGGCGAGGAGAATCTCTTGCGCAACGTGCCGGAAGTCTGGGAGCGTGCAGTCGGCCTTCTCTCCGGCGCCAAGCTGATCGACAAAACCGTCCCGGCAACGGAACTCTACACAAACGATCTGCTCGACCAGGCCCTGAAAGCATGAAGGTGGACAATGAGGCCGACATCCGCCTGTCGGGTGTCGGCAAGACCTTCGGCCGGGACGAGAACGCGGTCCGCGCCATCGGCAACGCGACGCTCGACATGCAGCGTGGCGATTTCATCTCTCTGCTCGGCCCCTCGGGGTGCGGCAAGACCACGCTTCTGCGCATCATCGCCGGCCTCGAGCGGCCGACGGAAGGTGAGGTCCTGGTGCGCGGTCGGGCCGTCTGGGACGGCGCCAGGCGTTCGGAGGAGGCGACGCGACCGATTGCCATGATGTTCCAGGAGGCGCGCCTGTTCCCCTGGTTCACTGTGGCGGAGAATGTCGCCCTGCCGCTGCGCCTCAGCGGCATGAAGAAGGCCGAGCGGGAAGAGCGTGCCCACGCGCTGTGCGAGACGGTCGGCCTCAAGGGCTTCGAGAAGATGCGGCCCGCAGCACTTTCCGGCGGCATGCGCCAGCGAGCTTCGCTCGCCCGCGCACTCATCACCGAGCCGCAGGTGCTGCTTCTCGACGAGCCCTTCGGCGCGCTCGATGCGATGACGCGCGATACACTCAACCTCGAACTTATGTCCGTCTGTGCGCAGGCCCGCGTTACGACCATCCTCGTCACCCATTCCATCACCGAGGCCGCCTTTCTATCGGATCGCGTGGTGGTGTTGGCGGCGCGGCCGGCGCGTATCACCGAGGTCATCGAAATGCCCTTCGAGCGCCCGCGCACGCTTGACCTGCAACGCAAGACCGAGTTCCAGGACATGCTCGCGCGCCTGCGTTCCAGCCTGATCGGAGGCCATTGATGCGCAGCGACCGTTTCCTCCGCGTCGCCCTGCCGACTGCGACCGTGATCGCCTTCCTTCTCATCTGGACCGTCTATGTCCGGACGGCGGAGGTTTCCGCCTTCATCCTTCCGACGCCGATGCAGATCGTCACCGCCTTCATCGGCCTGGTCGGCGACGCCGAGGTCTGGCGCCATGCGCTCGTCACCGTCACCGAGGCCGTTTCCGGCTTCCTGATCGCGGTATTGCTCGGCATCACGCTCGGCATGGCGATGGCGCGAATCCGGATGCTCGAATGGGCCTTCAAGCCCTTCATCGTCTGCCTGCAGCTGATTCCCAAGATCGCGCTGGCGCCGCTGTTCATCCTGTGGTTCGGCTTTGGCCTCGAATCGAAGATCGTGATCGCTGCCGCCCTTGCCTTCTTCCCAGTTTTTTCCAACGCACTCGTCGCCTTCCGCTCGGTGGAACCCGGCGACCGCGACGTCTTCACCATGCTCCAGGCAAGCCCCCTGCAGCGCTTCACCATGCTCGACCTGCCGACAGCGTTCCCTGTCGTGCTCGCCGGCATGGAGGTGGCCGTCGTCATGTCGATGATCGGTGCTATCGTCGGCGAGTTCATCGGCGGCAACGAGGGGCTCGGCTATCTCGCCGTCTCCATGCTGCAAGAACTCCAGGTGCCGGGCTTGTTCGCGGTGATCGTGTTCCTCACCCTGATCGGCCTTACCCTCTACACGCTGATCGCGCAGCTGCGCGGCTGGCTGACGCCCTGGCACGCTTCGGTGGCGCGCGCAGGCGAGACGGCTTAATTGTCACGTCGTACCGGGGCCGAGCGATGAGTCAGCCGCCCCGGCGCAGCAGATCGGCTAGCGCGACTTCCTGCTGCGCATTGTGCTGAAGGACTGCCGGCCCACGAGATTTTCACCCAGGCAGAAACTGCTCGGCTTTCTGGCCGGCGGTGGTGGCGACTTTCTGACAGCGAGGGACGGCGCATCCCCTCCCCGGCTCGTCGTCGCATAAAGTTGTTTGTCGATACTGTCGCCTTCAGTTATAATGCGGGCGAGGTTAATAAAGTGCGCGGAAACTTAAGTAGTCCCTACGGAATAGTGCAGTTGTCAATATAAGTATTTTTGTTCGACCCGAAAAATTTGCCATCCAGTCGTTTCCTGGAGGGAAGATGTCGGCTCATGAAATTGCCAGCCAGAATGCCGGGTTGCCGGTTGGCGAGCGTGCGTCCTGGTCATTGCCGCGCGCCCCTTCCGTTTTGATCGTCAGCGACGTGCGGCTCGTACGGGAAGGCATCGCGCAGGCGCTCGGCGAGGACGGCACGCTGCTGGTGATCGGAACGGCCGCCCCGGATGTCGCCGACCAGGCCGTCGCGCGCTTCACGCCCGATGTCGCCCTTGTCGACATGCGCATGCCTGGCGCGCTGGAGATCGCGCGCGCCCTGCGGTTCGCCGGCGCGGCGCCGGTTGTCGTCGCGCTTGGGGTGGCCGAATCCGACAGCGCCTTGCTGGCCTGCGCCCAGGCCGGCGTCGCGGGTTTCGTCGCCTGCGGCGCGACGACAGCGGAAGTGGCCAAGGCCGTGCAAAGTGCGGTCCGCGGCGAGCTGGTCTGCACCCCACGCATGGCCGGCATCCTGCTCAACCGCATCGGCGCCATGGCCAGCGTGCCTGACGGGCTGTCCAATCCCGATGCGCTGACCCTGCGCGAGCATGAGATCGCTGGGCTCATTGGAGATGGCCTCTCCAACAAGCAGATCGCTCTGGCGCTCGGGATCCGCAACGCCACCGTCAAGAACCACGTGCACAACATTCTCGGCAAGCTGCGGCTGACGCGCCGCAGTCAGGTCGGCGCATGGCTGCGCCGCCTGCCGGGGGTCGACGGTTCCCAAGTTCGCCATCATCCGCGGACGGCATTCGCCGTGGACCAGACGGCGACGGCCTGACCGGTCGGGTCCGCGGCGCGGTTGCGCACCCTCGCCCCTCAGTCGCACTCATGCGTTCGGAACGATCCCAGCCGGTCGCCACCGGCCCGATGAAAGTCGTGCCCCCGCGGATCTAGTTCCTTTTATCCATCCTGGAGCCGGCTGCCATGCCGACTTTCCTGCTCGACGCGCTCCGCTGGTCCGTTCATTTGATACGGCAAGCCGGCCGACGACTGCATGCGAGACGCTCAGGTCTAGTTCCCCCGCTGGACCGACGGTGGGCCGATAGGTTCATGCGCAAACCTGGAATCGGTGGGACGCTATACACATCGCCGATCCCGCTGCGCAGCCATCGGGGGTTGCCTTGGTCGGCGTCCGTCCGATCGCGATGGAAGAGAGGAGACCACATGCCCGTAGCCCTTCTCCACCCCGGCGTTTACATCGAGGAAGTTCCGAGCGGCGTGCGGACCATCACCGGCGTCGCGACGTCGATCACCCTGTTCGTTGGCTGGGCGCGGCGCGGCCCGATCGACCGAGCCCTGCGTATCACCAGCTTCGCTGATTTCGAACGCCTCTACGGCGGCCTGCATAATGAAGACGAAGCTTATCTCGGCTATGGCGTGCGCGCGTTCTACCAGAACGGCGGATCCGACGCCTACGTGCTGCGCATCGCCCAGACCGAAGCGGAGGAGGACGAGGATAACGCAACCGCTGCCACGGCGTCCTTCGGCGACCTCAGCATGTCAGCCAGTTCGCCCGGCGCCTGGGCGGATGATTTCAGCGTGCGTGTCACAATCCGGGCCGACGACAACACCCGCTTCACCATCGACGTCATCCAGCCTTCCGCCAACAACGCAGTGCTGGAGACCTTCGCAAACCTGGCGTTTGATCCTTTGGACCCGCGTTTCGCGCCCAACGTCGTGAACGGCCGTTCGGCCTTTATCAACGGACTCGCCTTCGCAAGCGATCCGCCAGCCTCGCCGACGGCTGACACCCAGCCGCTGGCGGGCGGGGGCGACGGAGCGTTCCTTGCGCCCAATGTTGCCGAATTCACCGCGCCGTTGGCCGCCGCCTTCGCCACCGGCGGCATCGCCGACCGTATCGACCTCTTCAACATCATCTGCGTTCCCGGCTTGACCGACCCGACGGCAATTGCCGACCTGCAGACGCGGGCCCGCGAGCGTCGCGCCTTCCTGGTCGCCGACAGCGACCCGGACGCGATCGTCGGCGACGTCATACCGCTCGACAATGCGATCACCGGCGCGGACGCACGCAACTCCGCCCTGTTCTTCCCCTGGGTGCGGGCTGCCGACCCACTGCGCGCCAACGCCGTCCGCGCCTTCCCGCCGAGCGGTTACGTGGCTGGCGTGATGGCGCGAACGGACGCGACACGCGGCGTCTGGAAGGCCCCGGCAGGCACCGAGGCCAGCTTGAACGGCGCGCTCGGGCTCACCATCACCATGAGCGACGCCGAGAACGGCCAGCTCAATCCGCGCGGCGTCAACTGCCTGCGCACCATGCCGGTGTTCGGCAACATCGTCTGGGGCTCGCGCACCCTGCATGGCGACGACGAGCGGGGCTCAGAATGGAAGTACGTGCCCGTGCGACGCATGGCACTCTTTCTCGAGGAAAGCCTGTTCCGCGGCACGCAATGGGTTGTGTTCGAGCCCAACGACGAACCGCTATGGGCGCAGATCAGGCTGAACGTCGGGGCGTTCATGCAGGGATTGTTCCGGCAGGGCGCTTTCCAGGGTGCCACACCGAAGCAGGCTTATTTCGTGAAGTGCGACCGCGAGACGACGACGCAGGCCGACATCAATCTCGGTATCGTCAACATCCATGTCGGTTTCGCCCCGTTGAAGCCCGCGGAATTTGTCGTGCTGCGCATTCAGCAGATCGCCGGCGACCTCGCCGCCTAAGCGCTTAAAGGACCGATCAGATGGCACAGTTCTCCGTCAATCCCCTGCGCTTCGACCCATATAAGAACTTCAAGTTCCGGGTGAAATGGGACGGCCGCTACGTGGCCGGCGTCAGCAAGGTCTCGGCTCTGAAGCGCACCACCGAAGTGGTCGAGCACCGCGAGGGAGGCGACCCGTCGACCTCGCGCAAGTCGCCGGGCCGCACGAAATATGAGCCTATAACCCTCGAGCGCGGCGTCACCCACGATCTCGAGTTCGAGCGTTGGGCTAACAAGGTCTGGAACTTCGGGTCAGGCCTGGGCGCGGAAGTTTCGCTGCAGGACTTCCGCAAAGACCTGATCCTGGAGGTCTACAACGAGGCCGGCCAGCTGGTGCTCGCCTATAAGATATTCCGCTGCTGGGTCTCGGAATTCCAGGCCTTGCCAGACCTCGACGCGAACGCCAACGCCGTGGCTATCCAGACGCTGAAGCTCGAAAACGAAGGCTGGGAGCGCGATGTCGATGTCGTGGAGCCTTCGGAGCCCAGCTTCACCGAGCCAGCCTGAAAGGCGCTGCAATGCGGCTCCATCGCGAAAGCGACGTCCTCGACCTGTGGGAGCGCAGCGTTGGGCTCGACCGCTGGCGGCGCGACGATGCTCTGCTGGGTGGCCACGCCACAGCGCCGCGCCGGCTCGGCGCGCGCAACCTGGCGCTTCTCGCCGTGCGCAACGCGCACTTTCACGCAGCCCTGCCGCTGCGTAGCGCCTGTCCAGGTTGCGGCGCGGAAGTGGAGTTCACTGTCGACGCTCAGGCGCTTTCGGAGAGCCTGGCGGCAGCGCCCGCCAGGGATCGCGCCGAGTTCGAATGGCGTGGCGCGGCCGTTGCTGCGCGCCCGCCGACAGTCGACGATTTGCGCGCCGCTGCAATGGAAGGCACGCCGAACAGCGTGGCGCGAGCGGTGCTGTCGCGCTGCGTCGACGGCATCGATGCGGCCGTTTGCGACGAGGTCGGCCTGACGGAACTGGGCGATTGCCTGGAGGCGCTCGACCCCGCCGCCGCGGTAGAGTTCGATCTATCCTGTCCCGACTGCGCCCATGCCTGGTCCGCGCCGCTGGACATCGCGGAAGCGCTGTGGGGGGAGGTTCGCGGAGCGGCGGAGCGGCTGCTTCTGGAAGTCGACACATTGGCCCGAGCCTACGGCTGGACCGAGGCTGAAGTGCTGGCGCTGTCGTCGACCCGTCGCGCCGCATATCTGCAAATGGCGGAGGCTGAATGAGCGGCTTCCTGGCCAATCTCGCAGGACTGGCGCTGGGCGTCCAGCAGCCCGGTGCCGCGCGCCTTGCCCTGCCACCACGCTTCGGCGGCGGGGTTGTAACGGACACCGGCCTCGAGGCTGAGACCGTTGTTCATGCCGTCATGGGGCGCGCGGTTGCGATGGCGGCGACTTCTAGCACCCCGACCGAACAGCCTGCGACGGGTGCCGTGCAAAGCTACGGATCCGTCCAACCGGCTCACCGCATGCCCCGCAGCGACGAAGAGGTGGTCCGGAGGGCCGCGACCGGCCGGAGTCAGGCCGCCCTCGCCGAGGTCGTCGAGCGGTCGACGGTCGAGCGCCCGCACACGTCTGCGACGCAAGCCAGCCGGCAGCAGCCTGAGCCATTCGAGCGTCGGGGCGCGGAGGCGCCGCGCACCGTCGCGCCGCTGACGACCAGCCGCACGCCCCCTGCCCGCTCCGCTCCGATCAGCCCGGCCGCGCTCGCCAGCCGTGTCACGGCGGAGCGCGAGCTACGCCCGGTGGTCACCATCACCATCGATCGCATCGAGGTGCGCGCGCCTCGCGAGGCGCTGCCGCAGCCGCCTGCCCGTCGTCCCAGGCCGGAGCCGTCCCAATCGCTGGCCGACTATCTGGAGGCGCGGCCATGAGTTCGCCTTTGGCCATAGGGGCGGTATCGGCCGTGTTGCGCAACCTTCTGGACGATGGTCTCATCGAGGCGGGGAGCGCCATGGGCTTGACGGTCGACGTTACCGCCGTGGCTCCCGATACCATCGACCTCGACGATGCAGACGCCTCGCCCCGTTTGAACCTCTTTCTCTATCAGGTCACCCCCAACCAGGGATGGCGCAACGCCGCTCTGCCGTCGCGCAGTTCCGTCACCGGCGAGCGGCTGACGAACGCGCCGCTGGCGCTCGACCTGCACTACGTGCTGACGGCTTATGGCCGCGCAGATTTCCAGGCCGAGATACTGCTTGGCTACGCCATGCACCTCTTGCATGAGCGCCCGGTGCTGGACCGCGAGGCGATCCGCCGCGCGCTGGACCCGAGCCCGCTCGACGTCAGTATGTTGCCGCCGGCTTTCCAGGCGCTGACCGCCTCCGACCTCGCCGACCAGTTGGAGCAGATCAAGCTGACCCCTTCCATCATGAGCAACGACGAAATGTCAAAGTTATGGTCGGCGCTCCAGTCGCACTATCGACCTTCGGCCAGCTACCAGGCCTCGGTCGTGCTGATCGAGGGCGCGCGGCCGGGCGTATCGCCGCTGCCGGTGCTGTCGCGCGGCCCCCGTGATCCGACGACCCAGCGTGAGCGCGGCGTGTTGGTCAATCCGGACCTCTTACCATCGGTGCCGACGCTGTTCCGGGCCGAACCCCAATTCAGCCAGACCGGCGCGCGCCTCGGCGAGCCGGTCACGGTCACCGGCGCGCGCCTGGCCGGGACCGGCCATGTCGTGCTGTTGCGACATCGTCTTAACGAGCAGCCATTCGAACTGACGCCGGATTCGGTTGCCGCCAGCGGCGAGTCGATGACGATCACCCTGCCGGGCGACGCGGCGGCGCAGGCGGCGCTGGCCGCCGGCCAGCTCTCAGTCGGCCTGCGCCTGCTCGTCGATGGCGAGCCCGCGCCGCGCGAGACCAACACGATCCCCTTGATCCTCGCGCCGACCGCCGATTTCGCGAGTGCTGACCTGCAGCGCACCGCGTCGGAGGTCACCGTCGAACTCACCGCATCCCCGCAGGTCCGCACACAGCAGAAGGCGGTCCTGATCATCGGCACAACCGAGGCGGTGGCGGCGGCACGCGACGACGCAGCCGATCCGCTGCTGTTCAGCTTCGATCCCGCCATTGCCGCCGGAGAGCAGCGCGCCCGCCTGCGCGTCGACGGAGCCGACAGCATTCTCCTCGACCGCAGCGGGACACAGCCCATCTTTGCGCCGGACCAGGTTCTGGAGGTGCCGTGATGGACGCTCCCGAACACGCCTCCCTCAGTCCCTCAATGAGGTGGGATGAAGCGAACCGGTGCTGGCTCATAGCGGCCATGGCGCGCCTGCGCGACCGGTTGACCGCGAGCAAGGTCCCTGCCGTGGCGGAGGCGAGCGAGCCTCATGCCGACGCCATCCAGGCGCCCTTGACCCTGGGCTTCGAGCCTGCCCTGATAAACGTCGCCAGAACCTTTGGCCTTTCGCCTTTCGAGCGCGAGCTTCTACTGCTCCTTACCGGGCTGGAGATCGACGACGGTTTGCGCAAGGCCTTCGCCGTGGTCGGCGGAACCGATGGCAGGGCAAGCTTCGGCGCGGCGCTGGCTCTGCTGACCCGCCCGCATTGGGACGCGCTGTCGCCGGAGGCGCCGCTGCGCTACTGGCGGCTGGTTGCGCCGGAGCCCGCCGCGGCGCTGATGCTGGCGCCGCTGCGCCTCGACGAGCGCATCCTGCATTTGATCACCGGAATTCCGGCCTCCGACGCGATGCTTTCGGGCTTGGCGATCCGGGTTGCGGGAAAGGCTGCGCCACCGCAAGACTTGCCGCTGGCGAGGCGCATCGCCAGCGCGCTGCAGTCCGGCGCCGTTGTGGTGCTCGACGACGGTGGTGACGCTATACGCCGCGACTGGGCTCTCGCCGCCGCCGCCGCGCATCGCCGCGACGCGCTGTGGATCGAGGCGCGCAACATCCCTGCGAACCCCGAGGCCGTCGCGTTGCTCGCCCGGCATATCGACCGCGAGACGATGCTCGATGCGGCCGTCCCGGTCGTCAATGTCGCAGATGGCGCGGTAAACGAGGCCCTGGCGCTAGCCGCGCGCGTTAAGGTCGGCGTAATCTGGCTTGCGCAGGCCGCGCCCGGCCTCAGCGCCTTGCCGAACGGCCGCCGGATCCTGCGCATCGAGCTCCCCAGGCCCGACGCGGCGCGCGAGCGCAGCAGCCTCCTGGCGCGCTGGCGCGCCGCGCACGGACGCGACGATTCCGTGGAGGAGCAACTCGGCCGCGCCGCGACGCAGTTCCGGCTCGAGTCGGGAATGATCGACGGGGTGCTGGACGCGGTCGCCGCCGCATCCGGTTGCCGCGCGGAAGCGGTCTGGCCGGCAGCGCGCGCCGCCGCGCGCGGCGGTCTGGACGCACTGGCTCAGCGTCTCGAAACGCGCGCCGGCTTCGACGATATCGTGCTGCCAGTCGGGCAGACAGGCATGCTGCGCGACATCGCCCATCAGCTTCGCCAGCGCGAGCGTGTTTTCCGCGACTGGGGTTTTGGTGAGCGGTACCGGCTGGGGCAGGGTTTTGTGGCGCTGTTTTCGGGCGAGTCGGGGACCGGGAAGACGCTGGCCGCCGAAGCCATCGCCAACGAGGCCGGGCTCGACCTCTACCGCGTCGACCTAGCCTCGCTGGTCAGCAAATATATCGGCGAAACCGAGAAGAACCTGAAGCAGCTGTTTGATGCCGCCGACGCCAGCGGCGCGGTGCTTCTGTTCGACGAGGCGGACGCGCTGTTCGGCAAGCGCAGCGAGGTGAAGGACAGCCACGACCGCTACGCCAACATCGAAGTCGCCTACCTCCTGCAGCGCGTCGAGGCCTACCGAGGACTGGCGATTCTCACCACCAACATGAAGAGCGCGCTCGATCGCGCATTCCTGCGACGCATCCGCTTCGTTGTGAATTTCCCGATGCCGGACGCGGCCGCCCGCGAACGCATCTGGCGGCGGCAGTTCCCGGCCGCCGCGCCGCTGGGCGTGATCGACTTCAAGGCTTTGGCCAAGCTCAACATCTGCGGCGGCAACATCCGCAGCATTGCCCTCAGCGCCGCCTTCAAGGCCGCCGACGCGGGCTGCGCCATCGACCAGGCGCTGCTGATGACCGCAGCGCACGAGGAAGCTGCCAAGCTGGAGCGCAATCTTGGCCGCGACCGCGGGAGGACGAAATGAAGATCGCGCCTCGCCAGGTCTCGATCCACATTCGCCGTCTCTCCGTCGAGCCGGCTGTGAGCTCCGCGTTTCAGCCAAACACCGCCTTGTTGGATCTGCAGGCGGCCGTAAATCGCGCGCTGTCGGGTGAGAGCACAGCAGCAGACGGGTCGGTCCATGCGCAGATCGCGGAACGGATTGCCGGGCGCATCAGGGCCGAAATCGGGGGGGTAGACGCCGCTAGCGTGAACGGTGGCGGCCGATGAGCAGGACAGCCGCAGCCGCCCGACAGCCCAGCTCGACCGCCGCCAGCGCGAAGATCGTTGCGTCATCGAGCCATGCGAACGAACGCTTGGCCGACCAGACCGCGCATCGCGTCCTGTCGGCCTTCGATCCTGCCCGTGTCGGCGGCGCGGAGTCGTCGGCGCTTTCCAGCAAGGTAGCCGGAACGGCGGCGCCGGCGAGCGTCGACGATACCCTTGCCAGGCCCGGACAACCGCTCGACCGGAGCACGAGAGCATTTGTCGAGCCGCGCTTCGGCCGGGACTTTTCCAACGTGCGCATCCACCGGGACGAAGACGCGGCGCGGTCGGCGAAGGAGATTGGCGCGTTGGCCTACGTCAGCGGCAACCATATCGTCCTGGGCCGGGGCGCCTGGGATCCCGATACGTCCCGGGGGATGAGCCTGTTCGCCCATGAACTGGCGCATGTGACGCAAGGGGGGGACGCGGGCACGATCTGGCGCAAATCGATCGTCGATCTCGATGACTTTGACGCCGGCAACTTTTCCGAAGCGACCCTGACGACCTATCTCCACAAGCTGCGCACCACGCTGACCATCGAGGACAACAGCGACAGCGACGACAAAGCGCGCGGCGTCGTCCGCAAATGGCTCGAAGGCGGCGACGACTTCCTGCTGGAGCCCGAGATCAAGGTCCTCCTGGTCAAGGAGATGCAGTCGGGCTTCACCGGCAACGACGACGAGCGGGCGATCCTCAATCTTCTCGAGAAGAGCGCCAGGCCCGATGTCGAGGCGATGTTCGCGCCGGGCCAGCTCGACCCGGAGGATCTCGACGACGATTTCCACGGCGACGAAGAAGACGAGCTTCGCGCGTTCTACGACCGGCTGTTCATCGGCGGCCGCGAGAACGCGTTGGACAGCAAGGTCGTCGGATTCAACGCGCAGCCGGAGAAAGGTCTCGGCGCTACATACACCTATGCGGAACTGCGCGCGCTCATCGATGAGCGGTTCAAGCGCTTCTCGTTGGTGATCCGTGACCGGGTCCCCGCCGACCGGGACGATCTCATCGACGCCTTCGCACGAGAGGAGGCGGGCAAGATCGGCGCGAAACTGGCGCTGATGTCGACGGCCGACCAAGCGAAGGCCGGCAAGGATCTGTCCAGTGACCGGGCGCGCAGGGATTCGCAGTCGACAGCGATCGACAGCGAAATCGACACCGCACCGACCAAAGCGAAGGAAGAGACGCTCAAACGCAAGAAGGCTCTGCTCAAGGGCGAAGTCCTGCTGCTGGATCTGGTTCTCCAGTCGGTCTTCCGGGATGTCGCGATGGCCGCACCCAAGACGAAGGCCGATCGCGATAAGCTGGCCACGCCGCTGGACGCGGCGACGAAGACAGCCGCGAAGGAGGCCATCGCGCCGCAGACAACGGCCAAGATCCAGGCGGAAGCGCAAGGCGTGGCGCCGCCACCACCGCCCGCCTTCAACCCGCACGCGCTGCCGGGCGAGACCGACACCTACGAGGACAAGATCAAGAAGCGCATTCCGAAACTCATCACCGACATGCACAACGCACTCGCCAAGAACCGCACGGCGGTCGAGCACGCGGATCCCAACAAGAGCCGGTCGATGAAGGACATGCAGCTCATCGCAAATCGGGCCAAGGAGGAGGTGGATCTGGTTTTCGGCGCCTATTACGACAAGAGCAAGGTCAAGGCGTTCCAGGGCGACAAGCGCACCGCGACCGGGGTGTTGACTAAAAAGGGCAATCTTCGCGACGCCTGGCAGGTCGAGGAGGACAAGCGAAAGGCGGATCCCGGTTACGAGAAACGAAGCGCCAAATTCTGGCTCTTCTATCTTATCCAGAACGACGACGAGTTCGACACGCCGGACGACACGGTCGCGGAAATCAACATGGCGCATGACGCCTCGCCCTCTTTCGGCGACGACGCCGTGGCCTTGAACGACGAAGCCAAGGCCATCCGCAAAGTCGGCGATCCGTTCGTGACGTCGGAAAAGCGCAGGCTGTTCGAGATCGGCCGGGCGTGGGACGCCTTCGAGCTCAGCGGAGACATCTACATCCAGCTCTTCAAGAAGGCGTCGCCGGCCTCGGACCGCAAGTTCCTCTGGGACATGTATTTCGTCCTGATGCACGAATACCTGCACAAGCTGGCGTCCAAGAAATACAATGATTACGCGGAGCGCCTGGGTGGCGAGCACAGCACCGAAGGCAACACGCTGATCGAAGGCGTGGACTCGCTGCTGACCGAGATCATCTGGTCGAGCGCCGTGCAGCACGCCTCGGCGCCGGAAGTCCGCAAGATCGTCGAGCCCGATGCCGTCAAGGCGGGCCTTCCGTTCGACATCAGCCTGCTGCCCAAAATCCCGCACCGCCGCTACTCGAACTACGAGAACGCTGTGCGTCTGGTCGCCGTTGTCGGCATTCACAATCTCTATGCCGCCTATTTCAACGGACGCGTCGAAATGATCGGGGGTCCCTAATGGCCGCCAAGAGCTCCATCGTGTCCGGGGCTTGCGCGCAGGCATTGCGCGCACTTTCCGAAGGCCTGTGGGCCCAATGGAAAGGCCTGCCTCCCGACTGCGCATTGGCTGAGATTTCACACGCGTTCGGTGGCGCGAGCATGCTCGATGCGACCGTATATTTAGGGCACGACCGGGTGCCGTGCTCACGCTCGTCGCTCGAAGACGTCCCGGCGACCATATGGCACGACGGCGATCAGGTCCTGCTGGTGGAGTTCGACATGGTCTCCAGGCCTCGGCCCGCGCCCCGGCTGGGCGGCGTCGCCAGGCACCACCTCGACCTGCCTCCCCATTATGCCGCGGCGAGCGAGCTGGTGTTTCCGTCGTTGGGCCTATCGCTGCTGCTGACCTCTCGGCGCAAGATCGTCGGCTGCCGAGGCTTCTCGGCAATGTCGGCCGAAGACTACGTCGCCCGGCGTCGTCCGGATGGGCGGGCGCTGCGTCCGCATTTGCGGCCCGCGCCATTTTCGCCGAGGACGGGACATAAGGGAGCCGCCCAATGAGGAGTTCGCCCCTGCTCCAGTTCCGACCCGGCATGTCTTACCAGGCCGTTCCCGATCTCATGGCGTCGAGAGAAACGGACGAAGGTGCTGCCGATCGTGCCGCGGACCATGTGAGCAAAGGTGGCGGGACGACTTCGTCGGAGAGCTTTAGGAATGCCTCGCGCCAGATTAGCGAAGCCGCTTCCGGTCATCCGCTGGATGCAGACACACGCAAGCGGTTGGAAGCCGGCTTCGGCGCGGATTTCTCCACCGTTCGCATCCACGCCGACGACAGGGCCGCGCGCGCGGCCCAGAGGCTGGGCGCGGATGCGTTCGCGGATGGCGAGGTCATCACCTTCGCCGCCGGCCGCTACCGGCCTCATGAAGCCGGCGGCATGCATCTTTTGGCGCACGAAGCCGCGCACGTCTTGCAGCAGCGCGCCGGCGCGCGCGGCGTCCAGCTGAAACCTGCGGGCCAAGCGATCCCTGCCGACTACAAGACGACAGCAGAGGCGGAAAAGGCGCTGAAGAAGAGATACGGCATCGCCGGCATCAAGGATGGCGAGTCGAGTTGGACCGTTGCCGAGCTCAACAGCGTTTACGATGCGCTTGGGAAAGTGCCGGCCGGCGATGTCGCCGCGCTCAAAGGGGTGACGCTGGCGCGCGCCAAGATGCTCGAGGATCCGAATAAGAAGCCACGCGATGGCGAGTTCTTCACGAGCCAGAAGGTCGAAGGCCAAACCGTCACCAACGACGCTGAACTGCGCCTCGCGGACTCAGCCTTCAAGTCAGCCGCGCAGTTGGAGGAGACCGTCACCCACGAGGTCGGCCACGCGGTCGCCAGCAAGCCCCGCCGCGACGCTTTCCACGGCGAGCTGAAGGCAACGGCCAGCTTCAACAAGAGCGTCGAAGCAAAGAATGAAACGGACGCCGCGCTAACCGCCGCCGCCAATGAAATGAATCCGGTCGTCGACGAATCCAACGCCATCGCGGCCGAGGTCAACAGCCTGGTCAAGGAGCGCGCGGCGGCGAAAACCGCGGCCGAAAAAGCCGACATCGACGCGAAAATCAAGGAGCTCAAGAAGAAGCACGCAGAGGCGATCAAGAGGCTGACACCATTGCAGACAGCGCATACCAAGGCGGCCGCGGCAGACAAGGCTGCGTCGACCAAAAAGGACGTCGCGGAAAAGGCCAAGGACACCGCAAAGGCGGCGGCCGACGACACTCTGGCATCAAGCGGCCAGACCAAGCGCGTTCAGAAGTTCGTCGACTTCGTGACCGAAAAGGGCATCGACCCGATCACCAAATACGCCAAGGACAACTGGCCGGGCAATCCGGAGGAGTTCTACGCAGAGGCCTATTCACTCTACCTGACCGATCCGAAGGCGTTGAAGGACAAATCCGGAGACCTCTTCGACTGGTTCAAGGGAGGCAAGTACAAATGAGCCTCACATCTTCTCCCAAGCTGCTCAAAGGCGGGCTCATCGTGATGGCCCCAGGCGGCGGCACGGTGCGCAATATCATCGCCCTGCAGATCAATGCCGACCAGTTGCAGATAAGCTATACGGTGCAAGGGGTCGGCGGCGACGGCGGCGGCGAGCGCGCGCAGCCGTTCAGGCTGAAGGGACCGGCGGTCGAGACATTCAAGCTCGAGGCTGAAATCGACGCCACCGACCAGCTTGAATTCCCCGGGGAGAATCCGGTCGTCGTCGCATCCGGTATCGCGCCTCAGCTCGCGGTGCTGGAGGCGTTGGTCAACCCGAGCGTCGACGAATTGCTCAACGTCGCCGCGGAGGCGGCCGGAGGCACACTGGAAATCCTTCCGCCAGAAGCGCCGCTGGTACTATTCGTCTGGGGCAAGAACCGGGTCGCGCCGGTACGCGTCAGCGACATCTCGGTCACCGAGGAAGCATTCGACCCGGCGCTCAACCCTATTCGCGCCAAGGTCACCCTTGGACTGCGCGTGATGAGCACCGATGATCTCGGTTTCACGCACCGCGGTGGCACGATCTTCTTGAGCTATCTGCGCAACCGCGAGGCGCTGGCCCTGAAGGCCGGCCGTGCTTCGCTCTCCGCCCTAGGTCTCACCAGCCTGCCGTGAGGAAGCGACGATGACCACCGATCCGATCCAGGCACTGATCGACGCCGGCGCAATCCCCTCCCAGCCGTTCGGGCCGGACAGCCGTTATGCCGGTGTTCCCCTGGCCGTCTACCGCCGTAAACCCGAGGACGAGGGAAAGCCCTTCGTTCGGCGCCGCTTCATCCCGCAGCGTAGCGAGATGCCACCGCTCCTGGAGCATATCGTTCGCAGCGGCGACCGGCCTGACCTCCTTGCCGCGCAGGCTTTCGGCAATGCCGAGCTCTACTGGCGCATCGCCGACGCCAATGCCGTGACCGACCCGCTCGAACTCACCGACGAGGTGGGAGAGCGTGTGGTGATCCCCAATTCGTCCGGGCTCTGAGGAGCGGGCGATGCTCTCCGGCCTCCAGCTCTCGCTTCGCATCGGGCCCGTTCCGGTCGCGGCGCCGCGCGAAGTCGCCGACGCGCTGATTTCAGCCAAGGTCATAGACGGGTCAGGCGCAGCGCAGAGCGGCTTCGAGATGGTGTTCGAGCTGCCGATACGCTCGCCGCTGCGCACGCTGTTCCTGCTTACCGGCGGCGGGGGCGGTCTGCCGATGATGCGCGTGGTGCTGATCGTCACGATGAATGGCGTCTCGCGTTCGATCATCGACGGCGTGGTCACCAATGTCGAGACCCAGCCCGGCGAGGGTGGCGTCTCGCGACTCGTCGTCAAGGGCAAGGATCTCTCTGCCCTGATGGACGTGATCGAGATTCCCGGTCTGCCGTTCCCTGCCCAGCCGCCCTCCGCCCGGGTCCTTCTCATCCTCGCAAAATACGCCGTGCTGGGGGTCATCCCCATGGTCATCCCGAGTCTCGCCGATATCCCGCCGCTGCCGATGCAGCAGATTCCGGCGCAGCGCGGCAGCGACTACGCCTATGTGAAGGAACTGGCGGAAAAGGCCGGATATGTTTTCTACCTCGAACCGGGGCCCTCGCCAGGCACGTCGAAGGCCTATTGGGGGCCGGAGATCAGGGTCGGCGAACCGCAGCCGGCGCTCACCACCGGTATGGATGCGCAGACCAATGTCGAAGAGCTGTCGTTCAACTTCGACAAGGAAAAGAAGAAGGTTCCGATCGTCTTCTTCCAGGAGTCGGTGAGCAAAGCACCGATCGGGTTGCCCATTCCCGACGTGTCGCCCCTCAACCCGCCGCTGGGCCTCGTCCCGCCGCTTCCGCCGAAGCTGCACAAAATGAAGGACACCGCGCACATGTCGGCGCCCGAGGCGCTGATGGCGGGGCTGGCCTTCGCCGGCCAGAACAGCGACTCGGTGTTCGGCAAGGGCAAGCTGGACGTCGCCAAATATGGCCGGTTGCTGAAGTCGCGGCAGCTGGTCGGCGTGCGCGGCGCCGGCCTGCCCTTCAATGGGCTCTATTATGTGAAGAGCGTGACCCACGAGATCGAGCGCGGCTCCTACAAGCAGAGCTTTTCGCTCGCCCGCAATGCCTTGATCTCGACCGTTCCGACGGTGCCGACATGACGGGAACGGCTTCTCTCTACGGCAAGTATCGCGGCACCGTGATCAACAACGTCGACCCGATGCAGATCGGCCGCATCCAGGCAATCGTGCCGGACGTCACCGGCTTCGTGCCGGGAACCTGGGCAATGCCCTGCCTGCCCATGGCCGGCATCAACAGCGGGGTCTTCACGGTGCCGATGATCGGCGCGGGCGTGTGGATCGAGTTCGAGCGCGGCGATCCGGATTATCCGATCTGGGTCGGCGGCTACTGGGGCAGCGCGGCGGAAGTGCCGGTGATGGCGCGCACCGTGGCGCCCGGGCTCTCCGGCATCACCATCCAGACGGCGCTCAAGAACGGCATCGTCGTCTCCGACGTGCCAGGCCCGACCGGAGGCATCATGATCCAGACCACCACCGGCGCGATGATCTCCGTCAGCGACATCGGCATCATCATCTCGAACGGCAAGGGCGCGATCATCAACATGACCGGCCCGACCGTCGACGTGAATGTCGGCGCGCTGACGGTTGTATAGGGAGGCACGATCATGCCCGCACCCGTCCTGCATCTCGGCGCAACGGTTCTGTGCAGCCATGCCGGCCAGGCGACGCCGCTGTCGCCATTCCCGCGCGTCCTCCTGTCCGGTCAGCCGGCCATCACCATCGCTTCTCCATATGCGGTCGCGGGATGTTCGCTGTCCACAACGAGCACGCCGCCTTGCGTCACGGGCCAGTGGCTCGCCGGTGCGGTGCGCGTCCTCGCCGGCGGTGTTCCGGTCGCGACGATGCTCGGCTCGTCAACCTGCATACCGACGGGCGCGCCGATGATGCCCGTCGCGGCGCAAGCGCGCGTGCTTGCGACGTGAGGAGGCCGGCCATGCAGACGCTCGACTATCCTTATCGCTTCTCCGGTCTCTGCCGTACCGCGGTGACCGATCGCGACGACCATATCCGGGACCTGATCGAGCAGGTCCTGTTCACCTCGCCGGGCGAACGCGTGATGCGGCCGGATTTCGGGGCCGGGCTGCTTGCGCTGGTTTTCGAACCGAACAGCGAAACGTTGGCTGCAGCGACCCAGATGCTGGTGCAAAGCTCGCTGCAGCAACACCTGTCGCATCTCATCGCCGTGCAATCGGTCAACGTCGTCAACGAGGACGCGACGCTGCGCATCGACGTCGTCTATGTCGTGCGGCTCGACCGGTCGCTGCACCAGGCGAGCTTCACTGCGCCGGGAGGCAGCCGATGATCTATCATTGCTGTGACCAGCGCCGGCTGGATGTCATCCGCAATCTCGGAACGGCGAACGGCATCGATTTCGTGGAGGTGCTCGACCGCGCCGCCCCGCCCGGCGTGCCCCGCCAGCAGACGCTGTTCGTGCGGCTGCTGCGTCCTGGCTTCGCGCTGGCGCCAGCCAATCTGACGATCACCGGCGGCGAACGGATTTCCAGGGTCGGAATAGTCTGGTGCGCGCCGGCCGACGACCTTCCGCCACAGGCGGAGCCGGGCCTGACCGATGACGTCAGCGAGCCGTCGCTCACCCTCGTCGTGCGCACCGACAGCTCCGGCGACTTCTCTCAATACACCCTGTCGATCGTCAGTGCCGCAGGCAGCGATCAGCCGCCGGCCGACTTCGATCCGCGGCTGGCGTCGATCCAGTTTTCGTTCAAGGTGGAGTGCCCTGCCGATTTCGACTGCGCCGAGACGGCAGTCTGCGCCGACGAGATCCGGCTTGCGCCTGAGATCGACTATCTCGCCAAAGACTATCAGAGCTTCCGCCGGTTGATGCTCGACCGGTTGAGCCTGCTGACGCCTGGCTGGAGCGAGCGCTCCGGCGCTGACCTTGGCGTCGCGCTGGTCGAACTTCTGGCCTATGCCGCCGACAATCTTTCCTACAGGCAGGACGCCATTGCCAACGAAGCCTACCTGGCCACCGCCCGCCAGCGCATCTCGGTGCGCCGGCATGCCCGGTTGGTCGACTACCAGATGCATGACGGCTGCAACGCCCGCGTCTTCGTGCAGATCAACGTCGACGGCGAGCAGCGTGACCTTCCCAAGGGCACGCAACTGATGACCCGCGTGCCCGGACTAGCCGTGCTGCTTGCGCCGGACGGTCCCGAGCACCGAGAGGCCTTGCTGGGCGGCGCCCTGACTTTCGAGACGGCACATGACGCCGTTCTGGACGACCGGGTGGAGACGCTGTCGTTCTACACCTGGGGCGACAATGCCTGCTGCCTGCCCCGCGGCGCGACTTCGGCGACCCTGCGCGACAATCTGGAGCATGTGCTTCGTGTGGGCGACGTCCTGGTCTTGGAGGAAGTGGTGAGCCCGACCACGTTCGTCGAAGAGGATTCCGATCGGACGCACCGTTGGGCGGTGCGCCTGAAAAGAGTGGATGGATCGGCCGACCCGGCCGGCGGCTTGTTCGACGACCCGCCCAGCAACGCGGCTGTTCCGGTTACCGAGATCGAATGGGATCCGGCCGACGCGCTGCCCTTTGCCCTGTGTCTATCCGTCGAGGATCGCCCTGGTCTCGAGATCAGCGTCGCGCACGGCAACATCGTTATCGCCGACCACGGCCGCACCATATCCGGCGAGGACTTAGGCGTGGTGCCGCAGGAGCGCATCAGGCTGGTTTCGGCTGGCCCGCATGGCTGCGGCTGCGAGGAACCGGAACGCCGGATGGTCGCGCCTCGCTACCGCCCCGTTCTCGCCCAGGCGCCGTTGTCGCATGGTTTCGATATCGACCAACTGCTTGCCGGCGACCCCGACGAGCCGTTCTGGCCGGCAAGCTCGCTTCTGCGGATCGACCCCCGCGCTTCTACCCCGCGCATCGCGCGGCTGACGGGAACGCTGGGCGCGATAAGCGATGACTGGATCGCGCGGCGTGACCTGCTGTCGAGCCAGGGGAGCGCTACCGATTTCGTCGCCGAGATCGAGGACGGTGGCCGCGCCCTCCTACGCTTCGGCAACGACGAGCGCGGCAAACGGCCCGATCCGGGCACGACCTTCAGCGCGACCTACCGGGTCGGCAACGGCGTCGCCGGGAATGTTGGCGCCGAGGCGATCGCGCATGTGGTGAGCGACGCGGCCGGTTTCGTGACATCCACACGCAATCCGATGGCGGCGGCCGGCGGTGTTGACCCCGAGGACATCGAGGTCGTGAGACGCGACGCGCCAGAAGCGTTCCGCACGCAGGAGCGCGCAGTCACTGCTGCCGATTACGCAGCGGCCGCCGAGCGGCGCCCGGACGTGCAGCGGGCCTCGGCAAGTTTCCGTTGGACCGGAAGCTGGCACACCGTGTTCGTAACGCCCGACCGCTTCGGCGGCGGCGAGATCGACGATGCCTACGAGAGGCGCCTGCGCCGGCATCTGGAACGCTTCCGCATGGCCGGCTACGATCTGGACGTGAACGCGCCGCGCTATGTGCCGCTCGATGTCGAACTGCACATCTGCGTAAAGCCGGACTATTTCCGCGCCGACGTGCTGCATGCAGTAGAGACCGCCCTTTCCAGCGGCATCCTGCCGAATGGCGAGTTGGGCCACTTTCATCCTGATCGCTTCAGCTTCGGCGAGCCGGTGTATCTCAGCACCCTCATCGCAGCGGCACAATCCGTCGAGGGCGTCGATGCGGTCCGTGTCGATCGCTTTCAGCGGCTTGTCGATCCGAGCCCGCTCTCCCTCGCCGAGGGTGTCATCGCCATCGGCGAACTCGAGATCGCACAGCTCGCCAACAATCCGAATTTCCGCGAGCGCGGCAAGCTGACGGTCGAAGCGGGAGGTGGCAAATGAGCGGGCCTGTTCCTGGCCTCAAACCGCACGTTCAGCCGCCCGTCGGGAACGAATGCTGCGGATGCTGTGAGGGCATCGAGGCCTCAACGCCACGCGAGATCGATAACCGCAGCGGACTTTCGGAAGTTGCCTACCGCATCGGCGAATACGCCCACTTCCGCGCCAGCTTGCACGCTGCGCTGTCGTCGTCGGCCTTTCTGCCTTTGCGGGCGCTGCATACGCGCGACGACGACGACTTTACGATCGGCCTGATCGACGCGTTCGCCTGCACGGCGGACGTACTGACCTTCTACCAGGAGCGCATTGCCAACGAATCCTGGCTGGAGACGGCCACGGAGAGGGTCTCCATGCAGGAGCTGGGCAAGCTTGTGGGCTATCGTCTACGCCCCGGCGTCGCCGCGGAAACCTGGCTGGCATTCGCCCTCGATACGCCGCCGGCCGCACCGGCCGGACTTGGTGCAGAGCCCGGCAGCTTCGTCACCGGCGCTCCTGACAAGCTCAGCCTGCCGGCCGGGTTGAAGGTGCAGAGCATTCCGGGGCCGGCGGAAAAACCGCAGACATTCGAGACCGTCGAGGGACTGGCGGACGCGCGCGCCGCATGGAACGCTATCAAACCGTGGATGAGCGAGGAGCACACGCCGGCCCGCAATGATCGCGAAGCTTGGCTTTCGGGCGTCGCCACCAACCTCAAGCCTGGGGACACGGTGGTTTTCGTCGGCCAGGAATTCTTCGACTTCAGCGCGAGCGACCGCTGGGATTTTCGCGTCCTCACGGGGGTCGAGCCAGACGCAGCCGGAGGTCGCACGCGCATCAGCTGGGCACGGGGACTTGGCGCGCACGAACCGGCCGGCTTTCCCTCGGAACGGCCCTTCGTCTTTGCCTTGCGCAAACGCGCGTCTGTCTTCGGTCACAATGCCCCGGACCCGGAGTTCATCGAAGGAGCCGGCTCGACCTGGAGCCATTTTCACATCAACGGCGAACACAATGCCGACGACCAGAATGGCGGTTCGGTCGATCTCGATACCGTCTATGCGGACATAGTCGCCGACAAGCCCGGCGAGGAGCGCAGCCTCGCCGTGCTGGCCAAGGGCAATTTCAACCGAGCTGACGAAAAATACCCGTCCGGCACCTATGTGGAGCTCTATCGCGTCGTCAGCACGGCGGAACTGTCGCGCGCCGATTTCGCCATGTCGGGCAAGGTCACCCGGCTCCACCTCGAAGGCGAGAACCTGCTTACCCAATTTTTCAACGCTGTGCGCGAAACGTCGGTGTTCGCTAAGTCCGAGCTGCTGCCGCTCGGCCGGCGTCCCGTGAACGAGGCGGTGACGGGCAGTCGCATACCGGTCGACCTCCCAGCGGACGGACTTGTCGCCGGACGCAAGCTGATCATCAGAGGCGAGCGCGCCAGCGATGGGGTCAAAGTGACGGTCCAGGCGACGCTGGTCGCCGTCCACCCCATCGATGCCCGCCGCTGCGAGCTGGAGATTGCGCCGAGCCTGCCCGCCGCGTTGCACCGTGACAGCGTCGTCGTGCATGGCAACGTGGCACAGGCTTCGCACGGCGAGACGGTGACGCAGGTCCTCGGCTCGGGCGACGCCAGCCAGAGCTTCCAGCGCTTCGAGCTGAAGCAGCCGCCGCTGACCTATCGCGCCGCGGCCGGCGAAGCGGGCATCGCGGCCGAACTGACCGTCCGCGTCGTCGAAGTTAAATGGAGCGAGCGGCGGACCCTTTATGGATCTTCGCCACAGGACAAGGTCTTTGCGCTTTTCCTCGATGAGAAGGACCGGCTGTCCGCCGGCTTCGGCGACGGCATCGCTGGCGCGCGGCTGCCGAGCGGCGTCAACAATGTCCGCGCGACCTATCGCAAGGGCCTTGGCAGCGCCGGCAACGTCGCGGCCGAGAGCCTGTCTCTATTGGTCAGCCGCCCGCTGGGCCTGAAGGGCGTCGCCAACCCCCTGGCGGCGGAGGGAGGCACCGACCCCGAAACCGAAGATATGGCGCGCCGGACGATCCCGCTGACGACGCGCACCCTGGGACGCGCGGTTTCGGTGCTCGATTATGAGGATTTCGCGCGCGCGTTCCCGGGCATCGCCAAGGCACAGGCCGCGGTGCTCAACCTCCGCCACGGCAGGACGGTCGCCATCACGCTCGCGGCTCCTAACGGCGCGGCGCTGACGCCGGCCAGTCCGGTCTGGCAGAGCCTTCTCGCCGCGCTCAAGGCCAGCGGCGATCCGCATGTCCAGGTAATACTGCTGCCCTACCAGGCGAGCACGTTCCGGCTTGGCATCCGCGTCAAGCGCAACCCCGCCTTCGAAGCCCAGACCGTGCTTGGCGCGGTCGAAACAGCGTTGCGTGATCGCTATTCGTTCGACGCGCGGCAACTCGGCCAGCCCATACAGCAATCGGACGTGATCGCCTGCGCACAGCTTGTGGCCGGCGTGGTCGCCGTCGACCTCACCCGGCTCTACGGGGGCACGCTGCCGCTCGGGCAGACAACGGCTTCCGAGCAGGTGCGACTGCTTGCCTCGCGCATGCGCATAGAGAATGGCGTCGCCAGGCCGGCGGAACTGCTCACTCTCGCCCCCGGCCCGCTCGACCTGTTGGAGGAGATGCCATGACGTCGCTGACGGCCGAACGTATCTATACCCTGCTGCCGGCGATCTACCGACTGCGCGACAACGCACATGGGGAACCGCTACGCGCCCTCATCGGCGCTTTCGCGGAGCAGTTGGAGGCCCTGGAGGAAAACGTCGAGCAGCTCTACGACGATCAGTTCATCGAGACCTGCGCGGATTGGGTTGCGCCTTATATCGGCACGCTGATCGGATACCGGCCGCTGCACGGGGTCGCGCCCAAGGTCGCCTCGCCGCGCGCCGAGGTTGCCAACACCATCGGCTATAGGCGGCGCAAGGGCACGGCGCTGATGCTCGAACAGCTGGCCGGCGACGTGACAGGCTGGCCGGCGCGCGCGGTGGAATTCTTCGAGTTGCTGACCACGACGCAGTATATGAAGCATACGCGGCTTCACGCGAAGGCGACTGCCGATCTGCGCGACATCGGCGCGACGTTCCGTGTCGGCGGCGCGTTCGCCAGCTTCGCTCACACGGCGGAGATGCGTGCGCCCGAGGAACGTTCCGGCAAATACAACATTCCCAATATAGGCATCTTCCTGTGGCGGTTGGTGCCGCTGCGTCTGAGCCGCATCCCGCTGACGCCGGATTCCGGCGATACGTCCGGCCGCAGGTTCCGCTTTAACCCTTTGGGTGCGGACATCCAGCTCTTCCGGCGCAACCGTACCGAAGCCTCCATCAGCCATCTCGCAGACCCGATCAACGTGCCCGAGCCGCTTTCGGTAAGGCTGACGGCGTTGGCCGTCAAAAAGTCTCTCGCCAGCACCACGACAGCGCCGGACGAAATAGTCGATGACGATTATGGACTTGGCGAAAGTTTCGTCCTGTTTCGCGAGGGCCAGTCCGATCCCGTTCCTGTCGGGGACATTCGCATCAGCGATCTGCGCGATGTGTTCGATGGCGGCGGCACCTTCGCCGGGTGGAACCACGAGGCGACGGTGCAGGCCGGGCAGATCGGGGTCGACCCGGAGCGCGGCCGCGTGCTTCTGGGCGAAGCGTCCGACGGACCGCTGCTCGCCACGTTCCACTTCGGCCTGACGCGTGAGATCGGCGGGGGCGAATACGAGCGCAGCCCTGCGAACGTTGATGCCGCGGCGCAACAGCTGACGATCAGTGGCGGCGCCGCGCTGCAGCCGGGGTTGGACGCCCTGGCTCCCGGTGGTCGGCTGTCGATCGGGGACAGCTTCACCTATCAGGAAACGCCGGTCTTGCGCGTCGATGGCGAGGCGGACGAACAGGCTCCCGGCCATGTGGTCGTGGTCGCGGCGATCAACGGCGTGCGGCCGCTCATCGCCGCCGGCGGCGAGCTCGTGGTCGACATCGGCGCGCGCGGCAAGCTGGTCCTGGATGGGTTGGTCATTTCCGGCGGCGCGCTTCGCGTCGTGGCCCCGGCTGTCGGCAGCAGTCCCGTTGAGCTCGTGCTGCGCGACTGCACGCTCGTGCCCGGCCTTACCCTCGATCCCGACGGCTCCGCCGGATCACCGGGAGAGCCGAGCTTGATCGTCGAACACCCATTCGCCAAGGTGACGCTGGAGCGCTGCATCACCGGGCCGCTGCGGCTGGTCGAGGACGCGGAGATCGAGATGCGGGACTGCATCGTCGACGCCGGATCGCCGGAAGGAGTGGCGTTCTCCGGGGTCGCCGATGACGAAGCAGGCGCAACATTGACAGCCAACGAATGCACGATCGTCGGCAAGGTGCGCGTGCGCCAAATCGCGCTCGCCTCCAATTGCATCTTCTTCGCTCGCCTTGGGCCTGCGCCGGGCGAAACCTGGCAGGCCCCCGTTCTGGTCGACCGGCGCCAGGAGGGATGCATGCGCTTCAGCTACGTGCCGTCCGGGTCGATCACGCCACGCCGCTATCGTTGTGTGCCCAGCGACGACCACCCGCACGCTTTCCCGCACTTCACGTCGCTGCGCTATGGCACCGCACCTTATGGACAGCTTCTCCGTGTCACGGACGAGGCGATCCGCGCCGGCGCCGACGATGGCGGCGAGATGGGCGTGCTTCATGCGCTGTTCCAGCCTCAGCGCGAAACGAACCTGCGTATCCGGCTGGAGGAATATCTCCGCTTCGGGCTTCGAGCCGGCTTTTTCTACGCGAGCTGAACCGCATATTGCGAGGAGTGCCTCATGGCGAACGATTTTTCGAGGGTACGGCTTGATCCGTTGCTCGACTTTGCCGGCGTGCAACTGAAGCAGGGCGGCGTCATGTTGGACGCCGACGCCAACGAGCTGACGGCGATTCTGGATCGCCGCCTCCGGGCAGTGGCGAGCGACGTCCTGGGCCGCGCGACCGTCTCCTCCACCACACCTGACGCATTCGAGATATCGGTCGCGGGTACGGGATTGAACATCGGCAAGGGCAGGCTCTATGTCGACGGCCTGCTCGCGGAGAACCATGGCGCGCCGTCGAACAACGGCGCCGAGCGGCTCTTCGATCCGCTGATGGCGGAGCCGCAGTTCGCCAATCCGGTGCCCTACGCGTCACAGCCCTACTTTCCCAGCCCGCCGGCACTGCCGACGGCCGGCCGCCATCTGGTCTATATCGACGTGTGGGACCGCGAGGTCACCCATCTGGAGCGCCCGGACCTCGTCGAGAACGCCGTCGGCGTTGAAACAACCTCACGTATCCAGACCGTCTGGCAGGTGCGCGTCATGGCCGAGGACGTGGGGACCGGCACTACCTGCGCGACACCTGACGGCGAGGTGCCGGGGTGGGAGGCTATCGTCGCGCCCTCGAGCGGCAGGCTGACGACCGGCACCTTCGAAGTAGCACAGGTCGACGATCCCTGCGAGCTGCCGCCCACGGGCGGCTATCGCGGACTCGAGAACCAACTCTACCGCGTCGAGATCCATGATGGCGGGCAGGCCGGCTCGGCCACGTTCAAATGGTCGCGCGAGAACGCCAGCGTCGGCAGCCGCGTCTCCAACATCGTTTCGGCGACAGTGCTCGAGGTCGATACTCTTGGCCGCGATGACGTGCTGTCGATCAAGACCGGCGACTGGGTGGAGATCATCGACGATGCCCGCGAGTTCGCGCAGCTCGCCGGCGAGATACGCAAGGTCACGGTGACGCCCGAAACGCGGCGCCTGGAGTTCACCTTGGCGCTGCCCGCTACGCTGCTCCCGGGATCATTCCCGAACAGCGAATTCCCCGACGCGCGCAACCTTCGTGTCCGCCGTTGGGACCAGGCCCGGCGCATCTTCCGCACCGGGCCGAACGGCACGACGGTGCAGGTGCAGGATCTGGACGCGGCCAATTCGCCCGGCGTCATCACCGTGCCCGGCGCCAACACCACCTTGGTGCTCGAGAACGGGGTGACCGTAAGTTTCTCCGACGCCGGCGGTCGCGGTTTCAAGCCTGGCGACTACTGGGTGTTTGCGGCCCGCACCGCGGACGCCTCGGTCGAGTTGCTCGACCGGGCGCCGCCGCGCGGCATCCACCACCATTTTGCACGACTGGGCATCTGGGACGTCGCCGCGGGCACGGTGACCGACTGCCGCAACGACTGGCCGCCCGAAGGCGGCGAGGTGCATGACTGCGCGTGCACCGCCTGCGTTACGGAAGCTTCGCATGCGGATGGCAGCTTCACCATTCAGGACGCGGTCAATCAGGCCGCTCAGACGGGCGGCACTGTCTGTATCGGCCCGGGCCAGTTCCCTCTGCGGGAGGCGGTGCGCATGACCGGCATCCGCTCCGTGCTGGTGAGGGGCCAAGGCCCGGCGACGATCATCGCCGCCAGCAGCGGCTCATTCCTGATCCAGAATGCCATCGCCGTGGGCATCGAAAGCCTGGCGATCCTGTCGGTCGGGAACCGCCCGGCCATCGCCGTGCAGAGCGCGGCGCGGCTGTCGCTGCAAAAACTGATGATTGCAGTGCTGGACGTGACGGGCGACAGCCGCAGTTCCGCCATCTCGCTCGAGGGCGCGGTGGTGGAAGCGAATCTCGGCGACAATATCGTCTTCGCCGAAACGGGCGTGCTCGCCAATGATCCCACCGCGTCCCGGGACGAAGGCGCGCCGGAGCCGTTCTTGCTGGCCGCGGCCCTGTCGCTGCGCGATAACGTATTCCTGTGCAGCCGCCAGTCGGTAGTGCTGGACGGCCGCGTGCTTCACATCTTCGGCACCGAGATTCGGGACAATCATGCCTTCGGCTCCGCCGTCGCAGCCATCAGCACGCTCGGTGTGTCGCTGGCCGGGGCATCGATCAGCATCTGCGGCAACAGCGTCTTCGCTTCCGGAACCGGCGTGCGCTCTTCCTGCGACGGGCTTTGGGTCGCGGACAATAAGCTGCACAACACCGCGACCAACGATGAGGCGGTGGGCGTGCAGGTGACGCGCGGTCTGGTGCGCACCGGCACCACCATGGCGCAGATCCTGGGCAATCAGATCCGCGGCTACGGACGCGCCGGCGTCGAGGTTCTATCGCCTGTACGCGACCTCATCATCAAGCTCAACATTATCGCCGAATGCGGCAACGGCATCGTTGCGGTTGGCCATCCCGACAGCGGATCGGTTTCGATCGAGAACAACCATCTGCGCGACATCGACGCACGGCGCGAGGCCGGCCCCGTCATGGTGAACGGCATTGCCGTCACCCGCGCGCCTTCCGCCAATATCGCCGGCAACACCATGCGCGCGATCGGCGTCAACAGTGAGACCGCGCGCTTTCGCGCCGGCGTGCTCGCGCTGGGCGTCGAGCGTGCGCGAGTGCGCGACAACGAAGCTATCGCCATCGGGCCGACGGGCGATGCGCTGGGCCGTACCGCCGGAATCATGCTGTCCTCGCCCTTGCGCGAGTTCGAAGTGCAACAGAACCGGGTCGAGCGCGATGCGACGGCGATCGATCAACAGGGCGTGGGCGAGTGGACGGCGCTAGTCGTGCAGAATGCCGATGACTTCGTGTCGACGTCCGGCTCCTTCACGATGGTCAACCTGCAGAACGGTCGCGGCATCGTGGTCGGCGTGGCCGGTGAGGCCTTCATTGCCGAGCTCGGCACGGACGATCGGGGGAGCGGCGGCAGCGGGTCGGTGCTGGGCAACAGCTTCGTCTCACGAGGGCACCAACTCGCGGTGGACATCGTTGCCCTGCACTGCCTTTTCGGCGACAATCGCGTGCTTGCGCGCTTCAATCAGAAGGAAGCGGTATCGCTGCGCGCCTTCACGGCTGCCGTCACCAGCAACCAGGTGGATGGCGGCGAGCGGTCGATCACCCTGGACGCCCAGGTGGTCACCGTGGTGGGCAACGTAACGACGGGCGTCATCAGCAACGTTCCGCCGCCCTTCGTGCCGCTCAACGTCCAATACTGACATGGAGGGAGAACCATGCGCACATTCGTCGCGAAATCGGGTCAGACCTTGCAGGAGATCAGTGCGGAGCTGATTGACGGCCGCCTGGGCAAGACGCAGGCGGAGGCCGTGCTGAAACGTATCCGTACCCTCAATCCGGCGCTCGGGACGGGCAAGCTGAAGCAGGGAACGGTCGTGGTCCTTCCGGCCGGACCAGGTATCAAAACCGGGCCGACCAGGGCGGTCAAGCAGGATCCAGCCGAAATGTTGACCGCCCAGTTCGAACGGGCCGCCCGCCAGACTCGCGGCGACGTGGCGGCGGCGGCCAAGGCGCGGCAGCCGGAGCGCGCCAAGCTCGCGGATGCCTTTCAGTCAGACGCCTTCAACCGAGCGCTGACAGTCGACAGGGAACTGGCGGGCAAGGCTGAACTGGCCAGGAAGGCGCTGGCGCAGGAAGAGGCCGACGACAAGGACTTGCTCGATGCTTTCGACGGCCTGATCTCGGACGCGCGCGCGGCCATCGAGAAGCTCGACAAGATGCTGGGATAGCAATTGCCGGCCTACAGCTCTTCGCGTGAACCCGTTTTCACGCGAAGAGCTGTAAGGGTGCCTGCGCCGTAGACAGGCCTCCTGCCCGATGCGCTGGCCGACAATTCCCTGTTCAGTCCGCCGCTATGCCAGCCATGCATTCTCGAAATGCTGTTCGTAGGCCTGATGCATCTGATACCCTTTGACCCTGGGCTTCATATGACAGAACAGCTTGCGCCAATACGGCTGGATGATGATGCCGGAATCCTGCAACATTCTCTCCAGCTCGGCCATGAGCGCCTTCCTCTTTTCTGAGTCGGCGATCGCGTTTGCCTCTTCGAGCTTTTGGTCGAATTCGGGATTGGAATAGCCTGTTTCATTCCAGGCGCTGCCAGTCTGGTAGGCAAGAGCGAGGGTCTGGATTCCGAGCGGACGTGCATTCCAGTTGGTGACCGAGAACGGATACTTGGTCCAGTTGTTCCAAAAGGTGGACTCCGGATAAACGGTGCGCTTCACCTTGAACCCCGCTGCGCGCAATTGCTGCCCGATAGCGTCGGCGCTCTCCTTCCTGTAGTCCGCCTCCACGGAGATCAATTCGAACTCGTGATCGAGGGCGCCAGCCTCTTCGAGCAATCGCTTTGCTTTCTCCGGATCGTACTCGACCCGATCAAGTTCGGCGTAGTCGGGATGCATGGGTCCCACATGGTGGTTCTCGGCCACGCTGCCGAACCCATCGGCTCCGAGCACCAGCACTTCCTCGTTGTTTACCGCCAATTGGACGGCATTGCGAACGCGCTTATCGTCGTAAGGCGCGGCCATGACGTTCATGCGAGCCACGATCGTCGTGGCGGTGACGACATCGGATCTGACCAGCCCCATCTGGTCGAGTATCTTGACGAAGCCGGTTTGAGTCTGGCCATTCAGATCGACCTCGTCAGATTCAAAGGCAGCTATCGTGGACTGGGAGTCCGTGCCGTAGTCGATCCAATCGACGCCATCCAGATAGACCTCGCCTCCCCACCACGAGCCGTCCGGTCGCCTTCGCACAGATGCGCTTACACCGACATCGACGTTGGTCAGCTCGAATGGTCCAGTTCCTATCGGTTGCTCGGCAAGCTGCTTTCCGGTCTTGTCGAAATCGCGATGAACGATCAATGCGGGATAGTCTGTCATCGCGGGAATGATCGTAATGTCGGGCCGTGCGAGATTCAGGCGCACGGTGTGGCCGTCGACGACTTCGATGGCTCCGTTCCTTGCTTTCCCGGCTTGAGGATCGATGAGCGCTTCCATCCGCCCTGCCATGGAATTGCCCGGAGCGTCCTTGTCGCACCAGCGACCGATGTTGAAGGCCACATCTTCAGCGGTGAACTCATCGCCGTTGGACCACTTCACGCCCTTGCGGACGCTGAGCACATATTGGGTGGCCTCATCATTGATCTCCCAGTGTTCGAGCAGCATTGGCCGGAAGGTGAAATCATGGTTCCAGCGGACGAGCGGTTCAATGAACTGCATGGCGATATTTCCCATTTGGGAAACGCTGAACTTTCTGGGATCGTCGAGTGCCATCACCTGCATGCTGACTCGCAGGATGCCGCCGCGCTTTGGCTTCTCTTCGGCAAGCGCTGCGGTTGGAGCAGTCAACCCGAGGAGCGAGTAGGACGCAGCGGCGCTGGCACCAAATATGCTGGCAAGCGCAATGAATTCCCGCCTGTCTACGCTTCCGCGGCCCCCTTCCTTCTTGAGCCGGGACAGTAACGGATGATCACGCATTGTTTTCCTCCCTTGTGATCGACATGGTTGTTTGAGACGCATTCGCTTGGAAAATTGTGCGGGGGGGCCGATATGAACCTCTTTACGGCGATGAGGGTATTTGAGCGGGTTGCCACCCTTGGCGGTCTGTCGGCAGCCGGGCGCGAACTCGGCATGTCGTCGACAGCGGTCAGCCGCCATCTCAAGGATCTTGAAGACGATCTGGGGGTCAGGCTGGTCAACAGAACAACCCGAAAGCTCAGCCTGACGGAAGTTGGCCGCAATTATTTGGAACGAACGAAGGCGCTGCTGGACGAAATTGACGAGCTGCAGGATTCGGCGCGAGGACTTCATAGTCACACTCGCGGCTTGATCCGGGTGTCCTGTTCCAACGTCCTTGGCCATACGCGCATCACGGCGCTGATCCCGAAATTTCTGCAGGAGAACCCATTGGCGTCGGTCGAGTTCAACCTGACCTCGCGATACGTGGTTGGCGTCGTCGAGGAAGGATATGACGTCGCAATCCGGTTCGGGGACCAGAGCGATTCCGCTTTGATTGCCCGTCGCCTCGGCGAGGTCAGAAACTACGTCTGCGCGGTGCCGGAGTACTTCGCCACACACGGACGACCCTTGCACCCCTCCGACCTCACCGACCACGAATGCGTCCTCAGCAACTATGCCAAAAGCATAGGGACTTGGCCGTTCCTCGGCCCCGACGGCCCATTTTCGGTTCCGGTAAAGTCCCGCGTTTCGACCAACAGCGTGGAAGCTGCCTATCAAATGACGCTGGCTGGATTCGGAATTGGGAATCTTCCCAGTCTGCTGGTCGATGACGCATTGCGCACAGGCAGGCTCGGGGCGGTACTCGACGAGTACCGCCCCGCTTCCAGCCCGATCTATGCACTCTACCCGCATAGAACCTATGTGCCCGCCAAGGTCCGGACCTTCGTCGACTTCCTCATTCGCGAGCTGTCCTCCGATATGATTTGAGCGGAAGCCGCTGGCTGCCGCTCAAGGTCTCAGTTCCACCACACTGTGGTGTCGTATTCGGGCCCCGGATTGGTCAGCAGGCGATCGTCCTTGCAGAGCTTTGGCGTATCACCAAGGGGTGTCGAAACCCCGTTCCGGAAGGCCCACTCTCCCCGCTCCGTGGCGTCGGCTCGCACATAGCTGGAGAGCAGGAACGCACGGTCATAATCGGACTTGTTTGGAGAAGATCCGTGCACCGTGAGCAAACCCCACATTGCCAAGTCCCCCGGTTCAAGAACGAGATCGACGATGGTGGAAGGGTCGATGCCCACCTTGCGCAGTTCTTCCTCCGCCGTCAGTCCCTTCATCAACATGCCGTCGTGGGAATCGTCGGACAGACCGAGATAACCAAGCTTGTGGCTGCCTGGCACGACCTGGAGACAGCCGTTTTCCGTTGTCGCCGGGTCGACTGCAAGTCCGGTCGTGACAGTGGAAGCGGCGACTTTTTCGAGGTCGTCCCCGTTCCGGAATCGAATGTCCTGATGGAAACGGTAGCCTGTGACGTTTACGCCCGGCGGTTTCCAATGGAGCTGCTGGGCTATCTGCCTGATGTCGGGCCCCAACAGGCCTTGGAGCAGCACGAAGTAATCGTCACTGCGTCTGATCTTTTCGAAATATTCATTTATCCAGGAAAACCAGTAAGCTTGGAGAACGTAGCGCCTGTCGAAATGCGTCTCCGGCAGCACCTGGAATGTGAGATTGCCGTTCCGATAGGTTGCATGATGTTTCAGGCCCTCCTCATAGACGGCGGTTGCCTCCTTTTGAAGTCGCATGACCTCATCACCGTCGATAAAACCGCGGATAAGAGCATAGCCTTCCTCGCGGTATTGTTCGTTCGCCTGTTTGGCTTGGCTAGCTGTAATCACCTTTCTTCTCCCGACCAAACTCGTCGGAAGAAGCATATGCGAGGGGAAACGCTTCAAGAATGCGCCGAATTCGGGAACGACTTTCCCGAATATCGGTGCAATACTCGGTTCTGCCACAGATCTGGCCAAGAGCTGTAAAGAGCCATTTCGGGTAGCACGCCGGCGATATCAGCGCTGTCATCGAGCGTGGGGACAAGGCGGACCATATGCTGGTTTAAAGATAGAAATGGAGGCTGATGCGCCAGGTCAGTGGATATTACCCTTGCTGCGCGTCGCGCCGTGCTGCTGGGTAACATGTCACTCGACCAGCCTATGCAGGCAATGGCGATGGTGGGCGACCGCGCATCCACCAAAAGGTTGGGCTCCTGCGGAAATTCAGTTCCCGACCGCGACGATCGCCTCGATCTCCACCGTGATCCTCCCCGGGAGCGAGCCTAGACCGACGGCTGAGCGCGCGTGGTTTCCACGCTCGCCGAAGACTTGGACGAATAAATCCGAGCATCCGTTGATGACGCTCGGATGGTCGCCAAAGTCCGGCGCGGCGTTGACCATGCCGAGCAGCTTTACGATCCGCTTCACCCGGCTGAGATCGCCAAGCACGCTCTGCATGACCGAGAGGAGATTGATGCCTGTCAGGCGGGCGTGGGCGTAGGCTTCTTCGATAGTCACTCCCGCGCCGACTTTGCCTGTGTGCAAATGACCGTCCGGTTCACGCGGTCCCTGCCCGGAGAGGAACAGCAGGTTTCCCTCACGCACATGCGTCAGGAAGTTGGCGATCGGCGGCGGCGGCGGCGGGATCACGATGCCCAGTCGTGCGAGCCGCTCTTCTGGCGATGTCGCCGCAGGCGCGTCGTGATCTGCGAAAGTCATGCAATGCTCCATTCACAATTCTGTCGGTACCGGAAGGGCCGTCCCGGTGAGGCCCTATTCCGCATGATGACAAGCTGCTTCAGCACCGGATGCCACGCGGCGCAGCGGCGGACGCATCTGGCGACAGATCTCCGTCGCGATCGGGCAGCGCGGATGGAAGGCACAGCCCGGCGGCGGGTCGAGCGGGCTGGGCACCTCGCCGCGCGGCACCCTGATGCGGCTGTGCCGCCGAGCAGGATCGGGGCGCGGCACGGCGTCCATCAGCGTACGCGTGTAGGGGTGGCTCGGCCGATGATAGATCGCGCCGGTGTCGCCGATCTCGACGATCCGGCCGAGATACATCACTGCCACGCGGTTGCTGATGTGCTGGACCACACCCAGGTCGTGCGCCACGAACAGGTAGGCCAGTCCAAATTCCTTCTGGATATCGGACATCAGGTTGACGACCTGGGCCTGGATCGACACGTCGAGCGCCGAGACCGGCTCGTCGGCAACGATCAGCGACGGGTTGAGCGCCAGCGCACGAGCAATTGCCAGCCGCTGCCGTTGCCCGCCGGAAAATTTCGAGGGCACGTTTCCCATCTGGTCCGCCCGCAGGCCGACGCGAGCGAAAAGATCGGCTACCTTCGCCCTGCGCTCAGACGCGGTACCAAGGCCATGCACGATCAGCGGCTCCTCCACGAGGTCGCCCGCACGTTGGCGCGGGTCGAGCGAGCCGTTCGGATCCTGGAAGATCATCTGCACCTTGCGCCGTAGCGGCCGCATGATGCGATGGGAAACGTGGGCAATATCAGTTCCTTCGAGCAGGATCTTGCCTGCGTTCGGCTCAAGCAGCCGCACGATCATCTTGCCGACGGTCGACTTGCCGCAGCCGCTTTCGCCGACCAGTCCAAGCGTCTCGCCGCGCGCGATCGAGAACGAAACGTCGTCGACCGCATGCACGGTCGCCGAACCGCCGCTGACCCCGCGCGAGACGGTGAATTGCTTGGAAATATTCCTGACGTCGAGCAGCGTCGTCACGGCGCCACCTCCACGGGATACCAGCAGGCCGCGCGGTGACCAGGTGCGAGCTCGTCGAGAGGTGGGCGCTCGGCTTCGCAGCGCTGGCGGGCACGCGGACAGCGTGGTGCGAAGGGACAGCCTTGCGGCAGCGCCCAGAGCGCCGGCACCGTTCCCTTGATTTCCGGCAGCCGCTCGGGCGAGCGGGTCCCGCCCGCATCCGCGACATGCGGGATCGAACCCAGCAGGCCGTGCGTGTATGGATGGCGAGGCGCCGCAAACAGCTGCTCGGTCGTCGTCTCCTCGACGATACGGCCGGCATACATCACCGCGACGCGATCGGCCGTCTCTGCGACCACAGCCAGATCGTGCGTGATCAGGATCGTGGCCGCCCCAACGGCAGCTTGCAGGTCGCGGAACGTCTCCAGGATCTGCGCCTGCGTCGTCACGTCGAGCGCCGTCGTCGGCTCGTCAGCAATCAGCACATCGGGATCGCAGGCGAGCGCCAGGGCGATCACGACGCGCTGGCGCATGCCGCCAGACATCTGGTGCGGGTAATCGTCATACCGGCGCTTCGGATCGGGGATCCGAACCTGCTCGAAGAGCTCCTCGACACGTCTGCGTGCTGCGCCAGCATCGAGCCCCTTGTGCAACCGCAGCACCTCGGCGACCTGCGGCCCTACACGGATTGACGGATTGAGCGAGGTCATCGGCTCCTGGAAGATCAAGCCGATGCGATTTCCCCTGATGCCACGCAAGGTAGCTTCGCTTGCGGTCGCGAGGTCGATGCCGTCGAAGAGGATTCTCCCCGATACGATCTCGGCCACCGGCTCCGGCAGCAGCCGCATGATCGCCATCGCGGTCATGCTCTTGCCCGAGCCCGACTCACCCACCAGCGCCAACACCTCGTTTCGTGACACTCCGAAGGTGAGATCACTCACGGCATCGAAGCTGCGATCGCGGGTAGCGAGTTCGACGGTCAGTCCCTCTATGGAGAGAAGCGGCGTCATCCCTCGCGCTTGTCCATTCGTGCGAGCGCGGGCAGCAAGGCGACCGCATTGTCGCGCAGGATCGCGCGTTTCTCCGCTTCAGACAGGTAGTCGCTGTAGCGGGTGAAGTAGGTCAGAGACTGCGCGTAAGTGCAGTAGCGATCCACGTTGGGCGCGTCCGAACCCCACAGGAATCGGGACGCTCCAAACCTTTCCACCAACTGGCGTATATGCAGATGCGCGCGCGGATAGGGATACTCCTGTTTTCCTCCCCATGCGATCGGGTAGAGGATCTCTGCGAAAACGGGCCCCTCGGTCAGCAGCGTCTCGATGATCGGCGGCAGCTTGAGCTTGTCATTTTCGTCTGCATAGAGCGTGGTGGGCACGCCGTGCACCAACAGGTGGCGGATTCCCGGGAACCGCTCGATGATGCGGGCAAGGTGCCGCATCTCGTCTTCGTACGTTCCGACCGGGGAATTGCCGGATTGCACCCAGAAGACCGGCAGGCCGCTTGCTTCAACCAGCTTCCAGTAAGGGTCGTAGGCGGGGTCTGAATGCATCGGCTTGTAGCCGCTACGGAACATGCCTGTGGTCGTGAAATAGAAGCCGGCCATGCCGAGCCGGCCGATCTCGTCATGGAGGCGTTGGAGTTCGTGGTCCTGATAGGCGAATGCTTCTTCCACCTGCGCCAGCCCTATGAAGCGGTCCGGATAAGCACGCGCCGCGGCGGCGAACTCCTCCGCAAGATTGCCGTAGATGTGGTCGTTCTGGAGAATGGCCGTCGCAACGCCGGCATAGTCCATGTAGGCGATCATCGTCTCGGCGGTCATTTCGAGGTTTGCCATCCACGGCGCGAGGAACTGGACGTACTGATCTTCGTCGTCGACCGTCCATTCGTAGCGGCCATGCGTGCCTATACGGAAATTCACCTCGCGGCGGCCGGTCGGCGACGGATCCTTCGCGTCCCACAGCGGGCGCTCGGTCACGATCGAATGATCGTGACAACGACGGTAAGGCTGGTTGCCGTGCATGTGCATCGAGCGCTGCTGGTGAAGCAGATGCGTCGCCACGTCAGGGAAGCCCGCCGCCGTCGCAGCCGGCGGGAAGATATGCGCGTGACAATCGATGATGCCGTATTCCATGGTACGCCTGTCAGGTAGCCGAATCTGGATCGAAGACGTCGCGCAGCCCATCGCCGAAGGCGTTGAAGGCAAGCACGAGGAGCGAGATGGCGATGCCCGGCGCGACCACCAGATGGGGCGCGAGGGTGAGATATTCGCGGCTGGCGCCCAGCATCGTGCCCCATTCGGGCGCGGGGGGCTGAACGCCGAGGCCGAGAAAGCCCAGCGCCGAGCCGACGAGGACCGCCTGCCCGGCGTTCAGGCTGAGCTCGATGATGATAACGGTGGCGGCGTTCGGCAGAATGTGACGAAGCAGGATGCGCGTATGTCCCATTCCGACGGTGATCGCCGACGCGATGAAATCCTCTGCCATCAGCTCGATCACGCGGCCGCGCACGAGACGGGCTAATGGTGGGATGAAGCTTGCCGTGATGGCGATGGTGAGGCCGGTGGCGCTGGCGCCTGCGACCGAGGCGATGGCGATCGCAAGCACGATGTTCGGGACCGTCAGAAGGAGATCGATGACGCCGGTGACGATGCGATCGGTCAGCCCCCCGAAATAACCGGCGATCGAACCCAGAGCGATGCCGCCGAGGCCGGCGAAGAGCACCGAAGCGAGCGCGATAGACAGCGTGAACCGCGTGCCGACGATGATGCGCGAGAAGATATCGCGCCCGACATTGTCCGTTCCGAGCAGGTGCGCCGCTGTCGGCGCCTCGAGCATGGCGAAGAGGTCCTGCGCGTTCGGATCGTAGGGCGCGATACGCTCGCCCAGCACGGCGAGCATGACGAAGGTCGCCAGAAGCGATGCGCCCAGCCACAGGAACAGGTTGACGCGGCGCCCCGAACGGCGCTTGCGGCGCAGAACGGTCTCACGCATAGCGCAGCCTCGGATTGACAAAACGGTAGATGACCTCGACTGCGATGTTGATGACGAGGAAGGACACGACGAAGATCAGCACGATCGCTTGCACCAGCGTGTAGTCGCGCACCGAGACGGCCGTCAGCAACAGGTCGCCGATGCCCGGCCACGCGCACAGCCGCTCGATAACGACGGAGCCGCCGAGCAGGTAGCCGGCCTGAAGGCCGATCACGGTGACCGTCGGGATCATTACATTGCGCAACACGTGCCGGCGCAGCGCCAGCCCTTTCGACAGCCCCTTGGCGCGGGCGGTCCGCACATAGTCCTTCCGCAGTTCCTCGATGACGACGCCGCGGGTCATCCGCGCGACCAGGGCGATCAACCGCGCCGCGAGTGCCAGCGTCGGAATGACCAATGAGGCGGGGCCGCTGGCCCCGAAGCTCGGCAACAGCCCGAGATCGACCGAAAGCCAGGCGATCAGGAGCATGCCCAGCCAAAAATTGGGGATCGCCAGCAGGCCGACGACCGACAGCGAGATCAGGTAGTCGGGCAGCCGGTTGCGATAGGCGGCGGCCACGACCCCAGCAGGAATGCCGACGAGGATCGTGAGCCCAATCGCCGCCGCCGCCAGCGCCAGCGTGGCCGGTAGCCGGTCGATGATGTGCGGCAGGGGATTGCTTCGGAAGGTGGTCGAGTAGCCGAAATCGCCGACGACCAGCCCGGATACGTGCCGCAGGTATTGTTGGATCAGCGGCTGATCGAGACCGAGTTGCACGCGCACCGCCTCGATTTCCGCTTGAGTGGCAGTGGCACCGGCGACGAAGGCAGCCTCGTCGCCGGGCACCGACTTGAAGATGATGAACAGAATCGTGACGACGCCGAGCACCACAAGCGGAATGGTCGCGAAGCGTCTGGCCACGAACCCGATCATCGATGCGCCCGCGTTAGGCCTTGGCGGCATTGCGCAGGTTGGTGAAGACGATCGGCATGACGCTCACGCCGCTGATCGGCTTGCGCACCGCCGAGACGTTTTCGTTGATCTGCAGCCACAAATAGGGCGCGTCTTCCCAGACCAGTTCCTGCACCTTTCCCAGCGCCTCCAGCCGTGCCGACTCCTCTGGAGCGGTGTCGGCGGTGACCAGGAGCCCGTCGACCTCGGGGTTGCGATAGCGGCCGATGTTCCAGACATCCGGCTTGGCGTTGTCATCGGCATTGGACTTGAACAGCGAGGCCAGATGATAGGTGCCGGATGCATTGGACGGATTGAAGCCGAACATTGCCAGGTCCCAGGCGAGATTGGCTTTGTCCTGCCGCAGGTGATCCCAGTAGGCGCCCTTCTCGATCTTGGTGATCTGGACATCCACGCCAACCTGCTTGAGCGAGGCCGCGACGATCTCCGCGACGGCGACATCGCCCGGGAACAGTCCTTCCGGCGCATAGAGCTTCAGCGTGAGTTTCGCGCCGTCCTTTTCCAGCACGCCATCGGAGCCTGGCTTGTAGCCGGACTCGGCCAGCAGCGCCTTTGCCTGTTCCTGGTCGAACGCGGCTTCGCCGACGCTCTTATGGCCAATCGCATCGAATGCAAGCGGCGAGTCCGGAGCCTTGGCGAAGCCGAAGAAAACTTTCTCGGCGATGGTCGCGACGGGAACGGCAAGGTTCAGCGCCTTGCGTACCTTGACATCCGAAAGTGCGGGACGCGTCAGGTTCATCGCCAGGCCAATCGGGCGCAAGCCGGGGCGGCGCACCACCTCGATGTCGGCGTTGCCTTGGAGCTGGCTGACGAGTTGCACCGGGACGGAGTCGATCACGTCCACGGCACCCGTCGTCAGCGCGTTGATGCGCGTCGCAGGCTCGGCAATGAAGCGGAACACGACGCCGGATGCGCCCGGCTTCTCGCCCCAGTAGCCGTCGAAGGCCTTCAGTTTCAGTTCCTGACCGGCATTGAGGCTCTCGACCATATACGGCCCAGCACCGACGGGGTTCTGCGCGAAGCCGTCCTCGCCGAATTTCTCGATAGCGGCCGGCGACACGATGGCTCCCGAGCCGTGAGCCAGCGTGTTGGGCAGTTGCGCGAACGGCGCGGAGGTGCGGATCACCAGCGTGCTATCATCGACGATGTCGGCGCCGACGATCGGATCCCACAAGGGCCGGTTGGTCGTGTTGATCTCCTTCTTCATCATGCGCTCGATGTTGAACTTGATCGCCGCCGCATCGCAGGGCGTGCCGTCGTGGAAAGTCACGCCGCTCCGCAACTTCAGCTCGCAAGACTTGAGGTCCGTGCTCATGGTGAAGGACTCGGCGAGCTGTGGCACGATCTTCATGTCGGCATCGAAATCGAGCAAGCGGTCGAAAAGCAGCAGCGCCGCTTCGTAGCCGCCCGGATAGCCTGTGAAGGCGCCGTGCGCGGGGTCCAGGGTGAGCACGGCCGTGCTCTGACCGAACGTGATGACGCCTGCCGCGTTCTGAGCGAAAGCCCGGATCGAGACCGCGGGCAAGGTGGAAAGCAGTACGGCACCGGCCGCACCCGACAAGAACTCCCTGCGTTTCATTCCAAGACTCCCCTTCGTTGTTGGACGCGGACGGGTTCGGCCACCCGGCTCCGCATCAGTGCCAAAGCTCATTCCATGTGAAGATTGCCGGCGTGCCGCCCGTGTGGACGAAAACCACCACGTCGTCCTGCGAGAAGCGGCCGGCGCGGATGTCGGCAACGAGGCCGGCAGCCGCCTTGCCGGTGTAGATCGGGTCGAGGATGATGCCTTCGGTTCGGGCGAAGAGCTGCACCGCCTCGTTGCCCGCGTCGCTCGGAGTGCCGTAGCCCTTGCCCACGAAATCCTCGGTGTTGACGACCTCGTCCTCGGCGACCGTGATGTCGAGCCCGAGTGCTGCGATCGTCTCGTTGGTTATCTTGGCCGTGCGGGAAGGCAGATGAAATTCGTCGGTGGCGCAGACCGCGTGCATGGCGAAGCCGCCGATCAACTTCTGCGCCAGCATGATGCCAGCTGAGCCCTTCCCGCTGGAGGACATGTAGAAATAGTCGGGCTTCAGCCCTCGCTGATCGAGCTGGTCGAGGACCTCCAGCGTCACCTCCAGGTAGGCGACCGCCGAGGCCACGTCGAACATCGGATTGTCGTTGAGGATGTGTGGCCGACCACCCTGTGCCCGCACTTCATCAGCAAGGCCGTCTAGCATCGCACGCTGCTCGCGTTGGTTTGCAGCGAAGTGGACATCCGCGCCGAGAAGATAATCGACCAGCAGGTTGCCCTGCACGTTGTTTGGCTTGCGACCTTCCAGGACGAGGATCGTGCGCAGTCCAAGCTTGTTGCAGGCGCCGACCGTCTGACGCGCAGAGTTGGACTGCAAGTCCAGGCCCACGATAACTGTGTCAGGCTCGTCCTTCATCGCATATGCAAGGCGGAATTCCAGATTGCGCAGCTTGTTGCCGCCGAGTGCCACGCCCGTTAGGTCGTCCCGCTTGACGAATATGCGCGGTCCGCCCAGGGCGCGGGTCAGATTGCGCGCCTCTTCGAGCGGCGTGTTCTTGAGCGCTATGTCGAGCCGAGGCAATGTCGCAATACGCTCGCGTATCGCCTGATGGCTCATCCTGGGCCCATTGCTCATGACAGTGATGTCTCTCCCTCCCAACGACGCTTCGGGAGCCTGCTCGGCATTGTCCGGGTTGCATCGTGTCTTTGCTAGCTGTCTAGTATACAAGACACTAGTCTCGTGCTAGAGACACCATAGCAACGTCGCGGAAATGTGCAAGAGAAAGTCGCATATGGACACCACTTCCCCACTGGCAGGTACCGACGCCCCTCAACGCCGGGAGCGCAGCGTCGACCGGATCCTTCAGATCCTCGAGTTCCTTCACGGGCATGGAGAGGCCATCCGCATCGGTGCGTTGGCGAAGGCACTTAATGCGCCGCGCTCTTCGACCTACACGCTGGTCAACGATCTGACCCAGGCGGGTTTGCTGGAGATTTCCCCGGAAGATTCCCGCATCTTCTTCGGCAAGCGCATGTATCTCTACGGCTTGAATTACATTCGCGAGAACTCGCTGGCAAAGCGCGCGCGCCTCGAGGTCGATCGCCTCGCCAAGGAAACGGGCGAGACCAGCGAGTTCTGCATGCTCCAGAGCGGCCGATACACCATCATGCATATGCGGCCAGGAAACAGACCTTTCCGCATCAGTTCCGCCGTAGGGCTACAGATCCCTATTCCCTGGACTGCGTCGGGCCGGTTGTTGCTCGCCGGCCGAAGCCGCGTCGAGATCGAAGAGTTGATCGCCGAGGAAGACCTTACGCTGCCGGACGGGCGGCGCATCGACATCGATGAGTTCATCGATGCGGTCGGCAAGGCGCGCGCCGACGGCTATTGCCTGACCAGGGGGCTCGTGGATGCGGTGACCCAGTGTCTTGCGGCCCCCATCTACGGCGTGGACGGAAACATCGAGGCGACGATCTGCCTGGTATTGCCGGTCGATTTGTCCGAACACCAGACCGATGCCTTGCGCGAGCGTTTGCTGCAAAGCAGCCGAGCGCTCTCGTCGCGATAGCTTTCGGGCACCAACCTGCACCCTATCCCGCCGCCGGAAGCAGGGCGTCGGTAGCGGCAGAACGCTTCAATCCAAGCCGACCGTCGAAAAGCTGGAAGATCAGGCTTTCCCCGGCGCGTAGCGCTGGACGATGACGCGGGCGGCGAAATCCAGACCATAGCCGATGACGCCGATGGCGATGACGGTGGCCATCAATTCGGGATAGGCGAGACGATCGCGCGTATCGAGGATGAAGTAGCCAAGGCCCGCCTGCACGCCCAGCATCTCGCAGGGTACCAGCACGATCCAGGTGATGCCGATCGCAAGCCGCAAGCCGGTCAGCACATGGCCAAGCACGCCGGGTACGATGACGCGCGTGAGCGTTTCCCAGCCGGTTGCCGCCAGGCTTCGGGCAAGCAGCAGCCAGTGCGGGTCGAGTTGGCGCACGCCCGCCGCCGTATTGAGCAGGATCGGCCATATAGCCGCGAAGCCCAGCAGGAAGTAGATCGGCACGTCGCCGACGCCAAACACCATGACGGCGACAGGCATCCACGAAAGCGGCGAGATCATCCGCAGGAACTGGAAGGCGGGCGTGGTGGCAGCCTCGGCCAATTTGGACGCGCCGACGAGCAACCCGACGGGCACTCCCACGACAAGCGCGATGCCAAGCCCGATCAGCACCCGCTTCAGACTGACGAGGATGTGGAGCCACAGATCCGGTCCGCGAACAAGGTCGAAGAGCGTCGGCAACGCGGCGATGGGCGAGAAGCGCCGTGCAAAACTGCGCTCGCTTGCCAGGAGGTCGGTGCTGATCCACCAAGCCAGCAAAATCACGACGAGACCGGCTATACCGAGCCCGACGTGAAGCAGCCGGCGCTGCCCCGCCGAGGGCAAAGCCTGCTTCCTTTTCTCCGGCCGCGCCAAGAAGCCGGCACGGCTTGCCTCTTCCGCCGTCACGCTCACGCCTGGATGGTCTCCGTGCGCGTGAAGGCTTCGCCGAGGCCGAATGCCTGAAGACCTCCGACGCTGCCAATCGCCTTCTTCACAAAGCTGTCGTCGACCAGGTCCTGCGCAGCGAATGCCGGATCGAGCGCATCGAGAAACGCGCGGTCGCCCTCCACATGAGTCTCCTTTAGCAGCTTCACCAGTTCCTCGGTGTAGGTCGGGAACGGATATGGCTGGAAGTCGATGCGCTTGTTGCGCCACTCGGGATGTCGGATCGCACCGGACGCGACATATTGCTCGATATCGCCTTCCTCGGGAGTCAGAACGCGGTTCAGGATCTCTACGCTGTGGGGGGTGTATTTCTGCTCGTGCGAGGACGAAAGCAGTTGCGCGGTCTCGGCGCGGTTGTCGCGCGTCCACAGCTGCGCTTTCACCATGGCGTTGACCACCTTCTGCGACCACTCAGGCCGCTCGGCGAGGTCGTGCTCGTGCATGAAGACCACGCAGCAGGCATGGTCCTTCCACACGTCGCCGGTGAAGCGAAGTACCTTGCCGACCTGATTGACCTCGGCCGCCGCGTTGAACGGCTCGGCGACGATGTAACCCGCGATCTGGCCGGCAGCCAGCGCCGGCACCATATCCGGCGGAGCCATGATGACGAGGTTGACTTCGTCTCCGGCGATCGAGCCCGATGAACGGGTGACTGCCTTCAAGCCGTTCTCGCGCAACAGCTTTTGGAGCACCACGTTGTGGATCGAATACCAGAACGGAATTGCCACCGTCTTGCCACCGAGTTCGGCAACGGAATTGATGTCGTTGGCGACGCTCAGCCCCGAGCCGCTCGTGTGGTTCCAGGCGACGACCTTGGCAGGCGTCTGGCTTCCGTAGCGCGCCCACACCGTCATCGGAGACAGGAGGTGGACGACGTTGACCTGCCCGGCGAGGAAAGCTTCCACGATCTGCGACCAGCCGCGGAACAGTACCGGTTTTTCGGCCTGAAGTCCCTCGGCCTCGAAGAAACCCTTGCCATGCGCGACCAGCAGCGGCGTGGCGTCGGTGATCGGCAGGTATCCGACGCGCACGGGCTCGTCGGCCGATTGGGCCCGGGCCTTGCGGGCGTTGAGCAAGGGCAATGCCCCGGACGCCGTCAGAAGCGCCGAAAGCTTGACTATGTCCCTGCGGGAGAAAAGAAAATCCTCGGTGGGCATGGATGAAATCCCGTGTTCAGTGGCGGCGGACCGCGCTACGAAGCGTGGCGACGATGTCTATGCGGACACGGCCGAGCTCGGAGACGAAATCCTCGCGCGGACGCGGCAGGTCGATCTTCCACTCGCCGATCTGCGAAGCGGGAGCGCCGCCCAGAAGCAGGATGCGGTCCGAAACGAGCAGCGCTTCGTCGATATCGTGAGTGACAAGAACGGCGGCAGTGCCATAGTCGTTGACGACTTTAACAAGCAGGCGCTGCATCTCCGATCGCGTCACCTCGTCAAGTGCGCCGAAGGGTTCGTCGAGCAGCAGCACCTCAGGCTTTCGGGCAAGGCAGCGGGCGAGCGCGGCGCGCTGTGCCATGCCGCCCGACAGTTCCGACGGCCGAAGCCCGCGTGCGTGGTCGAGACCAACCTCGGCGATCGCCGCGTCGACGCGCGCTTGCCGCTCGTCTCTTGAAAGATGAGTCTGGTGCTTGAAGTCGAGCCCGAAGGCAACGTTGTTCTCCAGATCCAGCCAAGGCAGAAGACCCGGATTCTGAAATGCGATGGCGAGGCGCGGATGGACGCCCGAGACGGCACGCCCCGCCGTCTCGACCGAACCGGCGCTCGGCTCTTGAAGGCCTGCAAGCACTCGCAACAGGCTTGACTTGCCGACACCACTCGACCCCAGAACCGTCACGATCTCGCCCTTGGTGAGATCGAGACTGAACCCTGCAAGCACGGGCGCCGTCGCGCCGGCATAGCGCAAGGCTATGTTTCTGGCACTCAGCGCGGAGTGTGGCGTCGCCTCGCTCATGCCGCCTTCAATTTCTGCTGGAGCGCTGACTTGAGCTGCACGAGGCTGGGCGTGATCAACGGAACGAAAGCGGCTTCGCGCCAGCGGCGCGCGAAGTCCCTGCCCGATCTGGCCAGATAAGCCCGCCCGCCGGCAGCCTGAAGCTCCAGCGACACGGCCTCGGCCACGATATCGGCCAACTCGATGCGCAACTCGAACAGCGAAGCCGCGTCGACCTCGAACTCGCGCGAGCGAAGGCCCGCGAACAGTCGTGCCTCGGTCCGGTCCAGGAGATTTTGCACTTCGGCGATCGGTTCGCCCAATACGCCGCGGCCCGACCCGGCAGCGTTCCCGGCCTCGATGATGGCGCGACGAGCAAGTCCGATTGACATGCCGCACTGCAAGCCGACGAAGGCCGGCCGCACCCGCGGCAGCCAGTCCACGGCTTTTTCGGCGAGGATCCGATCGCGGCCTACGCGCACGCCGGTGAGCGTCACAGCGGCCGTGTCCGACGAGCGCATGCCTATCAGTTCGAGATCGGCCGAGCGGACAAGCCCCTCATCGTCGTGCGCCAGAGAGATTATGAAGGCAGGCCCCCCATCGGCGCGATCGACGGCCGCCGCGACATGGAAGCCGGCGGGGCGCAGATTGGTCACCCACGGCATCTTGCCGTCAAGGACGAGCGTGTCGCCGTCCTGCCTGGCCGTGATCTGTAGCGGCTCCAGCCCGGCGAGAAACTTCATCGCGTTGGAAAGGGCGGTCGCACCTGCGATCCTCCCTTCGAGCAGATCGGGCAGGTAGCGGCCCTCCAGCTCACGGTTGGGGCTTTGAAGCAGATATTCGATGTAGGTACGCTGCCCCCACAAGACGAAGGCCGATGCCATCGATTCCTGGGCGACAGCCGAAATCGCAGCCACGCCATCGACGATATCGCCGCCCGATCCTCCCGCTTCCGCCGGCACGCCGGCACCCACGAGACCTGCCCCACTCAGTCGCGGCAGGATTATCGAAGCGGGCTCGATGCCCGTATCGATGCCGTCGGCCGCCTGCGCGAGCCATTCGGCGCAAGCGGCCGGGAGGGTGGCGCGCACGCTCATTCGGCTGCGACCGGGATGCCGGACGCCTCCCAACGATAGGATTCGAGTTGCGGGTTGAGCGGCGGCTGGCCGAGATTGTTTGCGAAATTGCAGAGCGTGGCGAGGCTGACACCCAGCACCACCTCGAGTGCCTGCTGATCGTTATAGCCAGCCGTCTTGAACTCCGCCAGCGCCTCGTCGGAAACCGCGCCGCGCGTTGCTATGACAGCCTCGGTGAAGCGCGCGACGGCATCCAGGCGAGCGTCGGGCACCGTCGTCTTTGCGCGCAGCGCATCGACGACGCCCGCCTCGAGACCAGCCTTCTTGTAGGAGATCGCCGTGTGGCCGGCCACGCAAAAGCCGCATCCATGCGTGGCAGCGGCAGTGATCTGCACCGCCTCGCGTTCGGCGAGGGTCAGCGAAGCCCGCCCGTTGATGCCGCCTACCGTCAGGTAGGTTTCCAGAGCGACAGGCGCATTCGCGAGAACGCGCAGCAGGTTGGGCAGATAACCGTTGTTCTTCTCTGCGGCAACCAGCCTTTCCCTGGCCTCTTCGGGAGCGTCTTCGATCGTGCGTAGCGGCAGCCTGGACATGGCGTTTCCTTGCTTGTTCATTTTATAGGCAGACGCCTGGAGAAATAGCATTCCCGGACTTCGACTGCGCATGGCGCGGATCATAAAATCCGCCCGGACAGCGGAATTTTGTTCCAATTCCTGCGGGCTGATGGGAAGAACGTTCCAGAGTGCTCGAACCTCTCAGCTTGCCCGAGCGAGTTCCGTTCGTCGACCGGGCGGCTACGCCCTGGGAGGCCGGCGCGCTCCACTGGGCGCATCTGTTTGATAGGCGGCGTAACTTTTCGTTGGAATTGACCGTGTCAGGTCGGCGCGTTTGCAGCCTTATGGGAATGACGCGAGCTGCCCCTATCCCACCTTCAGCTCGTTCTTTATATGTCGGCGACCATTCACGCGCTGCTTCTTTCGGGTTTCCGGCACTCGCGTCCGTTCTCCTCAGCCCGGACAGGAGAAGCCCTATGGCGTGGATCTTTCTCGGCATTGCCGTCGTCATCGAAATTGCATGGGCGCTCAGCCTCAAATGGGCGGCGATGCGAGGCGGATGGCTTGCGGCGTCGGTGCCGGTGACGCTGAGCTTTCTGAATATGGGCGTGCTTGCCCTGGCTATGCGCGGCCTACCGGCCGGAACGGCTTATGCCATCTGGACCGGGCTGGGAGCAGCCGGCGTCACGATGCTCGGTGTGATCCTGTTCGACGAGCCCCTGAACGTTGTGCAGCTTTGCTTCATCGGACTGATTGTCGTTGGTGTTGTCGGAACCAAGTATTTCGCCGCGGCTTGAAAGCTGTCGATCCAGGCTGGCCGCCATGCCATTTATCGAAACATGCATCATGATGTCCAACCGCGACCTCTGCGGTCGTGCTTGAGGGTGGAGGAGTATACAGTGCACCTTAATTGACTCCAGCCGCACACACGGGGCAGTGAAGTGGAAACGGAGCGGCGGCGCGATCGCTACCCCCGACGATTTCCGACAATCGAACGTGCCTCGGTCAGTCGTAAATGCTGGCGGGGCCCCGTGGCGCCCTACTCCACGAGAATGTCCTTTTGGTTGAAGGTTGCGAAAAACACCTCGTGCGGTTTCGGTGTCGACATCACCGGACAACGCGGCCCCGCAGACACGCATCGCCGCTTTCTGTTCAGGGTTGCTGCCGCAATAGTCCTGATGGAGGAGTGGGTCTCGCCCGATAGGGTGATGCGTTCACGCTGCCCTTTTGGAGCGTGTTGGCGCTTTCCGTCGGTGACCGAGCTACATCGCTGAACGGCGCATCCCGCCGTCAACCGGTATGACTGCGCCCGTGATGTAGCGGGCGAGTGGCGAGGCAAGAAACGCCACCGTGTGTCCGATGTCGCATGGCTCGCCGAAATAGCCGGCCGGCACGTTCTCTTCGATGAATTTCTGACGCCGATCTTCATCAGGATGCAACTGCGTCAGTATCTGCCTACTATTAATGCGGCCCGGCGCAATGGAATTGACCGTGATGCCATGCGCGGCCAGGTCACAGGAAAGGCCCTTCGCCCAGACGTGGAGTGCCGCCTTCGCGGCCGCCGCCGCGTTGAGGCCACGCGGCTCCATCGAGCCAGAAATATTGATGATCCGGCCCCACCCTGCCTTTAGCATTCCCGGAATGAAAAGCTCGGAGAGGCGGCGTGCCGCATCAAAGTTCAAGGCGAAGGATTCCTCCCAGACCTCTTCGCCGGCATTCCATTTCGCCGGACGCGATCCGCCCGCGCAGTTGACGAGGATACCCGCCTCGCCAGTCGCATCGGCAATCCTGCGAATATCGCCAGGATTGGTGACATCGCCCTCGATATTCCTGACGGAGCCCTTGCCGAGCTCGCGCAATTCGGCTGCCAGCCGCTCAAGGGAGATGCCATCGCGGGCGGTTAGGACGAGATCGGCGCCCTCTGCCGCGAGGCAGCGCGCAACGCCCTCCCCGATGCCCGAGGACGCGCCCGTGATAAGCGCAAGTCTTCCCTTGAGACCGAGATCCATGGCTCAGAAAAGCGCAATGCCGGGTGTGTCGACTTCGGCTGCGATCAGCCGGCCGCCTTTCGGCGCCGTGACATAGAGCGTGGCCATCTCCGGTCCGCCGAAGCAAAGATTTGTCGGGAAGCTCGGCCCGAGTTCCAGAATGTGCAGCGGTTTGCCGTCAGGCTCGAAAACGATGATCACATCACCTGCTGAAGCCGCGCACCATAGCCTACCCTTCCGGTCGAACGCCAGTCCGTCGGGTTCGCCAATCGGGAGTTCCGCAAATACCCCGTCCCTGCGCCAGCCTTCTGCATTCTTTCGAAAGCGCACGATCCGATGACGCAGCGTTTCTGTCACGAGCAGCGTCTCGCCGTCTTCGGTGAACGCGATACCGTTCGGATGCATCATGTCGTCGGCGAGGACCTCGCGCTCGCCAGTCGCGGTGTCGAAAGCCCAGACGCGACCCGGAGCGGGCTTCTCAGCCTTGGTCGAACCACGGGGATCGCTGAAGTAGAGACGCCCATCCGGGCCGAAGGCAGTATCATTGGGCGCGAAATAGCCATCCGAAATGACAGCGACCTTGCCGACCTTCGAGACGGACTGGATCGAGGGGGAGCATGGCAATGTCGACTTCGTCGGCACAACGCCACCACCATTCTGTGCGACGAAGATTACGCCATCCCTGTTGTATGCCAGACCGTTTGGGCCACCACCCGTCTCACACACCTCGCGTATGCCGCCGGCATAGTCGGCGCTGAAGAGCTTCCCGCGATTGATACTCGTGAAAACAATGCCATCCCGCGTCGCAATGGGGCCTTCCGTGAAGCCCATGCCCGTCGCAACGTCGCGCCATAGGAGTTTCATGCTGTCCGCCCCTGTCCATTAATTCCGTGTGCGGCCTTCTCAAGCGGCTCCCGGTCGTCAGGATGTGCCACGCTTATCAGGGCGACGATGCGCTGGCGGAGCGTCTTGCCTGCCAACTCGGCCACGCCATACTCGGTTGCGACGACGTCGACGTCGGTACGCGCCAGCGTGACCGGAGCATCGCCCAGACTGGCCACGATGCGAGATTGCCCCCCAGCCGCTCGCGACCGGATAGCGGTAATCGAACGACCGCCCTTTGACAGGCGCGCCCCGCGGACGAAATCCACCTGGCCGCCCGGCGCGCCGACATAGCGGCCGGCAACGTATTCTGCATTTCCCTGACCGGTGAGATCGACCTGGATCGCCGAGTTGATGGCGATCAGCTTGTCGAGCCTCGCCATGGTAGACATATCCGAGATGTAAGGATTGGGAACGATGCGGAGCGGAGCGTAGGCTGCCCGCCGGTAGAAGTCCTGGGTACCGTAAAGCGCGCAGGTCACCGACAGGCCCGTGTCGATCGGTTTGCGTGCATTGGTCACGACGCCTGCGTCGACGAGGTCGAGCACAGCATCCGAGATCATGCCGGAATGAACGCCAAGATCCTTGTGACCGCCCAGGCTGTCGAGAATGGCGGAGGGCACACCACCGACGCCAATCTGGAAGGTTGCTCCGTCCTCGATGTAGCGCACGACATTGGCCGCGATCGCACGATCGGTATCGTCCGGCACCGCAAGCGGCATTTCCATAAGCGGGCGATCGGTCTCGATCATGACGTCGATCTCGTCAGCGCCGATGGTCGCCTCGCCCGCAATGAACGGGGTCTTCGCATTGACTTCGGCAATCACGACGCGCGCGTTGCGCAGGGCATCCAGCGCATAACCATGGTCCGTCCCGAAACTGTAGCGGCCATTCTCGTCCGGCGGCGAAAGCTGCACCATGAAAACGTCGACTTCGAAGGCGCCCGACCGGATGTCCTTGCAGAACATGCCGAAATGGGTCGGATAGACGTCGATAAGACCGTGGCGCGCGAGACGCGAATTGGTGCCGAGGCCGCCCAGGCCCTCGAAGGCGATGTGGTCGGCGTGTTCGGGCTGGAGCAATTGTGCAAAGGATATGGTGAGAAACGCCTTCACCCCACCGAGGCCGGCCCTTTGTGCGATAAGCGTCTCGATGAGGGTAAGCGGCTCAGCACCCCCCTGCCCCCAGAGAATCCGGTCGCCCGGCTTCACATAGACTGAAAGATCGAGGCTTTCGGCGGTGGTCTTCTTACCGGCCCTAGGCAACTTTGTCTGCCTTTCCTTCGCGCAGCATGCGCTGTGCGACTTCGCGCAACTGATATTTCGGAACCTTGCCACTCGCCAGCCGCGGCATATCCTCCTTCGCCATGAAGAACACGTAGGTCGGCACCTTGAAGCGCGCCGCGCGCGAGGAGACGAATAGCTTCACCTCGTCTTCGGTAAGTTTGGCCTTACCTGGATCGACGAAGGCCGCGATAAGCTCACCCTTGGTATCGTCGGGGATTCCGATGACATGGCATTCGGCAATATCCGGATGGGTGTCGATGACCTTCTCGACCTCGGCCGGCGAGATATTCACACCACCGACTTTGAGGATTTCCTTCTTGCGCCCATGGAAATGCAGGCGGCCGTCGGCGTCGATCTGCACAAGGTCGCCCGTGCGGAAATAGCCGTCGTCACAGAAGGCTTCGGCATTTGCGGCGGGATTGCGCAGGTAGCCCGGCATGGCGCGACCCTTGACCTCGAGAAGTCCCATCTGGCCGTCGGCGACGCGATTTCCATCCTCATCCACCACACGGTATTCCCAGCCTTCGAGAAGGTGGCCGGAAGAGGTCGTGCGAGTCTCGACCGAGTCCTGCCAATGGGTGATGAAGCAGTTGCCATAGGTCTCGGTCAGTCCATACATCGCGCAGCAATGTGTGATGCCTAACCCTTCTATGGCGATACGAAGATCCTCGGTCGAGAAGCCGGCAATGCCCTTCTTCAACGAAGAGATGTCGCGCTTGTGGAGATCGGGATGCTGGTAGAGCGCCCGCGTCATGTTGGCCAGACTGACATAGGTCGTCGGGCGGTATTTCTCGATAGCCTCCAGCGCTTCGCCCGGCTCGAATATCTCTTGCAGGAGGATTGCGCCGGCATGCGTCCAGATAGCGGGAATGGCATTGATCGTCGCCAGACCATAGAACATCGGGGTCGCGATCCAGGTGCAATCCTGTTCCGTTAGTCCCTGGCGCTCGCCGATCAGGAAGTCGTTCATCAGCGCATCGCCATGGCGCAACCGAACACCTTTCGGCACACCCGTTGAGCCGCTGGTATAGAGAACGTAGAGATCGTCATCCTTCGAGACCTTTGCCTCGGCTTCTGCCAGAGCGGCGTCGGAAACAGCATTTCCGCTGGCAAGCCAGCTTTTGAGGTCCATGGTGCCCGGGTGGCCATCGCCGCGTAGCTGCACCACCTTCTCCACCGTAGGGAAGCGCGAGAAGTGCTTCGGGGACGATTCCTTCAGCTCGGGCAGCAGCCGCTGCCACATCTCGCCATAGGTCTTGCGGCGAATGCGATCGACGATGAAGAGCAGGCGTGCCTCCGAATGGGCGAGCTGCTGTGAGATCTCGTCGTCCAGGTGGAACGTGTTGAGCGGCGAAAGGCGCGCACCGATGCGCGCACAGCCCATGGCGATGTAAAGCCATTCCGGGCGGTTTGCGGCATGGATCGAAACCATGTCGCCGTGGCCGATGCCCGAAGCGAGCAGAGCCTTGGCAAAGCGGTCGGCCGTGGCGTCCAGGTCGCGCCAGGTGATGGTTTCGCCTTCGAACAGGATCGCCCGGCGCTCGCCATGGTCGCGAGCATTGGCTCGAAGCAGACCCCCAAAGGTTAGGGCCGGAGGCGTTCGGGTGTTTGGACTCATGACTGCTGCTCCAGTAGTTTGCGGCCAATCCTGTTGAGATCGGCGAGAGTGCCGTTGGAGGCGATGCGCGAGCGCGGCGGTACGCCGACGAGGTCGGCAAACCAGCGGCCGGCCTTGCGGATCTTCTCTAGATCGATGCCGGTATCGACGCCCATCGAATGGAAGAGGTTGACGACGTCCTCGGTCGCGACGTTGCCCATTCCGTTGACGCTGATCGGCATGGCGATGCCGCCACCATAGCCCCCTGTGCAGGTTTCAAAGATCTTCGCGCCTGCCAGCCATCCCGCATAGATGTTGGCCAACGCCATGCCGCTGGAGTCGTGAAGATGCAGGCCAAGCGTGAGATGCGGGTGCCGCTGCAATATCGCGTCCACCCTCTCGCGGATGTCGATCGGGCTTGCATGACCGATGCTGTCGGCGATCGAGACCTCATCGATGCCGAAGGCGACGAACTGGTCGATCAAGTCCATGATCGCCTTGAGGGGGATCTTGCCTTCGTAAGGGCAGGCAAAGCAGATACCCATGCCGACGGACACGACGCGGTCCTCACGGCGTCCCAATTCCGCGATCCGTTCTATCTCCCGGACATTGTCTGCGATCGACATGTTGGAGTTCTTCTTCTGGTAGGTCTCGCTGCCCACGATGAGGCAGGAAAACTTCGGCACGCCCGCCTCCAATGCATTCAGCGCGCCCTTGTAGTTGGGCACGAGCGCCCGGATGACCGTGCCCTTCATGCCGGACACCTGGCGTGCGACATCGATCGCATCGGCCAGCGGCGGCACAGCCTTGGGATGCACGAAGCCGGTGATCTCAATCTCCGGCACACCAGCTTCCGCCGCCTTGCGAATGAAAGCGACCTTGTCGGCCGTGGTCGGAACGTGCCAGCCGCTCTCATGCACCATGGTCTGAAGACCATCGCGCGTCAGCAATTCGACAATGCGAGGTTTGGATTGAGACATTTGCAGCTTTCGCTATCTGTGATTCAGGATGACTGGCGAGGCGCGAGCAGGCCGGTGGCGCGGCCTTCCGCGGCAAGCCTTGCCTCGGCGAGTTCGGCCACGGGGTAGTCGACGAAGTGGCCATCTACCACGACCGCCGCCGTGCCGCTGGCAAGCGCCTCGACGAAAGCTTCGACCTTGCGCCGTTCGAGGCCGAGTTCCTCTTCCGAAGGGCGAAAGCCGGCAATCACTTCGTCAAGCTGGGTGGGATGTATGCAGAATTTGCCGCCGAAGCCCGCAGCCCGACCGCGGGCAATGTCGTCGCGCAACATGCCGATGTCGTCCAGACGTGGAATGACGGAATCGATCGGCTTGGCGAGCCCCGCCACTCGCGACGCAATGGCGACGCGACAGCGGGCGTGCTCGCTCAAGGGGCTTCCGGGTTCCCAGACAACCTGCATGTCCTTGGAGAAGTCGCCAAGCCCCAATGCCAGTCGTGCGATCCGGCCGGGCGCGGCGCGTGCGATCTCCAGCACTGCCTCGATGCCGATCGCAGTCTCCACGATCGGCACGAGAACGCTGTCCGCACCTACCGCATGGAGGGCACCGACCGCCAGATCGATGTCTGATTTACCCTGACATTTGGGCAAAACGATCACCGATGCCACGGGGGCGACCGCCAGGATATCCTCCCTGCACATGCCGGTGTCGACGCTGTTGACCCGCACCCACCGCTGCTGCCCCCTGTCGGGACCAAGATGCGCAACCCATTGCTGGGCTTCCGCCTTGCGGCTGTCGGCCGTCGCATCCTCGAGATCGATGATGACGGCCTGTGCGATGGCCATGGCCTTGGCAAGCTTGCGCTCGTCGAGGGCGGGGACAAAAAGCGGCGCGGTTACCCGCGAGACCGGGGCCGAAGCGGTGCGTGTCACGGTCATGGCCTACTTCTTGGGTCCGTATTCCTGGCGGATCTTGTCGAGGACACCGGGACCCCAGAGCTTTTCGGCAGCGTCCTTGCCGACATCGGAGACGAGCGGGATGAACGAAGCAGGATCGACCTCGTGCACGGTCATGCCCTTGTCCTTGAGCGTCTGACGATACTTTTCCTCGGACGTAAGAAGTTCCTTCTGCGTATCGGCAGCAACCTCGGCCGCCGCCTTGCGTAAGGCGGCCTGGTCTTCGGGGGTCAGGCGCTGCATGGCTTGATCGCTGATGAACAGGAAACGCGGCGCCTGGACGTGAGCTGTGAGGGAAAGTGCCTTCTGGACTTCGAACAGGCTGGTGCCCACGACGAAGTTGAGCGGATTTTCCTGCGCGTCGATCGTGCCGGTCTGCAGCGATATATACAGTTCACCCACCGGCATGGCGATGACGTTTGCACCCCACTTCTGGAAGGCGTCCACCATCGTCGGGAACTGCGGGACGCGGATCTTCACTCCCTGAAGATCTTCCGGCTTCAGGATGGGCTTGTTTGCCGTGATGTGGCGTGGCCCAAAGTAAATGTATTCGAGTAGATGGACGTTCCAGTCCTTCAACACGTCCTTCTTCCACTGATCTGCAATTTCACTTTTGGTGAAATCCATCATCTTGTCCTTGTCGAACAGGAACGGGATGTAGAAGAGCTGGAACTTGTCGTAGCCCGACAGGCCGACCTGGGCGATGTCGAGCGTGCCCTGACGAACCTGCTTGACGATGTCGGCCTCGCTGCCGAGCGCGGTGCCCATGGTCACCTGTACGGTGACGCGCCCTTGTGTGGCTTCCTCCACTTTTGCCGCAAAGGACTTCAGCCCGGTTTCATAGGCGGTGTTGGCCTGCACGTCCGCCGCCCGCAGCGTAATGGCATGAGCCAGGGAAGCATAGGACAAGCCGGCGAAGGCGATTGCCATCAGCGATGCCGACCTTACGATATTCCTGATCACGTTGTTTCCTCCCTTTAAAGCTAGAAGAAGAGCGATGGCAGCCAGAGCGAGATCCAGGGCACGAGTGCCAGGATGTAGGCGCCGATACCGAGCAGACCGACGAACGGCCATGATGCCCGCAACAGAGGCTTGAGCGGCACGCCGGAGGCCTGCGACACGGTAAAGAGGCTTATGCCGACCGGCGGCGATATCAGCCCGATCATCAGGGCCAGCGTCATGACGACCGAAAAATGCACGGGGTCGACGCCCATCCCACCGAGTTGCGGATAGATGATCGGCGTCAGGATGAGGATGAGCGGTATCGGCTCGAGCGCGAGGCCGAGAATGAGCAAGGCCGTGACGGTCACGAACCACATCAGCACAGGGGTGGCAGCCATCATCTGCAGAAAATCGCCGACATAGTTGCCAATGCCTTCGCGGGCCAGGATCCAGCCTATGGGCGCGCTGGCCGCGACCGTGATCAGGATCGCGCCGACGCTCGTGGCCGAGCTGACAAGGGCGCGATAGGTGGCTTTCCAGTCACGTACGTTGAACACGGTCAAAAGGCCGATCACCGCCAGTGCGCAGCCGATCGCGGCCGATTCCGTCACTGTCGCCGCGCCTGTCACCATCGAGCCGACGACGACGACCGGCAGCAGGATGGCGAAGGAAAGCTGGATCGCCGACAGAACGGGACCGGTACGTCGCGGAAAGATCTCTTCGACCTTGACTTTCGGAAGATTGCGGGCGCGGAAGCCGACCCACATGATCAGAATGAGGGCGACCAGCACACCCGGAAGGATGCCGGCTACGAAGAGCTGCCCGATCGAGACACCAGCCAGGCCGCCGATCAGAACGAAAGGGATGCTGGGGGGTGTTATTGGTCCGATCGTCGCCGCGGCCGCGGTCAAGGCACCCGCCTCGGCAGGGTCATAGCCGGTCCTGACCATGGGCCGCACAAGAATGGTGCTCGTTGCGGCAGCATCGGCGATCGCCGAACCCGACATGCCCGACATCACGATATTGGCCAGCACATTGACATATCCCAGCGGGCCAGGAAGCCGGTGCAGTCCCTTCAGCAGCGCGCGCATCAATGTCTCGGTTATGCCGCTGGTGTGCATCAGATTGCCCATCAGCACAAAGAGCGGTACGGCAAACAGCAGTTCGGCGTTTATGCCGTCGCCCATCAACTGCGGCAGGATGGAACTGAGGTTCTGACCTTCGGTGAGATAGGTGATCAGCACGTAAATCGCGGACGCCCCGATCATGGAGAGGGCTACGTCGAAACCCAGCACGATCAGGCCTATCATGACCACGAACATGACAAGCGCCGCCGTCATTCCGGCCTGCCAATTGACGGGTATGTGGATAGAGTTGCCGGTTCGACCCGCTTCGGGCAGCCACTCGTACAATGGATCGGGAATGGCGCTGCCGGCCGCAGTCGCATGCTCAAACCTCCCTATCGTCCGGATATTCGCCGGTACGTTTGCCGATCATCGTCGGCATTTCGGGAAAGACTAGCTTCGCGACTCCATTGCGACAAATTTTTAATCCGCATAAAAGATATAAAATAAACTCATCGCTTGGGCGCTTCCCGATGACACCTAAGCTACTGAAGTCATTTCTGAAACTTGCCGAGATGGGAAACCTGAGCCGCTCGTCCGCGCAACTGCATTTGACGCAGCCTGCATTGAGCAGGCAGATGCAGCTGCTCGAAGGCGAGGTCGGCGCACGGCTCTTCGAACGCCACGGTCGCGGCGTTGCGCTCACCGACGCAGGTCGAGTGCTGAGGAAACGTGCAGAGAAGCTGCTGCGCGATATCGATGAAATCCGCAACGAGATAACCGCGAGCGCGAGCGAGCCGGAAGGCGAGATCGCAGTCGGTCTTCCCACTCCGCTCAATGCGATGCTTGCCGCCGCACTCGTGGACCGACTGTGGGAAACGGCACCAAAGCTCCGATTGCGGATCTTCGAAGGCGCGCCACACCAGATCCGTGACCAGCTGAATCAGGGGCTGCTCGACCTGGGCGTTCTCTCGGCCGATGAATATGGTGCCGGCCTCACCCGGCTGCCCTTTGTCACGGAAAAGCTCTTCGTTGCGGGCGCACCACGTTTCGAACTGGATCGCAACGAACGCTTCGCCGTAGAAAAGCTGCTGGACCTCCCCCTCGTCCAGGCAAGCCCCCAGAACGGCGTGACCATGATCCTGGCGCGGCATTTCTCAAAGGCCCAGCGCGCGCTTGATCTCAGGATCGAGGCCAGCAGTACGCACCTGATGATCGCAATCGCCGCAACCGGCCGCTGCTTCACCGTGCTACCCTATTCCGCGCTTGCCGAGGACATAGCGAGAGGGAGAATCAGTGCCGCCCCGCTCACGCGCCTGTCCATGCACTGGGCGATGGCGCGGCGCGCGGACCATCGCGCGACCGTCGGCATGAAGGTCGTGGTTCAGATCCTGCACGACACCGCTCGCGCGCGGATAGAGGCCGGTCACTGGCCAACGGCGCGCTACGTATCGAAATCGGCTGAACTATAGAAGTGTTCGTACCGAAAGCTGGGTCTTGCTTATACCGAGCCGGATCTAGACTCTAGAAGGACCATCGCTCCGAAATGCGCGCACCATGCGCGCGGCGCTCAGGAGCGTGATCGCCAACGCGAACAGGAACACCGGCACATAGGGAGTGTTTTCCGGCAGTTGCAGGAGCGACATGGTGTCGGTCTCCCACCCTGTCGAATAGATGTACTGGCCGGTGAGCCAAGTCAGTACACCACAGATAAATGTACAGGCAGCCTGGTGTGTAGCGGAGTTCATCCGCCAGATACCCGGCACCACGATGTTCTGCACCCGCAGATAGGCAGCGATTGCGGAGAAGCCGACCAGATAGACGAACGCGACACGGGTCAATTCGAACAGGCGCGGATCGCCCATTCCGACGTGACGCATCATCGTTGAGCCCAGCAGCATCAGGCCGAGCGTGACAAGCAGGACGGCCGAAAGAGCCTCTGCGACTTTGGCAATGCCGTTATGGGCATTGGGATCGAGTTCGTTCAGGCTTTCATCGGTTGGCGTCATGTCTCTGGTTCCTCCACTGCCCAAAGGCTGGCGTGGACGCCATGCCTTGTCAAGCTTGCGACAGCATCCAGGCGAGCGTCCGGCACCTTCGTCTTTGCGCAGGTGGTGCCTCAAGTCCCGGGCCAGCTCGTTGGAGGAGTACCATTGCCGCGTTCACAAGGGGCTTCCCCTCGCGACGAGCGGCTTGCGCGTTGCGATCGACGCGCCGCGCATGCTCGCCGCAGACTGGGAAATTCCTCTCAAGCAAATGAGAGATAGGAAACAGCCCTACCCTCCAGATCGGATTTTTCGCCTCCGTCGGGATCTCCTGCCTTGACTCACCGGCGACTCATATGTTCAATAAAAATAGGAACGATGCTCCGATAATAGGAACACATGAAATCGATCAGCCAATCTCTTGCGCGCGGCCTGGACATCCTGATGGTGATCGATGCTTCCCCAGTTCCCATGGGCGTGCGCGAAATCGGCAGGCATCTGGAGCTCAGTTCGGCCATCGTGCAGCGACTGCTGAATACGCTGTCGTCTTACGGCTTCGTTGAGCAGGATCCTTCGACCCGGCGTTATCGGATTGGTCATCGATCGATGGCCCTTGGCGCGTCCAACCGCAACGCCGACGGTCTGATGCGCAGCGCCCACGACATTCTTCGCAAGCTGGCCGACGAGGAGAGCCTGAACGGCTATCTGGGCGCGATCTCGGGAGACCGAGGCATATATCTTCTTTCGGTTCCCAGCCGTCGGATCATTTTGCGCGTGGACGCCGGGGAGCCCCTCTCGATGCATTGCACGGCTTTAGGCAAAATACTCCTCGCTGCACTTCCGGTGAGGCAGGCCCGCGCACTCCTCGGCGACAGCCCGCTGCCCAAGAAGACAGAGCATACGATCATTGATCCGGAGACTGTCCTCGCGCAGCTCCCGAGTATCCGTCGGGCAGGTTATTCTCAGGTGCGAGAGGAGAATCTTCCCGGTGTGATTTCGGTTGCTGCGCCGATCGCCAACGAGTCAGGAGCGATCGTAGCAGGCCTCAGCCTCGCCTACGCGATGGGCACTATCAGCATCCCTCACGATCGCGTCGTCGAGCTTGCAATTGAGGCTGCGCACAAGATTTCGCGCAGTCTCGGCTGCACCACCGCTCTCATCGACCGCTGGAGAGATGAGCGGGCGGATTAGCCGCGGTGCCGGACGTTCGGCAAGCAACCACAATCAAGAAATGGGGACCAACATGCTACGAAACCTTACAATCGCGGGCCTTGTCGTATGTGCTGCTACTTTCGCAGCTCACGCGCAGGAAAAAATCCAGATCGGTGCCGCGATGCCGATCACCGGCCCGGTGGCGCACGGCGCGCTGCAGGAAAAGAGGGGGCTCGAGCTCGCGCTAGAGGAGATCAATGCGACCGGCGGTGTGCTGGGCAAGCCTCTGGAGCTCCTGTACGAGGACAATCAATGCAACCCTTCGCTTGCCGTGACGGTGACGAACAAGTTGCTTGAGGCCGGTGTTCCGGCCGTGCTCGGCCAGCAGTGCAGCTCGGCCGTTCTCGCGACCATGACGCTGTTCCAGCGGGCCGAAGTTCCGCTCATCTCATCGATTGCCACCAATCCCAAGATCTCGGAGCTTTCGGGCGCTGGCGGGAACCCTTGGGTGTTTCGTTTGAACCCATCGGATCGAGAACTGGCCGTCGCCAACGTCAATTATCTCGCGAGCTTGGGTAACATCCAGAAGATCGCGGTCGTGGCCGAAAGCACGGACTATGGCCGCGGCGGCGCGGACGCATTCGCCGAGGCGGCAAAGGGCAAGGGTTTCGAGGTCGTCTCGACGGACTTCCACCCGCTTGGCGCTCCCGACTTCACGACGATCATCGCCAGGCTGCTAAACAACGGAGCGCAGGCCGTGGCCGTCTACCAGGCGCATGCCGACAATGCGAACTTCGCCAGGCAGGCACACTCGATGGGTCTTAAGGCGATCATGACAGGCAAGCTCAGCCTCGATGGAGACACCTTTGCGGAACTTATCAAGCAGGGTGCCTACGACGACGCCGTCACGGCATTCCCATACTCTCCAACGGTCGATACGCCGGAGAACAAGGCTTTCACGGCTCGCGTTCTGGAGAAATACGGGGAGAGCGCGACGTACGAGACCTTCGCCGGGTATGAATCCCTGCATATCCTCGCCAAAGCGATTGAAAAGGCGGGCAGCACCGACCCTGCCGCCATTCGCGAGGCCCTCGCGAAGACCAGCTACAAGTCAATGATCGGCGCGATGGTGGATTTCGACGATCACAACCAGGCACACAACAATGCCGTCATCATCACGGTCAAGGATCGCGTGCTCGGCGTCAAAGACGTGTTCCCAACGAAGTAAGGGCGGCAATGAGCTACGAATTCCTTCTGCAGCTCATCGTGAACGGCATCGTGGTCGGCTTGATATACGGGCTGATCGCGACCGGCCTGGCACTGCTGTTCGGCATTCTCCACATCGTGAACTTCGCGCATGGCGAAATGGTCATGTTGGCGATGTACGCGATGGCTGTCGCAGTGCCGTTCCTCGGTGGGAGCTACATGGCGAGCTTTGCGCTGATCGTGCTCGCAGCAGCGTTGGTCGGCTGGCTTGTCTCCGGAGGCCTGCTGGCGGTCTTGTCGTCGAAGCGCGGCCAGATGGCGATATTCGAAAAAAGCCTTCTTCTGACACTCGGCCTCTCCATCATCCTCCTGAACGGGGTGCAGTACATCTTCACTGCAACGCCCATGATGGTAACGACTGATATCCCCACCGGGGCTCTCACCCTCGGCTCCGTCCGGCTGAGTTACGGACATGCGATTGCGGGCGCCATAGCCATTGTCGTCTTTGTCGGCCTCTATCTGTTCCTGACGCGGTCCAACAGTGGTCGTGCCTTGCGCGCAGTGGCACAGAACCGCGAGGCAGCGCTGATGATCGGTCTCGACCCGGAGAAAGTGGCACGCAAGGCAATCACGCTGAGCGTGGTTCTGTGCGCCATGGGCGGGGCAATCCTCATACCGCTTTACGTCTTCCAGCCGATCGTCGGCCAGGCGCTCCTGCTCAAGGTGTTCGCCATCGTTATCATCGGCGGCATGGGCAACGTGATGGGTGCCGCCGTTGTCGCCCTGGGTCTCGGGATTCTGGAGAGCGTGGTAGGGGGCTTCGCAAACATCGTCTGGCAGAACGCCATCGCGTTCCTGGGCATGATCGTCGTGCTGCTGATCCGCCCACAGGGGCTGTTTGCCCTCGCCATGAGAAAGGGCTAGGCCGATGACCAGCACGAGTTCGGTTTCCTGGAACGCACTGCTGGCCGCGCTCTTTCTGGCCGCCGGCATCATCGTGCCGTTCCTGACGCAGTCGTCCTACTTTCTGACGATCGGCATCACCGCCATGATCTTCACGGTCTTCGCAATGAGCCTCAACATCGTCTACGGCTATGCGGGACTGCTGTCGTTAGCCCAGGTCGGCTTCTGGGGGGTGGGCAGCTATGTGGCGGCCCTCGTCGTGACTCGGCTAGGCGGCTCGATCTGGGAGGGAATGATCGCGGCCGCCCTCGTCGCGGCTGCGGGCGCAATCCTCATCGGGGCCGCCGCTCTGCGACTGTCCAACCACGCATTCGTCATCGTGTCTCTGTGTTTCACGCTGCTCATGCAGATGCTCGCCCAGGAGTGGATCGATCTCACGAACGGACCAATGGGGATCCCGGGCCTGCCGGCGCCAAGCATAGGCTTTGGCGAAATTGACTTCAGCTTCGGCACGCCGACGCGCTTCTTCTATCTCACACTTGCCTTCGCAACCGTTTCGCTAGGCGCGATCTGGATCGTGGTCACATCGCGAATCGGCAAGACGCTTCGCATGATCAAGCATGACGAGACGCTCGCGCGCTCGCTGGGAGTGCGGGTGACGGTATGGAAGCTCGTCGCCATCGCGCTGGCATCCGTCTTCGCCGCTCTTTCCGGAGCACTTTACGTCTTCTACGTCACGATCGTCGATCCGCTTATCTTCGATGTCTACTTCACGCAGGTCATCCTCGTGATTGTGATCATTGGCGGCCTTGGCAGCTTCTGGCCAGTGGTGTTCAGCGGCCTTCTCATCACCGTCTTGCCAGAAATATTGAGAACGCCGAACGAGCTGAGGATGATCAGCTACGGGGTAATCCTGATGGCCGCAGTGCTGCTGATGCCGACCGGCATCGCCGGCCTGGCCGGAAAGGCGCGCACCCGTCGAACCACACCAGCCGCTGCCAGTGTGGAGGTCTCGCCATGAACGGCGCTGCAACCCCAGCCCTAGCAGCCGCCGGTCTGCTCCAGGTGAGAGATCTGCGGAGAAGTTTTGCAGGCGTCCATGCTGTCGACGGGCTGGATCTGGATGTCGCCCAAGGCTCCGTCACGGGCCTCATTGGACCGAATGGATGCGGCAAGACAACGTCGGTCAACTGCATCACCGGGTTCGACCGCAGCTTCACCGGTCATGTGGGAATGGCCGAAAAGCCGCTCGCCGGTCTGGCGCCCGAGACGATCGCAAGAGGCGGTCTCATGCGAACGTTTCAGGCCATCCGGGTCTTCGATTCCTTCACGGTGCTCGAAAACGTCAAGCTTTCCATGCAGAGCTTCGATGGTACGACGGCTTGGCACGCGCTTGCGCGAACGCGGCAATTCCGGCGCACTGAACAGGCAACAGAGGCGAAGGCTCATGATCTCCTCGAATTGGTTGGACTGGCGCCGAAGTCTCACGACCTGGCGGGCGAATTGTCCTACGGACAGAAGAAGTTGCTTTCGCTCGCCGGCATTCTCATGTCGAGCCCGCGCTTGGTGATACTCGATGAACCCGTCGCCGGCGTGAACCCCACGCGTGCGATGGAGATCGCCGACATCATCAAGGCAGTCAACGAGCGCGGCACCACGTTCCTCATCATCGAACACAACATCCCATTCGTAATGCGTCTGTGCGACAGCGTCGTCGTGATGGATCGCGGGAAGCGGCTTATCCAGGGGACACCGGAGCAGATCCGGAATGATCCCGCAGTACTGGAAGCCTATTTGGGAGGTGCTGCCAATGTCGGGGACTGATCCGCTGCTCCGATGCGAGGGGCTTGTCGCCGGGTATGGCGGGCCGCCGATCGTCCGTAAGGTCTATCTCGATATTCCGCAAAACGAGATGATGACGCTCGTGGGTCCCAACGGCGCCGGGAAGTCAACATTGTTACGCGCCTGCTACGGTCTGACCAAGACTTACGCCGGCCACATCGTCTTCGCGGGCAAATCCATAGAAAAGACCACACCTCTGGAGCGATACGCGGCCGGGATTGCCCTGGTCCCGCAGGGACGGTGCAATTTCGACAGAATGAGCGTGGCTGAAAACCTGGCGGTGGCGGCACACTCGGTGCCCGTCGCCCGACGACCCGAGGCACTCGACTACGTGCTCGGTCTCTTTCCCACCCTCAAGCCGCTGATGCCGTCCATGGCCGGAAACCTGAGCGGAGGCGAACAGCAGCTGCTTGAAATGGCGATGGTCCTCCAGACGCGACCCAAATGTCTCCTTGTCGATGAACCGTCACTCGGCCTGTCGCCCAGGATGCAAGCTGCCGTGTTCGAAAAGCTGGCCGAGCTCAGGGATGCGGGAATGACGATTATAGCAGTCGAGCAGAACGTGCGCGTGGCTCTCGCCGTGTCCAATCGGGCAGCCGTCCTGGTTCAGGGCGAGATCGCGTTCGAAGGACCGGCTGACCAGATCCTGGCCGACGATCGAATTCGAAGTGCCTATCTCGGCGCCGAACCGCTCAGCCAGCCAACCAATTAAGAGACAATCCGAAGTGAGGAAACATGACTGATCTCCCCGCCATGACGGAACTGGCGCGCGAGCTCCGAGGCAAGGTCTTTCGCGAGGTGTCGGATGATGTCGAGCTCATCGTGTCGTCCGACAGTGCCAACAAGGCCTACCTCTCTGGCTACGTCAGCATGGCACATGACGTGGCGCCGCACTACCGTTCAGCAGTGCTCGCGACACGCGAACGCGCCTCTCTCCTCGTCAGCGCTGCCGACGCGGGGCCTGCTTTCGAAGTGCTCGGGGACCCAAGCCTGATCCATCGCTATGGAGAGTTCTATTTCGAGACGGCCGGCGACAAAGAACCGAAGGGGTACAACCTACGTCCAACTGCGACCTTCGACGATGCTGCCGTGGACGTGTTTCGTACGCTACAGCCATCGCGCGGGCTCGTCGGAGTCGATCGCGCGGATGGGGACCTCCTCTGGAACCTCGGTCGTGAATTGCTGGGAGAGGCGAAGGTCGTCGACATTACGCGCAACCTTCAAGCATCACGCGCCACCAAGACCTCTGGCGAGGTGCAGCGCCTGCGCAGAGCGACAATGCTGGTCGAGGATGGTTTTCGCAAGCTCATCGACAATGCCCATGCCGGGATGACGGAAATCGATCTCGCAGCCCTTATCGCCGAACGCATGGTGGCTGGCGGAGGCGTACCCCGCTTCGTGTCCGTAACGTCCGGGCCACGATCGGCGCTGGCCGATGCATATGCGACGAACAGGCCAATCGCCAAGGGCGAACTGATCCGGATCGATGCAGGCTGCACCGTCGACGGATACTGGTCCGACATGGCGCGAACCTTTGTATTCGGCGAGCCGGATGCACGACAAAGAAAAACCTACGAGGCGCTCGCCATAGGCCTTGAAGAGGAGCTGGCGGCAGTCAAGGCCGGTATCGCGGCAAATGAGCTTTTCGCAATCGCGATGAAGGCCGTCAAGGAGAATGGCATTCCGCACTACAAACGCCAGCATTGCGGCCATGGGATCGGCCTGCGCACATACGATTCGCCCTTGATCAATTCGATCGACACGACGGAACTGGTCGAAGGCATGTGCCTGTGCGTGGAGACGCCTTACTACGAGTTGAATCTCGACGGGATGATGGTCGAGGACACAATTCGCGTCACAGCGAACGGATACGAGCCGATCACGACGATCTCGCGTGAGCTGTTTGTGCTCTCCTGATCGAGCAATCCAGCTAAAGCCAAGATAACAGGGCCAGAGCTGCCCAACGATTTCGCCCGGGCGGACTACCCGGGCAATCGGCTTCGAAGAATTGGAATTCCGCCGAAATCCACGGCAGCAACTGGAGAAACGAGATGTCGGTGACGAACGAAACGGTCTCCCTGGCGACAGGGCAGAGGTCATTTGGCCCTGGCAATCCTGTTTTTCCGCTGCTGCCGGCGCATTTGTCGGGCTGCCCCATCACCTCCACAGCGGAAATGCAATATCCGCTGGAACTGACCTTCGACTACGAGAAGGCGAACGGCTTGAGCTTCACGACCGCTGGGGCCTCGCAGAGTTGGCAGCGGCTTCTGCCTCCTCTTCATCCCGGTGCATCCATGCCCGTGGGATCGACGCCATTGGTGGATGTCTCCTCAATCGCTCCCGAACGGTTCAGAGATCGCGGCGTCTTCGTGAAGGACGAAAGCCGCAATCCGACGTGGAGCCACAAGGACAGGCTCAACAAATACACGACCAGCGCTGCGCTTCTTGAAGGCGCTTCGACCATCATAGTGGCCTCGTCCGGCAACCATGGGGTCGCCGCCGCGGCGATGGCAGCTCGTGCGGGACTGAACTGCATCGTCATCACGATGCCGGACGTCAGTCCGGCTTTCCGGGACATGATCATCGGCTACGGTGCCTATCCGGTCTTCTTGCCGGTCGAGGCCAGGTGGCCCGCAATGCGGGCGCTGCGGGAAGTGCCCGGCACCTATCCCGTAAGCAATCTCACCACTTTTCACACGGGCCATCCTTGGGGACCGGAAGGCTACAAGACGATCGCCTACGAGATCCTGGCCGCCTTTGACGGCGAGCCGCCGGCGGCCGTAATCGTGCCAACCGGGTATGGCGAGATGTTGTATGGGATCTTCAAGGGGTTCTGGGAAGCGAAGCACCTCGGCCTGACGAAAAGAGTTCCGCAGCTCGTCTCGGCCGAACCTGCCGCTAGGGGTCCGTTGTTCCATGCATTAAAGGCCGGCAAGGAGGCAACGACGGTCAAAGCGCTTCCCACCATCCAGTCAGGGACCGGATGTACGGTTAACGGCTTCAGGGCCGTGGTTGCCATTCGCGACAGCAATGGCATCCCGATGCTGGTGACGGACGAGGCGGCAGCCGTGGCCCATGCGGCGCTGGCACGGCAAGGCCTTTGGCAGGAATTCGCTGCGAGTGCGGCCTTCGCTGCGCTCAACGACATTCAGGAGTTCACGAACGAAGGTCCCGTGGTGGTCGTCAGTTCTTCCACTGGACTCAAGGAGCCTGCCGGGTCGGTGCAGATCAAGGAGGCGAAGCCGGACCTTGGATCTTTGCGCGCCTACCTGAAATCCGAGTACTCTTTCGCTCTGTAGCAAGCCTCGATATTGTCGCTGCGCCGGGATCACAGCAGCTTGTCCGGCGTGACGGGCAGCTCGCGGATGCGTTTGCCGGTGGCGTGGAAGACGGCGTTCGTGATGGCCGATGCGACACCGACAATGGCGATCTCTCCTAACCCCTTCACGCCGAGCGGGTTCACGTGCGGATCATGCTCGTCCACGAAGACGACGTCCATGACCGGCGGAGCATCGGCATGAACCGGCAACGCATATTCGGCCAGGTTGGCGTTCACAATCCGGCCGTTGCGCGCATCAACGACGGAATGCTCCATAAGAGCCATGCCAATGCCGCCGATCATGCCGCCGATGCATTGGCTGCGGCTCGTCTTGGGGTTGACGACGCGGCCGGCGCCGTAAGCGCCGACCATGCGCCGCACGCGCGTCTGCCCGAGATCCGGGTCGACGGCAACTTCCACGAACACGGCGCCGAAGGCATGCATGGAGTATCGCTCGCTCGCATCGCTCGGCTTCATGTCGGCCGAAGCCTCGACCGGCTGGGCGATGCGCCGCATGGCTTCGGCCAGGTCGTTCGCGCCGGCGCGTGCGAGCGCGTCCTCCCGCGCCTTGCGACACGCCGCCTGGACCGCGCTGCCGACGCTCGCCATGGTCATCGAGCCGCCATGGGGAGGCGTCTTGGGCAACCGACTGTCGCCCAACGTGAATTTGACGCGCTCAATGGGCAGGCCCAGCGTATCGGCCGCGACCTGCGTCATCGACGTCCACGTTCCCGGGCCCATATCGCTCGCCGCACTCGCCACCTCCGCGGTCCCGTCGGGCAGAAGCCGCGCCATTGCTGACGCGGGTGCGAAGTTCATCGGATAGGTCGCGCTTGCCATGCCCCAGCCTAACAGCAACCTTCCCTCGCGCATCGAGCGCGGCTCGGGGGTGCGCCGGCTCCAGCCGAAACGCTCGGCGCCGATCCGATAGCATTCCCGCGTCGAGCGGCTCGAGAACGGCAGCTTCTTGGACTCGTCCCGTTCCGGCTCGTTGCGCAGCCGGAGCTCGACGGGATCGATGTCAAGCGCCACCGCGAGCTCGTCGACGGCGGATTCGAGCGCGAACACGCCGCTTGCCTCGCCTGGGGCGCGCATCCAGGTCGGGGTGTGCACGTTCAGCCGCGCGAGGCGATGGCGGGTGTAAACGTTCGGGCATGAATGCAAGAACCCGGTCGCGTCGAGGAGTGCCTCCGTGTACTCCTCGAAAGTGGAGGTCTCCTGATAAGCGTCGTGGACGATGGCGGAGAGGCGGCCGTCGCGCGACGCGCCGAGGGCGACCCGCTGGATCGTATGGGGGCGGAATCCGGTGCCGTAATACATCTCGCGGCGCGACAGCATCAATTTCACGGGCCGTGCAGCAACACGCGCAGCGAGCGCAGCAAGCGTCACGTGCGACCAAGCCCGCAATCCTGAACCGAAGGCACCGCCAACGAAGGGCGAAACGACGTGGACATTTTCTGACGGAATGCCGAATATGGCGGCAATCTCCCCGGCCACCCCACTCACCCATTGCGTCTTGTCCCACAACGTCAGACGGTCACCCTCCCAAGCGGCTATCGTGGCGTGCATTTCGATCGGATTGTGGTTTTCGCGCGGGATCACATAGGTGGCGTCGACCTTTACCTCGGCGGCCGCGAGCGCGCCTTCGGGATCGCCGCGCCGCGTTTCCGACGGATGGCTCGAGCCTTGGTCGGTCTGTTGCCGTGTCGGCAGGGCCGGTTCAACGACGGTGAAGTCCGTCGATCCGTTTTCGGGCGCATAGCTGACATGCACCAATGTCGCCGCATGGGTTGCCTGTTCCAGCGTTTCTGCGATCACAAGCGCAATTGGCTGTCCCTGATGGTTCACCCGGTCGTCCTGCAATACGTGCAGACGCTCGCCAACTTTCGGATCCGTGAATCCTTTATGCGGAGCATAGGCGAGCTTGGTTGCATTGTGATGAGTGAGAACGGCGATGGTGCCGGGCGTCCGCTCCGCTATTCCCGTTTCGATCGAGGCGATGCGGCCGGACGCGATCGTGCTCCGCACAACCGCCGCGTAGGCTTGACCTGGCTGATCAAACTCGGCGGCATAGGCAGCCTGGCCGGTGACCTTCTGGCGACCATCGACCCGGCTGATGGGTTGCCCAATGATAGCGGTGGTCATGCGCGAGCTCCCGCGGTTTCGACCGCAAGCACGATGGCGCGCTGCATGAGTTCGATCTTGAAGTCGTTATGCCCGCGCCCTTGCGCGCCTTCTGCAACCCGGGCAGCCGCGGGGCGGAGCTCCGCCGGATCGAGGCTGACGCCGGCCAGGGCCGCTTCAACATCGGGCACGCGCCAAGGCTTGGGAGCAACGCCGCCAAGGGCAATGCGTGCCTGGCGGATGCGATCGCCATCCATGTCCAACACCACGGCCGCGGATACCACGGCGAACTCGAAAGATGCGCGGTCGCGCACCTTGAGATAATGCGAGCGCCGCGCTGCCGGGCTCGCCGGCACCGTGATTGCGGTAATCACCTCGCCTGCTTGCAATATCGTTTCGATGTGCGGGGTGTTGCCAGGCAATCGGTGCAAGTCCGCGAGCGGGACGCTGTGTTCCCCGCCGGCATCCTGAATCTCGATGGAGGCATCCAGCGCAACCAGCGCGACCGCGAGATCCGAAGGATGGACCGCGATGCAGTTCTCGCTGGTACCGAGCACGGCATGCCAACGGTTTTCGCCATCCATGGCGGCGCAGCCGGAATCTGGCGCGCGCTTGTTGCACGCGGCATAGCCCACATCTCGAAAATAGGGGCAGCGGGTGCGCTGCAGGAGATTGCCACCCATGGTCGCCTGATTGCGCACCTGGGGGCTCGCGGAGTTCAAGAGCGACTCGGAAACGACAGGAAAATGCTCGATCACGCCGGGATGGGCCGCCACCTCGGCCATCGTGGCCGCGGCCCCCAGCCGGAGGCCCTGCGGTCCTGCTTCGATGCGATTGTCGAGAAGACCTGCGAGGCTCACCAGCCGATCGGGCCGGCGCACGTTTTCCTGGAGAAGCTGCACCATATCGGTGCCGCCGGCGATGTATTCGACGGGCGCATCGTTGCGACCGGACTGCGCACCAAGCGCCACTGCGGCGTTGATATCGCGCGGACGTTCAAGAATGAATGGGTGCATGGTTCACCCCCTCGGCTGCGAAGAGGTTTCCGCCGCGTCCTGAATGGCGGCGACTATGTGGTCGTAGGCGCCGCAGCGGCACAGATTGCCGCTCATCCACTCGCGGATCTCCTCCGGCGAGCCGGCATGCCCCTCCGAGATGCAGGCGATGCCGGCCATGATCTGCCCGGAGGTGCAATAACCGCACTGGAAAGCGTCGCGTTCGATGAAGGCGGCCTGCAAGGGGTGGAGTTCATCACCCCGAGCCAGGCCCTCGATTGTCGTGATCTCGCGGCCTTCAACAAGTGCTGCAAGCGACAGGCAGGATTTTACGCGCTTGCCATCCACGAGCACCGTGCAGGCGCCGCACTGGCCAAGGCCACAGCCCTTTTTGGAGCCTGTCAAATTCAGGTGCTCGCGCAATGCGTCAAGCAGCGTCGTCCGAGAGTCGAGCGTCAACGCATGCTCGGTTCCGTTGACGCGCAAGACGACGTCGAGCTTAGCGGGCGGCGCGCCACCTTGCTGCGCAATGGCCTGCGGTATTGTTCCTGGCATCCAATGTCCTCCCGCAACGGCAGCCCCCGTGATCGCGGCTGTCTCGAGAAGCTCTCGGCGGGTAACATCGGCGGTGCGGATCCTCGAATGTCCTGCGCTTGAAGGTTTTTTCATTGCATTTCTCTCTCAATGAGCAGGCTTGGAGCAGTCCCCCCTTGAATTTTTGGATCGGCATCTCGGTCGCAACGCGCTTCATGATCGCCACGAGGAAGACCAATGAAGACGCGCGGAGTTTCCCGGCGACGTTCACTGTTTTGAGGTAGCGCGAGAGCGCAGCTTGACAAGAACCGCCTCTCGACCTTGGTGCAGATGCGGCACGGCGTGAGCAGATGAGACGATCGGAGAGGCGAGGACGCAAGCCTTCGCGCTGCGACTCATCGCTTCTAGCGATAACGGCTTGTGGTGAGAAGTTCTGCGTCCGGTCCGACCGCGACAAGATCTGAACCTCGTGCCTTGGAGATGCGGCGAGCCTGCCTCGTTCTGATCGACGACGAGGACCGTGTCTCAGGATAACGTCCGCGCCGTCGCCGCCGATGCGCTCAGTCTCCCGGGCTTCACCGCGGAGCTCGGCCGCGACACTCGGCGACGTTTGGCCGTGGGGAAGTTCGCATTCACAAGCTGAGAGCGGCTGTTCGACGGTCACGTCTCCTCTTCCTTTGCCTTGTCTCTCGAACTCGCTAGGCTGTTCATAATTTCTTAATCAAGATTCAAACCGATAAAATTTTAGCGTTCGCGTTGCCGAAATACGCCACTACAACTGTTCGAAAATACAAGGCGGTGTCAGGGCGGTTTAGGCGATGCATGGCGGATTCTGGAGTATATTTACGTCATTCCGAGCGCAGATATCGATTGCAATCGCAGCAACTATTACTTCCGTAGCGCCGGTCTATGCTGGATATGCTCACTTCTTGATTGATGCGAACACTGGAAAAGTTCTCAGCAGCAAAAATGCGGACGTTAAGAACTATCCAGCATCATTGACCAAGATGATGACGCTCTATGCGACTTTCGAGGCGCTGCACGACGGTCGCCTCACCTGGGATAAAAGGATCACGATGACAAAAAGGGGGGCCGCGACGGTTCCCACCAAGCTCGGCCTGCGGGCGGGCGAAAAGCTTACCGTGCGCGAAGCCGTTTTGGGAATGATCATCAGATCCGCCAATGACGCCGCGGAGGCCATGTGTGATCACCTGGCTGGACCACAGGGAAATTGTGGAACGTTTCTGACGCGAAAGGCTCGGGCGCTCGGCATGAAGCAAACCACTTTCCGGAATGGTTCCGGCCTGCCCGACAAGCGTCAAGTCACCACTGCGCGTGATATGGCCAAGCTTGGTATGGCCCTTCAGCGCGACTATCCAAAGGAGTACGCGCTCTTTTCGACGAAGTCCTTCAAGTTCCGCGGCCGCCACATCCGGGGACATAACAACCTGATGTACCGATACAAGGGTATGGACGGCATCAAGACGGGCTTCACCAATGCCTCCGGCTTCAACATCGTCACGGCTGTCAATGACAAGGGCAGGCACGTAGTCGGCGTGGTCCTAGGCGGAAAGACGGCGCGAAGCCGTGACAATCGCATGGCGGCCCTGTTGGATGCGGCGATGCCCAAGGCAACCATAGGAAACGGAGCCGCGATCGCCCAGTCGAACAGGAAACCCGGGATCACACTACCCAAAGTGAATATTCCGATCCCGATGCCGGCCGACCGGCAAGAGAATGTTCAGATCGCCTCATCTGACGACGGTGTCGCAGACATCATTCAGGCGTTTGCATCAGAGGAAGTGACGGCGGAGCGCAGTCCGTGGGAGGTGCAGATCGCGGCGACGGATTCGCGAGATTCAGCACTGGCGCTGCTGTCGGAGGCACAAACGGGTATCTCCGGCCGCTTCGAACACATCGCGCCTCACACGGAGGCGATTACAAATGGTGCGGCAACCCTCTACCGGGCAAGGTTCACCGGCTTCGATGCTCGGTCTGCCGCAGCCTCGGCCTGCAAAGAGCTACGAGCGCAATCCTACGAGTGCATGGTCGTTCAGAACAACGGGTGAGCGACGCTTTCGCGGAAATCGCGGGAAGCAGCCGAGCACGAAAGCGTGCGTTTGGGTGCGAATTTCTTGCTCGGTCGTCCATGCATAAACACGACGTCATCAATAACGTCCGGCAATGCGGAGCAATGCCGCGATAGCCGGAAGCTTGCTGCGCGGGGTCGTCTGAACAGCGCTGATTGATGGCGACGACAGCGATGCCGATGTCAGTCAGAAGGCGCGCACGCTGAAGCAATTCACCAAGAGGAAGATCGTTACCGTCACCGAATTGGTGGTAGCGAACGCGCCCCTTCGCTCCGGAAAGCCTAAAAATCAACATATGTTAAAAGGCGCTAAAATAAAAACCGCTTCCGCCTCGGATGCCCGGAACAAGCGACGTTCATCAAGGTTCTTGACCTGGAAAATTTCCAGCCCGCGACAGACCCCTGTCGCCTATCTAAGGTCGAGAATATTGAACGATTCCACCATTCCGGTCTCACCCTCACCTGTCGCGCTGCAATCAAATCACACAGTCTCACCGCTCATATGTTTTTCGCATCTGCGCTGGGATTTCGTCCTTCAGCGGCCGCAGCATCTCATGCAGCGTTTTGGCCGCGAGCGCTCCGTGTTCTTCTGGGAAGAGCACATCCCCACCGATCATCATCTGCCCTATCTGGAATTCCACGCGTTCGATGACACCAGCGTGATAGCGGTACGCCCTCGCGTTCCGCACGCTTGGCAGGGCGAACGGCTGCAAGCCGCCTTATCGCGGCTGCTCGACCAATTGCTCGTTCTGCACCGGGCCGATCGGCCGGTCCTGTGGTTCTATACGCCGATGATGTATCCTGTCGCACAGCACCTCGATGCAGCGGCAGTGATCTATGACTGCATGGACGAGCTGTCCGCCTTTCGCTTCGCACCACCGGAGCTGCGCAGCTGCGAGGCGATGCTCATGCGCCGCGCCGACGCCGTCTTCACCGGTGGCCACAGCATCTTCGAGGCGAAGAGACATCTACACGACAACATTCATCCGTTTCCCTCGAGCGTCGACGTCGCGCATTTCGCCGTTGCCCGAAGGCTCACCGATGCGGGCGCCGATCTGCGGCAGCTTCAAAAGCCGATACTCGGCTATTACGGCGTGATCGACGAGCGCATCGACCTAGACCTGATCGCGGCGCTGGCTGCGGCGCGGCCCAACTGGTCGATCGTCATGGTGGGACCCGTGGCCAAGATCGATCCTGCGGCGCTGCCCCAGGCGAGCAACATCCACTATCTCGGCCGCAAGGACTATGCGGAGCTCCCGGCCTGTCTGTCCGGCTGGGACGTCGCGCTCATGCCTTTCGCAATAAACGAGGCGACGCGATTCATCAGCCCAACCAAGACACCGGAATATCTCGCTGCCGGCCGGCCCGTCGTGTCGACGCCGGTCGCCGATGTTGTTCGCCATTACGCCGATGTCGAGGGCGTGTTGATCGCCCGCAATGCAGATGCGTTCGTCAACGCCTGCGAACGCGCACTTGCGTTGTCACACAACCCGGACGCCTGGCTACCTGCCGTCGATACGCTCCTGGCGCGCACCTCCTGGGACCAGACCTTCATGCGGATGTCTTCGATGGTTGACGAGGCGATCGCGAGGAAGGCCGAAAAGCCGGCGAGGCCCGTGATCTTCCGACCAAGCGGCCGAACCCCCTATGATTACCTGATTGTCGGCGCCGGCTTCGCCGGCTCGGTGCTGGCCGAACGTCTCGCCGCGTCCGGTAAGCGGATCTTTCTTTGCGACCAGCGCTCCCACATAGCCGGCAACACTTTCGACTTCCGCGACGAAGCCGGCATCCTCGTTCACAAATACGGCCCGCATATTTTTCACACCAACAGCCAGGAAATCTTTGACTATCTCTCGCGCTTTACGCGGTGGCGACCTTATGAGCATCGAGTGCTCGCGGCCGTGGCCGGCACCCTCCTGCCCATCCCGATCAACCGCACGACACTCAACAGGCTCTATGGCGTTGAGCTACAGGATGAGGCGAGCGCTGCCGCGTTCCTGGCCACCCGCGCCGAGCCGGTGGCAGACATCCGCACCTCACGCGACGTGGTCGTCTCCCAGGTTGGCACCGATCTCTACCGCACCTTCTTCGAGGGTTATACGCGCAAGCAATGGGGTCTTGATCCGTCGGAACTCGACAAATCGGTGACCGCTCGCATTCCGACTCGCACCTCGACCGACGATCGCTATTTCCTCGACACGTATCAGGCGATGCCCGCGGAAGGCTTCACGCAGCTTTTCGAAAACATGCTGGATCACGACAACATCCGTGTCGAAACCGGCGTCGATCATCGCGACACGCGACATGAGAAACTGGCGCGCCGAACGATCTTTACCGGCCCCATCGATGTGTATTTCGACCATCGGTTCGGGCCCCTTCCTTACCGAAGCCTCGTGTTTCACCACGAGACACTTGACTGCGAGCAGTACCAGCCAGTCGCGGTGGTGAATTATCCTTCGGAGGAGGTGCCTTACACCCGCGTAACGGAATACAAGCATTTGACGGGTCAGCGCCATGCCAGGACGAGCATTTCCTACGAATTTGCTCGCGCCGATGGCGATCCTTATTATCCGATCCCACGGCCGGAGAATCAGACGCTTTACAAACAATATGAAGCGCTGGCGCGTACACAGGACGATGTGATCTTCGTCGGCCGTCTTGGCACCTACAAATACTACAATATGGACCAGGTGGTCGGACAGGCTCTTGCCACCTTCCGCCGCCTGGAAAAGTCGGAGGCCGTCCAGACCTGGACCTCGGCGGCCGAATGACAGAGGATCCTCGCCTGATCGTGCTGGCCACGGACAGTGCCGTGCCCTCGGGCGTGGGCGAACACATGCTGACGCTCGCGGGCGTGCTCGTGCCCACATATGGCATCGTGCTCGCCTTCCCATCGCACGGCGACGGGCCACGTTTCCTCGCCCGTGCCGCCGATGCGGGATTTGAGACCATTGCGCTCGGAGAGCACTTCGCTGCATGGGTCAGGTCGCGACATCCCGCGCTCCTTCACGTCCACGCCGGCATCGGCTGGGAAGGCCACGAACTGGTCGAGGCCGGCCGGAAGGCGGGCATTCCCGTCGTGCGTACGGAGCACCTCCCCTACCTGATCACCGATCCGGAACAGAAATCCCGCCATCGCATGGCCGCGACCCTTGCCGATGCGCTCGTTGTCGTTTCGGACGCGGCCGCTGCAAGCTACCGGGCCGAAGGCTTCATCCACATCGTCACCATCAGAAACGGCATTGACGTGCCTGTCGCACGACGAGCACGCAGCGAAACCCGCGCGGCCCTTTCGATCCCGGAAGAGGCGCGGATCGTAATCACGGTCGCGCGCTTCACGGCACAGAAAGGGTACAATTCTTTGCTGCAGGCTGCGGCAACAGTGTCGTCTCAGTTGCCGCAAACTGTTTTCCTCTTGGTCGGCGACGGCCCTGAACAGACGGCAATGCGGGCCCTGGCCGCTTCCCTGAACCTGTCCAACGTCGCTTTTCTCGGCCGACGCGCGGACGTGCCGGATCTTCTCGCCGCCGCTGATCTGTTTGTGCTGCCGTCGCTTTTCGAAGGCCTGCCCCTTGTCGTGCTGGAAGCGATGGCGCTCGCCATTCCTATCGTTGCGACCCGGGTCGGTGGCACCGTCGAGGCGCTAGGACAGGACTATCCTTTTCTCGCACCTCCCGCCGATACCTCCCTCATCGCGGCAGCGATCATCAAGGCTCTGTCCGACCGACTTGCAAGTCGGGTTATCGGCATCCGAGCCAGGCAGCGCTTCGAAGAACGGTTCACGGCGGCTCGCATGGGACGCGAAATTTCGGCGCTTTACCGCGCGACGATGGAAAGGATGTGCGAAGCATGAAAGGAGGACACGAACGGCTCAGGATCGGCTTCATAGGAGCCGGAGGGATTGCTGCAAGGCATATCGGAGTTTTATCCGGTATGGACGACGTCGCTATCATCGGCATCGCCGATCCCGATTTCGCGCGCGCGGTCGATCTTGCCGGAAGGCTTGGCGCCCGTGCCTACAACTCTCATGAAGAACTGATCGAAAGTGAGCGCCTCGACGCGGTTTATGTCTGCATTCCGCCTTTTGCACATGGCGAGGTCGAAGCGACAGTCATCGCTGCAGGTCTCCCTTTCTTTGTCGAAAAGCCGTTATCACTCGACGTTGCAACCGCAGAGCGCATTGCCTGTCTCGTCGAGGAGCATCACCTCGCTACCGCCGTAGGTTATCATTGGCGCTACCTGGACACCGTCGAGGAAGCACGCGGCCTGCTTGCGGGCAACCCGGCCGCGCTGGTTATGGGACACTGGCTCGACCGGACGCCGCCGCCGCAATGGTGGTGGCGGCAGGACCGGTCCGGCGGCCAAGTCGTCGAGCAAGCGACGCACATCATCGACCTCGCCCGCCACCTCGTGGGCGAGGTGACCGAAGTCTATGCGCAAGGAGCTCACACGGTCCCGCGCATCGAATTTCCCGATCTCGACATCGCGACCGCCACCGCCGTCTCGCTGCGCTTCGCTTCGGGCGCAGTGGGCTCACTGGCGGCGACCTGTCTGCTGGACTGGGGCCATCGTACCGGCCTTCACCTTTTCTGCAATGGCCTAGCGATCGAACTGTCCGACCGAGAACTCATGGTCGATATTGGGCGGGGTCGCCCGGTGCGGCAGGCGATAGGGGATCCCGTCGAGCGCGAGGACCGAGATTTCCTGGATGCCGTAAGAGGGCTGCCGAATTGCGTCCGCTGCCCCTATGGCGAGGCGTTCAAGACGCACCGTGTCGCGCTGGCAATCGCACAATCGGTCGTGTCGCGACAGCCGGTTGCAGTTGATGATTTTCTGGGGGAGCCGGCTGGTGCCTGAATATCGAACCATCCGCTCTTTGGGGATCGAGGCGCCTGGAAAACCCTATTTCTTCTCCTATGAGGAAGGGCCGCCTGCGGAAGGGCAGGTTCGGCTCGAAGCCGTCTATAGCGGCTTCTCGGCGGGTACAGAGCTGACTTTCTTGAAGGACACAAACCCCTACCTGCATTCGCGCTGGGATAATGAGCGCTGCGTCTTTGTCGATGGCGAACCTAGCGCACCGTTTCCCGTGCCGTTCCTCGGCTACATGGAGGTTGGACGGATCACCGAGAGCCGCGCGGGCGGCTTCGTCACCGGCGAGGTGATTGCCGCGAGCTATGGTCACAAATCAGGCCACACCGCCGACCCCTTTCACGAGTTGCTGGTCGGAATGCCTGACGGTGTCGACCCGATGCTCGGCATCTTCGTGGCACAGATGGGCCCGATCGCCGCCAACGGAATCCTGCATGCCGACGCCGAAACCTTTGGTCCCGATGTCCGCCGTCTCGGCGAAAGCCTTCCGGGACGCCCGGTGGTCGTCTTTGGCTGCGGCACGGTGGGGCTCTTGACCGCGCTGTTCGCCCAAATGCTAGGTGCCGAGATCGTCGTTGCGGAACCATCTCGCTGGCGCCGGGAGAAAGCCGAATCGCTCGGGTTGACGGCCATGTCGGAGGCTCAGGCTTGGCAGCACGCCAAATCTCGCTGGCATCATGGCGGCCAGGACCGCGGAGCTGACTTCGTCTTCCAGACGCGGGCCCGATCTGAAAGCCTGCAGGACGCGCTCCGAGCGTTACGACCACAAGGCACGGTCATCGACCTTGCCTTTTATCAGGGCGGCGCAGACGGGGCCCGCTTGGGCGAAGAATTCCATCACAACGGACTGTCGCTACGCTGCGCGCAGATCGGCCGGGTGCCCCGCGGGCTTGGGCATCGGTGGGACCGTCGTCGACTTTCGGCAGAGACGCTCGCGCTTCTCGAAAGGTACGGCGAGGCGATCCGCCGCGAGATGATCACGCATATCGTGCCGGTCGATGAAGCACCTTCCTTCCTGTCGCATCTCGTTGCCGATCGCCCCGAGTTCCTCCAGATCGTGTTCAGCTTCGAATGACCGACAAAAATCCGACGCCTGTACGCATCTTGTTCGTCTTTGCCTGGTTGGTCGTTGGTGGCGAAGAGACAGAAGTTCGGCTGCTTGCTCGCGCGTTGGATCCGAAGCGATACCGCCTCGACGTCGTCGTATGTTTCCGCAAACCGGGCATGGCGGATCAGACTCACCGTCAGTTGGAAGCGCTCGGCGTCGATGTCGACTGCGTGCCATACGACCTCTCGTTCGAGGACACGGTCGATTATCTGGCGCACAAGATCCCGGCCTACGACGTGGTCGTTTCCTGCCAAAACGTTGCCGACATCTACCCTGCCCTCGAGAAGCTCCGTTGGCGCCCGCCGCTGATCGAGCATGGCGGCCTGGTATCCGAAGCTCTTGCGGGTCCCAAGCATTTCACCAGCCGCTATGTCGGTGTCTGCCGCACCATCCGGGAGGCCGCGGCCTTGAAGATGCCCGGCCGCGAACATTGCGCGCTGGAAATCCCTTCCATGGTCGATCTAAGCGAGTTCACACCATGCGATCGCGCCCGAATGCGTGCCGAACTCGGCCTGAGCGAGGATATGGTGCTCGTTGGTTGGGTTGGCAGGTTGGATGCCAAGAAACGCGTCGAGGACTTTATCGAGGCCGCCGCGATCATATGCCCCCGGCTGCCGCACGTCCGCTTTGTCATAGTCGGGGGCCCGGACGCCTTCATGCCGGACTACGCCGAAACGTTGCGGCGGCTTGCGAACCTGCATGGTCTCTCCGATACCATGACCTTCCTTGGCGACCGCCCGGACGTACCTGCCCTTCTTTCGGCGATGGACGTCTTCGTCTGGCTGTCCCGCGGCGAAGGCATGCCACATGTCATCTCGGAGGCTGGGGCGGCGGGCCTGCCGGTGGTCGCGACGGCCGACAATGGCTCGACCCAGCAGATGGAGCACGGTGTCTCGGGTCTGTTCGTGCCCCATGAAACCCCGGCGGACGTTGCGGCAGCAATCGAACACCTGGCATGCAATCCGACGCTGCGCGCGCGGTTAGGCCATGCACTGCGCAGGAAGGTTCAGACCAACTACGCGCTCGAGGTCGTGGCACCCCAGTGGCAGACGCTTTTCGAAACTGTTCTGGCCGAGCGGGTGCCCGCCCCTACTCCATCCATCCTTTCCAGTTTCATCCAGGGCGGCTTCGAATGCTCCACCCATAAACGACGCGACGGACGCCGTCTCGATCTGCTTTCGGCGACCGGCCACGACAAGCATGCAGCTGCCGACTATGCACAGCTCACCGCACACGGCATCAGTACAGTCCGCGATGGACTGCGCTGGCATTTTATCGAACAAGCCGCTGGCCGCTACGATTGGTCGAGTTTCCTGCCATTACTGCGCGCGGCACAGGGCCAGCAGGTACAGGTGGTGTGGGATTTGATGCACTATGGCTGGCCGGACGATATCGACATCTGGTCGCCGGATTTTGTCAGCCGCTTCGCGCGCTTTGCCTCCGCCGCAGCGCGGATCGTTCGGGACGAAACAGACGCGATCCCCTTCTATTGCCCAATCAACGAGATCTCGTTCCACGCCTGGGCTGGCGGCGACGTGGCTTATTTCAATCCTCATGCGCGCGGGCGTGGCTTCGAGCTAAAGGTTCAGCTCGCCCGCGCAGCCATTGCGGCGATGCACGAGATCCTGAACGTCGATTCGCGGGCGCGTTTGGTCCATTGTGAACCGGCCATCAACATCGTCGCTGATGAGTCCCGGCCGCAGCAGCGCGGCGAGGCCGAAGCGGCGCGATTGGCGCAGTTCCAGGCTTTCGATATGATTGCCGGACACCTCTGGCCCCAACTTGGAGGTGAGACGAAACTGTTGGATATCGTCGGCCTTAACTACTATCATGACAACCAGTGGCTGTTCGGAAGCACCTCGATCGCCGCCGACCATCCGCAGTCAAAGCCCTTTCGTTACTTCCTCACCGAAGCGTTTGCCCGCTACGGGCGTCCGCTGCTCGTCGCCGAAACCGGCATTGAAGGGGATGGACGCGTGGCCTGGTTCTCTATGATGGTCGCCGAGGTCGAGGCGGCACGCGCAGCCGGCGTTCCGGTCGAAGGCATCTGCCTTTACCCGATCATCGACCATATCGGATGGGATGACGACCGTGAATGCCCGAGCGGGCTTTTGTCCTGCCGGCCGGTGAATGGCCGGCGCGAGGAATACGCGCCACTCGCTGAGGCAATCGAGCACCGGCGCTACAACAATGTGTGAGACTTCGGCAGAGAGCTCATTGCATCGTCGGATCGAGGATTTCACGCGCAAAGTCCCCGACAAAGGCCCTCATGAGGTCGGTGCGCTGCCGACCAATTTCCTTGCCTGCCTTTGTCACCAGGCCGTCGGTCAACTTAAACAGCTTGGTCTGGAAGTGATCGATGGCAAAGCGTCTGTCGTCATAAGGGCGGCGCTCAGCGAAGGGGTCGTCCACGTCATAAAGCGGGGTTCCAAGCCTGCCAGCGACATAGAACACCCGGGCAATCCCGAGCGCACCGAGTGCATCGAGGCGGTCGGCATCACGAAGAATGGCCGCCTCGCGCGTTCTTGGCTCGATGCCAGCCGAGAAGCTGTGAGCCTCGATCGCGTGGGCGACGGCTTCGATGCGTTCCTCTTGCCAGCCGACCTGACGAAGCAAGCCGCGGGTAGCTTCTGCTGACAGGCGGGACGCCATGGCGCGCTGCGAGGAGTTCTTTTCGACAGAAACGCAGTCATGGAACAGCGTGGCGATAGCCAGGCTTTCCATGTCAACTTCAGCTTCCGTTGCCGATATCTGGCGGACGAGTTTCCACACGCGCATCAGGTGCGATTGGTCATGCGAGCCGTCGCCTTCCGCCATGGTGCCGTCCCAGCGCTGAAGAAGGCTGACGAGCAACGTTTCGTACGGCGCAAAGATGCTGGCGATTTGATCGATGTTCTGGCGGTTCATTACGCTTCCTTTGCTCCGGCTTTACCGTTTTCGACCAAAGGTTCTATCCGCTCTAACAATCCCGCCGGCGCGATCGGTACGATCGATGGTTCTGAGTTCGGTGGTCCATAGGTCCTTCGTAAGCGTGCAACTGATGTAGCCGTGGTTCTGGCTGTCGAAATGCCTGACAAGGCATATTGGCTGGAAACGCGTCGCCGGCATGGCGGACAAAATCGGGCACAAGGCTGGAATGGAGGTCACCGGCTATGCAGATCGGGTTGAAACCCTTGAAGCTTCGACGCGGTCGAGGATTTCGGTTGCGAGTCTCAGGATAGCAGTCCCAGGACTGAAGGTACCCGTCAGTTCGTGGCACGCCCCAGTCGTTGTTACCTTTTTCGCAGAAATGGTAACAAACGACGAGGGCGCCCGATCAAGCAAGTCGCAGATGACGGATCGGTCTTCCCGCCGCGATTGTCTGGGCGGCCGCCACAATGCCCTGGGCGTCGATGCCGTAGTGGCGATAAAGGTCGGCCACCGTGCCGGTCTGTCCGAAATGCTCGACTCCGAGCCCGCGGGTCTTGTGCCCGAACACGCCGCCGAGCCACGAAAGGGTGGCAGGATGGCCGTCCATCACCGTCACCAGGCCGCAATTGCCCGGAACATCCGCGAGCAGTCGTTCGGCGTGACAGCGCGCATGAACGAGACCGCGCTCGCGGGCGCGCTGGGCGGCCGTCCAGCCGGCATACAATCTGTCGGCGGAGGTCACGGCGAGCAAGCCGACGTCGCGCCGGTCTTCGCCCATCAATCCGATCGCCTCGATTGCCTCCGGCCCGACCGCTCCCATATAGGCCACAACGATCTGGGCATTCGGCCCCGGTCGCCGCAGCCAGTAACCACCCTTGACGATGTCCTCCGCCAAGGTCGGGTCCATGTCGCGCCGGGGCTGCTCGATCGGGCGGGTCGACAGTCGGAGATAGACCGATCCTCCGGCTGCGTCGCGCAGCCAGTCGACTTCGTCGGGAACCGATTCTCCGTCACGTTGGATATATTCGAAGCCGAAACGGAGGATGGCCGCAAGTTCGTCGACGAAGGCCGGCTCGAAGCTTGCGAGCCCGTCCTGCCCCAGGCCGATGAGCGGCGTCGCAATGGACTGGTGGGCACCGCCTTCCGGCGCGAGGGTGACGCCCGAAGGGGTGGCGGCGAGAATGAAGCGGGCGTCCTGATAGCAGGCATAATTCAGCGCATCGAGACCGCGCTCGATGAAGGGATCGTAGACGGTTCCGACCGGCAGCAATCTCTCTCCGAAGATGGAGTGCGAAAGGCCGAGCGCAGACAGCATGATGAAGAGGTTCATCTCGGCAATGCCGAGCTCCATATGCTGCCCTTTGGGCGAGAAGTCCCACGTGAAAGTCGAGGGAATTCGCTCACGCCGAAAGACGTCCGCCAGTTCGGATCTGGCAAACAGGCCACGACGGTTCACCCACGGTCCGAGATTGGTCGATACGGTAACATCCGGGGACGCGGTCACGAGGCGGTCGCTGAACTCACTGTCCTGCTTGGCGATCTCGTGCATGATGAGACCGAAACCCTGCTGGGTCGACATCACCGGCTGCGCGGTGAAATCGAGGCGCGATGGAACCGACAGTGTCGGCGATCGATAGCGGCGGCGCCCCTCCTTCGCAAACGGTACCTTTCCAAGGAAGGCTGAAAGCGGACCAGCATCGATCGACAGTCCTTCGAAAGGTTCCCATTCATGCCCCGTGCGCACCGCCATCCGGGCCTGCAACGCCTCGACCTGGTTCGGTGTCATCAGGCCGGCATGATTGTCCTTGTGCCCGGCGAGCGGCAGTCCAAATCCTTTAATCGTGTAGGTGATGAAACAGACCGGCCGGTCATGGTCGCGGGCCCGCTCGAACGCTTCCACCAGTGTGGGCAGGTCGTGGCCGGCGAGATTTGTCATCAGCCTGGCGAGTTCTTCGTCAGTCCTTCGTTCGATCAGTTTCGACAGCGGGCCTTGGTCGCCGAGTTCGTCGAGCAGGCGCTTGCGCCACGCCGCCCCACCCTGAAAGGTCAGCGCCGAGTAGAGCTGATTTGGACAATTATCGATCCATTCGCGGAGCCGTTCACCGCCGGGCTCTGCGAAGGCGGCCTGGAGCAGGGAGCCGTATTTGAGAACGACCACATCCCAGCCGAAATTCCGGAACATGACCTCGAACCGCTCCCAGAGGCCCTCGCGGACAACGGCATCGAGGCTCTGTCTGTTGTAGTCGACCACCCACCAGGTATTGCGCAGGCCATGTTTCCAGCCCTCGAGCAGGGCTTCGAAAATGTTGCCCTCGTCCATTTCGGCATCGCCGATCAGGGCCACCATTCGGCCTTCGGCGCGGTCCTTCAGCAAACCCTTGGCACCGAGATAATCTTGGACGAGCGCGGCGAAAAGTGTCTGCGCCACACCAAGCCCGACAGAGCCGGTCGAGAAGTCGACATCGTCGACATCCTTGGTGCGCGAAGGATAGGACTGGGCGCCCTTGTAGGCCCGGAAAGCCTCGAGCTTCTCCTGTGTCTGGTTGCCGAGAAGGTACTGAATGGCGTGGAAAACGGGGCTGGCATGCGGTTTGACTGCCACCCTGTCCTCCGGCCTGAGCACGGCGAAGTAGAGCGCGGTCATGATCGTTGCGAGCGACGCCGACGACGCCTGATGGCCGCCGACCTTGAGACCGTCCTCGTTCGGTCGTTGATGGTTGGCGTTGTGGATCATCCAAGTCGAGAGCCACAACACCTTCTTTTCGAGCTCGGCGAGGTAAGCCAGCCTCTCGTCCATTCCCAAAGTCCTCCAACTGGTCTGTTCGACCTTAGCGGGAGTGTCGGAGTGATCGTAGCTATTCTCGACGGCACGCTGGCGCTAATGTGGCTCTGCCAGCTAACATTTCTAGATTCGAGACCCTTCCATGCCAAAAGCCGAAATCGACGCCACTGATCGCAAGCTGCTCGTCGCCTTGCAGCAGGATGCCCGACTGACAACGGAACAGCTCGGTCAGAAAGCCGGGCTGTCGCCCTCCCCTTGCGCGCGCCGTGTCCGGCTGCTCGAGGCTGCCGGGGTGATCAAAGGTTATGTCGCCGTCGTCGACCAGACCAAGGTCGGGCTTCCGATTAGCGTCTTTGCCTCGATCAAGCTCGAGCGCCAGCGCGAAGAGGAACTCGACCGCTTCGCCGCGGCGGTGGAGCGCTGGCCGGAGATCGTGGATTGCTATCTCATGACAGGCCAGCGCGACTTCCTGTTGCGCATCGTGGTGAAGGACTTGCCCGCCTACGAGACTTTCCTCAAGCAGAAACTGACGCGGTTGGAGGGCGTGGCATCCATCGAATCGAGCTTCGCGCTGGGACAAGTGAAACAATCGACCGTCCTGCCCATGCTGGAGGCGTAGTTGCACGCCCTGGGCGAGGTTGTAGCCTGCCGGCCTGCCAGCCGATCGGGTCACGTCGAGCTTTAAATGTGTTCGTCAACGACGGTGTTTCGTAGAACTCCGACACAATCGATCTCGACTTCGACCGTATCTCCTTCTTTCAACCATTTAGGCGGTGTACGGAAGGCTCCGACCCCGGCTGGGGTACCTGTGATTATGACGTCCCCCGGTTGGAGCAGCGTAAACGCGGAGCAGTAGGATACAAGCTCCTGCACCCCAAAAATGAGATCCTCAAAGGTCGCCTGCTGGACCACATCGCCGTTCAAGCGGGTAACGATTCTCTGTGGGCCGATCTCACCGACCTCATCGCGAGTCACCAGCCAGGGGCCGAAAGCCCCGGTCGCCGGAAAATTCTTGCCCGGAGTAAACTGCGTGGTATGTCGCTGCCAGTCGCGGACGCTGCCGTCGTTATAGCAGCTGTAACCGGCGATACAGGCAAGCGCCTCCTCGGGACTGACATAGCGTGCCGTCCTTCCGATGACGATCGCGAGTTCCCCTTCAAAATCGAAGCGCTCCGAGACCTTCGGCCGCAGCATGGGTTGGCAGTGCCCGATCTGCGAGTTGGCAAAGCGCACGAACACCATGGGCTTGTCGGGCATTTCGCGGCCGGTCTCCTTGACGTGTCCGGCGTAGTTTATTCCGATGCACAATATCTTGTCCGGATCCGGTATCACGGGGAGAAACCGGACGTCCTCAAGCCGGTGCTCGGCGGCCTCATCAAGTTTTTCCAACTTGGATTGCCAGTCCGGTGCGGACATCAGCGCCTTTAGCGTCGGCGCTTCCGGAAACCGTGCCTTCAAGTCGATCAGCCCCGTCCCGTCGGCGGAGAGCAGACCATATGTGGTGGCGTCGGCCACGCTGTAGCTCGCGAGTTTCATGACATCATCCTGTATGAAGAGATGCCGGACGCGGCCATCGCGCGGCCGGCATGCTTGCGGTCAGCATCCGAAGGAATTCGCCAAGCCGCTAGTTGACCAGGTAGAGAACGACCTGTGGCCAGATAGCCATGATCGCCACGAACAGCAGCAGCCCTACAACGAAGGGAAGGCAGCCTCTGAATATCTGACCAAGCGGCACGTCGCGCGCCACCGTGTGGATCACGAAGACATTGACGCCGAGGGGCGGTGTCACGAGCCCGATCTCGGCCACGATCACCACATAGATGCCGAACCACACGGGGTCGATGCCAAGCTGCATGGCGAGCGGGAAGAGGATCGGAACCGTCAGGATAAGCATGCCGAACAGGTCGAGCACGCAGCCGAGGACCAGATACAGCAGCGTGATGGCTATGATAAACTCGACATAGGACAGATCGAGCGAGACGATCAGCTGAACGATCGAAGCGGTGAATCCGGTCTGGGCGAGAAAGCGGGTGAACAGCATGCCGCCGACGATGATCAGGAAGAGCATGGCGGTCACCAGCGCGGCGTCGGCCAGTGACGCGCGGATCGCCTCAACAGTGAGGCTGCGCGTGAGCGCGCCGTATATCAGTACGGCGACGACACCGAACACCGCAGATTCGGTTGGCGTGAAGACGCCGAGATAGAGACCACCGAAGATCGACGCGAAGATCGCCAGCACCGGCAGGATATAGGCAAGGGAATCGATGCGGTCGCGCCAGCTGACCGCTTCGGCCGGCTCGCGCTTGCCCCCTTGGGAGGGATCGATGATCGAGATCGCCAGCACGATCGCCGCAAAGATGCAGGCAATGAGGAAGCCCGGAATTATGCCGGCGATGAACAGCTTGCCGACGGAGGTTTCCGTGAGCAATCCGTAGAAAATCAGGATAATGCTCGGCGGGATAAGGATGCCGAGCGTGCCGGCCGACGACATCACCCCGGTGGCCAGGCGCATGCCGTACCCGTAGCGGCGCATCTCAGGAATGACGATCGCGCCCATGGTTCGGGCGGTCGCAGTGCTCGAGCCGCTGACCGCGCCGAAACCGGCACAGGCGAACACCGAGGCGATACCCAGTCCGCCCGGCAGCCAGCCCAGCCAGTTGGAGGCGGTCTTGAACAGGTTCCGCGCGATGCCGGTGTGGTAGATCAGATTGCCCATCAGCACGTAGAAGGGGAGCGAGACGAGAACGAACTTCGTCCCCTCCGACCAGAACGCGATGGTAGACTGCGTCATGGCTGTGTCGATGTTGCCGACGATCGCAAGGCCGGCGAGACCGACGACCATGAGGCCGAGTCCGATCGGGATGCCGGCGGCGATCATCGCGATGAGCGCCGCGAAGCCGATATATCCGAGATAGGTCACGGCTCTGTTCCTTCCGCCTCGTCGGCGATCGGCCGGCGGCTCAGCAGTTTGGCGATGGCGATGAGCCCGGACAATGCGGCGCCCAGTGCCAGCACTCCGCGCAGGTAGGCCAGCGGCACATAAAGTTCGGGCGTGCTCTCGTCGATCAGGACCATGTACTGGACGTCGCGCCAGCACTGCCAGAGGATCACGACGGATACGGCGAGGACGAGGAACCACGCCAGCCGCGCGAAGGCCTCCCGCGCAGCCATTGAGATGAGATGCTGAAGGAAGTCGGCCCTGACGTGGGCGCCCTTGATCCAGGATTCCGGCAGCGCCAGAACGATCGACACGAATAGCAGGATGGAAGCGAACTCCTGCGCCCACCTGATCGGCGAATTGAAACCGAAGCGCAGGGTGACGTCCGCCGTCAGCACGACCATGATCACTGGGAGGCACACGTAGGCCGATATCCAGAAGAGTACTCTCGAGATGCAGGCCAATGGTCTCACACCAGCCTCCTCCTTGCTGCTACCTGGTTGTTCCGTTCGGAAGGGATGAAGGGAGCAAGGGGCACAGGCCCCCTACCCCATCGGATCAGCGCAGGCCTTCTACAGGCTCGGAGTCCTTGACCTGAAGGATCTGCTCATCCGACATGGCGCTGTACTTCTCGGTGAGCGCACGGATGTCGGCCACCAGTTCTTCCGCCGACGCGCCCTCACGGCCGGCGTTGGCCTTGACGAATGCTTCCCACATCGGCGCGACCAGCTCGTTCACCTTAGCGAGATCTGTCTCGCTGGCTTCGGTGACTTCGACGCCTTCGGAGCGCATGGTTTCGAGCGCGCGCTCGGTCAGGCGCGTGTACATCATTTCATAGTTATAGGTGGCGTTCGTTGCCGCCTTGGCGAACACCTGCTTGAGATCGTCAGGAAGGCCTTCGTAGAACTTGCGGTTTACCGCATGGGGGATCGCCACGCGCACGACGCCGATGCGGTAGTTGTACTTGCCGACCTCGTGCATACGGTAGGCGACCATGTCGGCCGTGCTCAAGATGATTCCGTCGACCACGCCCTGCTGAAAGGCCGTGTAGGCGTCGGTGATGGTCATCGTCACCGGGATGGCGCCCAAGCGTTGGACGATCTCGGTGATGCCGCCGCCTGCCGCGCGGATCTTGAGGCCCTTCAAGTCATCGATGGACTTCACCGGCTTGGTCGTGAGAATGTCGTACTGCGGCGTCACAGCGTTGAACGCAAGCAGAATGCCCATCCGCTCATATTCGTCCTTCAAATATTTCGGGTAGAGCTCGTCGACCACCCGGGCCGCGGCAACGTCGCTGTTCGGCAATGCGAGCGGAAGCTCCGTCGCGTGGAACAGATGAAAACTGTTCGCCGAGTATACCGGCCAGGCCGAGGTGACGTCGGTGATGCCGGTGGCCGTTGCGCGGAAGCCGTCGCCCACGGTGTGAAGCACCTCTCCCGGATAGTGAGTGACCTTGAAGCGGCCGTCACTTTCGCTTTCGAGTTCGTCGCCGAAGACCTTGATCGCTTCCTTCCACGCAGGCGACGTCTCCGCCTGATTGAACGAGATACGGACTTCTATGGGATCCTGTGCCTGGGCGGCAACTGGCGCGAGCGCGATCGCCAGTCCGACGCAGATGCCCTTCACCTTCATGAATTTCATTTCAGCTCCTCCAGCTTGGTTGGCGGCGTGCGAACGGCACTTACCGATTTTCGGTCGGGAACGCGACGACTGCCATCGTCCCGCAATCCATGTTTGAAAAACTAACGGCCGTACGTTTACATGAGCGCAGACGTTGGTCAAGGCCCTTCCAAAGCGCCTTTTCGGGCCAATGTTCGCGGGTTTTGCAGGCGTGCGGCAACATCGGCGCGGCATGTCGATGCCACACATCCAGGAGCTGCGGCGGTGCCGTTATTCAGCTTTCCCGCCACGGTTTGCGCCGCCCGATCCCCCTGCGCCCCGCAGTTCTGGGCGCGGCGCGGACCTCGCGTCAGGCTCGCCGATAACCCTCGAGCTCGGAGTCGTCGACGTCGGGCAGGTTGATCACGATGTTGTTGGGCGTGCGGGTTGTGAGCCAGACGAGTTCGTCGGTGGTCGACATGTTGACTTCGACATGCGGCATGAACGGCGGAACGAAGACGAAGTCGCCCTCGGACATGTCAACGTATTCCTTATAGCCCTCGCCGAAGTAGATACGCCCGCTGCCCTTGAGGACATAACCGCCGGTCTCGGCCTCGCCGTGATGATGGGGAGGCGAACGATGGCCTGGTTCGTTGCTGACACGACCGAACCAGATCTTCGTCGCGGGCGTGTGCTGAGGGCTGACCCCGGAAACGCGCACGCAGTCCCCTGACTGGGCGGTGCCGGTATCTTCGGTGCCGGAACGGGTAACGACCGGCTTCACCTGTGTCATGTTGCTGCTCCTTTCAGTGGCGGCGCCAAGGCGGTCGGTGGCGCGTAAGTTGCATCGATGGATCCCTCGAAATCGGGGTAGTCGACATAACCGACCGGTCCCCCCGTATAGAATGTCGGACGATCCCACTCGGCCAACGGAGCGCCGAGACGCATTCTCCGCACCAGGTCCGGATTTGAGATAAATGGCCGGCCGAACGCGACGAGATCCGCGCGCTTCTCGACCAGCGCCGCTTCCGCGCGCACCCGGTCGTAACCGCCCGCGGCCACCAGGACGCCCGGATAATGGCGCCGCGCGATTGCAAGAACGTCGGGAGCGCCGTCGCCAGCCACATTGCGCCGGCTGCCATCGCCGGACACTTCGGGTTCGATGACGTGCAGGAAACCGATGCGCTGCTTCGCGACCAAGTCCAGAACGTCGCGCAAAACGCGATCTGGATTTCCATGTCGTATGCCGTTGAAATCACCATAGGGGGAAATCCTCAGGCCGATTCTATCGAGCCCGCCACATGCGACGGAAACTGCCTCGAGGAGCTCGGACAGGAAGGTCAGCCGCCTTTCAGACGAGCCTCCATAAGCGTCCTCGCGGCGGTTCGCCTCGTCCGACAGGAACTGCTCGATCAGATATCCGTTGGCGCCGTGCAGCTCCACCAGGTCGAAACCCAGATCCAGCGCCCGCTCGGAAGCGCGTGCGAAATCCGCGACAGTCGAGCGAACCTCCTCGCTCGTGAGCGCGCGCGGCACTGGGAGATCCTGCCAGCCACCCCGCGCATAGATCTTTCCCGACGCAGCCACCGCCGAAGGCCCCACGGCATCGACCCCCTGCGGGTTGTTGTCACGCGAGAACACGCGACCGACATGCCAGAGCTGCGCCCCGATCCTGCCGCCGCGAGCGTGCACGGCCTTCACGACTTCGGCCCAGCCGCTTGCCTGTGCGTCGGACCACAAGCCCGGCGTATAAGGATATCCGTGCGCCTGCGGGCTGACGCCGATGGCTTCGGTCAGGATCAGGCCGGCGGTGGCGCGCTGGCCGTAGTACTGGGCCGCGTGCGCGGACACGTCCCCTCCGAAGCTCGCGCGGCTGCGCGTCATCGGCGCCATGACCACGCGGTTGGCCAGTTCGATGCCGCCGAGCCTGAGCGGCTGAAAGAGAAGATCTTTCATTATCGCGAGCCCGCGGCCGGAATGACTTCGCGCTCCTCGCCGACCCATGGCGACATCGCTGTGGCGGCGAATCGCTTCTCGTCCTCGAGCAGCTCGCGGTAGGCCCGGCGTGCGCCGCGATCCTCGAAGGAGTATTCGAAATCCGCGCGGCTCGCCCAATAGATCTCGGCCATCCCCAGCGGGATTTGCAGCACGGCGCCTCGCGCGGCGGCCATGGTTTGCTCGAGCGGATGCGTGACGTGCGGCGTCTGGACATAGCGCGCGACGCGAAGAGTGGAGGCGTGCTTTTCCATGAGCGCGCCATGGTCTTCCATCCAGCGCCTGCGAGCCTCCTCGCGATCGAGATCGTCTCGCGGAAAAATCATATATGTGAGCTTGATCATCGTTTCCTCCGCATTTATAAAAACAAACGATTGTTCCTTTGTCAACTGATGCGTGCTATCTCGCTCGCCTCGGATTCCATCAGGGAGAACGGCCCGTGCTGCCGCAGATCGCAAAGCTTTCGGAAGAATTGGAAATGTTCCGTGCCGCGCTGGAAGGCACGATCGACCGCGTCTCGCCCGTTGCCCGGGTGCAGAAGCTGGACAACGCCAAGGAGTTCGACGCCGAGCTGCATCGGGCGCTCGCCGAATTGGGCGTCATGGGCCTAGGTGTTCCCGAGGAACACAGCGGCGGCGGCGGACACGCGCTAGAACAGGTGGTCGCGCTGGAGGTGCTCGGCCGGAAGGCGACCTCGATGGCCGTGTTCATGGTCGTGCACTACATGATCACGCGGCTCCTGCGCGAGAACGGCACCGCGGAGCAGAAGGTCCGGTATCTCGGGCCACTGGCCGCCGGAACGATCAAGGCCTCCTTCTGCCTTACCGAGGCCGGCGGCGGCACGGACATCCTTGCCGCGATGAAGACGCGCGCGGTCCGAGAGGGGGACGGCTGGGTCCTGAGCGGCAACAAGATGTGGATCAGCGGGGCGTCGACGAGCGATATCATGATCGTGCTCGCCCGCACCGGCGAGCACCGCAGCCGCGGCATCACCATGTTCCTCGTGCCCACCCGTGCCGAAGGCGTTACGGCTCACGAGGTGCCTACCTTCGCGATCAACGGCTACGACACCAACGAACTGGCGCTCGACAATGTCCGGCTGCCGGCGGACGCCGTTCTCGGCGAAGTCGACCGGGGCTTCAGCCAGGTCGTCGCCACGCTCAACGGCGAGCGCATGAACGCCGCGGCGGTGGCAGTCGGGATAGGACGCGGAGCGCTCGAGGTCACTAGGCAGTACGCGCTGGAACGCCAGGCTTTCGGCAAGGCGCTGGGGCAGTTCCAGGCCGTCCAGCACCAGATCGCCACGGCCGGCATCGCCATCGAATCCGCGTGGTTGCTCACGCTCGAGGCGGCTCGCAGCGATGCCGAGGGAAGGCCCACCGACGTCGTGAGCTCCATGGCTAAATGGGCTTCGGCCAAGGCCGCAGTACAATGCACCGACACCGGGATGGAGATCTTCGCCGGTGCCGGCTTCGACACCAACCTTCCCATCCAGAGATATTATCGGGACGCGCGGCTCTATTCCTTCGCCCCGCTCAACCAGAACATGGCGCTCAACATGATCGGCGAGCGCTGGCTCAGCTTTCCCCGTTCCTTCTGAGAGTAGAGATGACCACCAAGATCCTCGTCGCAAACCGGGGCGAAATCGCCTGCCGGATTATCCGGAGCATCAAGAGCCTAGGGCTGACCGCCCTCGCCGTCTATTCCGACGCCGACGCCACGGCGCGCCATGTCCGTCTGGCCGACGAAGCCCACCATATCGGCGGCTCGCGAGCGACCGAAAGCTATCTCGACGCAGCCAGGATCCTGGACGTCGCGCGCAAGGCCGGGGTCGCGGCGATCCATCCCGGCTATGGCTTCCTTTCGGAGAACACAGCCTTTGCCGAAGCGTGCGAATCCGCCGGAATCGTGTTCGTCGGGCCTGACGCTGGCACGATCCGCCAAATGGGCGACAAGCATCAAGCTCGCGCCGCCGCGGTTGCAGCCGGCGTGCCGGTGCTTCCCGGCAGCGACAAGCTAGACCCTGAGGACGACGCTGCCATCGAGGCGGCGGGCGCCACGCTCGGCTTTCCCTTGCTTGTCAAAGCCGCCGGCGGCGGCGGGGGTATCGGGCTGCGTCCGGTCGCCGATGCGTCGAAACTGGTCGCCGCGGTCAAGAGCACCTCGGCCCAGGCCGGACGCGCCTTCTCAGATCAAGCGGTGTATCTGGAGAAGCTGATACGACGAGCACGCCACATAGAGGTGCAGGTCTTCGGGCTGGGAAGTGCCGGCGCGGTGCACCTTTTCCTGCGCGAGTGCTCCGCGCAGCGACGATATCAGAAGATCCTGGAAGAGGCCTGTCCGGCACGGTTGGCTCCGGCGGCCGCCGAAGGCATGCTGGAATCGGCGCTCAGGCTGGCTCGTTCGACCCGATACAAGGGAGCAGGCACGGTCGAATTCCTCTATGACGACGAGACTGGGAACTACTACTTCATGGAGATGAATACGAGGCTGCAGGTCGAACATCCCGTGACGGAAATGGTCACCGGTCTCGATCTCGTCGCCTTGCAGCTTCGCCTTGCCATGGGCGAGGACCTGAGAGGCGAACTGACGCAAGGCGAGATCAAGGCACAGGGCCATTCGATCGAACTTCGCGTGTGTGCCGAAAATCCCGCTAAGCACTTCGTGCCCTCGCCAGGACCTCTGGACCTCATCGAACTGCCGGAAATCGAGGGAGTGAGGTTCGATTCGGGCTTCGAAACGGGCGACGCGGTCACGCCCTTCTACGACAGCCTGGTGATGAAGATCATCGCGCACGGGAACGACCGCGACGAAGCGATCACGAGACTGCAGGACGCGGTCGCGCGGACGCGCATCGAGGGCATACAGTCCAACCTGCCCTTTCTCGGCAAGCTGATCGAGCATCCTGACTTCATTGCCGACAGGCTGCACACCCGCTTCGTCGAGGAAAACCTCGACTCCCTCGTTTAGCACCGGCCAAGACAGCGATGCTTCCGCTCGACGATGTAAGGGTCCTGGATTTCAGCTTCCATCTGCCCGGGCCCCTCGCCTCACTGATTCTGGCCGAAGCCGGGGCCACGGTGATCAAGGTGGAACGACCGGGCACCGGCGACGAACTGCGCCTGTTCCCGCCGATGAAAGAAGGTGAAAACCTTGGCTTCGCCATGCTCAACCGCGGCAAGAGGTCGGTGGCGCTCGACCTGAAGTCTCCCGACGCGGTAGCAAGACTGGAACCGTTGATTCGCGAGGCGGATGTGGTCGTCGAACAGTTCCGGCCCGGTGTGATGGACAGGCTGGGGCTCGGCTACGAGGCTATGTGCGCCATTAATCCCGCTATCATCTACTGTTCCATCACCGGCTACGGACAGACCGGACCGGACAGGATGAAGGCCGGCCACGACCTCAACTACTGCGCAGAGACCGGCCTGCTGTCGCTTGCAGGCGACACGCAGGGCATGCCGGTCGTGCCGCCTACTACGTTCGCCGACATAGCAGGCGGCAGCTACCCGGCCGTCATGAGCATCCTCATGGCGTTGCGGCGGCGGGACCGATCGGGGGGAGGCATCCACCTCGACATCTCCATGAGCGCGAACCTCTTTCCCATGCAGTATTGGGCGATTGCTGAGATGGCGGTGTCAGGCCGAGCGCCCGGTCCGGCAGCTTCGCTCCTGTCCGGAGGATCACCGCGTTACGCGCTCTACCGCGCCGCCGATGGGCGTTTCATAGCGGCGGCCCCGCTCGAGGACCGTTTCTGGGCCGTCTTCTGTGATCGCATCGGCCTGCCCGATCCACTGCGCAACGACGGGGCAGACCCGCTGGCAACCCGTGCGGCGATCGCGAAGCGAATAGCCGACCGACCGGCGGGCGCCTGGCTTTCCGTGCTGGGTGACGACTGCTGCTGCACGATCGTCGCGTCGATGGACGAGGCGCTCGGGAACCAGCATTTCCATGCCGCCGGCCTGTTCGCGGGCAGAGTGACTACGCCCGCCGGCCAGGAACTCACGGCGATCGATGTGCCGATCCCGGCCTGCCTGCGCAGAAGCGACACTTCCCTGCCGGCTCCCTCGGTTGGAGCCGACAACGGCAGCCTGCTCGGATAATTAGCCGCGCAAGAATCGGAACGCTCGCGTATGAACCGTCCTCAGGCGGTCTCCCCGCCCCCGCCTCCGGGCTTGCGATGGAATTGCGGCATGTAGCGCTCCACGATAGGACCCTCGCGGGACCATGAGTGGCACCTGCCGATGAAAAACGGCTCCTCCGCTCGGTGCGCGTCATTGGCGCCAGCCCCGAACATGCGCTGGTCGCGCAAAGCGGAGATCGTCTGGAACGCGACCGTTCCCATGCCGAAAACCAGTTCGCGCAAATGCGTGCATCCGCCCAGCGGTCCGAATGCTTCTGTCAGGGACCTGCGCCACGAACGACGAATGGAAGCGCCGATGAGCCGCGTCGGATCGACTGCGCCTTGGCAGTAGCCGAACGGCGTCGCACGCAGCTCATAGCTGAAATCACGCACCCACATATCTACATCGATCGTGAGCATCGCGAAAATGTCGTGTACCGGACTGCCGGGCGGCAACATTCCGCGTTCTCTGTCACGATAGTCGTAGCCCTTCGCGTCCTTCAGGGTTCCTTCGATTTCGAACAAGCCGTCGTCGCGCTCGAAGCTGCGATAGCTGATCGTTCGTTCGTGGTTCAGGGGCTTGCGTAATGCCATGGCTCGCGTCTCCCAATCAGCGACCGGAAAATTCGGGCTTTTCGCCCGCGGTGAAGCTTGCGATGCCGATCCCGAAATCCTCGCTTTTCGTGGACCGCCTGAAGGCTTCCCGCTCGATATCCAGTGCCTTGTCCAGCGCCAGGCCGTCCGTTCGGTCCATCACCTCGCGGCTTAGAGCGATAGCCTTCGGGGAATTTCGCGCGACCAGCCGCGCGATGTCATCTGCCGTAGCATGCAAGGCCTCGAACGGCACTATTTCGGATACGAGTCCGAGCTGATGGGCTCGCGCGGCGGAGATCGGCCTGCCCGTCAGGATCATGTCGCGCGCGACGGCAGTCGGAATAGCCCTCGGCAGGCGGGTGACGCCACCAGCGCCGGCAATCGCGCCGATGCGGACTTCCGGAAGGCCGAAGGTCGCATGATCGGCCGCGATACGAATGTCGGCGGCCAGTGCCAGTTCGAGGCCGCCGCCGAACGATGCGCCGTTGATCGCAGCGACCACCGGCTTGGCGAGGGCGCGATGGGTCAGTCCGCAGAAATCTCCAGGGTCCTCGCCGGCAGCTATCCTTTCCCTGAGATAAGGCAAAAAAGAGCGGATATCAGCGCCGGCGCAGAAGGCGTCCCTGCCGCTCCCGGTCAAAATGATGACGCGCACGCCTGGGTCGCTTTCCAGACGAGGCCAGAGCGCGCGCAGGGCTTCGTGCGTCTCGACATCCACCGCATTGCGCTTTTCCGGCCGGTTGATGACAACCCTCGCGATCCCTTCGCCGATCGTTGTTTCGATGGACATCGATTTCTCCTTCGAAAATTGTTTCACGGCGCCGGCCAGATTCCCGTTGAGCGGCCACATGAACTCAATTATAAAAACAAATGTTCGTAATTAAAAGTGCCCCATTCCGTTGAGAGGTACGATGACCGATCTTCCACGCCACGTCCATATCCACGAAGAAGGTCCCAGGGAGGGTATTCAGATCGAGCCGGTGAACCTGTCCGTCGCAGACAAGGTGCGGTTCATAGAGGCCCTTGCGGAAACGGGTGTAAGGCAGATCGATTGCGTCTCCTTCGTCAACCCCAAGCGCGTTCCGACCATGGCCGACGCCGACGAGGTGGCGCGGGCTATCCGGAAAAGGCCCGACGTCCGCTACACGGGCCTGTGGCTCAACCAGAAAGGTCTTGATCGAGCCCTGACGCTGCCGCTCGATGTCGTGGGCTCCATACGCCTGACGGCGTCGGAGACCTTCTCGGTCCGCAACACCAACCGCACCATTGCGCAAACCATTGATGAGCAGAGAAGCTGGCTCGCCACCTATCGCCGCCACGACGTGCCGCTCGAATGGGGATACGTGATGACGGCGTTCGGATGCAGCTTCGAAGGCGAGGTCCCGGTGGACAACGTCGTGGCTATGGTGCAACAGAGCATCGATCTCGCCGCCGAGTTCGACTACGCGCTAAAAGGAATCTACCTCGCCGACACGGTGGGTTTCGCGACCCCTGCCGACATCGAACGCCGCATCGGCATCCTACGGGAGAAATGGCCGGACATGAAAGTTGGCTTGCACCTTCACGACACGCGCGGCACCGGCGTCGCAAATGTCTACGCGGCGCTGAAGATGGGCGTGGACCAGTTCGACAGCTCCGTCGCGGGCCTCGGCGGTTGTCCCTTTGCCGAGCACAAGGGCGCGGCCGGCAATGTCTGCACCGAGGATCTGGTCTTCATGTGCCACGAGATGGGCATCGACACCGGCATCGACCTCGAAGCTCTCATCGAATGCGCGCGCATGGCGGAGGAGTTGTTCGGCCACGCCCTTCCCGGCAAGGTGATGCATGCGGGAAGCCTCTCCCGCTTCCGCAAGGCCGCCTGACGAGAGGAACCGATGGGCCTCGATGAACCGCTGTATTGGGACGACTTCACGATCGGCAGGAGTTGGCGTTTCGGCAGCTACCTGGTGACGGCGCAGGAAATCGTCGAATTCGCGAAGCGCTACGACCCGATGCCCATGCATGTGGACCCGCAACTTGCGCTCGAGACGCCGCTCGGGGTTTTCTGCGCCAGCGGCATCCACACCTTCGGCATGACCCAAAAAATGCTGTTCGACCACCTATATAGGTACACGAGGCTGATCGCCGGAGGCGAGATTCGGCGCTTCGTCATGCGCAAGCCGGTCGTGCCCGACGATGTCCTGCAGGCAACGATCGAGGTGGTTTCCCGGATGAAGCACCACAAACGTACTAATGCCGGTTGGGTAGAACTCCACGTGGAAACGACACGCGGTCAGGACGAGACGGTTCTTGAATTCGATTCTCGGATCCTCTTCGAGAGAACCCCGAATTAGGCCGCGACGATGGCCTCCGAGGTAGCTTTTTCTGCCCGCAGCATCAGGAAGATCAAGTCGGTGTATTCGGCCGTCAGCGTGTCGATGCGTCGGCGCCCTTCGGGCTTGTACCAGGAGGCGATCGCCGTCAGCATGGTGATGATCGCCAACTTGGTGATGGTCGGGTCCGAACAGTGAAACCTGCCGGCCTTTACCCCGTCCTCTATGATGCCGCCGAGGATTGCCTCGTACTCGTCGCGCATCCGCTGGATCACCTTGAAGTTCTCCGCGGTCAGGCTGCGCAGCTCCATATTGCCGATGAAGACTTCTTCCTTGCGCCGTGTATGGAAGTCGATGTGTCGCTTTATGAAGGCCCGTAGCCGCTCCGGCGGGTCGGTAAGGCCGTCGAGCTCCTGAGTCATCTCCTCGACGAGATCACGGATGATCGAAGCGAGCAGATCAAACAGAAACTCCTGTTTGTTGTTTATGTAATTGTAGAGCGAGCCCGCCTGAATACCCACTTCCTTCGCAAGCATTCGCAAGCTCACGGATTCGTAGCCGTATTTGGCAATGAGCCGGACACCGGCCTGCCTCAGCATCAATTCAGTGGTTTCGCCCTTTGATCCAACTGTGCGCAATGAACTATCCGTGCAAAATTCACGATACCGTCTGTCCTAAACGCTCAGATAGCCTCCATCAACAGGCAGCATCACGCCTGTGACATAGGAAGCCAGATCGGAGGCCAGGAAGACGGCCGGCCCCGCGAGTTCCTCCGGCTCGCCTGGGCGCGCCATGGGGATGTGGCGCAGCAACGCGGTCCGGACATTTTCCCGCGAAAGGCTCTCGACCGTCATCGGCGTGCGCATGACGCCCGGCGCGATCCCGTTCACGCGTATGCCGCGCGGCGCGAACTCGGCGGCCAGCGCCTTGGTAAGCTGCACCACCGCTCCCTTGCTGGCGGTATAGGCCGCGGAATTGGGCGTCGCGACAAATGACTGGATCGATCCGATGTTGATGATGCTGCCTTGGGTCTCGACAAGGTGCGGGAGGAAGGCGTGCACCATGTTATAGGTTCCGCCCACATTCACCGAGATCGTGCGGTCCCAGTAGTCCGGCCCCTCAGCCAGGTCGAACTTGCCGCGCAGCAATATGCCGGCATTGTTAACGAGACAATCGATCGCCGCGCCTTCGGCCAGCAGCGCCTGCGCGAGCGTCACGCAGGCTTCACGGTCGGAGACATCGAGCCGGTGCGCCTGGCCGACGGCACCCGCCAGCTCCAGAGTCTCCAGGCATGCTTCCCTGTTGAGGTCGGCAAGCACCAGCGTTGCGCCGGCGCACGCCATGCCGACAGCTATCGCCCGTCCATTGCCCTGTCCGGCCCCAGTAACCAGGACACGCTTTCCCTGAAGAAGCCCTGCCGGGATCATGACGCAATCCTTCCAGCTTCGCACGCCTCCAGGAATCTCCTGCGGAGGTCGCGCTTGATGATCTTCCCGCTGTAGTTGATCGGCATCTGCTCGTAGGGGACGATATGGAACTGCTTGGGTACCTTGTAACCCGCCAGCTCCTTCTTGGCGAAGGCCGTGAGCTCGGTTGCATCCGCCGGAGCGCCGTCGTGCAGCACGATCACTGCCGTCACCTCCTCGCCCCAGGCGTCGCTCGGCAGCCCGATGATCGCAGCCTCGCGAACGGCGGGATGACGCAGCAGCACCTGCTCCACCTCTTGCGAATAGACGTTGAGCCCGCCGGTCTTCACCATATCCTTGAGGCGGTCGTGGAACTGGACGAAACCGTTCTCGTCCATCACGCCCATGTCGCCGGTGCGCAGCCAGCCATCATGAAACACTGCGGTCGTGGCCTCGGGATTGTTGAAGTAGCCCTGCATGACCGACGGTCCGCGAACCACAATCTCGCCGACTTCGCCCAGGTCTGCCGGCGTCAGATCCTCACGCAGGATACGCACATCGAAATTGAGGAACGCGCGGCCGATCGAGCCAGGCGCCTTCTCGTAGTCCTTTTCCTTGAGGACGGTTACAATAACGCCCGCCTCAGTCAGTCCATACTGGTAATAGATCTGCACGCCCGGGATCAGCGCATGCATGGCCTCGCGATCCTTGCGCGAAAGATTCGCGCCGCCGACATACCACCGTTGAAAGGAACTGAGGTCGGACGTCCGGGCGAGTGGATGACTGAAGATATCGCGCGCCATGGAAGGCGGCGTGAACGCGTTGGTGCAGCGATAGGCCTCGATGGCGCGGATCATCGCCTCCGTCGAGTATTTCGGCAGGATCGTCGCCGTCGCGCCGAGATAAAGATGGGGCAACAGCCAACAGTTGAGCGCGGCGGCATGATGGAGCGGCGTCGCAAGAAGTGTGTTGTCGTCCTCGTGCATGCCGGTATCGAGCGCCTCGTGGATCGAATTCCAGAAGACATTCTCGTGCGACAGCATGGCGCCCTTCGAGCGTCCCGTCGTGCCGCCGGTATAGAGGATCGCCTGGATGTCCGACGGCCCCGCGTCGATTCCGGGCGCCGTATCGGAGGCGTCGGCCACGAAGGCGCTCATGTCCGCGTCGTCGGCGATCACGATGTCCTGCACCAGCCCATCCGGCGGCGTCAGATGCAGAAGGTCCGCGCCCAGGAAAAGCAGCCGCGATTTGCTATCCTCCAGGACCACGGCGATCTCCGCCGCGGTGAGTCGATAGTTGAACGGCACCGCCGTACACGCCGCCTTGCCGATGGCGACGTAGAGGACGACCCATTCTATGCACGACCCCATGAGCACAGCGATGCGCTCCCCAGGCTTTATCCCTCGCGCGATCAGCGCGTTGGCGATCCGGTTGCTGCGGGTGTCGAGTTCCGCGTAGGTCAGCTTGCGGCCCTCCTGGATAAGGGCCGTCTTGTCCGGGAAGCGCGACGCATTGTGGGCCACATGCGACGCGACCGTCATCCCCATCTTGCTCATCATCGTCCTCCCGAGGTGGCGTTACTTGTAGCTTAGCAGCGGCGTGCCCGCGTCCACCGTGTCGCCTTCCTGGACCAGGATCTTCTCCACCACTCCCGCGCCATCGGCTTCGATGGGAATTTCCATCTTCATCGATTCAAGAATCGCGACCACATCGCCGAAGTCTATCGTGTCGCCCACATTGACCTCGATCTTGAAAAGCGTTCCTGCCATTACGGCGTCTATCGTGTTTGCCATCGTGGTACCATCCTGTTTAGACGGGGTGAACTGCCGAGCGCCTCTGGATCGTCGAGGCATTGCGTCGGCTGTAGATGCGGAAGCGTTTGACGAGATCGTCTCGCAGCAATTCCGGCGCCACGACATCCTCGGCGGCGAAGGTATCAGCTGCAGCCTTGTAGACATCGATATCTGCCGCGTACTCGTCGCGCTTGGCAGCGACGAAGGCGGCCCTCTCGGCTTCCGGCAGTTCCATGATCTGGTTGTAGTGGATTGCATTGACGGCTGCCTCCGGCCCGACCAGGGCGGGCATGGCAGTCGGGAGAGCCAGCATCGCGTCGGGATGCGTGGGCGCTCCGGACATCGCAAGATAACCGCCGCCATACGCCTTACGGACCAGCACGCAGATGCGGGGAACGGTCGCCTCGCATACGGCCGAAAGCAGCTTCGCTCCGTGACGGATGATGCCGGCCTTCTCGACCGAGCTTCCGATCATGTAGCCGCTGATGTCCTGGAGGAAGAGCAGCGGAATATTGAACGCGTTGCACATCCAGATGAAGCGGGCGGCCTTATCGGAGCTGTCGTTGAAGAGCACGCCGCCCTTGTGCTTCGAATTGTTGGCCACGATGCCGACGGAGAGGCCGCCAAGCCGCGCCAGCCCGGTCGTCATCTCCTTTGCAAAGTTGGCCTTCACCTCGAAGAAGCTGCCCTCGTCCACAAGGGCGTCGATCAGCTCATGCACGTCATAGGCCACGTTCTGGTGGTGCGGTACGATCTCGCCAATCGGCTTGTCCCCCACCACCGGCGCCACAGGGGTCACGGTCTCGGGCTTTTCGGTCCAGTTCGGCGGGAGATAGCTCAGATACCGCCTTGCCATCTCGATGCCCTCGGCATCGTCCTTCACCAGAACGTCGCCGACTCCCGACACCGAGGTGTGCAGGCGGGCGCCGCCCATCTGTTCGTCGGTCACGTCCTCGAAGATGGTCATCTTCGCCATGCGCGGCGAACCGAGATAGGCCGAAGCCTGCTTGTCGACCATGATCGTCAGGTCACACAGCGCCGGCACATAGGCAGCACCTGCCGGTGAGGGTCCGAAGAGCACGCAAACCTGCGGAATGACGCCGGACGCCTGCACCTGATTGTACCAGATGTTGCCCCAGCCGTTGCGCCCAAGGAAGAGCGTCTTCTGCTCATCGATACGCGCACCCGCGGAATCGACGAGAAAGAGCAGCGGCAGCCCCATATCGCGCGCCAGATCCTGCATCCGGTTGAACTTCAGGAGCGCCTGACGGCCCCATGTCCCCGCTTTAACTGTCGCGTCGTTGGCGATGACGGCGATGTCGCGGCCGTTGACCTTGCCGACACAGGTAACGATGCCGTCGGCGGGCAGGCCAGTCTCGCTCGCCGCGAGCAGACCGTCCTCGAATTCGAAACCGTCATCGAACAGGAGTTCGAGGCGCTGGCGCACCAGAAGCTTGCCCGCAGCCAGGTGACGCTCCCGCGACTTTCCCTGGCCGCCTGCGAGCGCGACTTGCCTGCGCCTCTGCAACTCCTCGGAATTCCTGCCATACGCCATCGCTATGCCAACCTCTCCTCGCCGAACGCGCCTTAAACTAACAGTTGACCGTTTTTATGCCGAGTGCGCCTTCCCGTCAATCCGTCCGGCCGAATGTCACGCATTTTCGTTTCCGACAAATATGCCCTTGCGAAGTTATATATCTTCGTACGATATAACAAACGTTTGTTTTTAACCGGAGAGATTTTGATGTCCAGCCTCGGCCCGTTCGAAACCATTCAGGTCGATGTCGACGCGCGCGGCGTCGCGACCTTGACCCTTGATCGACCGGAGGTGCGCAACGCAATGAACGGCCAAATGTACGACGAGGCTCGCTCCGTGCTGCGCCGCCTGGACAATGATCCGGAGGTGCGCGTGCTGGTCCTCACCAACGCCGGCGACACCTTCTGTGCCGGCGGCGACTTCAAGTATCAACAGAGCCAGGCCGGCAAGCCAAGGGAAGAGCGAATCCGCGAGGCGCAGAAACTCGCACGATGGTTGCGAGAGCTGGACACCTTCCCGAAGCTCGTGATCGGCCGGATCAACGGCTCCGCCTATGCCGGCGGCATCGGTCTCGTGTCGACCTGCGACATCGCGTTCGGCCTCACCGATGCCAGTTTCGCCATCACCGAAGCGCGCATCGGCATGATTCCCGGGATGATCTCGCCCTATGTCGTGCGGCGTATCGGCGAGGCGAATGCCCGACGCCTCTTCCTGAACGCCACTCCGTTCAAGGGCACCGAAGCCGAAGGCTACGGGTTGCTGACGAAGGCTGTGGCAAAGAGCGAACTGGGCGAAGCCGTGGAACGCGAGATCGATCTCGCCCTGCGCTGCGCACCTCGCGCTGTGACCGAGATCAAGCGACTGATCCGATATGTTGACCGCCACGACTTCGAAGAGAATTTCATCTACACCGTCGATCGCGTCGCCGACATGTGGGAATGGGAGGAAGCGGCCGAGGGTATGCAAAGCTTCTTCGAGAAGCGGGCGCCTCGGTGGGACTGGCGCAACAAGGGCGCCTAGGCCCTCTCTGTCCATCCCAAAGGACGCACTCCATTACCGGCTGGACGGCGGCGCACTTTGCGATATGTCGCATCGCTGACGCTGAGCGGGTCGTCGTTGAAGAACTAGCCCATCGGTCTCCTGGACCGCGACCAACTGCCGGCCAGCTTGGCACGGCCGACAGCTATTGAAGACGGAGAAAGCCCGGATAAGCTGCAGGCAAATGAAACTCGATCACAACACGCTCGACTGGAACCTGCTACGCACTTTCTTCATCATCGTCGAGGAGCGCAGCCTCACGCGCGCCGCCCAGCGCCTCCAGATCAGCCAGCCCTCGGTCAGTGCAGCCCTGCAACGGCTGGAGAACAGCCTCGACCGGCGCCTCATCGTGCGCGCCAGCCGGCGCTTCGAGGTCACGCGGCATGGTGAGCTTCTTTATGGCGAATGCGCGCAGATCTTCCGGGGCGTCTCCCGCATCGGCGAGAAACTGTCTGGAGTCGAGCACGACGTCACCGGCACCTTGCGTATCCTCGCTGTCACCGACGTGCGCTATGCGCCGTTCGATCAGGCGCTTCGGCAGCTTCATCTGCGACATCCTTCTGTCATGGTGCAGATCGATACCGTCAGCAGCCCGCAGGCTGTACGGGCGATCTCACGCCAGATCGCGCCTCTGGCGCTGTGCCTCTTGCCTCAGCCGATCGCCGGCCTGAACTGCGAGCATCTCGAGCGGGAGGAATTCGGCATCTTCTGCGGTGTCACGCATCCTCTCTTCGCCAGGGAAGGCTGCACGATCGAGCATCTGCGCGATGAGAGCTTCGTCAGCTTCAGCTGCTACAACGAGGGAGGCACCCTGGAGCCGATGCTGGCGCTCGGCGTAGGCGCCGGCCTCGGAGAGAGGATTCGCGGCACCTCGGCTCATCTGGCCGAGGTGGTGCGCATGGTTCAAGCCGGCATCGGCATCGGCATCCTGCCCCTCGCCTCCGCCCAGCGCGAGCTAGATGCCGGCCTGCTTTGGCGTATCAGCCCGGAAGGCGTGAAGCTCGGCGCCGACCTCTACCTCGTCACCAATCCGGCGATGCCGCTGGAACTGGCGGAAGTCAGCTTCCTGTCGATCCTGCGCGAGACGATCAGGGCCGATCGGCACGAGCCATGACAGCGTGGAGCAAGACGTTGAGACCCGGCTCCAACATGTCAGGCGTGGCCAGCTCATTGTTGTTGTGGGTGATTCCGTCCTTGCAGGGCGTGAAGATCATCGCCGTGGGAACATGCTTCGCCAAGAAATAGGCGTCGTGACCGGCTTGGCTGGGTAGCTCCAGCCCGTTAAGCCCGAGTTTTTCCACCGCATCGCGCACATGATCCACCATCGCCTTGTCGAAGATGTCGCCGCCCCAGCTCCATTGATCGAGCACGCGATATTCGCAGCCGGCACGGATCCCCGCCTCGCCCACGGCACGCAGCATCTTGATGCGCATGAGCTCTGCCACTTCGGGATCTTCGTGTCGAACGTCGCAGACGGCCTCCGCCCAATCCGACAGGAGGCCGGCCTTGTTCGGCGAGGCCGAAAGCCGAGCCGCCGTGGCTTTGCCGCCGGTCTCGGCATGCTGCCATCCAAGGTCGTCGACGGCGACCAGAAGCCGCGCACCCGCGACTAGGGCGTTCTTGCGCTTGGCCATCGGCCAGGGGCCGGTATGAGCGGTCTCGCCACGATACTCGACCAACATGCCGTGGGAGGAATAGGCGTGGGTGACGATTCCAACTTCATGGCTCGTCCGATCGAGTACATCGCCCTGCTCGATGTGCAGCTCGAAATAGGAATCGATTTCGCGACCGCCTACGGCCGCCTCCCCGCGATAGCCGATGACCTCCAGCGCCTGCCCGATGGTTGTACCCTGCGCGTCCTTGAGGCCAAGCGCCCAGTCGAGCGCGTAGTCGCCGACGAAACAGCCGGAAGCCACCATCGGCGGCGAGAAGCGCGCGCCCTCCTCGTTCGTCCAATTGACGATCTCGATCGGACGGCGGGTGGCGACGCCCAGATCGTTCAGCCGCCGTACCACCTCCAAGGCGCCAAGGACGCCGACGATCCCGTCAAAGCGGCCGCCATTCTCCTGCGTGTCGAGATGGCTGCCCACCAGCACCGGCGGCAGGTCCTCGGTCCCGTCACGTCGCGCGAAGATGCTGCCGATGCCGTCGACGGTAACGCGAAGTCCGGCCTCGTGGCACCATTGCACGAACAGGTCCCGCATTTGGCGGTCGGACTCGGTGAGGGTCAGGCGGCAAAGACCACTCTCGCGCCCCTTCCCGATCGAGGAGGAGGCTTCCAGCGTGGCAAGGAAACGGCCGAGATCGGCGCGAACTTCGGGAGGCAGACACATCATGGCAATCCTGGTTTCGGGTCAGCTTCCGGCAGCATCGAGAAGCTTGAGCGTCGTCTCGGTGGCGCCGAACAGGTCCGGCGTTAGTTCGATCACGGCGGGCGCTCCGGCGGCGATCGCTTCCGCAATCGTGCGTGAGGCCTCGTCGGCTGTGGCAGGGGCATGCGAGGCGATGCCGTAGGCCTGTGCGATGGCCAGGAAGTCGGGCGTCGGGTAGACGGTGCCGACGGGCACGACATTGCGTTGGACCATACCCTTGTGGATCTGGCCGAAGCAGTTGTTGTTCCACAGCAAGACCACGACCGGGAGACGCAGTTCGGCCATGACGGCAAGCTCCGTCAAGGTGAACTGGAAGCCGCCATCGCCGACTATGGCGACCACCCTCGAGCCCGGCTTGCCGATGGCGGCGCCAATGGCGGCGGGCAAGGCATAACCAAGCGACCCGAATCCCGCCGGATGAATCCAGCGACCGGTCGTCGTTGCGGGGTAGAGATAGTTCCCGGCATAGGCGATGGTCGTCATATCGGTGAAGATCATCGTCTCGCTAGGCAGGCTGGTGCTGATGGTCTCAAGCGCCATCAGGTAGACGGCATCGAGGCCCTTCTCACCAGCGCGCAATTCAGCACGGAGCCGTGCCACCTGCGTTTCGATCTCGCCGCGGGAGCGGGCTGGTGCCATGGAGCGGACCGCCTCAAGGATTCCGGCTACCGCCGGCGCGGCGTCGGCCAGAATCGGCAGCGTCGTGGCATGCTGGTCGCATAGCTGCTCGTGGTCGATGTCGATGCGGATCATCTCGCCGGCAAGCGGCAGGGGCGCCCCGGTCAGGAATTCACTCTGTGCCAGCTCGGACCCCACGGTCAATACCACGTCAGCCTCGGCCAACAGGGCGCGGCCGTCGTCGCGATGCAGCACCGCGTCGAGCCACAGCGGATGGTCGGCCGGCAGTATGCCCTTGCCCGCGATAGTGGAGAATACCGGCGCGGCCAGATGCTCGGCGAGAACGCGCAGATCGCCTGCCGCCCCCCGTGCGCCGCCGCCGACGATCATCATAGGCCGCCGCGCCCCGGCGAGAAGGCCAGCGGCACGCACGATGTCTTGTGGCCGCGCCGCAGGCCGTGTCGAAAGCCGCCGCGGCGTCCAGTCGCCTCGCACTGGCGCGGAAAGTACGTCCATCGGAATGTCGAGATAGACCGGGCGCGGGCGACGGCTGTCAAAGAGGGCAAAGGCGCGGTCGAGATATTCCGGCACGTCCTCGGGGCGCCAGCAAGTCGCGGCGAAGGCAGTCACCTGCTCGGCCATGGCGCGCTGATTGCGGGATTCATGCAGCCTGCCGCGTTGGCGACCGTGGTCGCTCACGTCCAGCGTGGAGGCGATGAGCAGCATCGGAACCGAGTCCGAATAGGCTTGGCCCACCGCAGTCAGCGCGTTGGTGACCCCCGGCCCGGTGATCAGGAAGCACGCGGCGGGCTTGCCGGTGGTCCGCGCGTAGCCGTCGGCCATGAAGCCTGCGCCCTGCTCGTGCTTGGACAGCACATGTTCCAGCCGGCTTTCCGCAAGCCCTCGGTAGAGTTCGATCGTATGGACGCCAGGAATGCCGAAGACGTGAGTGACGCCGCGTGCGGCCAGCGCTCCAATGAGCGCCTCGCCCGTCGTCTGGGGCCGGAGGGAAGGATCGAATCGGTTGTTCATTCGTTCACCCGGATCGTCGCGATCTCTGCGGGCGAGAAAATCTCCAACAATTCCAGATCCGCCGAGACATAGGTCACGCAATGCAGGCATCCCTTCGGCTGCCAGATCGCGTCCCCCGCCCTGAGCGTCCGCCGAGCGCCACCGTCAAGCTGGAACTCGATCTCGCCCTTCAGGACATGGACATACTGAAAGGCCGCATCGTGCCAATGCATGGCCGGGGCGACCGCGCCGCCCGAGGTGGCACGGAAGATCCGTGCGGTGTAGGCCCCGCCGCTGGCGGACTGCAGACCGTTCTCGCGCATCTCGAAGCGGGTGCCGGGCACCTCGCTGAAGCCGGTGTCCGAGCCATGGAGGATCGCTGCCGGAGGATGCCCTCCCGCGGCCAGTTTCGCGTCACTCATCTAGTCCTCCGTCAGCGATCAGGCCGCATGGCGCTCGGTTGACGATCGTTGCGGCGCCGGTATGCCGGTCTCCACTTCGCAGCGGTCGATCAGCTCCTGGATGGTGCCGCCGAAATCGAAACTCTGCAGCGCACCCGCCTCTGCTGCCATCCGGGCGCGAAGCGCCTCGGTCGCCGCCTCGTCCACCTCGAAGGACTTATCGAGGACCACGCCATAATCGCGGGCGCCTTCCTGGGTGATCAGCCCGTTGCGGGCGTCTTCCGCCACACGCCGGGCCGGCCGCTTCAGCGGGTCGCCCCAGCCCCCGCCGCCCCATGTATCCATGGTCAGCACGTCGCCCTTGGTGACCTTGATCCGATCGCATTTCGAGGCCACCAGCTCGCTCGCGCCCGAGATCCTGTCCAGCCGCCGCTTGCTGCGCCCGGCCGCCTTCCCGCCATTGACGCCCCAGGGATGAGTCATCCAGCGATCGTCGTGGATCGAGATCTCGCCCGGCTCGCGGAATTCGTAGGCGATGGAGATTCCGTTGCCGCCGCGATGCAGGCCAGGGCCACCGCTGTCGGGGATGATCTGCGTGTGGCGGATCACCAGCGGGAAATAGGCCTCCAGATATTCCGTCGGAATGTTCATGAAGGAAGGCCACAACGAATGGCCGTCGACGCCGTCGCCAACCGGGCGCGCCGGCAGGCCACCGAAGCCGATCTGATAAAGCTGGAACCAGTCGCCTTTGGCATCGAAGCCGGAATACATGAGGTGCGGGCTGGCCGACCAGCCTGCACCGCACATCGCTTCGGGCTTGCCTTGGCCGAGCAGCCCGGAGACCAGGTCGAACATGCGGCAAAGCAGGTGCGTGCGGCAGGACAGCGCCGCCGGGCGCCGCGGCCGCAGCAGGCTGCCTTCCGGAATGCGCACGTCGATCAACTCGTAATAGCCGTCGTTGAAGACAATCTGCGGGTCGAACAGCTTCGAAGTATAGGCCCCGAAGATCATCTTGAACTGCTCGTCCTGCAGATAATAGTTCACCGAAGACGTGGACTGAGGATCGGTGCCGGAGAAGTCGAAGATGGCCCGGTCGCCCTCGCGCCACATCGAGCACGCGATCTTGAAAGGGCCGTTGCCCATGCCGTCATCGTCGATGTAATCGGCGAAGCTCACCGGCGTCTCCGGAACCACCTCGCGGATCACCCGGCGGAAGGCGTTCAGGTTGCGCTCCAGCAGCATTTCCATCGCGGAATACAGCGTGTCGGCCCCGAAGCGCAGCGACAGTTCGTGGATGCGCCGCTCGGCCAGTTTCACAGCGGCGATCAGCGCCATCAGGTCGGCGCGATTCCATTCCGGCACGCGGCTGTTGCGCAGGCAGATCTTCAGGATGTCGTCGGCCAGGACATTGCCGCGCATGATCTTGACCGGCGGGATCTGGATGCCCTCCTCGAAGATCTGCTGCGCATCGGTCGGCAACGAACCCGGCACCCGGCCGCCGGTGTCCGTCATATGGCCGAACATAGCGGCCCATGCGGCAAGCCGCCCTTCGTGGAAGAGCGGCATCAGGACCAGCCAATCGTTCAGATGGCTGATCGCGCCGTTGCAGGAATAAGGGTCATTGGTCAGGAAGACGTCGCCTTCCTCGATGGTCCCGTCATAGGCTTCCAGGAAGCCATGGATGAACGAACCGAACTGCCCCACCACCATCAGTCCGTTAGAGTTGGCGATGATGGGAAAGGCGTCGTGCTGTTCGCGTATGCCGGGCGACATGGCGGTGCGGAAGATCACCGCGTCCATCTCGCTGCGGGCATTGCGCAGCGCGTTCTCGATGATGTCCACCGTGACGACATTCACATCGACGCGGTTGTAGGATGCCGTATTGGGCTGGATGATCTTTGCGGGCATATCAGGCCTCCGCCTGTCTGTGGTCGTTCGGATAGATCAGGATCGAGCCGTCGGGCGAGATGTCACCGTAGTGCCCCGGCAGGATTAGCGAGGTCGTGTCCATCTCGGTCACGATGGCCGGTCCGGGCACGCGGTCGCCCGCCCTCAGAAGCGCGCGGTCGTAAAGCCCGGCCTCGTGTTCTTCACCCCGGTGGAAGATCCTGGTCGTCCCAATCGGCGTAGCGGCGGGAGTGCCGGCCCTCTCCGGCAGGCGGCGGGCAGCCAGATCGAGGCCTCCAGCCTCGGCCGTGGCGCGCAGGTTCACGAGTTCGCATTCCGTATCCAGCGCGAAGACGAACAATTGTTCATGCGTGCTGTCAAAGCGCTGCCGCAGGATGGCAGTGATATCGCCCGCCAGATCCTCCTCACTCAGGTCGATGGGCATCACGAGGCCCTGCCCGCAATAGCGCACATCGGCCTGATAGGTGAACTTCGGCGCCATATCCCCCTCGAGCCCCGCCGCGGCCTCGCCTTTCAAGGGCGCGAGAACCGCGCGGATCTCTTCTGCCGAGGTGTCGCCAAAACGCCGTACGAAGCTACGCGCGCCTTCATTGCGCATCTTGGTCGTGGCATCGCCATAGGCGCAAAGGACACCCGGTCCCGGCGGAATGATGACAGGCCAGCTCTGCAGCAATGCGCCAAGCGCATTGGCATGCAGCGGGCCGGCCCCGCCGAAGGCCATCAGCGCGAAATCGCGGGGGTCGTAACCCATCTCGACCGAGACAAGGCGCAACGCGCCAAACATGTTCTCATTGACGATGTCGATAACGCCTTCGGCAGCCTCGCGGATCGAAAGGCCAAGCGGCCCGGCCACCTTCTCCATCGCCTTCTCGGCCAAGGAGACATCGATCTTCATATCGCCGCCAAGGCGGACATCGGCAGGCAGGTAGCCAAGGACGACATTGGCATCCGTAACCGTCGGCTCGGCTCCCCCCTTCATATAAGCCGCAGGCCCTGGCACTGCCCCCGCGCTTTTCGGACCAACCCGCAGCGCCTTGGTCAGTTCGGGCACGAAGGCGATGGAGCCCCCACCCGCCCCCACCGTCTTCACATCGATCGAGGGCGCGCGCACGATCACCTCATGCACCGCCGTTTCGCGCCGGGTGCGCGCCTCGTGGCCCTGCACCAAGGCCACATCGGTCGAGGTACCCCCCATGTCGAAGGTCAGGAAATCTGGAAAGCCGGCCTGTTTCGCGACCCAGATCGCGCCCGCCACGCCACCCGCCGGGCCGCTCATCAGCAGGTTGACGGGCGAGGCTGCAGCAGCCTCGCCCGAGGAAAGGCCTCCATCGGAGCGCAGGATGCGCAGATTCACATTGGGGATTTTCGCTTGCAGCAGGCTCTGCAGGTTGTCGACGTACTTCTTGACGATGGGGCCGACATAGGAATTCACGACGGTCGTGACCGTACGCTCGTATTCATACATCTCGGGCGCCACTTCAGAGCTGATCGAGACCTGGATGCCCGGCAACTCCTCCTGCGCGATCTCACGGGCGCGGCGCTCATGTGCGCCATCGACATAGGCGTTCAGGAAAGAAATCGTCAGCGCCTCGATCCCTTCGTCGCGCAGCCTTCGGATATCGCGACGCAGGGCGGACTCGTCCAGCGGGGTCAGGACAGTGCCGTCAGCAGCGATTCGTTCGTCGACCTCAACGACCGAGGACAGCGGCACCAGCGGTTCGGGCCGCTCCCAGGTCACCCAGGCGCCGAGATTGCCAGGGACGAAGGAACGCCCGATGTGCAACACGTCACGGAATCCCTTGGTCGTCAACAGCCCGACCTTCACCCCGCCCCGCGTCAGCACGGCGTTGGTTGCCACGGTGGTGCCGTGCATCACGGTATGGATTGCCTCGGCTGGAATGCCGTGCTGTTCGGTGATGCGCTCGATCCCGTTCAGAACGGCGATCGACGGATCATGTGGGGTCGAGGGCACCTTGGCGGTAAACAGCGCGCCATCGGCCTCTCGCACCGCCAGAAGGTCGGTAAAGGTGCCGCCGATATCGGCACCTAGAATATAGCCGGCCCCGGCCCTGATCGGAGTTTGATCGGTCATTCTTTCCTCTCTGTCATACTCAGGCCCGCTTCTCGCGCCAGCGTCGCAAAAGCTGCGCGATTGCGACGGCGACGATCAGCGCCCCGCCATAGAACAGGTCCTGCACGAAGGATGGCGCGCCGATGGTGACGAGCCCGGTGATGCCGGTAGCCAGGAAGTACATCCCGAAGAGCGAGCCCCACGGGTTGAACCGGCCCGGTGTTATGGCAGTGGAGCCGAGGAATGCCCCGGCAAAGGCGGGAAGCAGCAGCGTGAAGCCTGATACGGGATCAGCCGCGCCAGACGTACCGGCATAGATCACCCCACCGAGCGCAGCGATGAAGGAGGAGGAGATCAGCGCCCCCATCCGCACGCGGTCGACCGCGACACCGTTGAGACGAGCGACCTCGGGCCCGCGGCCGACGAAGAGAAGCTTCATGCCGAAAGGCGTGCGGGTGAAGACGTACCACAGCACCACACACAGGATCAGCGTGTAGTAGAAGGACGGCGCGATGCCAAAGATACGCCATTTGAGCACGGCCCCGACCAGACTGTCAGAAATGCCGTAGATCGTGCGCGAATCGCTGATCCAGCGCACGATGCCCTGCAGGAGCGTCGCCATACCGAGCGTCGTGATCAGCGAGCCGATCCCGAGGCGGATTACCAGTAGCGCATTCACCGTACCGACGACGATCGACACCGCCAGCGCCGCCAAGATGGCGAGGCCGACCGGCACCCCCATGTCCACGTTCAGCACTGCAATGATCATGGCCGAAAGCGCCAGCATCGCGGCCGCCGACAAATCGAACTCGCCTGCCGCTAACGGCACGATCAGCGCCAGCGTCAGCATGACCACCGCCGACTGGCCGCCCAGGATCGAAGCATAGATGTTGAATGATCCAAAGACGGCGGGTTTGACGATGAGGAACACCACGATCAACAATGCCCATGCATAAAGCAGCCCGATCCGCTCGTGGATCGAACCGCCGCCGGCCTTATTCTTATCCACGCTCAAGCGCCCCCCGTTTCATTTCCTGCGTTGCCGGTCCGGTCATTCCCAGGGTGGCCGAGACGATGGCATCCTTGCTGATGGTTTCCCCGGCGAGCTCGGCAGTGATGCGGCCGCCGGAAAGGATCAGCACCCGGTCGCAGATCTGCTCCAGTTCGCCGGCGTCGCTGCTGTAGCAGACCACCGCCGCGCCCCTGAGCGCCGCGCCCTCGATTGCGGCATAAATCGACTGCCGCGAGCCGACATCCACACCTTGGGTCGGCTCCGAAAGGGCAAGGATGCGCGGCGACAGAGCCAGCCATTTCGCGATCAGCGCCTTCTGCTGATTGCCGCCGGAAAAGCTGTGCAGGTCCATGTTCGGATCGGCCGGGATGGCCCCCGAATGGCGCAACACGGTTTCTATGTGCTGCCGGAGCGGCTTCCGCATGAGCCGCATTGCCCGCGTGAAACGCGGCAACGCCGGCAGCGCTATGTTCTCGGCCATCGTCAGTTCGCCAACGCCCGACTTGCGCAGCCTGTCATCGGGCAGCAGAAACACGTTTCGTGCCATCAGCTCGCGCAGCGGTATCCTGGCGAGGTCGATCTCATCCGGCGCGGCCTGTCCAGGGCCCCGCAGCGTGCCGCCGGCCGCCTGGCAGGCGCCGGTCAGCAACTCGGGCACGCTGGCGGCGCCGGAGCCGATCAGCCCGGTCACGCCTAGGATTTCCCCGGGCGCGACGGTGAAGTTGCAATCGACGACCCCCGCGCCCGTGAGCCCGCTGACCTGCCAGGCGCTGTCGCCCCGCAGGCGTCCGGCATCACCGCGGCGAACGTGGTGGTGTTGCAGCGTCTGCCCGACGATCGCCCCGATGATCTCGTCGCGACCCGTCGTACGTGTGTCGAACCCCGCAACCCTGCGTCCATTGCGCAAGACGACGATGCGGTCGGTGATCTCACGCACCTCGTCGATGTCGTGGGCGACAAAAATGATGCTGCCGCCGGCGCGGGCAAAGCTGCGCATCAGCGTAAATAGCTTCGCCACCCCCGAGGCGGGGAGGAACGGGGTAGGCTCGTCAAGGACGAGGACCTGGTCCCCGTCGTCCCCGCTCAGCGTCTCGACGGCGCGGACGACGGCGATCAGGCATCGATCGGCCTGGCTTAGGCTGTCGATCCTAGTGTCGAGGGGGAAATCCACCCCGAAACGCCGCAGCGCCTTGCCTACCGACGCCCGCAACTCCTTCCAAGGGATCGAGAGCCCGGAGAGCGCGCGACGATCAGTCAGCAGGAAATTCTCCAGGATAGTCAGGCCGTGCACCAGCCCGAGATCCTGATGGACGAAGGCTATGCGGCGGCCCGCTACGGCCGCGGCGGCTGTGGTGGCACCACCGTTGAGTTCCAGCCTTTCGATCCTGTCCGGCCAGTGAAAGCCCGCCAGACACTTGATCAGCGTCGACTTGCCCGACCCGTTGTGGCCGAGCAGTCCGAGGATCTCGCCCCGCGCCAGCTCCAGCGAGACGCCGTCCAGCACCCGTGCCCCACCGAAGGACTTGCTCATTCCTTCTATACGAAGCGCCGGCACAGGCGTGGCGAGGGCGGCGCCCGTCACTTGGCGATGCCCCACAGTTCGGCGAAGCCGACGATATGAGCATTGCCATAGCCAGCATCGTAGGTAGCGGGCACCCCGGCACTTTCGACGTTGGAGGCGTCGAAGATATAAAGTGGCACGTTCAGCACAGGGTTGGCTTCGACCCCGCACAGCAGGCGCATGTCGTAATCGAGCGCCGCGCGGCCGATCCAGCCGACGCTCTCGCCGATGTCCATTTCCACCTTGCCGTCGCGCACCATGTCCAGCACGAAGGGCGTGCCGTTAAAGGAGGCGATCTTCACATCCGCGCGCCCGGCGAGATCAAGCGCCGGCAACACGAATTGGCTCATCCCGTCATAGAAGGGCACGACATAGTTGATCGTGGAATCGGCAAGCAGCGCCGACTGCACGGACTGCGTCATGCGCGTTGACCAGTCGGCCAGCGGCACGTTCAGGAAGGTGTACTTGCTTCCGGGGCTGTATTCCGCGAACGCTTTCTCGATCGCCTCCCGCGCATACTTCCCCGAGCTCACCTCGTCCGAATGGACGAAGAGTACGTTGGCTTTGCCCTCTGTCTTAGCGATCGTCCAGGCAGAGGCCAGCTTCATGGACGCCGAGAAGGGCGCGAGCGAAGCGCCATCAACGAAGGAAGGAACCGGCTCGTTGGCGTCGTACCAGTGCGACACGGTGACCTTGACTCCGGCAGCGCGAGCGGCCTCGATCTGCGGTTGCAGCATTTCGGGAACCGGCGCGGTCGACAGATCGATCAGATCGTAGCCCTCGGCTACGGCGAGCTCGATCCCGCGGATCCATTGCTGGACGTCGAACTGGTTGTCGAAGACCCGCAGCTCGAAGCCGATCTCCTCGGCGGCCGCCTTCATCGCGTTGGCGACGTTGGCGCTGAAGGGATTGGCCTGGGTCATCGGGATGACGAAGACCTTCTTGTCGGCCATGCAGGCCTTCGCATCGAAGGCCGGCCCTGGAGCCACGAATTCGCCCGTCGACTGATGCTTCTTGACAAGCGCCTTGGCGGCATCGAGTCCCGCGTCCTGAGCGGCGGCGGCGCTGACGTCCAATGCGAACCCAAGAACCATAGACACAGCAGATATTACTGCCGGATAGCGTGTTGGCATGATGCATCTTCCCCTGAAAAGTGATGGTTATTGTTCTTTTCGGAAGACGATAGCGAGCGAATTGGCGGATCACAAATAGACACTGCCTATTTATAACATAGCCCAACGAGATGCCGCCTCATGCCTCCCGAACACGGGCTTCTTGCTTTTCAGGAGTTCGTGAAGGGCGTCGGTCCTGTCCCCGCGAATGAAGGCGCCTCATGTCGCAATCTTGACGCGAGTTCCCTTACCGCGCCTTGAGCGGCGCAACGGCTGAAACGGCATCCCTCTGCCGACCGAGGCCGTACGAGCCTTATGGCCGGGAGCCGCGCATCCATTTGGATTCTCGGGAGCACTGGCTGTGCAAGACCCGACTTGTTGGCACTGTCATAGGTTGCAACGGTCGCAACAATTCAATTGAAGCGACTCGGCGTGCAGGATAATGAAGTGGCGAATCCGAATAGCACCGATGCAGCCGAGCGGCACGCGCGCCGATCTTTTGCGTTGGGTTGTCGGGTGGTCCGGAAGCGAGTCGGGGTGGGGGAATGGAAGATTTGCCGAAACGGGCACCGCGGACAATTCGCTGGTACGACTGCGGAGGCTCCCTCTTGTGGGGGGCTGTATTCTGCGTAACGATCGTGCTGGCGCTGATCAATCCGGACGCGCGATCGGTCGTCGTCAACTACCGCAACGGCAGTGAGCTTTTCCTTGCCGGCGAGCAGCTCTATGACATCGAGTCGGCGATGGGCTATCTGTACTCCCCAGCTTTCGCCGTGCTCTACGTCCCATTTTATGAGCTCGGTCCCCATCTGGGCGACTTCCTGTGGCGGCTTCTTGGTTTTTCGGTGCTGACCTTCGCTGCGGTCAGGCAGGCGCAAGTGATCGATGACGAGAAACCGCTCTGGCTGCTGTCCTGCGGCCTCTTTCTCGCCACGCCGGTTGCCGCCGGGGCCTTGCGCAATGGGCAGGCGACCATCCTGCTTGCCGGCGCCTGCTGGTTACTGGTGCTCGCTGCACTCGAAAACGCATGGCTGCGGACGCTGCTGTGGACGGCCGTTGCCATCGTCGCCAAACCGACCGCCATCGTGGCGATGCTGCTTGCCGGGGCACTTCGCCCCCGGCTGATCCCCGTTCTTGTGCTGGCCGTGGCTGCGGTGCTCATCCTGCCCTACGCATTCGCGCCGAGCGGCTATGTGACCGAGATCACTCGCAGCTTCTTTTCGCTGATGGATGTCATGTCGCTCGACAAGACCCAGGGCTTTAGGCCTGCCGATTTCACGGCGCCGTTCACCGCAATCGGGATCATGATACCACCCCCCGTTGCGACGGCCATACGGGTGGTCGCGGCGCTGGCGACGCTGGCGGCGGCGTTCCACTTCGCCCGCTACGGCGACAGGCGGACGGCGGCTCTGGCCATCGTCGTGCTCGCCTCCTTTTATATGTGCGTGTTCAATCCACGCGTCGAAGGCAACACCTATGCCATGCTGGCAGTCCCGTTCGGCCTGTCGATCTCGTTGATGTACCGTCGGCAAGGCGCGACGAGCCTGTCGGTGGTGCTCGGCGCGCTGTTGTTCGTCACGGGGCTCTCGGGAGTCGATATCCACCTGCATCGACTCACCGACTTATGGATGGAGCCGGTGATGTGCACGTTGGTCTTCCTCGGTATCATGCGCTGGTTCTGGAAGTATGGCCAGGCGACAGAAGTCCAGTCCAGATCCACGGCCAGCGTCTATGGCTAGGCTCGATATCATCGCGCCGTTCTTTAACGAGGTCGCCTCGGCAAAGCCGTTCGCCGCGCTGATCGGCGAGTTCGAGGCCGAGGCTGCGCGGCGCTTCGGTCTCACGGTGCACAAGATCCTGGTCGACGACGGCAGCACCGACAATGGCGCAGAAGCTTTTGCCGGCGGGCTCACCGGCTCCTGGGAGATTGTCAGGCTCAGCCGCAATTTCGGAAAGGAAGTCGCGGTGCTGGCCGGGCTCGACCGGTTCGGCGGCGATCTGGCGCTCATCATGGACACCGACCTGCAGCACTCCCACGAAATCGGCCTCAAGCTGGTTTCCGACCTGCTCGGCGATCCCACTGTCGACGTCGTCTACGCCAAGACCGACCGCCGTGACTCGAGCTGGCGCCGCAGCCAGTTGGCGCGGATGTTCTACCGCCTGATCAACAGCAGCCAGCGCTTCGACATCCCGGCCAATGCCGGCGACTTTCGCGCCATGCGGGCGGCCGTGGCGCATGCGATAGCGACATTGCGAGACAAGCGGCGCTTCAACAAAGGCCTCTATGCCTGGGCGGGCTTTCGTCAGAAGGCGGTCGTCTATTCCCCCGCTCCGCGCGCGGCGGGTTCCAGCAAATGGTCCCGCCTGGGACTCCTTTCCTTCAGTCTCGAGGCCCTTACGTCCTTCTCCGTGGTTCCGTTGCGCATCGTGACATTGTCGGGTCTTCTCGTCGCGATCGCGGCAGGGGGCTACGGCGTCAAGATCCTTTTCGAGGAGCTGTTCTATGGCACCGCGGTGCCGGGTTTTCCAAGCCTGCTGATCGCAGTGGTCCTGCTTGGCGGCTTGAATTTGGCTCTGCTCGGCCTGATTGGCGAGTATGTTTGGGTGGCCGTCAGCGAGAGCAAGAACCGGCCGGTCTATGTCGTTCGCGATGTGATCTGCGCACCAGAGACCATGAAGCTTGCCGCGCCGCGGGAGACCGCTTTCACATGAACCGTCGCATCTGGGTCATCGCCGACGATTACGGCCTTGCCCCCGGCGTCAATGACGGGATCCTCACCCTCATCAAGGCCGGTCGGATTTCGGGGACGAGTTGCATGACCAGCTTCCCGAGTTGGGAAGATGACGCCGCGCGCCTCAAGCCGCTTCTCGGCCTCGCTGCCGTCGGCCTGCATCTCACCTTGACCGACCAGCTTGCCGTCACCGGCCCTTCGAGCCTCGTGGCGGCCAAGCGTCTCCCCTCCTTCGCCAAGCTAGTCGCCGCCACTTCGCTTGGCACCATCGACAGGCGGTGCGTTCATGCCGAACTCGACATGCAGCACAGCCGCTTCGTCGAGGCGCTCGGCAAGCAGCCTGATTTCATCGACGGGCACCAGCATGTGCATTTTCTGCCCGTCGTCCGCGATTGGCTGCAAGCCAAATTCGCAGAAAGCCCGGGCGCGTGCCGGCCAAGGTTGCGCGGGTCACCTTCGTTGCTGGCAAAGGCCGACGCCGCTATGGTGAAGGTCGCGGCGATCTCGGCGCTGGCATTTCGCTTCGATTCCGCCATGCGCAAGGCCGGCTTCGAGATCATGGGGCCGCTATCCGGCATCTACGACTGGCGCAGGCCTGCGACCTTCAGGCACTCTCTGGAGAAGGCATTGACGGAACTGCCGGATAATGGCTTGTTCATGTGCCACCCCGGCACGATCGACACCGTGCTTAAGGAACGGGATTCGATGTTGGACGCCCGGCCGGTCGAGCAACAGGCGCTTCTCTCGGATCACTATGCAGAGCTGTTGTCGCGAGCCGGCGTGAGCATTCGGCAAGGCGTCGCGGCATGAGCCGTGAGGGCGCGAAACGAAGCCTTGGCGGAAAGCTTCGGCGCTTCGCGGCGGTCGGGCTAGCCAACACCGCGATCGATCTTGCGGCATTCACGATCGTGCTGAGCCTGACCGGGATGCCGCTTGCGAGCAATCTGATCGCGTGGAGTGTGGCGATCGTCTTTTCCTTTGCCGCCAATTCGCGGTGGTCGTTCGACCGCGATCTCGAGAAGCCGACTGCAAGCTCTTTCGTGCAGTTCGTGTCGGCCGGTGCGCTCATCTCGCTCGGTATTTCGAACCTGTCGCTCATATCCTTTCAGGGGCTGATCGGCGTATGGCCGGCGAAGCTCGTCGGTGTGGTGGTCGCGGCGGCGCTCAACTTCGCCGCAGCCAAATGGTCGATCGAGGGGCAGCTGTTTGGGGGGGCGAGCAGAAAATAGAGCGACCAGCGGTGTTATTTGTAGTTCGCCGATCACGGAGCCGCCACAGGGCAGCCTGCAGCTCGAACTTGGAGGAGAATGGACGTTGCACGACCCGGCTGCTCGTCGCGATTTGATGGTGGAAGGCGCAACTGCGCAGTCCGGTCCCGGCCGACCGAGCTCAACGGCAGAGCACAACTGCCGCTCCGGGAGAATGACGCCCACCAGGCCACCCAGGTGCGTACACACTCGTGGCAAGATGCCTCGACGGGCCGTGATCAGTGCATCCAGAGTAGTTGACTTTGTATTTTGTGATACCATATTGTCCCCATGACAACCAAGGAGGTTGCTATGGCCCGCGGACATCAAGCTTCAAGCCTGACACTTAACACTCATGCCGATCCGGACTCCCTGCAGGCAGCGTTCCTGCGCCGGGCCATGTCCGCATTGGAGCGGATTTCCGCGAATGTGTCGCCGAAGGCATTGACTGACGCGCTCGCCGCCCCGACGGATGCCGGCTCGGTGGCTCAGCTTCTCAGCCGCTCCGATCTGATCGGAACGGCGGTGACCGATCTCGATCCGCTGGTCCCGGCGCTTGCCCGCAATGTCGAGCATCGCCAGCGCCTGCTAAAGCTCGCCGGTGGCGTATTGTCGGCGGAAGAAGCGGGACGGATACTGGGGATCACGAGACAAGCGGTCGACAAAAGACGGCGCTCCAATGCCATTCTGGCTGTGCGGGAAGGAAGCGACTGGCGTTACCCGGCCCGCCAGTTCAGCGAAGGTGAAGTCGTTGCCGGAATTGCCGATGTCGTGCGGGGTTTTGCTTCGGCGGGACCGTGGGCGACACTCGATTTTCTGCTCGCCCCTGACACGGCGCTTGGTGGACGATCGCCGCTGGACATGCTTCGCAGTGGCGAACTCGAGCCAGTCCTGCGGCTCGTCCGCGCCAATGACTCGGACGGCTTTGCCTGATGGCGGCAAAAGGTGCTGGGCAGCGTGGGCCTTGCGGAGCTGCTCCGCTACCCCCGTCCTGGCTTCATACAAGACCCTTGCCGGTTGATGTGCTTCCCGCCGGAACGATCCTGCATCGCATCCACCGCTCGACACTTTCCCCGGTTTTCTTCGGACCGGGGAAAGGCAATCCGCCAATCAACCGGTTCGACAGCGAAAGTGGCCGTTTCGGCGTTCTCTATCTTGGCCTGAGCCGAAATGGGGCATTGGCGGAAACGATCCTGCGCAATCCTCAACGCTTGATGGTAGCTGCGACGGACATCACCAGCCGGGCCGCGACTGCAGTCAGTGTGCAACGAGATCTTCGCATCGTTCGAATGCACGGAAGGGGCCTGCTGGCGCTAGGCACGGACAATGCGATTTCCACTGGGCCGTATGAGCCATGCGGTCGATGGGCAGACGCGCTTTGGGATCATCCCGACATGCCTGATGGCCTTGCCTATCAATCAAGACACGACCCTAGCGAGGTCTGCGTTGCCCTGTTTGAGCGCCTCGACCTTGCAATCAGCGTACGGTACACAAAGCCGCTGACAGCCATGCTGAACGACGTCGCAGCGCTGCTGGACCGCTATGGCAAGTCGATAGCCCCTGGCGCCTGAACGGCTTCGCCACGGCGACATATCGAACAGGATTCGGCAGCAATCTCGTCGCACGAATCCACCGTTACGCTGTCAGCAACTCGACCCCGTTCGGCGCGACCAGCACCTTGCCGTTGTGGGCGGCGCGCTGGGTATGGCGCAGCGCTTCCGCTATCTCGTCGATCGGATAGACATGCTCCACCGGCACGTGGAACTTGCCCTGCCGCAGCATATCTGTCAGCTCGGCGTAAAGCGCCTCGACCCCCTGCGGCGAGCGACGCGCGAGTGAGCGACCCAACATCAGCCCGACCAGGCTGACGCCGCGGAAGATAAGTTCGGCACGGCCAAACACAGGCTCCTCATCGCTCATCGCGCCGTAGTTGCAGACATAGCCGCCATCAGCGATGCAGCGCCCCATCCGCGCCGTCGCCTCGCCGCCGACGGCGTCGATTCCAAGCCGGATCGGCGTGCCACCCGTTGCCTCACTCACCTGTTCCACAAGGTCAGGGCCGTCGACGAGACAGACGTCCGCGCCCAGCGCCTTGAGTTCGGGAAAGAGGCTATCGCGCCGGACCAGATTGACCGTGCGAAGCCCGCGCTGCCGCGCGAAGGTGATGACGAGGCGTCCGACGCCCGAATTCGCGGTGTTCTGGATGATCCATTCGCCGGGTTTCAGATCGACGATGTCGCTCAGAAGCAGATGAGCCGTCGGCGGATTGATCCGCAGCATCGCCGCCTGCTTCAGGTCGAGATCGGCCGGAATTCTGATGACATCCTCGCTGCGCACCTTGCGCTGCGAAGCCCAGTTCTCGCGCTGCAGGTTGATGACGAGATCGCCGGGCGCGACATGGGTGACATTGCGGCCCACGGCCTCAACCCGGCCCACGCATTCAGCGCCGGGCACGGCGGGTAATGGCGGTTTCAGCCGGTAGATGCCACGGCAGAACCACACATCGGCGGGATTGATCGGAAACGCCAGAACCTTGAACACGACCTCGTCATCGACCGGTTGGCCGAGATCTGGCGCCTCCACGCAACGCGCAACGTCCTCGGGAACTCCATATTGCGAGATTTCGATGCGTTTCATCTTCCCTCCCCGAGATGCCCTAAAAGCAGCGAAATCGCCTGCCCGTCCTCTGAGCTACGCCTCCGCAAGATCGTCCTTTTCCAGCGCGCTGCAGGCGAAGCGTTCATGCCTTTGCGTTCGCGGCGGCCCCGTTGCGCGCCTTGCGCTTCGGCGCCTTCACGTCCTTCTTCGCCACCTCCTCGCCAAGCACCTCGGACGGATCGAATCCAAGGGCCAGCGCGTATGCTTTCAGATAGGTACGCTGGACCTCGATCGGCGGCTTGTCGATGACGCCGTCCTGAACCGTATAGTGCTGAAGGATGTATTCGCGCGCACCGATGAACATCAGCGCCAGCGTTTCGGTCTCCTCTGCCGAGTAATGCGTCAACTCGTTGTTGCGTATGCCTTTCAGCAACGAGCGCTGATAACTCTCCACCATTCGCTTGAAATAGGCGCGGTAGGACTCCGGTGCGAAGAACGCCGCCTCATTGAGCACGCGATGCAATTCCGGATGAGTGTGCACGTAGTGAAGATTGGCTTCTATGCCCAGCCGCTCGCGCTCGGCCGTGGTCTTTCCTTGCCTCGTCTTCTCGGCGATGTAGTTCAGCATCGCTTCACCGATATGCGGCAGGAGCTTGTTGAAAAGATCCTGCTGGTCCTCGAAGTAGAGATAAATCCTGCCATAGGAAACATTGGCTTCCGCCGCGATTGCAGCCATCGAGGCCTTTGCATAACCGACTCGTCCCACGACTTTCGCGGCGGCGGTGAATATCGCTTCCTTCGTCTCCCTGGCTTTCTTTTCTCGCTTGCCGCTCATGCTTCGTCTTTCCTGGTCTCGTAAGGGGGGCTTGTCGCCGTTCCGTTACGTCCAGTCAAGAAATCAGGCTCTCAATGCGCAACTCCGCCTCTCCTCGATGATCTTCTGCGTAATCATGCGGCGCAGCTCGTGCTTCTTCACCTTGCCGGATGCCGTCTTCGGCAGTTCTGCGATATACTCGATACGCTCGGGACATTTCTGACGGGCAAGCCCCGCCCTGGCGAGATGGTCGGCGAGTTCCGCCTGGTCCGGCCGCGCCGCGCCACTGGCGATCAACCAGGCGCACACCCCCTCGCCCAGCCGATCGTGCGGCATGGCGACCACGGCCGCCTCACGCACCGCCGGATGCTCGTGCAAAGCGTCCTCGATCTCCTTCGCGGAAAGGTTCTCGCCGCCGCGTATGATGATGTCCTTCTTGCGGCCCGTGATCGCCAGCAGACCGTCCGCGGTGACGACGCCGAGATCGCCGGTACGGAAATAGCCTTCGGGATCGAAGGATTCGCGATTGGCCTCGGCGCTCGTGTAGCCGCGAAAGAGGCTCGGCCCGCGAGCAAGAATCTCGCCTTCGGTTCCCGGTGCAACCCTGTTGCCATCGAGATCGACGACCTTCACCTGCCAATCGAAAACGCGACCGTCCGTGGTGGCGGCAAGCTCGGGGTCGTCGAGCACGCCCTGCGTGACCATCGGGCACTCGGAGCTGCCGAAAACCCGGAAAGTCCGGCAATTGGCGAAGACCCTGTTGGCGCGGCGGATCAGCTCCGGCGGAACGGCCGCGCCGCCGCAGGCGAATATCCTGAGGCTCGGCAGGCGCGTGCCGGAACGCTCCGCTTCCTCCACCAGATCCTGAAGGAAGGGCGTGGCGCTGATGGTGAACTCGATGCCCTGTTCATCGATCAGGCGCGCAGCTCGTGCGGCATCCCATTTTTCCATCAAGGTGACGCGAATGCCAAAGCCGAACGCCGCCTCCAGCCCATAGGAATAGCCGGTGACATGGGTAACCGGACTCGGCATCAGGATGCGTGCGCCGGGATTGATACCCCAGACCTGCATGCTCGCCCAGACCGGGCGGCGGCTCTGGTTGTGGCTGTAGATGACGCCCTTGGGCTGGCCGGTCGTGCCGGACGTGTAGATGAGGAACTTCGCCTCGTCAGGTCCCGCTGGGCGCAATTCCGCTGAAGACATCTGGCCTGCAGCCACCATGTCCGCGTAGCGCAGCATCCCCGCCGCGGCGCCCCGCACCACGACGACGTCGCGCAGTTCCGGCAGGTCGGCGCGCAGGCTGTCGATCATCTGCGGGTAGTCGATGCTGCGGAAGGTTTCCGGAATGAACAGCATGCGCGCCCGACAATCCTTGAGGATGAAGCGCAGCTCCGCCTGCCGATAGATCGGGATCACCGGTACGACGACGATGCCAGCAAGCGCGCAGGCAAGATTGACCACAACCGCCTCGATCCAGTTGGGAAGCTGGAAGCTGACGGTTTCACCACGCTTCACGCCCGCCGCGAGCATGCCGCGCGCAAGCGCCTGGGCCTCGTCGAGAAGCTGCGCATAGGTCATGCCGCCTGTTTCGCCAGTTACCGCGACTGCGTCGGGTTCCTCGTCGGCGCGCTGGCGCGCATAGTCGGCGATGGTCTTGCCGGTCCATTCGCCGGCTGCGCTGCGCTGCTCCCGCTCGCCGCGCGTGAAGCGCATCGACCATCCCGCCGAGTCGCGGACAAACTCTTCCTCGCTCATATCTGCCCTCACCATCCTCCAACCAGCTGCACGGGCCCCGCGTCAAACCGCGAGATAACGCTCCTTCAATGCGGGGTCGGCATCGAAGCTATCCCACGATCCCTCGAAAACGATTCGCCCGCTGTCGATCAGGAAGACGCTGTCGGTGCACTTGCGCGCAAAGGCCAGGTTCTGCTCCGCAATCAGCAGCGAGAGGCCGCCGCGCTGCCGCAGCATCTGGATATGATGCGCCATCTGCTCGACCACCACCGGCGCCAGCCCCTCGACCGGCTCGTCGAGGAGGAGAAGCTTCGGCCGGCCAAACACCCCGCGTGCAACCGCGACGAGCTGCTGTTGCCCGCCCGAAAGCTGGTAGCCTTCCCGATCCTTGAGCGGCTCGAGCAGAGGAAACAACGTCCATATCTCTTCCAGAGACATGCTCCGCCCGTTCTTGCCGGCGGCGAAGCCGCCTAGCTCGATATTCTCCGCCACGGTGATCTTGGGATAGATCCGCCGGTCCTCCGGCACCAGCATGAGGCCGAGGCGCGCACGGCTTTCGGTGGGCATGCTCGAAAGGTCGGCGCCATCGAAGGTGATGGCGCCTGAAATGCGCGGGCCGGCATCGAGTATACTTTTCATCAGGGTCGACTTGCCGGCGCCGTTGCGGCCGAGCAGCGCGACGCTTTCGCCCTCGCCGACGGCAATCCCCGCGTTCTGGATGATGTGGCTGCCGCCGTAGAACGCGTCCAGCGCCGTCACGGAAAGAAGCGGCTTAGGCATGTCCTAGATAGACCTCCCTGACGCGGGCATCGGCGCGCACCTGTTCCGGCGGCCCGCTGGCGATGATCTCACCATAGTGGAGAACGGTGAGGCGCGTCGCCAGACCGAAGATGACTTCCATGTCGTGTTCCGTCAGCAGCAATGTCAGGCCGTAGTCTCGACGCACGCGCTCGATCATCGCGACAGCCTCCGCCCTGTCCGTGGGGGACATGCCCGCGGTCGGCTCGTCCAGCATCAATATGCCAGGACGAAGCGCAAGGCTCATGGCCAGCTCAAGCCGCTTCTTGTCGCCATGGGAGAGGATGCGCGCCGGTTGATCGACGGCGTCCTGCAGGCCGAGGTCCTCCATCAGCCTCTCTGCCTCGGCCCTGACCGCATCCTTCGGGGCGAGAGAGAACAGCCCCGCGAAGCGCCCATTGCTGATGCGCTCCCGCATCTCGAGAGAGACAATCAGGTTCTCGTAGGCGCTCATGTCGCCGAAGATGCGCGCCACCTGGAAGGAGCGGCCGATGCCGCTGTGGATGCGCCGCCAGCCGGGTGCATGCGTGATGTCCCGGCTATCGAGCATAATCGTACCTGAATTGACCTTCGACTCGCCGCTGAGGCACTTGAACAGCGTCGTCTTGCCCGCCCCGTTCGGCCCGATGACGACATGCGCCTCGCCCCGGCGTAGCGACAGCGACACATCCTTCAGAACCTTGATCGGCCCATAGGACTTGTTGAGTTTGGAAGCCGTCAGGACGTCTTCGGTCATGACGCCTTCTCCCTGTTTGCGAGTTTACCTGCCGGCCGTGCGCCAGCCTTTCGACGGGCGAACGCGCGCGAGACGAGACCGGTGATGCCTCCGGGTATGGCCAGAACGACCGCCAGCAGCAGCAGGCCGACCGTGAGGTCAGCGAGACCCTGGAGGTTGCGCGTGACGTAGTCCATCACGCCAAACAGCACCGCGCCGAGGGCCGGCCCCCAGAAACTGCCCGTGCCGCCGAGAAGGGAAAAGAGGATCGGCTGCGTCGAGATCGACCAGTGGGCGATTTCAGGCGATACGATCTGGACCCACGGTGCAAGCACCGCCCCGGAAAAGCCGGCAATGCAGCCGGAGATGATGAAGGCTATCAGCTTCCAGCTCTGCACATCCGCGCCGAGGAAGGAGGCGCGGACGGGATCCTGGCGGATGGCCTGCATCAGCCGGCCCGCGGGCGAGTTCTGCACGCACCACACCGCGAAGGCGGCGACGGCCATCGCGGCAATCAAGAAGTAGTAGTAGTTGTTGCCGGTCCCCAGATTGATCTCGAACAGGCCAAGATCGACCACCGGCCGGCGAATGCCGACCAGGCCGTCATTACGCCCGAGGAAATTGGTCTTGGTGATGACGATGTGCACCAGCTCGGCAAAGGCGAGCGTCAATATGGCGAAGTAGGTTCCGCTTGCCCGGCGCAGCGCGACCACACCGAAGACGAAAGCGATAACGCCTCCGGTCAGCGCGCCTGCCAAGAGCACAAGCAGAAACGGCGTGCCCGGCGCGTGAAGCGACAGGACCGCCACCATATAGGCGCCCCCGGCGTAGAACATCGCTTGACCGAAGGACAGGAGCCCGACGCCTGCAAACAGAAGGTTCCACGACAGGGCGAAGACGATGTTGATCGCCACCAGACCGGCGAGGAACACCACGCCGCGGTTGAACATCACGGGAACCAACATAAAGACGGCGAGGCCGGCCAGCGCCACGAAGAGGTTGAACCAGAAACGAGCGCGAAAATCCGTCATGCCGTCTGCTCCCGCCCCAGGAGGCCCTGCGGCCGCACGAGAAGGATGATGGCCAGCGCGATCAGGTAGTAGATACCGGGATATTGCGGGAAAAACACGCTGCCGAAGCTTTCGATCAGTCCGAGCAGAATCGCCGCCAGGAAAGCACCCCGGATCGATCCCATGCCGCCCACGACGACCACGGCGAAGGCTTGCAGCAGGAATACGCCCCCCAGCTCAGGCGACAGGCTCTGATTGGCGCTGAGCAGCCCGCCGGCGAGGCCGGCCAGCGCGAACGAGATCGTCACGGTGACGAGATAGATGCGCTTGACGTCGAGGCCGAGCAGCCGCGCCATCCACGCATCCATCGCCACGACCCGGATCAGTTGCCCGGTGCGGGTGAAGGACATGAAGACCTCAAGCCCGACGAAGACCAGAACGCCGCATATGATAATGAACAGCGTGTAGGTCGGCATGATGACGTCGCCGATGAAGAACGCCGAGTTCAGAGCCGGCGGCGGCATCACGCTCATGAAATTCAGGCCCCAGACGAGTTGCACCGCACCAGCGCAAACCAGCAGAAGCGCATAGGTCGCGATCAGCACATAAGCATCCTCGACACCGCGCAATCGTCGGAAGATCACCATGTCGACGAGGATGCCCATAAGAGCGACGACGATGCCGGCAGCCAGCGCTACCAGGATGTAGAGCCACACCGGCAAACCGCCGCCGATGGTCGCCATCACGGAGTAGCTCAGATAGGCGCCGATCATGAAAAAGCCGCCATGGGCGAAGTTCAGGATGTGCAAGATGCCGAAGATCAGCGTAAGGCCGGCTGCGACGAGGAACGTTGCCATCCCCCATGACAGGCCGTTGAATATTGTAAGTCCGATATCGAGCATCGCCGCATCATTCTCCCTGCGCGGTGCCGCATGAAGCCACATGCCCCATACGGCTCTTGGGAAGCCCGGAGGACGGACGGGCAAGGCGCCCGTCCGCATTGCAACTTGAAAACATTCCAGGCAGGAGCCGGAGCCCCGCCCGTTCAGAGGCCGCTCTAGAGCACCTTCAGTTCCAGCGCCTTGCCCGGTGTCGCCGGCTCAATGATCGCCGCACCGTCCACGGAGACGTAGTCCGTCACCTCGAACCCGGATTCGGCGGTGTCGCTCGGTGCGATCTTGATGAGTTCGGCGTTCTTGATGGCCTGGTTGTCTTCGGCTCGAATGGTGCGCGGGCCAGTGGCGCTGTCGAAAGTCAGGCCCTTGAGGGCGGCGACGATGTCGGACGCGTCCGTGGAACCACCCGTCTTTTCAATCGCGGCCTTGTAGGCGATAATCCCGGCCTGCGCCTCGCCTGCCCAGCCCATCGGATATTTATCACCGGTGCGCTTGACATACTCCTCATAGAGATTGTCGGAGAGCGGGTTGCCCTTGTTGGTCTCGAAGTACCAGTGACTACCAGACCAGTGCACGGGTACCTCCTTGCCGAGCGCGCGTGCGGCCAGGAACTCGTTGGCCGAATCGAGAAGCACGTCGAGCTTGTCGAACAGGCCGAATGGCTTGGCCTGCTGATAGAGCGTGACGGCATCGCCGCCATAGACCGAGGTATAGATGCCCTTCACCGGCAGGCGCATGGCCTGCGCGATGAAGTTCTTGTAATCGCCAGAGGCATAGGGAACCAGGATCGGCTGTTCGATCTTGGGTTCCTTGCCCGTCAGCTCGGGATAGAAGCGCAGCATGGCGTCGACGAAGATCGCCCAGGTCGTGCGGCCATATTCGTGGTCGGGAATGATGCCGCCCCAGCTGTCCACTTCGGGATTAGACTGGATGATGTGGCGAACGAGGCCGGCATTGCGCGAATAGGGGCCGTCGCCGATGCGGAACGCGTGGTCGTTGTAGTTCTCGTGGTTCAGCTTCTCGGTGCCCGCGCCGGAAGTCAGGTGGACGCCACCTTCCTGCTGCATGAGCGGCCCCATCACCAGCGCGACAGGACTTGCCACCGCCCCCAGATGCAGGTTGACGCCAGCGCCCAGCAACTCGCGCGCCACAACGGTGGCGTCGTTGGGGTTCGCCTTGTCATCCCGGAACTCGAGTCGGACCTGCTTGCCTCCGATGCCGCCATTGGCGTTGACATAGTCGGCGCCGATCTCCGCGCCCAGTTTGACGAAATTGCCGATGAGCTGCTGCGGGCCGCTCAGGGGCGTGACCACGCCGAGCGTGATCGTGTCCTGGGCCGAGGCCTTACGCATGACATGCGGCAGCGGGAGGACGAGGCTGCCTGCGGCAGCGGCCGTTCCTGCTAGCATGCTACGACGTGTAATCCGGGTCGTCATTTCCGTCTCCTCCCTTGAAAGCCCCTGGTCCTGACCGGCATTCCGCCCGCAAATCCAGAGGCGCGTTGCGTCACTGGCCGGTGAACACCGGCTTGCGCTTCTCCCGGAAAGCCGTCACGGCCTCCTGGTGATCCTTCGAGATGTTGGACAGGGTTTCGTAGGCGATCCCCGTGTCCATGATCATGTGTGCGAGTTGCTTGAGGCCGAGATTGGTCGCGACCTTCGTCCAGCGGATCGCCTTGCGGGCGCCGCCGGCCAGGCGCCTGGCGAGACCATAGACCTCGTCATCGAGCATTTCAGGCGCCACGGCGCGATTGATCAGGCCCATACGCGCGGCCTCGGCGGCAGGGATCGGATCGCCCGTCAGCAGATATTCCTTCGCACGCAAATAGCCGATGAGTTGGGGCCAAAGCACCGCGCCGCCGTCGCCGGCGACGAGACCGATCGAGACATGCGGATCGGCAACTTTTGCTTTCTCCGAAGCGATCACCACGTCGCAGCCCAGCGCCAGCGTCGCACCGAGGCCCATGGCGTGGCCGTTGAGGCGGCAGATCAGCGGTTTCTCCAGATCGAGCTGGGTGAAGATGATGCGCTTGCCCTCGACAGCCGTCGTCGCGAACATTTCGGGGTCGTCGATCGAATCCTGCATCCAGTCCACGTCGCCGCCGGCGCAGAAGGCACGGCCGGCGCCGGTCAGGACGACGATGTCCGAATCGGGATCGTCATTGGCATCTAAAAAGACCCGTGCCAGTTCGGTGTGCATGCGGGCATTGACCGCATTGAGCGTGTCCGGCAGGTTCAGCGTTATGGTGAGGATACGTCCCTCGCGGCCAAATGTTATGGTCTCGTAGCCTTTGAAGAAATCGACGTTCATCCTTTGCGTTCCTCCCAATTGCGATACAGTGTCAGACCGCCGACGGCGCCGAGGCGGCCATGCGGTCAAGATGATGGTTCTCGTCGCCGAACATGAGCTCCAGCGCCTTGATGCGCTTGAATCCGGCGCCGATGGGCAGCTCCTGCGTCATGCCGACGCCACCGTGAAGCTGGATCGCTTCGCGCGCGACGTGGAGGGCGCGAGCCGCTGCACCGATCTTCGCCGCCGACAAGGCATGTGTCCGCTCGCCGGGATCGCCAGAGGAAAGCTTGACTGCGGCCATTACCGTGAGTGATCGCGCTTCCTCGAGCGCGACGAACATATCGGCCATACGATGCTGGAGCGCCTGGAAGCGGCCGATTGGCTGGCCGAACTGGCGGCGCGTCTTGAGATAGTCCAGCGTCTGTTCGAACAGGAACGCCGCGATGCCGGTAATCTCTGCGCACAAGGCTGCGAATGCGACCTCCCGCGCTGCCTCGATCGCGGCCTGCGCCTCGTCTCCGACCGCGAGCACCGCCTCGTCGGTGAGCACAACATCGCTGAAGGTGACATTCGCAGCTCTGCGGTCGTCCAGCGTGCGGTAACTTTCCAGCCCGACACGGGGAGTGTCGGCCGGCACGACGACGAGCGCGGGGCCGTCTTGCGCTTCGCAGGGAATGATGAAACGGTCCGCGTGCACGGCCGCCGTCACGAGAGGCCTGGTTCCCGAGAGCGACCAGCGCCCGCCGTCGGCTGTAAGGCGAACCTGCGAGGCTCCGCCCGGACAATTGCTGTGGAGGGCCGGAACGATCACCTCCTCCCCCGCCACGACGGCAGCCAGAAGGCTGCCGCCCGGTCGGGTGGCCGCCAATATCCGCGACGCGATTGCTGCCTCGAGAAGCGGCTCGGGCAGAAGGCCGCGACCAGCCTCTTCCAGAATGATCATCGCCTCGACCGGGCCGCCGCCGAAGCCGCCTTCTTCTTCTGAAAGTCCAGCACCAAGCCAGCCCAGTTCTGCCATCCGCCGCCACAATTCTGGTCGGAAATCCGCGTCGTGCGCGTTCTCTCCGGCCAGTTCGCCGCGCACGCCGTGGCTGGCGACGAAGCGTGCGACGCTGTCCTTGAGATGGGTCTGTTCTGTCGAGAGCGTCAGGTTCACGCGTTCGCCTCTTTCTTCAAAGCCCAAGCGCGTGCTTTGCGATGATATTTCGCTGGATCTCGTTCGAGCCGCCCCAGATGGTCGGCGCACGCTGGAACAGGAACTCCGCGACGACGCCGACATGCTCCGCACCATCCGGCACCGGCATTTTGACGCCGTGATCGATCCAGGCGGGGTCATAAGGCAGCGCCCGCGGCCCGAGCACGTCGACAGTGAACTCGACGATCTGCTGAATGATGGAGGAGCCCCGCAGCTTCAGCAGCGAGGCTTCCGCGCCTGCCGCCCCCCCGTTCATGACCCGGTCGAGCAGGCGCAGTGTCGTCCACTCGAGCGCCAGCATATCGATCTCGTAGCGATGGAACCTGTCGCGGAAGCGCGTATCGCGCCCAAGGCCCGCCTCCGCCGCTAGCGTTCGCACCCGTTCCAAAAGCCGGCGCGCCTTGCCGATCTCGGCCGACAGCACGCGCTCGTGGCCGAGCAGGTATTTGGCGTATGTCCAACCCTTGTTGACCTCCCCGACGATGTTGCGGACGGGAACACGGACATCTTCGAAGAACACCTGATTGAGATGGTGCGCCCCCTCGATCGACACGATCGGCCGGATGGCGATGCCGGGCGACCGCAAGTCGATCAGCATGAAGGAGATGCCTTCCTGCGCCTTGGCTTCCGGATCGGTGCGGACGAGCGCAAAGATCCAGTCGGCCCAATGGGCATAGCTCGTCCATATCTTCGAGCCGTTGACGATATAAACGTCGCCGTCGCGCACAGCCTTTGTCTTGAGATTGGCGAGGTCGGAGCCCGCTTCCGGCTCGGAATAACCCTGACACCAGAAGACCTCGTTGGACACGATGCCCGGCAGGTGTTCCTCCTTCTGCTCGGGCGAACCGTAGGTATAGATCACTGGACCGACGTAATTGACGCCGAACGGCAGCAACCACGGCGCGCCGAGCGCGCTGGTTTCGTTCTGGAAGATGTAGCTTTCCGCAGGCGTCCAGTCGCAGCCGCCATATTCGCGCGGCCAGAACCCGGCGATCCACCCCTTGCGCGCCAGCGCATCCTGCCAGCGCATATGGTCCTCGCGCGAAAGGGGGCGCCCCGCCAGCACGCGCCGGCGCGTTTCCGGATGCAGGTTCTCCGTCGTGAAACGACGCACCTCCTGCGCGAACGCCTGCTGCGCGGGCGACCAAAACGCATTCACGATTTATCTCTCCGCCAGAAAATGATTTCTGATCCGGTAATCAGTTTTCACAAAATCTCGTCGCTTGCAAGAGTTTTTTTGAGGACCGTGAGAGTTTTCTGAACCGAGGAAGATGTGTCCTCCCACGGCTGAATGATCAGCTTCTGCGGATTGTGTAATCGATCCTCCAGACGGCTTTCAGCGCCGCGGGACCGGATTGCCTCGTGATTAGTCTACCTGCGAGACCGATAACTTCTCTCTGGTGAGATCGTGCCCTTGAGGACCTCCAACGCGAAGGATACTGCGGCTTCGCGAAGTCACCGTGATCTTGGACGGCGCTGAAATTCTGAAGCGGTTGCCCCGAGCCAAGCCGAAGGCGACGGCCCATATCATCGACTGGTTCCATACGGCACTGCCCTGCCATCCGCGAACTGGAGCGGAACTTGGCAAGGTTCAAGCAGTTGCAGCGAGAAGGTGAATACTCGATCGCACGACTTAATAGCTAGGTTGCAGCTCCTGAGGTAGCCTGAAGGCGCTTCGAGGGACGCGGACGTACTGGGGTCCGACCGCGGTTGGGTCACGACCCGTCGCTCAAGCCGAAGCCGGGATGAGATGTCGGGGCTTCATTTTTGCCATTTTTTGCTATGGCGCCTATCTTGCTCGCCTGAGCACCATGAATATATCTCTGCCCGACAACCTCAAGAATTTCGTCGATCAACAGGTCTCCGAACGAGGATACGGCACCTGCAGCGAGTATGTTCGCGAGTTGATCCGGCGTGACCGGGACCGCGAACAGCTGCGCGGCCTGCTCATGGACGGCGCGTCATCGCCACCGATCGAGCCGGTTGACGACCGCTATTTCGACAATCTCCGCGACCGTGTTCAAAGCCGCGCCAAAGCATGACGAAGCCTATTATTCCGCGCGCGCAAGCACGCAGCGATGTTGACAAGGCCGTCGACGATTATCTTGAAGACGCCGGCCCCGTGTCGCTTTAGACTTGGTCGCGAGGCTCGAGCACGCCTACGCGCAGATTGCCAATTATCCGGCATCCGGTTCACCTCGCTTCGCCTATGAACTTGGCGTCCCCAATCTGCGTCACGTGCGCATCAAGGGCTTTCCCTACCTGATCTTTTATGTCGAACTGGCCGCACATATCGACGTCTGGCGCATCCTGCATGCCAAACGCGATATACCGGCTTGGCTGGAAGATCCGGATCCACCGCAGCAATAGAAAACCCGGCGGATGCCTACCGGAGTTATGCGAAATTTCAGGCTCGGGCACGCCGATTTGCAGGACAAGCGGCCCCCCGAAGGAGGCCATTGGCAAATCAGCCGTCATCCAGACCGGAGCGAGGGGTCTCTTCCGTACTCTGGCGAGCCGCACGAAGCCGTTTTTGCAGGCCACGCATATGCCGCAACATCGCGCGCAAAATTTGATGACAGCTTGAGGCGCACTGCTGCGGCAGGCTGAGGGGCGGATTCCGGGAAAGATCGGAGATGACAGCCATCCCAACTCCGGTATCGCCATTTTCAGACATGCGAGGGGCGAGATACCGAGGCAGATCATGAGCGATCTGCTCACCTCGGATCATGGCGCGGGAGATCATGGCCGGCTTAACGAATCCGGACGTCCAAGTGGATTCTGGACGCAGGAGGCGGCGAAAGCGCACCCTCCTCACGCCTGTCCTCCCGCATGTCATGGGCACGACACGCTTGTGAGGTGACTGGAAGCATTGTCATAACGGCTACTCCTCCCGTATGGCCGCAACGATGGAAAGAAGCATTGGGCCAGGCGGAACTCCCGACAATGATGACCGCCGTCATGCAAGGACCGGCTGACCGGGCATTAGAGCCATGATGCGGCCCATCGCATTGTTTCCACAACATCAACGCATCCGCCGTTTGGCCAGTTCGGCCTCCGCTCAGTGACTTCAGTCACGCTTGTGAAGGCGCGTGCCGGGCCCATAACCTCGCGCCATGAACCAGAGCACGCTCAAAGTGCCGTGATTGTTTGAGGGAGGATTTTTTGCTCGACTGGCCAACGCTAGCTTTCCAGATAGTCAACGGCGTCGTTTGGGCCATGTTTCTTGGCCTTATCGCTCTGGGCCTCAATGCGATATTCGGCCTGCTGGGCCTGCTCAACATGGCGCATGGCGCCGTCTATGCGGTGGGGGCCGTGATCGCCTGGTACACGGTGAACCGGCTTGGTAGCTTCTGGCTGGCCGTGTTCGCCGCACCGCTGGTGGCCGGCATAGCGAGCATACCGGTCTACAGGTTCGTGCTGCGCCCGACCATCAGTCAGGACATGATGGTCGGGCTGGTCGCGACCTCCGGTCTGCTTTTCGTCATCAACGACACTCTGCTTGCCCTTTATGGCGGCTCGCCCGGGCTGGTTCCGCCGCCCATCGGCGGCGCCGTCGGGATTTTGGGCATTTACTATCCGACCTACAGGCTGGTGGCCGCGATGCTCGCCATCGCCATTCTGGTCGCCTTCTGGCTGTTCCTGCGCTCCACCGCCATCGGCCTCTGGATACGCTGCGTGGCGCAGTCACCGACACTGGCCAAGGTCTCGGGCGTTCCCGTCGAGCGCGTCTATCTGATCATCGTGGTGCTGTCGGCAGCCTTCGCCGCACTGGCCGGCGTGCTGGTCGCGCCGATGACGACGATCGGCTACCAGATGGGCCTCTCGGTCCTCGGACCTGCCTTCATCGTGGTCGTTGTCGGCGGGCTCGGCAGTCTCGGCGGAGCGGTCGCCGCGGCCGTCATCATGGGCGTGGCGCGGGGCGTGTTCTCCGTGCTCCTGCCGCCCACGTATGCGGAAGTGTGCGCGATCGCGCTGTTCCTTCCTTTTCTTTACTTCCGGCCGAACGGCATCTTCAGGGGGCGCGCATGAGAGATCGCGTCGGCATCGTCACGGCGCTGGGCCTCCTCGCCGTTCTATGCGCTATCGCGCCCTTGATCGGTGAGTTCTGGAGCGGCGTGCTTGCGCGTTGCGTAAGTTGGATGTTCCTGGCCATCAGCTTCTCGCTTGCCTATTCCTACGCCAACATTCCCAGCGTTGCGCAAGCCACCGTATTCGGCGCTGGAGCCTATGCCTCCGTCTGGGCGACTTCGCTGATAGGCGGCAACATCGTGCTTGTCATGATAGCCGGTGTTGCGGCCGGCGCGCTGGTCGCCCTCGTGTTCGGCGCCCTGCTCCTTAAGATGTCGCATTCCGGCGCGGCCATTGGCACGATCATCTTCGCCGTCACGTGCTCCATGCTGGGCAATGCGGCGGTGGCCTATACGGGTGGAACCGATGGACTTCCCATGCCTGCGCAGGCTTTTCACCTGCTGGGCGTGCCTTTTGCCGTCGGCCCAAATATCGGCATGCTGCTTCTGGGGTCTGCCGTTCTCGCCGCTCTGCTGATCGGCTTTTGGCTGTTTTCCGGCACGCGGACATGGCGTGTTGTCCGCGCCGTGCAGCAAAACGCCATGCGCGCGCAGGTCCTCGGTTACAACGCCGCCGGCTACCGGCTTGCAGTTTTTACCGTGGGTGGATGCGTAGCGGGACTCGGCGGCGCCCTTTACGCACTGATCTCGCGCCACGTGGCCATCGAGGTTGTCAGCCTTTCCATGTCGCTCAAGTCGATCCTGTGGGCGGCGGTCGGCGGGGTTACCTCCATCTATGGCGGCCCCATCGGCGTGCTTGCGGTGCAGCTCGCGTCGGAAGTCCTGCTACGATGGACGGTGCGGGTGGACCTCATCATCGGCCTGATGCTGATAGCTGTGGCGCTGTGGATGCCGCGCGGCGTCATGGGTCTGCGCCGGTCGCGACGCTCTCAGCAAAGCCAATAAACAAAGGGGAAACGAAATGAAACGCATCTCTCGACGCAATATCCTTCTCGGCTCGGCGGCTGCAGCCACGGTAAGCCTTCTGCCCACCGCGGTGACGCGGGTGCTGGCACAGGGAACCTCGGGCGATCCGATCGTCATCGGCCATCAGTGCGAGCTGACCGGGTGGGATTCCGCCACCGGCTTCTGGCGAGACAAGGCCGCGACGGGTCTGGTCGACTGGCTCAACGCAAATGGCGGTATTGCCGGCCGTCCGGTCAAGCTGGTGACGGTCGACACCAAGTCCGACGTCGATACCGGCGTCAACCAACTGCGCCACCTGCTCATTCAGGAAAAGGTGGATTTCGTCATCGGCTCCGAAATTTCCTCAATCGCACTGGCCAGCAACACGATAGCCAACGAGAACCGCACGCTCTACATGACGATGAGCTCATCGGAAGCGACGACCGGTAAAGGAGCAGCCGTTCCCTACCAGTTCCGCATGACGACAAATTCCGCCGCGACGGCAGCCGGTGCGGCGCAGAAATATGTGGAATCGATCGGCAAGCGATGGGCGACGTTCTTTGCCGACATCAAATGGGGCCAATCAGAGCGCGACTGGTGGCAGAAGGGCGTGACTGCCGCCGGCGGGGACGCGGGCAAGGCAATAGCATTGCCTGTCGATGCCCCGGACCTCCTGCCCTTCATCGCACAGATCGACCGTTCGGCGGACGGCATCTTTATACCAGTGCTCAACGCGCTTCAGGCAATCCAGCTTCTGCGCAATTCGGGATACGCCCAGCAGGTCGTACTTGCCGGCTTGAGCTTCTCGCTTTTCGATTACCGTGAACTCGGCGCGATGGGCGACGGTGTCTTCGGCATCGAAACCGCGCCCGTTGCCTTGAAAGACTCCTCCTCCAGCGAAATGGCGGAAATCTACAAGGCGCTCGGGATCGACGAGAACGGCATCCATGCCGCCAGCGGCAAGGCGGCCGGAACCTCGATGATCATGGGCATTGCCCAATCGCTCGGCTTCCTGAAGGCGAATGTCGAGGCGAGCGGATGGAAGGTCAGGGACGACACGGCAACCCTGATCAAACACGCGGAAACGGTCGGGACCTACGCCATGGGACCGCTCTTCCCTCTCGGCGAGGTCATGGTTCGCCCGCAGGATCATCAGGCTTTCATGGATATCTACCTTCTGAAGATCGAAGGCGGCGCCGTCAGCAAATATGCGGTCGCGCCCAAGGAAAGCACGATCTATCCCGCCGAAGTCGATCTGACGAAGGGGTGAGGTTTTGCGTCCGGCAAGTGATTCTGCATTCGCCGTTGAAGGCATCAGCATGTCGTTCGGGGCCTTCCGCGCCCTGAACGATGTTTCCCTCGATGTGGGCCATGGAGAAATACGCGCCATAATCGGCCCCAACGGTGCCGGCAAGACCACCTTCGTGAACATCGTCAGCGGCATATTCAAGCCCACGAAGGGACGTGTGACGCTGGAAGGCAGGGACATCACGATGCTGTCGCCGCAACGCCGAGCGCGCCTCGGCCTTGCCCGGACTTTCCAGATCACCAGCCTTTTCAAGGGTATGACCGTATCGGAACATCTGCAGCTGGCTGTCCGCGACGCAGATGCCGATGGCGAAACAAGGCGCGAACTGCTGGAGCAGATGGGGCTCGCCGCATTCGCCGACCGCGAAGTCGACACACTTTCCCACGGCGACCAGCGCATTCTGGAAATGGCCATGGCGATGGTGCTGAAGCCGAAGTTCCTGCTTCTGGACGAGCCGACGGCGGGCATGAGCATTGCTGAGACGGACCGGATGATCCGGCTCATCGTCGAGCGCCTGCGTGGCCGCATCGGCGTCATCATCATCGAACACGACATGAGTGTGGTTACCCAGACCAGTGACAAGGTCACCGTGCTGGCCGCCGGCGCGGTCGCAGCCTCCGGCCTGCCGGAAGACGTGCTTCGCGATCCCCATGTAAAGGAAATCTATCTTGGAAGCGCTGCGAACCACTAACCTCAAGGCGTTCTATGGCAAGGCCCAGGTGCTGCACGGCATCCACCTCGCCGCCGAGGCCGGCGTCGTAACGGCAATTCTCGGCCGCAACGGCGCGGGAAAGACGACGCTGCTGCAATCGCTTATGGGGCTCGGACCGCGGGTCGAAGGCGAAACGACGATACTCCACCGGCCCACCACCGGTCTGGGAACGGACGCAATCGCACGGCTCGGTGTCGCCTACATGCCGCAGGATGTACGCGTCTTCCCCAAGCTGTCGGTGCGCGAGAACATTCAGGTCGCCGCGCATAGCGTCAGGTCGCCAAGGCCGCTGCGCGAAATCCTCGACGTGCTTCCCGAGATCGAACCGAAGCTTGACTCGCCCGCCGGAACGCTGAGCGGTGGCCAGCAACAGTTGGTCGGCATCGCCCGCAGCCTGTCGATGCGCTGCAGGCTACTTCTGATGGACGAGCCCACCGAAGGCCTGATGCCGCGGCTCGTTACGCAGGTCGGCACGATCGTCCGGCGACTGGCATCGGAAGGCGTATCGGTGATCATCGTCGAGCAGAATGTCGGGCTGGTGCTCGAAATCGCCGACGTCATCCACATCATCGAGAAGGGGCAGATCAAATGGCAGGGACCGCCGGACCAACTCGTCTCGGCACAGGTGCTCGACCGGTACATGGGTGTCAATGTTCTGTAGGGCGGATCGCAAATCGCCGAACGCATCACCACACAGGTCTGGAAAGGACGTACGATGAAAGTAGCATTCCTCGGCGCTGGCCTCATGGGAGAGCCGATGGCGGGCCACCTGATCCGGGCCGGCCATGAAGTGATCGTCTGCGCGCACCGCAACCGCGAACCCATTCGCCGGCTGGTCGCGATGGGCGCCGTGGAGGTGGAGTCGCCCGCCGCTGCCGCCAGCGACTGCGATGCCGCCCTGATGATTTTGCCAACTTCGCGCGAGGTTGAAGCCGTCCTGTTCGGCGAGAAGGGGCTCGTGCACGGCATGGTTCCCGGCTTTATCGCCGTAGACATGGGCACATGCTATCCGGCCGACACGAGGAAGCTGGCACAGCGTTTCGCCGACGCCGGTGGCCGCCTGATCGATGCGCCGGTTACAGGCGGCACCGAGGGCGCTCGGAAAGGCACGCTGGCGACCATGGCGGGCGGTGACATCGAGGTTTTCGAAACCGTGAAGCCGCTGCTTTCCGCCTTCTCCAGCCACCTCTACCATTTCGGAGAACTGGGTTCGGGCCATGCCGCCAAGCTCGTCCAAAACATGATCGGCTTCATCGAGGTGGCGGCGGTTGCGGAAGGGCTGGCGCTGTCGAAAGCTCTGGGGCTGGATTCACAGAAATTCTTCGACATGCTCGGAAACTCGCACTCCAACAGCCCGATCATCCAGTGGATGGTTCCCAAAGTTTTCGCCGGGCACTTCGAAGCAGAGGCGCGGCTCGACATTGCCTACAAGGACATGAGCCAGGCGGTGAAGATGGCGCGCGAGATGACCAGCCTGCCCCTCGGAATCGCCAATGCAGCCACCGAGCTCTTCCAGCTTGGCCGGGCCCTCGGCTTCGGCGACCAGGACAGCACAGCCGTCGTCAGGGGGCTGGAGCGGATACTCGGGACTGAAATCAGGACCGATAGGGCGGACAAATCGAGCGAGTAAGGCAGATGACAGAACGGGCACCCAACGATCCAGCCGCGACGCTTTCCCTGCTTGAGGATTCCCTGCTCACATCGATAGCGGATCAGTGCCCCGTCCTTCTCACCGAAGCGCTGCCGGAGGAGGCGATGCAGGCCTTCCGCAGCGTTTTCCCGCATGTGACAGTGCTGCCGCCCGCCCGGCAGACAATCGAGGGTGTGCTGGAGGCGGCGGCCCATGCCAGGGTTATCGTCGCGACCGTCAAATATACGCTCGATCGCGCATTTTTCCGCTCGCTGCCGGTCGGCGTGGAGGTCCTTGCACTCTATTCGTCAGGGCACGGCCATGTGGATCTCGAAGCCGCGCGAGAGCGCGGATTGAAAATCATCAATACGCCCAACGTACTTGCGGACTCGGTCGCTGACCTCGCCATGGCGCTGTTGCTGGGCGCGGCAAGGCGTATCGTCGAGGGTCTCGAGCTGATGCGCTCCGGTCAATGGACCGGCTTCTCGCCAACGCTGCTACTGGGGCGCGAACTGCGCGGGCAGGTTCTCGGCATTTACGGCATGGGCCAGATCGGCCGCGAAATCTCGCTCCGTGCCCAGGGTTTCGGGATGAACGTGGCCTATCGCAACAGGTCCATGCTGCCGCGAGATCTGGAGGCCGGCGCCCGTTACATTTCCGACGAAGAGAAGTTTCTCGGCTGCTGCGATGTGCTGCTGCTGTCAGCGCCCCACACGCCCGAAACCCACAAATTCCTGAATGCCAAACGCATCGCGCAAATGAAGCGGGGGGCGGTCGTGGTGAACGTGTCGCGCGGCGAACTCATCGACGACGATGCGCTGGTCGAGGCGCTGTCCTGCGGACATATCGCCGCTGTCGGGCTCGACGTGTTCGCCAACGAGCCTGACATCGACAGGCGTTATCTTGCCATGGCGAATGTCTTCCCGCTTCCGCATATCGGCAGCGCGACCGTCGAAGCGCGCACGGCCATGGCTGATGCTCTGGTCGAGGGCATCGAGCGCATCCTGCTTGGAGAACAGGCGCGAAACGCCCTCTGAAAGGAAGGAAAACCTGTTTCGCGGGCGCCGGAATCAGCCTGGCGGCGCTTCCCCTTCCATGACCTTGCTCTTCTCCACAGACAGCAATGTCGAGATGAACAGGTGGAACAGCTCGCGCTCGGTGGTGACGTCCAGCTTGTAATAGAGCCGCCACCGGTGGTTCTTCACGGTTCCGACCGACACGCCAAGCTGCTTTGCGATGGCCGCATTGGGCAGGCCGAGAAAGGACAGCCGCACGATCTCGGCCTCGCGCGGCGTCAGGTTGTGGTCGCTGCAAAAAGCCTCCAGGGCAGCATCGCCCGAGGTCATCAGCGGACCAGGGGAGCGTTGCTCAAGGACCACGAGCGTGCCTTGCGGGGCGAGCGTGAAATCGTCCGGCAGCGTTTCCCAATGCACTACCTGCTGCCCCTCAAGCAGCAGAGACCCGCTTCCGCCATCGGCGATCCTCCCGGATATCTGCGGCAATGCAGCGGCCGCCATGGAATTTTCGGCCCACGCCTCCGTGCGATAGACCACCTTGGCGCGGCGATCCAGAACCAGGAACTGATTGCGGAAACTGCTGGTGATCGCCTCCGAGCCGCCATCGCCGACCTTCGAAAACAGCCGATCCATGTGCAGCTTGTGCAGCCCGTCCACCATGGGCAACAGCGCCTGCGCGCGCTCGTAGTCCTGCTGCTCGAAGCGTACCCTGTGTCGGTCGCAACAGAAGGCAATGGTTACGCCGCCATAGGCCGGTACCATGATGGCCAGCTCGTCGAAGATCGCCATCTTGAACAGTTCGGCGAAGTAGGCCTCCTCGATCTCACCCATCAGCGCCCGCAGATTGACCACCGTCGGACCCGGACTCTCGCGCGCCAGCCGATGCAGAGGATCGATGCGATAGAGGCCTGCAAGATAGAAGCTGACGCCCTCCTCGGTCAGCGCCGCATTAATGAGGAAAGCCGGCTTGTCATAAGCGGAATAGCGCATGACGAGACGGCGCTTGCAGCGCAGAACGCGCGCCAGCAGCAACGATAGCGCATCATAGAAGCCCGGCTTGCCGACCAGCACGACAACCTTGGCAAGTTCGGCCAGCAGCTCGGGCGTGTCGAGCGCCAGAGCGCTGGAGTGCGGCGAAAACTCCATTTGGCTGGACATGGCTTGCGGATGTTCACGCTGTTGGGAAACGGTGAGGATTGGAGTGCCAGTCTATCTGCTTGCCTCCTCAAGGGTAAGGACATGCGGAACCAAACGTGTGGACAGGGTCCGGCTGCTGCCCGCTCAACCTGCCGCCCAGGCGGACAGGATATCCAACCGGACATCGGTCGCCTGCGTGCTCAATTGGTCACAGCCTCCTCCCGCTGCGACAGACCCGAACGAACAGCACAACAGCGCCCGCCCCTCCGCACCTGCGCGGGCAACGTCGCGACCGTCCGCGCCGACGATGCAGCTCATCCCCGTATAGGTCAGCTCGCCATCGTCACCGACGAGATTGGCGTACGCAACCGGAATGCCATTCTCAAGCGCCCGGGCACGCAGCAGGGTTGTGGGTACCTCCCAGTAAGGGCTCATATTGGCAGTCGGGGCGCAGATCAGGTCCGCCCCGGCCCTGACCAGCGCGCGCGCCATTTCCGGAAACTCGATATCGTAGCACACCGCCAGCCCGACGCGGCGACCGGCCAATTCCACGACGCAGATTTCACTGCCGGGTGTAAAGGCGGAACGTTCGGCCGGACCGAACAAATGGATCTTGCGATAGAGCCCCGCGATCCGGCCGGACGCGTCCACGGCAACGGCGGCGTTGAACACATCGTCACCGTTTCTTTCCGGCATGCCCGTGATGATGCCGATGCCGTGCTGGCGGGCGATGTCGGCGATCGCCCTGACCGAGGGACCATCAACCGGCTCAGCAAGCTCATGCAGCGCCTGCTGGCCGATATTGTAGCCGGTCAGGAACAATTCGGGGAAAACGATCAGCCGGGAACCGGCAGCGGCGGCAGCATGCGCTGCGCCCTCCATCGCGTTGATGTTGGCGAGTTTGAGGCCGGCCGCCGGCATATCCTGAAACACCGCAATCATCGAATTGCTCCAAACGAGCCGGCGGAAGACCCTACCTCTTCGTAGCGCCGGCGAGCGCTTCCAGTATCAGCTTGACCGCGAGGCGGCTCGTGATGCCGTCATGGTCGTAAGGCGGCGACACCTCGACCACGTCCAACCCTCCCAGCCCGCCCCGCGCCAGCTCCGAGACCATAGCGATGGCTTCCCGCGAGGTAAGACCGCCGGCAGCCGGCACACCGGTTCCCGGCGCATAGGCGCCGTCGATGGCGTCGATATCGAATGTCAGATAAACGCTGTCCGTGCCGGCCCCGGCAATCGCCCGCGCCTGTCGGGCTACCGCGACCGCTCCCTTCTCTATCACCGTCTCCATCGGCAGGATGGTCATTCCCCTCTGGCGCGCGTAGTCGAACTCGGCCTTCGGGTTCAGCCAGCCATTGGTGCCGATGATCACGATCTTGCTCGGGTCGAAGCCGGCATCCACCGCACGCGCGATCGGGCAGGCATGGTTCATCTCCTCGCCGCCGACCTCCTCGGCAGTATCGAAATGGCTGTCGACGAGGATCAGGCCGGGATTTTCATAGCGTTCCCGGAAAGCACGGGCACAGGCGATGGTAATCGAGTGATCCCCGCCAATGGTGACGGGGATCGCCCCGGCGCTGAGCACTTCAGACATCATGCGCTGGGCGCGCTCCATGGTGCGCACGGGCGAGCCCGGCACCACCGGCACGTCGCCGCAATCGGCGAAGGTGTAATGGTCGGACAGGTCGAGGTCGAGATTGGCGCTATAGGAGCTGAACTGGTCGCTGGCCTCACGGATTGCACGGGGGCCGTAATTGGTGCCCGTACGACTGATGCACATGGAGTCCCATGGAAAGCCGACGATGCCCACGGTGATGCCAAGCTTTTTCAAAGTATCTGCATCCGGCTTCACATATGGAAGCCGCATGAATGTGCCACCACTGCCGGCATGAAGAAGACCACCAAAAGAATAATCGGCAACGACGTCAGACATATATCTCTCCTGTTGGGGTCTTGATGATCCAGGCCTGCGGCAACATCCGTTGCCTTTTCGATAAAACCAATGGTGGCTTGCGTCACCATTGTCTGTGCCATGTATAGATACGCACCGGCCTGCCGGTCGGCAGCGTCATCCGGCCTGCTATCCACGCAAGCCGGCATTGCCGCCAGATTCAAGCGGCAGACGGTTCGGCCGAACCACACCGGCGCTCGACGAAGCGCTCGTAGCGGTCGAAGAGCGGGTTCTTGTTGCCATGCACCAATTCGTTCTGATCGTCGAAATCGAACAGCGAACGCGAACCCCTCACGATAGGCGCAACCTGCGGGATGCGGATGTGCTCATAGGCTTTGAGCGCGTTCCCGATGTCGTCATGAGCATCGAGGCTCATGCACAGGGCATCGACGTCTTCGAGTGCCTGGTTCGCACCCTGTGCCATGCCGGGCAGCATGGGATGCGCAGCATCGCCCGCCAGCGTGATCCGCCCACTCGACCAGTTGTCCAGCGGATGGACGAAATCGTGGAGATCGCTACGGATGATGGTGGATTTGTCGGTCGCCGCGATCAGGCCGGGAACCGGACTGCCGTGCCACCCGCTGAAGTGCTCGATCACCGCATCGGGATCATGGGTTATGCCGTCAGCCGCCGCAAACCAGTAGGCGCGGCCGCCGCCGATTGGCAGATAGCCGAGATGACCGTCCGGTCCCCACACCTCCGCTTCCGACAGCGGGTCGACATCGACGTCGGCGAGATTGAAAAGCCCTCGCCACCGCACCAGCACATCGGTGCTGAATTCCCGTTCGCCGAAGATGCAGGAACGAACGATGGAACCTATGCCGTCGGCGCCCAGCACAAAATCGCCGCGCACGCGCTCGCCATTGGCGAAGGTGCAGACGACATCGTCACCCTGCTCCACCGAGACAAGCTGATAGCCGACGCGGAGCTTTTCGGAACCGAGCGTTTCCAGAAGAATGCGGCTGAGGTCTCGGCGGTAGATGCCGCAGAGCGGTGCACCGTACTTTTCGCGCCAGTTCCTCACATCCTCGACGGCAATGACATCTCCGGTGGACGAGAAAGTGCGGTAATAATCCAGGCTGGCGGCGATGGTCGCCAGGGCCGATCGCAGACCGATCCTCTCCAAAACGCGCATTCCATTCGGCCAGAGATTGAGGCCGGCTCCCGCCGTGCGTATCTCGGGGTCCTTTTCGAACACCGTCACGTCCCAGCCCAGCCGGGTGAGATAGATGCCGGCGGTCAACCCGCTGATGCCGGCCCCGCACACAAGCGCACGCTTCGTCATAAGCCACAGTCCTCCGTTCCGGACCATCCTGTAGACGATTATTGGCGTGGTCCGCGACGGATCGTGGACTGCGAGTATTGCAGGACGGTCGAAGCTATCGTTTTGCAACTTGGAGCGAGATAGCCAAGAGTTACTCCAGTCACTGTCGGTTTCTGGCGGCCAGGCGAGCTGCTTCGCTTCCGAGCACAGGGGTGTCGGCCCGGGCTCATTGTCGATTCACGGTCGCGAAGGCCCGAGCACAGGCTGGCAGCTTCAGCGAGCAGCGCGGCCGAGCGGCAAGCATCGAAACCCGCGTGTGACTGAATTCATCGTAATGGAGCACTTCCCTGCTCGATGGCTTGGCCAGCCTCCTAATGGTCGTGCCGGTACAAATCATTATCGATAACGGCACGATCACCCTCCCGATCATTCCCAACCGCGCGCCGTGGAATGTCGGGAATGCCCCGATCGTTGCCGATGCTGCCGCGGGTATGCTGGCTAGCATGACAGTGATGGCATCAGCACCCATGGCATTGTCGTCAATGGCGCCGGCTGCTGAAGGAGCGGCGTACTACGCAGCGGCGAGAGAAAGCCGGGTTCGATGACGGGAATGCGGTGTCGGAATGACGATTTTCTATTGCAAGCCGGCGACTACCTCGGCCAGCACTTCAGCACCCAACGCCAAGTCCGCCCTGTCGGTGTCCTCCGAGAAATTGTGGCTAATGCCTCCCTTGGAAGGCACGAACAGCATGGCCATGGGCAGAACGCTCGATACATTGGCCGCATCGTGAAGAGCGCCCGACGGCATTCGCCTCCAAAGTCCCGAGGCCAAATTCTCGGCGGCTTTCGCCATAGCCTCCACCAATGTTGCGTTCGACTGCGTCGGCGCAATCAGATCACAGCCGAAATGCTGCCATTCGAGACCAAGGCTGCCCGCTGTCTCGCGCGCGCAGGCATAGATGATCTCTGTCATCCGTTCGAGCCGTGCATCATCGGCATCGCGCCACTGGATCGTGAAGTCCGCGCGGCCCGGGACGATAGAATTGGCATTGGGATGAAGATCGACATGGCCGACAGTCCACACGGTCGCTGCTGCGGCCACTTCAGCCAGCCGGTCGTTCACTATGGAAACGAAACGGTTCAAGCCCTGGAAGGCGTCACGGCGCAAATGCATCGGCGTGGTGCCGGCATGATTCTGCTCGCCGAGGAAACTCATCTTTTCAGTTCGAATGCCCACGATGTTTTCCACAACGCCAATGCGCTCACCGGTCGTATCGAGCACCGGCCCCTGTTCGATATGGATCTCCAGGAACGCCGAGAATCGGTTCGTGGAGACCTCTCGTGCCTCGGGCAAGCCCGCGCGCTCCAGCCGGGCCTGCCCGAGCCGCATGCCGGTGCCGTCGCGGCATTCATCGGCCTCTTCCAATGAGATCAGGCCCGTCCAGACCCGGCTTCCCGTAAGCGTCGAAAAACGCCCCTCCTCGTCCTGGAAGGATACGCAGGCAACCCGAGGACCGCCCTGCTCCATGCTTGCCCGGGCGATTTCGAGCCCAACGATGACCCCGTAGGCGCCGTCCAACCAGCCGCCCTCGGGCTGGGTATCGGAATGCGAGCCGACCAGAATGCATTTTTCATTCCCAGGCGGCAGGCCGAAGACGTTGCCTATGGCGTCGACGGAAACCTCCAACCCTGCTTCTTCCATGCGTTCGGCCAGCCATATCCGCGCCTGGCGGTCAGCCTCGGAATAGGCCGGACGGACGACGCCGGTTTTCATCGCACCGATGCTGCGCAATGTGTCCAGATCCGCGAGCATGCGCTGAGTGTTTATCCTGAAGCGGGTCATGATCGATCTCGTCCTTCTAAGAAGGCCGCAGCCGCTCTCCCGAGCTGCCGCCGCAGGCCTGTAGCTTCAAGCTAGCTGGTCCGACATTGCCGAGAAAGGTTCAAGGTGGTTAGTTCACTTGCCGTTATGCGCAAGTGAGAGTTCGATTGGCCCGCTTCCTGACTTCCAGCTACGACGTACGTCACCTGCGTACCTTTCTCGCCGTCGTCGAGCATGGCGGCTTGTCTTCCGCCGCCTATCGGCTTGGTGTGAGCCTTTCCAGCGTCAGCCGCGACCTGACTGCGTTCGAGACGCGGCTTGGCCTTGAATTGTGCCGGCGGGGCCGCTCCGGCTTTTCGCTCACGCCGCAGGGCGAGGACGTCTACCAGGCAGCGGTCGGCCTGCGGTCGGCTCTGCAATCGTTCGAGGAAACCGTGGAGAATACGCGTCAGTTCCTTGGCGGAACCCTGATGCTCGGAACAATCGACAGCGTGATCACCAATCCGAATGCGGGAATAGTGGGCGCGCTGGCGAGGATGCATCGCATGTTCCCGGACATGCAGGTCAGTGTCAGCATGCACACGGTCTCGATCATCGACATGTATGTGCGCGACAGCAAGCTGGATGTCGGGATTACCGGCCAGCCTGAAGGGTTGGAGCAACTGGTCTACGAACCGGCGTTTGTAGAGACCCATCAGCTCTACATAGCCCGCCATTCCCCCTATTTCGACCTCGCTCTCGAAATCGACGACAAGCCCCAAGGGCATGGGCAGACGCGCGTGCCTTATATAGCGCGGGATTACCGTACCGACATTTTCAGGCCATTTGAACGCGAATATCCGCTGCAGGTCGTCGCGCGCGGCAGCACACTTGAATCCATTCTGGCTTCGGTGCTTGCCGGCATTGGCTGTTCACTATTGCCATCGCATCTGGTGCAGAGCGCTGGTGACGCCCAGCTTGTCGAAATCAAGACACGACATACGCCCATCGAGGTCCAGTTTCACTTCGCCTATCGGCGCGATGCAGCCAAGCGCCGGGCAATTCGGGCCATGCTCGACTGTTTCCGCCAACGGTAGAGCTTCACGATCATCGGGCCTGCCCTCCACCACTTTCATTTTCTGCAAGTGTGATTGCACTCTTTGAGCTTTTGCCGGGTTCGATTTCGGTGAACGTTCTCGAACCTTGCAATGTACGGAGGAATGCATGGTTGCTTCGACCTCGGCGACGACGATCTCTCCCCCAAATCAGATCTATGTCGAATCCGAATGGGCCTCGCTTAAGGAATGCGTCTATGGATCGCCAGATACATGGGTCTTGCCGGTCTTCCTCAGCGACGTGAAACTGCGTGCGCAGGGCGAGTTCGGCGAGTTCTGGGCCAACAACCAGGGCCGAGACGTTAAGGAAGCATCGCCGGAGCTGTTTGCCGAATTAAACAGCCAGATCAACGGCGCAATCCGTCTGCTGGAAGAACACGGTGTCAAAGTCCATGTGGCCGGCGAGATCAGCGCGAACAACCGCAAATATCCCCGCGGGCAGGACCATGGTGTTTCGACGCCCTGGATGCGCGATCCCTTCGTGACCATCGGCAACAATGTCATCGAACTCGCGCCGCGCAGTTTCTTCCATCGCCGGCAGCGTTTTGCCATCCGAGAAATCCTCGCCGGCACCATGGATCGGGGCGCACGTTACTTCTCCCAACCCGATGGCGGGGCGGACGACTACAATGAAGGCCCCGGCTGGGGATATCTGGAAGGCGGCGATGTCTTCGTGCTCGGCAAGGACATTCTGGTGGGCAATTCGGGCGGCTGCAGCAACCCCGAAGGAGCGCGCTGGCTGCAGCACATGCTGGGGCCGGACTATCGCGTCCAGACGGTCAAAATCGATCCGATGTTCCCGCATCTCGATTGCGTGCTGATGACGCCGCGCGAGGGCGTGGCCGTCGCCTGCATGGAGGCGCTGCCCGAAGGACTGCCGGCCTTCATGAAGGACTGGGACGTCTTTGCAGTTCCGAAGAGCTTGGCCAAGGGCCATATGGGCTGCAACAATCTCGTGCTGGACGACCGCACCGTCGTGGTCCCTTCGGAAGAGGCCCTGACTCCGGTGGCGGAAGCGCTTGCAGCCCGCAAGTTCGAAGTCATTCGCATTCCTTATCGCGTGCCCTGCATGGCCGGCGGTTCCTTCCGCTGCGCCCATCAGCCGCTCGTCCGTGTTTGAGGCACGGGACAGACACTCGTCGACCAGTCGCGTCGGCATCGGCCGGTGCGGCTCAATGAAAGCAAACAGGGGATCGGGTTCATTCAACCCACAACCGAGGAGAATATCATGCGGAAACTTGCGTCTATCCTGCCCGCGATCGCGGTGCTGTCGTGCGTGACCTTTGCGTCCGGAAGCTTTGCCGCGCCGAACGAGAAGCTTCCCGAAGCGATAAAATCGTCGGGCGTCCTGGTGCTCGGCACGACATCCAGCATCGGTCTGCCCTGGACCGGCATCAAGGAAGGCACCAGCGACGTCTATGTAGGCGTCGAACCTGAACTCGCTGCGGAGATCGCGAAGCGGTTGGGCCTCAAGCTGGAAGTAAACAACCTCGGCTTCGACTCGCTCATTCCCAGCCTCGAGGCCAACCGCATCAACATCATCATGTCCGACATGCTGGACACGCCGGTCCGCCAGAAGAAGGTCGATTTCGTCGATCACATCATGGGCGGCTCCGCCATGCTGCAGAAGACCGGCTCTGACAAGAAGATTGCTTCCCTTGACGACGTCTGCGGCCTCAAGGCGTCGGCGCTGCGTGGTTCCATGGAATCGCTATCGATCGCCAAGCAGTCGGAAAAATGCGTCGCCGAAGGCAAGCCTGCCATTGAGGCGCAGCTTTTCCCGGATACCGGCGCGCAGATCACGGCCCTCTCGAGCAATCGTACCGACGTCGCGATGAGCGACCTCATCTATGTCGGCATGCTTGCCCAAAAACAGCCCAAACAGTTCACAATGGTTGGCGATCCGTTCAACTTCGGCCCATGCGGCATCGCGGTGCCGAAGGGTTCGCCGCTCGGCCCCCTGATCGCTGAAACCCTGGATGCGATGATCGCCGACGGGACCTATGCCGAGATCATGAAGCGGAACGGCTTCGTTCAGCAGTCGTACGTAACCAAGGCTGTCATCAACGGCGGCGTGGACAGATAGTGGCCGGGGCCAAGAAACAGTCAGGGCTGCCGTCCGTTCTCACGGACGAGCAGCTCGCATCGGCGCAGTTGCTGCGGCGCAGGCAACCGGGGACATGGGTCGCCGCCGTGGCCGTCGTACTGGTGCTTGCAAATGCGCTCTATTCGATCCTCACCAATCCGGGCTTCGGGTGGCCCGTCGTCGCCGAGTATTTCTTCGCCCCACAGGTCATTGCAGGTCTCCTCACGACGCTGATGCTCACGGCAATTTCCATGACGCTGGCGCTGTTGCTCGGCATTATCGTCGCAGTTGCCGCTGCCAGCCGCAATCCGGTGCTGTCATCGGTCGCCAAGAGCTACATCTGGATCTTCCGTGCCATTCCGCTGCTGGTCCAGATCATTTTCTGGTACAATCTGGCGGCGCTCTATCCGAAGCTGGGCTTCGGCATCCCTTTCCTGCCGCCAGTCGTCGAAGTCGATACCAACAGCGTGATAACTGCCATCAGCGCGGCAATCATCGCAATGTCCTTGAACGAAGGCGCCTACATGGCCGAAATCGTCCGCTCGGGCCTCAACTCGGTGGATTCGGGGCAACGCGAAGCTGCGCGCGCCCTCGGCATGTCGTCATGGGACTCGTTCCGGCGCATCGTGATGCCGCAGGCCATGCGCGTGATCATCCCGCCAACCGGCAACGAGACGCTGTCCATGCTGAAATATACCTCGCTGGTGAGCGTCATCGCCCTGCCCGACCTGCTTTACTCAACGCAGCTCATCTCGTCGCGAAACTTCGAAGTCATTCCGATGCTTCTCGTCGCCAGCCTGTGGTATCTCATCGTCAGCACGATCCTGATGATCATCCAATCCGGCATCGAGCGGCACTTCGCCAAGTCCGTGGTGCGGACATGAGCGGCTCGGTGGTAAATCCAATCCGCGCGCGCGGCATCCGAAAATCGTTCGGTCCACTGGAGGTCCTGAAGGGCGTCGATCTCGACCTGGCGAAGGGCGAAGTGCTGTGCATTCTCGGTCCCTCTGGCTCCGGAAAGAGCACCTTGCTGCGCTGCATCAACCATCTGGAACGGCCGGATCGCGGCATGATCGAGCTGAACGGCGTGCCGGTAGGCTACCGCCTGTCAGGGACAACGTTCCGCGAGCTGCCCGAGCGCGAAGTGCAGAAGCAGCGTGCCGCCATGGGCATGGTGTTCCAGCGCTTCAACCTGTTCCCGCATCTGACAGCGCGCGAGAACATTATGGAAGCGCCACGGCGGGTCCTGGGCCTGTCTACCGCCGAGGCATCGCAGCGCGCAGAGCGCCTGATGAAGCAGGTCGGCCTTGCCGAGAAGATCGACACCTATCCCGGAGCGCTTTCCGGCGGGCAGCAACAGCGCGTTGCGATTGCGAGGGCACTCGCAATGGAGCCCGCGGTCATGCTCTTCGACGAGCCCACATCGGCGCTCGACCCCGAACTGGTCGGAGAAGTTCTCGATGTGATGCGTTCCCTGGCCGACTCGCACGCCATGTCGATGATCGTCGTGACCCATGAAATCGGTTTCGCCCGCAGCGTCGCCGACCGGGTCATGTTCATGGACGGCGGCATCGTCGTGGAACAAGGGAAGCCGCAGGACGTGCTGGTAAACCCCGCGCACGAACGTACCCGTGCCTTCCTGCGCCGAATCCTTGAGTAATCTTCAGGAGTAATGCGATGCTCTCCCCTTCATTTCCGACTTTCCTCGGTGCTGAAAACTGCATTGATCCCACTGGCGTCAAAACACCCTATGCCTTCATCGGCATACCCTACGGTCCTGCATACGAAGCCTGGGAACTGTCGGCCGCTGCCGATGCCGCCGACAGAGTCCGCGCCGCGGCAATGGCACATGCCTATACCCGCTTCCTCACGCACTGGAATTTCGACATAGGCGAGCCACAGTTCGAGGACGGCAAGCCGAACCTGACCGACCTTGGCAATATTACCGGCAGTGTGCGGGAGCCAGAGCGCATGGTGGAGGATGCGGCAGCCGTGCTTGGCCCGCTCATCAGGGCCGGCGTGGTTCCTGTTGTGATGGGGGGCATGGACTCGGTGCCGCCCATGCTCGTCGCGCCCTTTGAAGGATACGAGGATATCAATCTCCTCCAGATCGACGCGCATATAGACTTTCGTGATGAGGTAAACGGCCGGCGTGACGGCTTCTCCAGCCCGATGCGGCGTATCCGCGACTATTCCTGCGTCCACGATCTTGTTCAGGTCGGCGCGCGCTCCATCGGCAGCGCGCGACGGCAGGAGGTCGAGGCCGCGCTCAAGGCCGGCAACAGGATCGTAACAGCCTTGGACGTGCATGAGAATGGAGCGAAGCGGGTCGCGGAATCACTCGACCTTTCCCGGCGATGGGTCGTCGCTCTGGATTGCGACGGCATGGATCCGACGGTTGCGCCTGGTGTCGGTGCGAGAGAGCCGGGCGGGCTGACTTTCATCCAGACGTCGATCCTCGTGAACCACCTCGCCCGGAACAATCGGTTGGCCGGCATCGTCTTCACCGAGTTCCAACCGGCCAAGGACGTGAGCGGCACCACCGCGCAAACCATTGCCCGCCTGATCCTCGGTATTCTCGGGTTGCAGCGCCAGCCGACGCGCATCAAGCCGAAATAAACAGCCCCCACCCTACTCGAATGTATAGGTGAACCCGTCCTTCGAAGCATCGACGGTCACTTTCGTCATCGGCGCGCCGTCCAGCGTGTGGTTGAGCACGCCGCGCGAAAGCTCTGGCAGAAGTGTGTTGGTTAGAATGGCGTCGATCATGCGCCCGCCGGATTCGATTTCAGTACAGCGCGCCTTGACCAGGTCCATGACACCGTCGCCGATCACAAGTTCGGCGTCGTTGCTGGTCTTCAGCCGCCGAGCGATCTTGGCGAAGTGATGGCGGGTGATCATGTCGATCATGTCGTCAGAGAGTGGATAATAGGGGATCGTGACGACACGCCCGAGAAAGGCGGCGGGAAAGACCTTCAGCAGCGGCGCGCGCAGCGCCGCATCGAGATCGTCGATGTCGGTGCGCAGCTTGCCGCCTTTTGTCCGCTCCATGATAACTTCGGAGCCGACATTGGAGGTGAGCATGATCAGCGTGTTCTTGAAGTCGATACGCCGCCCTTCGCTGTCGTCCATCATGCCCTTGTCGAAGACCTGAAAGAAGATCTCGTGCACGTCCGGGTGCGCCTTCTCGACTTCGTCGAGCAGGATCACAGAATAGGGTCTGCGCCGTACCGCTTCGGTGAGGATGCCGCCTTTGCCATAGCCGACATAACCGGGCGGCGCGCCTTTCAGCGTCGAGACTGTGTGTGCCTCCTGGAATTCCGACATATTGATCGCAATGAGGTTCTGCTCGCCGCCGTAGAGCGTTTCGGCAAGCGCCAGAGCCGTCTCGGTCTTGCCGACGCCGGAAGGACCGCACAGAAGGAACACGCCAACCGGTTTTTCCGGTGCGGCGAGGCCGGCGCGGCTGGTCTGCACACGCTTGGCGATCATCTCCATGGCGTGGTCCTGGCCAACAACGCGTTCGGCGAGCGTGGCCGCGAGCTTGAGCGCCTTTTCCGTCTGGCTGGAGAGCATCCGTCCTGTCGGGATGCCGGTCCAATCCTGCACCACCGCGGCCACTGCATTGCGATCGACCGAAGGCAGGATGAGCGGTGACTCGCCCTGAGCTTCAGCCAGCTCGAGCATGAGTTCCCTCAGCCGGGCAAGATTTGCCGCTGCGTGAGGCGACTTGGACTTGGCAGGCATTTCAGCATCCGCCGCCTCGTTGTCGTTAACCGCCGCTTCGCCTGTTGGCTCGGGCGGGTCGGCTTCTTTGATGGCTTCGGCACCGGAGCCCGTAGTCGCTGCTCCCCCGTCTTCGGCCGCTGCGTCGAGCGGCATGCCCTCGCCACGCAGCTGTGCTCGCAGGTCGAGGATTTCCCGAACCAGCGTCTTTTCCTTCTCCCAGCGTGCTTTAGCGGCAGCCAGTTGGGCTTCGGCCTCGACCAACCCCGCCTCGATCCGCTCCTGGCGGCCGGGCACATCGATGCCGATCGCTGCCTCGCGGCCGATGATGCCCTTCTCGACCTCCAGCGCCTGGCGACGGCGCAAAATGTCCTCGACCTCGGCTGGCGTCGCGTGCTGCGAGATGGCGACGCGGGCACAGGCAGTGTCGAGCAGGCTCACCGCTTTGTCGGGCAGTTGCCTGGCCGGGATGTAACGATGCGACAGGCTGACTGCAGCCTCGATCGCCTCGTCGAGAACCTGGACCTGGTGGTGCTTTTCCAATGTGCCGGCCACGCCACGCAGCATCAGCACGGCGGCCGCCTCGCCCGGCTCCTCAACCTTCACCACTTGGAAGCGGCGGGTAAGTGCCGGATCCTTCTCGATGTGCTGCTTGTATTCGGCCCAGGTAGTGGCGGCGATGGTGCGCAGTTCGCCGCGTGCCAGTGCCGGCTTCAAAAGATTGGCGGCGTCACCCGTTCCCGCGGCGCCTCCAGCGCCAATCAGCGTGTGCGCCTCGTCGATGAACAGGATGACCGGAACCTCGGAAGACTGCACCTCGTCGATTACCGCCTTCAGCCGCTTCTCGAACTCGCCCTTGACGCTGGCGCCTGCCTGCATCAACCCGACATCGAGCATGCACACGGAGACGTTCTGTAACATTGGCGGCACGTCGCCCTGAGCGATGCGCAGCGCGAACCCTTCGACCACGGCGGTTTTGCCAACGCCGGCCTCGCCGGTAAGGATCGGGTTGTTCTGCCGACGCCGCATCAATATGTCGACAATCTGTCGGATTTCCGGGTCGCGCCCGACGACGGGATCTATCTTGCCGTCCCGGCCGCGCTGTGTGAGGTCGGTCGCATATTTCGCCAGCGCAGAATCCCCGCCCGGTGCGCGCCGGAGGGTCTCCGTGGCTGGGGCGGATTCTACTGCGTCGCCCTCGATCGAACCGTTCACGACATCAGCGAAGCGGGTGATGACGGCGTCGGCGTCGATTTTTTCGAACTCGGCGCTGATCTTCGACAGTAGGCCTTCGAGTGCCGGCGTTTTCAGGCACGCAAGCAGGATATGGGCGCTGCGCACCACCTGGGTGCCGAATTCGAGTTCGGCCAGGCTCCACGCCTCCTGGATGGCGTGAAAGATGTGGTCGGAGAACTCCTCGATCGAGGTTGCACCGTATGGCAGCTTGTCCACCGCTCGCGTCAGATCCGCGGCAAGGCGGCTCATGTCACTTCCGGCATCGGCCAAGATGAACTGAACGTCGGAGCGTTCGGACAGCACCAGTTGCTCAACGAAATGGGCGAGTTCGACATACGGGTTGCCTCTCAGCTTGGCCGCATCCGCCGCCGCTTTGAAGCCGCGCTGGCATGTAAGGTTAAGCTTGCCGACCAGTTCCTTGCGTTTGAAGCTTTGCGACGACTTGCGCCGCTGCGCACCGGCTTGCTCCATCGGGCTGCTCCATGGTCGAACCGATCTATTATCAGCCTGCCACACAAATGCGAATTTTACAAAGCGCACTACGCCCGAACGGCCAAATCGCAAGCGACATGACAATCCAGTCGGAACAGCAGGCACCCCCCACGTGGAAGTTCATTGCACAATTGCGCTTAAGCAGGCGTGTCGGACTTGCTTCAAATTTTTCGGCCAAGCGGTACAAATTTAGTAGGCAGTGACTCTCGAAATGTGGACACCATCACAGAAAGAGTTATCTTAATTTGATTTTTACGGCGTTGCGCCTCTGTGAAGATGGAAGTGATGTGGTAGGTCGAACCGTATGCGGCTTTAAGGCATGTCCTGGGGATTTGCGTGATTGATCTCGCACTCTGGCTGGAACCGCTGGACGGGGCAAATCCGTCTGGAGAGGATTTGCGCAACGATCCGCGCTTTCACGAGCTCGAACGCATGGCCGAGCCGCAAGTCAAGGTCGTCCATGACGAGCGCAACAAACCGACATCGCAGGTAAGCATCCCCGGAGACTGGGCCGGCGTTCTGTTGAAAGCCGAGGAACTGCGCCAGCACGGCCGAGATCTACGGCTTCTGGTCCTCGTCACGCGCGCACTTGCCAACGAACAGGGGTTCGCCGGACTCACTCAAGGGCTGACGCTGATCGAGCGCAGTTTAGACGTTTACTGGGACACGATGTACCCGGCACTGCGCGCCAACACCGCGCCCAGCGAAGCGGCCTTGCGCAGGATCAACGCGCTGCGCGATCTCCAAAACGGTCAAGACGGCCTGCTGGCGGACCTGAGGCAAAGGATGTTCTTTTCGCCGCGCGGGATCGGTCCGATCCTTGGCCGCGACCTTGAACAGGGCGCGCTCGACGAGCGCGTCATGCTGCAGGAAGCTGCATCCGGATTGAATGCAGCCGAAAAGGCAGCTCTCGCCAGCGACCACGAGCAACTCGTTGCGCGCGTGCGAAGCGGCTGCAGGGCCCTGGCCGACCAGGCCGATGCCGAGATGACGGCTCTGATCGAGGAGGCGCGCGCTGCAATCGCGGCGCTGAATTCGATCGAGACCGCACTCGCAGCCCGCGTCGAAGGCGGCAGCGCCAACGTCCCCGACCTGAAACGCTTCCTGGAACGGGTTCTGACCACACTCGAACGCGGCTCGGCCGCACAACCGGAAGCGACCGACACAGCCAGGCCTGCTGAAGCGTCGGCCGCCAAGGCGCCGCCGGCGCCTGCCCGTAACGGTCATGACACCGCTGCCCTCGGGAACGAGCATATGGCGCCGACAAACGTACTGCCCGACCGGATTTCCTCGCGCGACGATGTCGTGAAGTGCCTCGACCTCGTCGTCGCCTTCTATGACCGCACGGAACCGTCGAGTCCGATCCCGCATCTGGCCCGTCGGGTGCGCCGCATGGTGCACATGGATTTCGTCGAGCTGATGGAGGAGATGGCGCCGTCGGGGCTCAAGGAGTTCCGACTTCTCGCCGGCGTCCCCGATACCAAGAAGACAGTCCAGAAGGATGAAAGGTAGCAAGCATGCCAGCCGAGAGTAAAGCAAAGGTCATCGAGCGAAATCGCGCGCCGCGCGTGCAGATCGCCTATGACGTGGAAACCTACGGCAGCCCGACGACAATCGAGCTTCCTTTCGTCATGGGCGTGATGGCTGACCTTTCGGGCGTTTCGCAGACCAAAGAAGCGCAGAAGTCTGTGCTGGACCGCACCTTCGTCGAGACCGATGCCAACAGGTTTCCCAAGTTCATGGAAGCGCTTGGGCCTAGGGTGAAGGCGCGGGTGAGAAACACACTGCCGCAGGTCGAGGGCGCCGAGCGCGACGACGAACTGGCGATCGACCTGACCTTCTCCAGGATGGGCGATTTCGCGCCGGACAAGATCGCCGAGCAGGTTCCGCAACTTGCCGAGCTCCTGAAGATGCGTCGCCAACTCGAGGAACTGCTCGGCTTTATGGACGGGCGCATCGATGCGGAGAAGCGGATCGCGCAACTGCTGAACAACGAGCCGCTCCTTGGCCAAATTGCTAGTCAGGCATTGACTGAGGGCGAGAAGGACGGGGAATAAACCATGGCCGAGCAGCAAAAGATCGCTGAAAAAACTGCCTCCGAGGCTGAGGCTATCGACCTCGGGGAGTTCGGCGCGCTTCTGGAGAAGGACTTCAAGGTCAAGAAGGACGATAGCGAGAAGCTGCAGCAATTGGTGCGCAACCTGGCGCTCGCGGCTCAGAGCCGTTCCGAGACGACCACGATCTCCTCCAATGCCATCAAGTCGATCAAGTCACTCATCGCCGGCATCGACAAGATGCTGACGACGCAGGTCAACGAAATCTTGCATGCGCCCGAAGTGCGAGAGATGGAAGGCACCTGGCGGGGACTCTGGTACCTCGTCAACAACACCGAGACGGATCAGAAGCTCAAGATCCGAGTGATGAACATCTCGAAGGAGCAGCTTGCCGATACGCTCGAGGACTATGAAGGCCAGATGTGGGACCAGAGCCCCATCTTCAAAAAGATCTACACGGACGAATATTCGATGTTCGGCGGCGAGCCGTTCGGCTGCCTGATCGGCGCATACGAGTTCTCGAATCATCCGCGCGACGTTGGGCTGCTGCGCAACATCTCCGGCATCTGCGCCTCTGCCCACACGCCCTTCATCGCAGCCGCCTCGCCTCGCCTGTTCCGCATGGATAGCTGGCAGGAATTGCCGAACCCTCAGGACTTGCAACAGATCGTCTCGAACCCCGCCTACGCCTCGTGGCAATCGCTGCGCGAGAGCGAGGACGCGCGCTATATCGGCCTCACCATGCCGCGCGTTCTGGCGAGACTTCCCTACGGCGCCGATACTGTACCGGTGAAAGGTTTCGCCTTCGAGGAGGAGGTGCAGGGCGACCATCACAAATATGTCTGGATGAACGCTGCCTTTCCGATGGGCGTCAACATCAATCGCAGTCATAAGCTTTTCGGCTGGGGAACGCAGATCCGCGGCGTCGAGAACGGCGGCACGGTGATCAACCTGCCGGTGCACTCTTTCCCGACCGACGACGGCGCGATCGCCATGAAATGCCCGACCGAGGTCGCTATCGACGACCGGCGCGAGGCCGAACTGGCGAAGCTCGGTCTGATGCCTATCCTGCACCGCAAGAACACCGACCTTGCCGCCTTCATCGGCGCGCATTCGCTGCAGGACGACGAGACGCGAGCCGGCCGGCTGGTCGATCCGGACGCTCAGGCGAACGAGCGGCTTTCCGCGAACCTGCCTTATCTGTTCCCGGTCTCACGCTTCGCCCATTACCTGAAGGCGATTGCGCGAGACAAGGTCGGCTCATTCAAAGAACGCGCCGACATGCAAATTTGGCTGACGGAATGGATCAACCGCTACGTGCTGGCGAACCCAGCTTTCGCCGACGACAAGGCGCGCGCCAAGCGGCCGCTCGCTGCGGCGGAAGTTCAAGTCGACAGCGTCGAGGGGCGGCCGGGTTACTATAACGCCCGCTTCTATCTGCGTCCGCACTACCAATTGGAAGGAATCAACGCCTCGCTCCGGCTCGTGTCGGAACTGCCGTCAGTCAAATCCTGAAATCATTTGAGCGCGATGGAGAGAAGATATGAAACTTGATGGCTTTCTGAAGGTCCCAGATATTACCGGCCCGAGTGTTCGCGACGGGCATGAGGACGAGATCGAAATTCACGGGATCGAGTTCGAAATGGTCGCCCCGCACGATCCGAATTCACTGTCGCGCAGGGGACGCGTGGCTCTCGGTGTCATCACCTTCTTCAAGCATTACGACAAGGCATCGCCGTACCTGAAGCAGGCGCTCTTCCAGAACAAGAAGCTGGACGAGGTGGTATTCTCGGCTCGACGTACCATCGAAGAGGCGACGAGCGACTATTTGGTCATCACGCTCACCGACGCGTCGGTCGTCCACTACAGCATGAAGCCGGACCAGGACGAGGGCGAAAATGACCTGATCGAGGAACGAATAGGTTTCGCCTACAAGACCATCAAGTTCGTCTATGACGACAAGGACGAGGTGGAGATGGATGTCCACGTTGGAGTGTGACGTCCAAGACGGCCTTCAGACATGAACAAGACCAGCAGCATCCCGCGGGCGAAACGCGAGGCTGTCCAGCCTGCGCTTTGGGATCGCCTCGTGAATGATCTGCCGGGTCTGGCCGCGGAGATCGACGGTCTACGCAAGGCCCTCCAAGACGAGTTGGGCGCCGAACGCGTGGAGGACCTCCTCACCGGCAGCCCAAGAGCGATCGACGCCGATCCGGCGCTGGCGCCCGAGCAGAAGCGAAGGCTGCACCGGCTGGTCTTCCAGAACCGGCATCGCGGCGAACTCGAAAACCGCGGTGTCGTGGTTTCGGGCGCCGTTCTGCGCGAGGCGGTACGGCGCGACATCGAGGCGCTGTTCAACACTGAACGCTTCGAATCCGCGCCGCTGCTTTCAGAACCGGAGTTGGAGCACGCCACAGACAGCCTGCTTTCGCTCGACGACTTCCCCGAGGTGCGCCGAAGCGTGGTCAACTACGGGGTGCCGTCCTTCTCCGGCCGCTCGTCGCGTGATTTCGACCGCGAAGCGCTGGCGCGCGAAATCAAGATCGTGCTCGCCACTTTCGAACCGCGGTTGAAGGCAAGCACGACGAAGGTCAACGTAACGCTAGGTGACAAGAGTCCGGGGCTGACGATCGAAATTGAGGCCATGCTGATCATGACGCCAACGCCCGAGCGGCTACGGCTGCGCACCACGATCAATCTCGACAACGGCATGGCGCGAACCGACTTCAGGGAAGCCTGATGGACCGGGTTTTTCTGGAATATTACGAGGAGGAACTGACCCACATCCGCGCGCTGGCGGCGGAGTTCGCGGACATGCACCCGGCCATCGCGCGCAACCTTTCGCTCGACACGGCCCCGTGCCCCGATCCTTATGTCGAGCGGCTGCTCGACGGCGTCGCCTTCCTTGCGGCTCGCACGCGGCTCAAGGTGGACGCAGAGCGTTCGCGCTTCGCGCGTAGCATCCTCGACGTGCTGTATCCCGATCTCGTCTCGCCGACGCCGGCAGCCGCCATGACGGTTCTCAAGCCCGGCAAGCAAGTACAGATGATGGTCTCCGGCCACGTCATTCAGCGCGGCACGAGACTGGTTTCCAGCTTGCAGCCCGACCTGTCGACGCGCTGTACCTTCACCACGGCGCAGGATGTGACGCTGTGGCCGATCGAGATCGTCTCGGTCGCCTACTATCAGGACCGCAGTGCGCTTTCCGCCGCCGGTATAGGCGCGACCGGCAGCGCAGGCGGAGAGGCGGCGCTGCGCATCGTCATCGGCCGGACAGGCAAGGGCGAGCTCAGCGAATTGGCCCTCGACCGGCTCGACCTATATTTTTCGAGACGCATCAAGGCACCCCTCATCTTCGATGCGATCTTCGGCGCCTGCACGACGCTCGCCGCGCGCGCCGAGGGCAAGACCAACGCGCTGACGCCCTTGCCGGCACCGGAGATGGTCGGCATTAGCGACACGGAAGCGCTGCTGCCTCGCACCCGCGCGACGTTCGAAGGCTACCGGTTGCTGCGCGAATATTTCGTCATGCCTCACCGCTTCCACTATGCGCGCGTCCAGGGACTGCTGCCTGTCGTGCGCAAATGCGAAACCGGCCTGGAGATCATCTTCCTGTTCAAACGGCCCGTGCCGGAACTCTCCGATGTAACACCGGCGGATTTCGAGCTGTTCGCGACTCCGATCATCAACCTGTTCGAGCGCGAGTGCAACGTCATCGAAATCGACCCACGCAAGACACGGCAGGTGCTGCACGCGGACCGCACGCGGCCGAGGGATTTCGAGATTTACCGCGTTCTGCGTGTCGAGGATGCCGATACGGAGGGACCAGACGCCGAAATCCCGGCGTTGTTCAGTCTAGGGCAGAACCGCGGCAGCGGCTGGGTTTATTCCGTGGAGCGCCGTCCTCGCCGCGCGACCGAGGACGAGCGCCGCCTAGGTCTCACCCGCACTTCCTATAGTGGCGACGATGTCTTCCTCGCCATTTCACGACCGATCACAAGCCACGGCGCGCGGCCAATCCAGCGGCTCGATGTGGTGGCACTGTGCACCAACCGCGACCTGCCGATTCTCGACGACATGCCTACGCTGACCCTGGAAAGCGGCGACCCGGTCGAACAGGTGCGGCTGCTCTCGGCGCTTCTTCCCCCACAGCCGGCCATCCCGGCATCGCTTCCGGCGGGCGCCCAGGACGAGTCCAGGGCGGACGAGCTCGCCTGGCGGTTCGTGTCGCAGCTCTCGCTCAATTTCCTCAGCCTCGCCAACGAAGGCCGGGGCGCTGACCCACTGCATGCGGTGCTTGACCTCTACGCCGAGCGTGGCGATCCAGGCTTGGCGCGCCACGTGCGCTCCATCGTGCGCGTGAATTCGCGCTCGGTGATCGAAAGGCTGCCAATCGAGGGACCGATGTGCTTCGGCAGAGGGACGGAGGTGACGCTCAATGTCGACCAGTCGGTTCTGTCGGGGGAAAGTGTGCTATTGCTTTCGGCGCTGCTGGCGCGGTTGTTCGCACGGTACGCCGGAATAAACGGCTTCGTGCGCACCCGCACGCGGCTGCTGCAGCGACAGGAGGATGTGTTATGGCCGATGACGCCAGGCAATCGCTACCTGATCTGAACACGCCAGCGCCTGAAGACCAAAGGTCTGATCTGAGCATTCCAGCCGGACCGCTTCGCGGTGCGCCTGATATGGACGGGCGCGATTCCAACAAGCCTGGTTCGAGCAAGACCGCGCTCTCCGAAACATTCGACTTCTTTGAATTGTTACGGCAGCTCGAAAGGCAGAAGGGCGACCTGTTCGGTCATTCCGGACCGCTGGAACGGGAGCCGGCGCGGCTCGGACAGCATGTGCGGCTGGGCTTTGCTACGCAGGACCTGGCCCATTACCGCGAGGCCGACGAAAAGCTGCCTGCACGGGTAACCATCGCCAATCTGGGGCTATTGGGTCCGGAAGGGCCGATGCCGCTGCATCTGACGCGCTGGGTGCTCGACCGGCTGTCACAGCGCTGGTTTGCGGGTGCTGAAGCACGGGAGACCAGTGACACGACCTTCGTGGACTTCATCAATGTGCTTCAGCATCGCATGATCGGGCTGTTCTACCGAGCCTGGGCGGATGCGCATCCCGGCGTTCAGGTCGAGCGTTCGGTCGGCGGTCGCGTGCGTGCCATGCTGGAATCGATGGCAGGCATCGGCCTTCCCGGAACGCACGATGCCGACCATCCGGAACTCCACGGCGTCAAGCTTTCTCAGGCGGCCGCACTTGCCTCGCAGGTCGACGGGCCGGAGCGGCTGACGCTGTTCCTGGCGGAGGCGTTCAAGGTGCCGGTCCGGCTCAAGGAATTTGTCGCCGCGTGGATAGCGGTGCCCGCGCCATTACAAACTCGGCTCGGAATGGCCTATGCGACGCTGGGCAGCAGCGCGACCATCGGGCCACGCAGCTTTAGCCGCCAAAGCCGGGTGGAGATCGAGATCGGTCCGGTCGGCCTCGACGAATACAAGTCGTTCCTGCCGGGCTCGGCTCAGCTTGATGTATTGAAGCGTGCCATCCGTGACCTGATCGGAGAGTTGATCGACGTGGATCTGCGCGTCGTCCTCGCTCGCGACGAGGTCCCGCCGGCCGCCATCGGAACCGCACAACTCGCCAGAACGGCGTGGCTTGCACCCCCCGAGGAAAGGGGCGATGCTAGGGACATGCGCCTCAGGACAATCGTAGGATGGCGCCCGGAAACAGCGGGAGTTGGAGCATGAGCTTGCTCCTCACGCTCGAACAGGGGCCGCGCAGCCAGGTGGTCCGCCAGACGCGTCTGGACAAGGGTGAATTGGTGATCGGTCGCAGTCCGCAAGCAGACTGGCAGATCGACGATCCGGACATGTTCGTGTCCCGTGCCCACTGTCGGGTCACCGCGGAACAGGACGGTTATTTCGTCACCGACATGTCGAGCAGCGGACTATTCATCGATGATTCCGGCAGTCCGCTTGGAACCGGAAATTCGATCAGGCTCAAGAGCGGCATGCGGCTGAGGCTCGGCGATTACGTGCTTTCGGTCGAGCTCAGCCCGACAAGCACGGCGCGGCTGGAGCCGGCGCCACGGGTGGACGAAACGCCGCCAGCGCCGCAGGCACCCTTGCAATCTTCATCACATCCCGGCTCGCGCCCGCCCCTTAGTCTCGACAACGACGACTTCTTCCTGGCCCGGAACGAGGAGCAGCCCCGCCCGCCGCGGCCGGCCGATCTGCCGGATCCGTTCGAGCAGCCGAGGTCCGGCGCGTTCCAGGCCTTCGAGAACAGCGGCGGCCCGCGCGATTCGCAGGCCTTCGATGATCCATTCAGCCTCGACCCGGTGGCGACGCCCTCCCAAGAGGAAGATGCCGTCGACAGCCGGCAAGAGCGCTCCGGCGGGGATCCGTTCGGCTTCGACGACGATGCCGCATCCCAGACCAGTCCCGCAGCAGGGCAGCAGCCGCAGCTCTTCGACGACGGCTTCGGCCTGAATTCGGCCGCTACGCCTGGCCGGCACGGCGACGCAGCTAGAGTAAGCAAGGAGGGCAAAGCAGCTGAAGCGCCCTCCTCCGCGCCGTGGGATCTACCGGCGGCAGAGCAGCAGTCTTCGCAACCCAAGTCGCAGGCCCAAAACCTGAACGCGCCGAGGCAGCCGGCTGCCGGGCCTGCCGACGCAGGGCTTCGCGACGCCTTCCTCCGTGGTCTCGGCATGGACGAGGCCGACCTGCCCGGCCGCGATCCGGTTGCCGAGATGGAGAAGTTTGGTCGCGAATACCGCATGATGATGGAAGGCCTGATGCAGCTCCTGCGCAAGCGTGCCGAGGAAAAAGGCAACGCCCGTATCGAGCAGACCGTCGTGGGCGCTTCCGAAGTCAACCCGCTGAAGTTCCTACCGACGGTGGAGGACGCGCTGGTGACGATCTTCGCCGAGCGCAGTGCCGGCTTCCTTGCCGGCGAGCCAGCGATCGCCGACGCCATCCGCGACCTGGCGCAGCATCACGTGCGCGCATGGCGCGGCGTTCAGGGCGCGCTCAGGCGGATGATCGACCGCTTCGATCCGGCTGCACTCGAGGAGGAACTGAAATCGAGCTCGGCCATCGAGACGCTGCTTTCAGGCGGTCGCGGCGCCAAGCTTTGGGAACTTTACCAAAAGCGCCATCGTGAGATCGCCGCCAGCGCCGAGGAGCGCTTCCTGGGGGAGATTGGCGCCGACTTCCGCGACGCCTACGAGGAGGAGTAACATATGATGCATCGCCGTGACTTCGTCATCGCTCTTGGCGCGACGGGTTTGGTTGCCGCCTGCCAGAGCGGGCCACCCAAGCCGTCAACGGTGACGATCAATCTGGCCGGGCAGCGGGGCATGAACCCCGGCCCCGCGGGCGGCGACAGGCCGGTTACGGTTCTGGTCATGCGGCTTCGCAGTACCGGCAAGTTCAATTCGGCGGACTATTTCGCGCTGCAGGGCGATGCCGGTGCGGCGCTCGGCGCCGATCTCATCGGTTCCGACCAGATCGCGGTTGGACCCGGCAAGACGACATCGAAGACGATCACGGTGGAGCCGGAGGCGACAGCGCTCGGCTTCGTGGCGCTGATCAGGGAACCCGGTGGGCGAAACTGGCGCACGACCAAATCGGTGTCGCCGGGATCGCAATTGACCGTCAATGTGAGGCTCGGCAGCAGCGGCATTTCCGCCTAGCCGCCGTACCAGGAATGCGGAGAGTGGCGGCATGAGCGACGCCAACAAGGTGCTATGGTCCGAAGGGCTGTTCCTGAGGACCCAGCATTTCCAGCAGCAGGATCGTTTCTTCGAGGCGACGGTGCGCGGAGCGTTGCAGGCGGGGCAATTGCATACGTTCGGGTTCCGCTCGTTGACGCTCGATCCGGCGCAACTGGAAGCAGGGCAGATCTCTATCCTGTCGGCACGCGGCATCTTTCCCGACGGCACGCCATTCGCTATCCCGGACATGATGGATGCGCCGCAGCCTCTAGCGGTGACGGCAGACACCGGCGGCGGCGCCGTGCTGATCGCGCTGCCGCTCGAGCCGCCCGGCGGCGTCGGCTTCGATCCCGCCCATGCGGCTTCCAGCGGCGCCCGCTATCGCGGCCGCATCGTTTCGGTGCGCGACGCAGTGCAGGGCGGCGCCGACCCGGAGGAGATCGAGATCGCGCGCCCGCAGGCACTACTGCTCCCGCCCGGAAAGTCGGTCGGCGGCTACACCGGACTGCCCGTTACTGAGATCAAGGGCGTGCGGGCCGACGGCAGCGTCATTCTCGAAGAGACGTTCCTGCCGCCAACCCTGGTTACGGGGGCGGTGCATTGGTACACGCAGCTTCTCCAGGAAGTGATCACCGGTCTCGACCAGATCGCAGAAGCGCACGGCAAGATGGTGCTGGGCGGACCGGGCCGCAGCGTCGAGGACCTGCTGATACTTCAACTCGCCAATGCCGCGCGGCCAAGATTGGCGCATTTGCTGGCGCAGGAGATCTTTCATCCAGCCGAAGTCTATCTGGAATTGGCCGGGCTGGCCGGCACGATGGCGACCTACGGATCGAGCGCTCGGCGGCTGGCCGAACTGCCGGCCTACGACCATATGGCGCCTGGCCCGGCTTATTTTGCGCTTGCCGACACCTTGCGCTCGCTCATTCTCAGCCTGCGCTACGTCGAACCGAAATCGCGCGCACTGCCAGTGATGCGCCATTCCACCAATGTGTGGAAGGTGCGCGTCGACAACCCGAAGCTCTTGATACAGAGCCGCATCGTGATCAGGGTGGGTTCGGAACTATCGGAAGACGCGCTACGCAAGATCTTCGTTAACCAGGCGACAGTCGGCGCGGCCGATGAGTTCGAAGGGCTATGGAAGTCGCGCCTGCCGGGCATCCCGCTGAAGCCGCTGCATTCGCAGCCGCGCGAGATCCCTTACGATGGCGACCGGCTGTGCCTGGAACTCGACCAGAAAAGCGAACACTGGGCGTCGCTGCTCGACGCTCCAGGTTTCGTCATCGGCGTTTCCGGCGTGCTGCCGAGCGAGCCTCAGGTCGACTGCTTTTCGGTGAGCAGGTGAAGCGATGAGCCGCGACGATCCGTTTGGGCTGTCAGAGGATCGTGAGCGGACGCGCATCCGCCTGGTCGGCGGTCCGATGCCGCGCCAGATGCCGCTGCCATCTGGCGCGGCGGTGAAGCGCGCGCGTGCGCATCCGAACACGCTGGTCAACGCATTTTCGCCCTTGCTGGAATTTGCGCCCGAACTGGAGAACGCGCTGCCGCCGGAGAATCCCGAGGCCTTGCGCACAAGGCTGTTGGACGAACTCGTGCGTGCACGCGATGCCGCCGTCACCGCCGGCACCTCGCTGGACAGGGCAGACAAGGCGGCCTGGGTGGTCGCCGCGCTTCTTGACGATTTGGCTCTCAACACGCCCTGGGGCGGCGCCAGCGCTTGGCCGCGCCAGCCGCTCGTCGTCATGCTGCGCGGAGATGTGGACGCCGGTTCGCAATTCTTCGCCCGGTTGGAGGAATTGGAACGTCACCCTAACCGCGACCGCGAATTGCTGGAATTGCAATATCATTGCATGGCGCTCGGCTTTCGCGGCAAGTACCGCGTGCCCGGCCGGGCGGGCGACCGCTCGCTGAACGCCGTTCGCGTCGCCGCGGCGCGCTTTCTGCGCGACGCCGACGCGGAAGGAGCACCGCTTTCGCCCAACTGGAAAGGCGTGGCCGCCTCCGACGAACCAGCGCGTTTCACAGTGCCGATTTGGGTGATGGCGGCCATCGCAGTGATGCTCGCCACGGCCACCTATGTCGGGCTTTCCATGAGCCTGAGCAGTCAGGCCGTGGAACTCACGGCGCTGGTGCGCGCCTTGCCACCGCCGCAACGTGCGGAAATCGCCCGCCCCACACCCGCGGTCCCGGTCGAGACGCCGCCGGTAAAGGTGGATTTCGCGCTGCTGCCGGAATTCCAGAAAGCCGCGCCGGAAAACCTGCGGGCGGCGCTCAAGGGCACCGAGAGCATTTCGCTGGCCAAGCTCGTCGTCCAGGCTTCTGATCCGGAGGTGTTCCAGTCGGGTAGCGCGGACTTGACGGAAGGCCTCGAGCCGCTGGTGAGATCGATCGCCAAGGTAATCCTCGACAACCAGGATCTGATCGGAAACATCACTGTCGTCGGACACACCGACTCTATCCCTCTACAACGCACCAATCCGCTTTCGACCAACCAGCGGCTTTCGGAAGCGCGCGCGGCGACCATCGCCGACATGCTGGTCCAGGACGGGGTGCCGCGCGAGAGCGTCCGTTCCGAAGGGCGCGCGGCCACCGACCCGATGGCGGACAACGGCACGCGCGAGGGCCGGGCCTTGAACCGACGCGTCGAGGTGCTGGTCGAGAAGAGGTTGTAGGGCGTCATGTTCATTCTGCGCTTCCTCTGGGCGGTCCTGACGTCTCGCTGGCTGTGGACGCTGATCGGGCTTGCGCTGCTGTCGCTGATCATCTGGGTATTCGGCCCGATCGTCAGGGTTGGTGAAAGAGCCCCGTTTGCATCGGAGACGGTGCGCATCGTGCTCATCGCGCTGCTCGTCATCCTGTGCCTGATCTGGCTGATCGTTGCACAGCGGCGCGCCATCCACGCCAACCGCATGTTCGTCGCCGAGATCGCGCCACCGCCGGTCGAGAAGCAACTCAGTCCCGGCGAGGAAAGGGTCGCCGCGGTCGGCGTCAAATTCCAGGAAGTGATGGCGGAATTGAAGCGTCGCAAGCTCGGCGGACGCAAGTTCCTGCGTGAGATGCCCTGGTACGTTATCGTCGGGCCGCCGGCCACCGGCAAGACTACGGCGCTGCGCCAGTCGGGCCTCAATTTCCCCATCGACCTCACCGACGACCTGCAAGGCGTCGGCGGCACGCGCAACTGCGACTGGTTCTTCTGCGAGGACGCGGTGCTGATCGACACGGCAGGCCGCTATGTGCAGCAGGAAAGCCAACCCGATGTCGACGCCGCCGAGTGGCTGGGCTTCCTCGACCTACTCAAGAAGCACCGTGGCCGTCGAGCGCTGAACGGCGTCATCGTCGCGCTTTCGATCGATGCGCTTTCGGAAGGCGAAGAGGCGGTGAAAGCGCATGGGCGCAAGATCCGCAGGCGGCTGGCCGAACTCAACGAGCGACTGCAGATTCGCCTGCCGGTCTACCTGATGCTGACCAAAGCCGACCTGATCAAGGGGTTCGAGCCCTTCTTCGACGGGCTTTCGACAGCGCAGCGCGAGCAGGTGTGGGGCACCACCTTCGCGCTTGACCAGCGCGTCGATGCCGAGACGGTCGCGCGCGAGATCGATACGCTGGCCGGCGAACTCGAAAAGCGGCTGGTGCCGCGCCTCGAAGACGAGGAGAAACTTCAGGCGCGCGCCGAAATCTTCCGCTTTCCGGCCCAGCTCGACAGCCTTACCGAACCGATCCAGGTGCTGGTGGAGGCGATTTTCGGCGAAAGCCGCTACGAGGAAAGCGCTTGGCTGCGCGGCATCTATCTGACGTCAGCGACGCAGGAAGGAGCGCCGATCGACCGGCTGACGGCGGCACTGTCTTCCTCCTTCGGTCTGCCGGCGCGCCGCGCCATGCCGGCACAGCGCGTGGTCAAGCGCAGCTTCTTCCTGAAGAACCTGCTGACCGAGGTGATCTTCAAGGAGGCCGGCCTTGGTACTTTCGATCCGCTGGCGCTACGCCGCCGCACCTGGATATGGCGCGGCGCGGCTGCCGCTTGCGGGGCGGCGGTACTGATTGCCGGGACACTGTTCACGCTGTCTTATCTGGACAACCGCAATGCCATCCAGGCGCAGGCGAGCCAGTTCGAAGCGCTACAGGCGCCACTGGGTTCGATCGCTGCGACGGCGGCACGCGTGGACCCGCCGGACATCGACACGGCGCTTGCCGTGATGGATCAGGTCGCCGCCGCGCGGACGGCACCGCCGGACAGCGCGCGCGACTTCTTCGGCCCTTCGGCCTCGGCCGAACTCATAAGGGCGCAGATCGACACCTACGACCACGCGCTGCGCAACGTGCTGGAGCCGCGCATGGTGGCGCTTCTGGAAGCGACGATGTGGCGGCAGATCCGCGATCCGGATTTCATGCTCGGCGCATTGAAAACCTATCGCATGATGACCGGCCTGTCGCAGATGGACTCCAGTTTCGCGCAGGATTGGTGGGTGAATCGCCTGCCCCAATTTGCAGCCGCGCCGCCTTTCCCGACACCGGACGCCGAGCAGCATCAGCTTGCCGCCATCCGTCGCATGGCGGTCGACGACAGCTATGCCACACCGGATCAGGCACTGGTCGCCGAAGCGCTGAAGACGGTGTGCACAGTGTCGCTGCCGGTGCGTGCCTACAAGCAACTGCTTGCCGACCCGGAAGTAGCAGCGCTCAAGGAATGGATACCCGCCAATTTTGCCGGTCCCAACGGCTCCAAAGTGCTGGCGCGGCGCTCCGACAAGACCTTGCGGGTGGGCGTTGCCGGCGCCTTCACTTATGACGGTTTCCACAACGTCGTCGTCAGCCGGCTGGAAGACGTCGCCGCGCAGGCTGCGCTGGACCGGGCGGTGTTCGCAGGCGGCTGTTCGGAGAATGCCGAGACCTCGGTGCAGGCGCTGTCGCAGGACATCCTCAAGCTTTATTACGAAGACTTCATAGCCCAGTGGGATAGTCTGCTGCGCGACATCCGCCTGGCACCTCTCACCGATCTCAACGTCGCAAGCGAGAACCTCAAGGATCTTTCCAACGCCGATTCGGCAGTGAAGCGGCTGGTCGTCGCCGTTGTTCGTGAGACGGAACTGACCCGCTCCGACGACGCGCCCGCAGAAGACAAGGCGCAATCCAAAGGCGCTTCGAAGCTGCTCGGCAAGCTCGGAAAGCTGGGCAGGCTCGCCAAGACCGGCGCGAGGTTGCTGCCGCGCGCCGGCTCCGCCGACGAGGTGGACATGACAGGCTCGATCGTGGCCGAGCATTTCAAGCCGCTGAAGGGTGCCGTCGCTGAGGTCGATGGCCAACCGCCGGCGCTGGATGCCGCGGGGGTGGCACTCACGGCTCTCTCCAACGTGCTGCAGACGGTGACCGCCAGCCCCGACCCGCAGGATGCGATCAAGAAGCAGGGCGGGCTGGCTGAACTGACCGGGGCGGTCGCTCGGCAGGCACAGATCCTACCCGACCCGATCGATGACTGGTTGGGCGGCATCGCCGGCGACACAAGCGGTCTCACAGAGAAGGCGGTGGCCTCGGAACTCAACGCCATATGGCGTGCCGACATCCTGCCTTTCTGCCAAGCCGCGCTGACCAACCGCTACCCGTTCGATCCCAACAGTGCGGTTGACGTCAACGTGCGCGATTTCGCCCGCCTGTTCGGCCCGGGTGGGCTGATAGACAACTTCATCAACGACCAGTTGATCAGCTATGTGGACACCACGAGCCAGCCATGGAAGTGGCGCGCCGATTTCGGCCTCGATCCCTCGGCGCTCGCCGCCTTCGAGCAGGCGAGACATATCCGCGACGATCTTTTCGCAGGTGGCAGCGGACCGGTGATGAACTTCACGCTCGAGCCGAAGGATTTGTCGCCAAACGTTTCGCGGATGACGCTGAATCTCGATGGCCAGACGCTGGTCTACTACAACAACGCCACGCGTCCGATGCCAATGGTCTGGCCGGGCAAGGACGGCACCGGCGTCATCACGCTGTCGTTCCAGCCGATCGACGGCTCGCCCGAATTCCAGATGAGCGAGACCGGAAGCTGGGCGTGGCTTAGGATGCTGCGCAAGGGGCGCTTCGCCGGTACTTCGCTGAGCGACGTCTACAGGCTGCGCCTGGGCGCGAAGCATTTTTATGCCGATTTCGAACTCAAGGCGGGAAGCGTCGAGAACCCCTACAATCTCGAGATGTTCAAGAGGTTCACGTGTCCCCCGCACATTTGACCACCGGCTTCTTCGGCAAGATCCCGGCAACAGGCGATTTCGTCAGCCGCGGTCTGCCGGGCGAGTTCGTGCGCCAATGGGACCGGTGGCTTGCCGAACATCTCGCTCCGATGGTCGGTTCGCAGCTCTGGCCGTGGCCCCTCGCGTTGCGCTTTCTTGCCGGACCTGCCTGCCTCGGGCCGGTAACGGGCATCATCCTGCAAAGCACCGACAAGGTCGGCAGGCGGTTTCCTCTGAGCATCGTCGCGCCGCTCGCCGAGGCCACTACGGTGATGGCGCGCGCCAATGGCTGGTTCGCCGAGATTGAAGAGGTGGGCCTCAACGCCCAGCGCGGCGAATACACCCCCGACGAACTGCATGCCGCTTTGGCCCGCCTCCCGGCGCCCTCCACAGACGACGGCGCGGAAATTATCGACGGTATGGTGGTATGGACCGTGCAGTCCGACGTCTTCGACATCGACCCGAATGCGCCGCGGAGCGTGCTGGAGCAGCTCTTCGCAGCAAGCTGGGGGACAAACTGATGCAGGAATATTCGACAGGAAGCAATGTCGGGGACTGGCGCGGAGAACGCGTCGGCGAGTTGTCTCCGAGGCGCTGAAGGTTCGCGGCTTTACAGTCCAAAGGATGCGTCGTTCGAATGTGGATACTGTCCAACCAGACCCCGTTTGCCGCCCAGCAAAGCTGGACGCGCGACGAGCGCGGGCATGAGGTCTGGCTGGTGGCCATCAAGGCGTCCTTCGAGATCGATCCAGACGGTAAGCAGGGGCTTCTAAAAGAGCAGACACCTGTAAACCTGGCTCCGGTTTACAGCGCCGACGCGAGCGAGCTTCTCGACGAGACAGATCTTAATATAGAGAAGAAGCACACAGATGTGCTGGTGCAGGGGCATGTCTATGCCCCGGCGGGGCAGCCCAACATTGAGACTACCGCGCGCATCAAGATCGGTGACCTAGACAAAACCGTGAAGGTGACCGGCGACCGTGTGTTCGTTCCCGGACCGGTTTCCGTTCGGACGAGCCGTCCCGAGCCATTCATCAAGTTGCCATTGAGTTGGCGGCGTACCTATGGCGGCACGGACATGGAAGCATCGAAACCGGATTGGGAGCAGCGCAATCCGATCGGCACCGGCTTTGCCGTCGACCCTCAAAGATTGGTTGGCAAGACCGCGCCCAACTTCGAATATCCCGACGCGCCCTATCGCGATCACAGGAGTGGTCGGCCGGCCGGATTCGGTCCGGTGGCGCGACACTGGCAGCCGCGCGCCAGATATGCCGGGACCTATGGTGACGAGTGGAAAAAGTCGCGAGACCCTCTGCTGCCCATCGATTTTGACCGTGCCTACTACCAATGCGCGCCGCAGGACCAGCAGACCAAGGCACCACTGATCGGCTATGAGGACGTGCGCCTCGGCAACTTTACCGCCGGTGGCTTCTTCCAGTTCGTGCTCCCGCGCATCACTTTCGATATCGTAACCGAATTCTACCGCAGGCCGTCGCGCAAGCACGATGAGGTGTCGATGCATACGCTGCGGATCAAACCGGATGAACGCCGGTTCTCGATCACATGGATGTCGACGCTGCCGGTACCCCATGACGAAGAGCGGCTGAAACAGACGACGATCCGCGTTCGCCGGCGCGCGGGAATCTCTCCTGCAGTCAGCCGAACCGGTGTTTGGGCAGGACCAGATTGAATGGCGAGGGACACGATAGTGATTGTCGGAGTCGGTGCCCGCACCCCGCTCGGCTTCGACGCGGCATCCAGCGTGGCGGCCGTGCGCGCCGGAATCTCCGCCATCCAAGATCACCCCAGCATGATCGACCGTTTCGGTGAGTTTATGAAGGTGACCCGAGACACCGGTATCGACGTGAACCTTACCGGTCCGGAGCGTGCGGTGGAAATAGCCGTCTCGCCGGCGCTCGATGCGCTATCGCCCTTGATGGCTTCGGGGCAGGCGGCCAAAGTTTCCCTCATTCTCTCGACTGGCGAGGCACGGCCGGGCCAGCCGCAGGGTTTCGCCGCGCAAGTGGACGCAAGGTTGCGCAAACGGCTGGCCCGACACGTCGTCATCGAAGGCGGCGGATCGACCGCGGGCGGGCATGCCGGTGGACTGCTTGCCATCTATCACGCCTGCAAAACACTGCGCGACAGCAAAGCCAGGTTTTGCCTGGCGGGTGGTGCAGATACCTATCTCGAACCTGAGACGCTGGAGTGGCTGGACGACACAGAGCAGTTGCACTCGGAAAACAATATTTATGGCTTCTGTCCGGGCGAGGCGGCCGGCTTTTGCCTGCTTTGCACCGTCGGAACGGCGCGTGAATTCGGCTTGCAACCATTGCTCGAAATAGTCGGTACAGCGATTGCCAGCGAAGAAAAGAAGATCAAGACCGAGAGTGTGGTTCTGGGCGAGGGACTTGGCGCAGCTTTTCGCGATCTGTTCGAGAACGCACCGGCTCACCCTGTCGAGCGGATCATTTGCGACATGAACGGCGAACGTTATCGCGGCAATGAATATGGGTTCGCCGTGCTGCGCAATCCGGGACGCTTCAAGGATGCTGCGGATTTCGAGACACCTGCAGATTGTTGGGGCGATGTCGGCGCTGCGTCAGGGCCTTTGTTCGTCAGCATGATCGCGGAGGCCGAGGCTCGGGGCTATCAGCCCGGGCCGCTGTCGCTGATTTGGGCAAGTTCGGAAAATGGCGCCCGCGCCGCGGCCCTGCTGGGTGGAAAGATCAAGAGAAGCTGATGCCAAGTCACATCGTCGTCAACAGCCTCGGGTTGACCTATAAGGGCACGGTAGGCCTTTCGATCGCGACGATCCCGGACGTCTGCAAGACGCCGAGCCCGGGCGGTCCGATCCCTTTACCTTACCCAAACATCGCCAACCAAAGCACCTTGAAGAACGGCACGACGACCGTATTCGCCAAGGGCAAGATGATCGCCGTCAAGGGCTCCCACTACAGCATGAGCTCAGGCGATGAGCCGGGTACGGCAGGTGGCGTCAAGTCCAACGTCTTCAAGAAGGCGACGGACTGGATCACTTATTCGTTCGACGTGAAGATGGACGGAAAAAATGCTTGCCGTCACACGGACAAGAAATTTCATAATGACAAGAATACGGTAGACCTCGCGGGCAATTTCGATCCCAACACGCCGGCAGCGGGATTGAACGCGTATCAGATATCCCTTTGGAAACCCTGCGTGGAACAGCACGACAAGTATGATGCGATAAAGATAGAGAATGAGACGCATACCAATGACTACAAGACGGCTAACGGAGAAGACCCGAATCAGACGAAGGCCAGGATCTGGTCGAATTCGGCAACCTCAGCGGATAAGAGAAAATACAAGAAATTTCTCGAGGAACGAATTGAGATTTTCGCTCGGTTGGAAGATGAAAGAGCGAACTATATCTTGATGGATTGCGACGACATTCCCTGGCCCGGTGGCAAACCTACGAAGCAAGAGCGCCTAGAGGGCCACTACGACCAACATAGCGGTGTAGAGAAAGCCATTAGGAATTTTAGGAATCAGCTCGCCAGCCCCAAGATGGCCGGAATCTAAAATATGTCGACAGCGAGCAAAATCGCCCAGAAAATCGAAAAAGCGTGGTCGTCGATCGCCCCCCCGTCACACGAGGACATGAAGTACTTCACCGTGGGCTGGGGAAAAGGCGAGCAGCATTTGTTTCTCGACGTGAAACCTGTTGACGTCGATCGCCAGGACGAAAGATTTTTGGTGGCCGACGTGCTGGCGGAGATGTCCCCGGTGGCCACTGCTGCGTACCTTGGGCCGTATCTAATGACGTTCTTCGAGGATCTCGCGTTTCAGGAGAAGGAAGGGTTTTTCAGTGAACCGATGGTGCGCGGGAGCGTTCTGGCACTGCTTGCCAGGCCGAGAACCTGGTCCGACGTCCTTCGGCCAAACCTGCCGCGAAACTGCAAGGAAGCGCTGGGCGACGCGGTGAATTACATCGTGAAATCCCAGGAGATGTTGGAACTGGACCTTTCCCAGATCGGATCTCTCGAAAAGCTCGCGCGCTCGATTGCAAGAGACATTGCCTGGGAGCCATAGCACAGCAATAGCATGACGGCGATCTTGCCGCTGCCGCTCTTCGAGCAGAGGCGAGGTTTGGCGAAAAACACTTCTTGTGAATTGAATACCTGTACCTGGAGGACGAGGGGTCAAACTGAAATATGACCATAGTGACGCGCCCACTCCTTCACTTTATCTGCGAACGGTACTCTCATCATGGCATCCCCGAAATGCTCCTCGAACGCCTGACCAATTTGGCTCGGCTCAGTGGTGAACAAATCCGCATCGCGCGCCTCAGGGAAAAGTTCCAGCAGCGCCGCGCCGGCAGCCGGCGCCAAAACAGGGTTACGCATCTGGTGAATCAACCACTGCAGGATGGTCTTATCGCCCAGCATGCCGGCGCCGCGTACGGCAATCGATGCCGTTTCAGGCGTCTTTAGCAGCCCGCCCATCCACGCCCTGACATGCTTGTCGGGCGAAGCCTTGATGGCCGCTCGCAAGGCCGTCAACGCCTCGGGCCCGTTGGCGGCAGCAACCCTGCGCAACTCGGGCGTGGCGAGATCACCAGAGCCGAGTTCGGTCAGCGCCCATGCAGCCCAGAAGCGCGCTTTCTCGTCCGTATCCTGGAGCGCGGCCGCCAGTTCCTCGATCACGTCGGTGCGGTTCAGCTTGCCCGCGAGCCGCAAGCCGGCGGCGCGCGCGCGTGCGTCAGGGTCGCGGACTAGCCGCACGAGCAACTGCTTGGGGTCGACGCCATGCTCAATGCAAGCCGACACGCCGAGGAAACGCTTGAAGGCGTCGGCCGCGCCGATCCATTCGCGCACTAGCGGCCCGATCGTCTCCGCCCGGTGCCACGCCAGCGCGCCGACCAGGCCGCACGCGTCGCCGCTGAAAGCCCTGCCGAATTCGACAGCCTCGGCAATGCGTTCCTTGTCCGCCTGCTCGATCGCCATCCAGGTGAAGAGAAAAAGCTCGCCCTTTTCCGGAAAGTCCTCGTAGGCCGCCACGATGAACGGCCAAGCCGCTGGACCGGCGATGCGCAGGCCGTCGAGGTTCGCCTCGAGCCGCTTGTCGATACCGGCGACGACTTCCACGTCAGGCGGGTCTTCCGTCATCAGCATATCGCGCTGCGCCCAGAAAAACGCTGCCTCCTCGGCGTGCTGCCTGACGATGTCCGGCACGATCCGCCCCGTAGGCGCAGCCGACTCACGGGTTTTGCGCGCGGCTGCTGCCATCAATTTAGGTCGATCGAGCCGCCGCGGATACGATTGGCGGCGCTTGCCTGGCTGGTCACATAGGTGCCGCGGATGGTGATGCGGCCATCGCTTTCCATGATGATCGTTGCTTTGCCGCAACGCAGCTCGATGCGTTCTTCGCCAATGATACGAACACGTTCGCCGTCGCGCAGGACGTGCGGCGTGGTAGTCTTTCGCGCCGGCTCCACGATGCGACCGACAACAAGTGGTTTGGCGGGATCGCCTTCCTGAAACAGCAGGGCGACTTCCGAGCCGACCATATCGGAGGTCAGTTCGGCAAGACTGCGTGCCGACTGTGCGGTTTCTTCCGGATTTCCCGGAAAGACGACAAGCGGCCCCTCCTCGCCGAAACCGAGGAATATACCAATTACCACGCCTTCGATGCGCTGACTTACCCGATCCATCGCTACGCCTTCAGTTCTCGCTGATCTTCGAGCCCTTCATGATGATATCGCCCGACGCCTTGATGCTGATCTTGCCCGACCCCTTTACCGAAATGTCCTTGCCTTCGATGGCGATAGTACCGTCCTTCTTCATCATGATTTTTGCCGCGCCTGTCTTGATGAGGATGGAATCTCCCGCATCGATCACCAGGTTCTTGCCTACTTTGACTGAACTGTCCTCGCCGATCTTGATTCCGCTGCCTTTCGAAACCGTAAGCGAATAGGCACCGCGCACGCTCGTTGTATCGTTAGCCCCAATCTTTGCACTGCGTGCTCCATCAACATCGAAGCTCTGATTGGCCCCCACCTTCACGCTCTGGCTCGCGCCGATGTCCCAACTGTCGGAGGCACCGATGTCGTGGCTCTGACTGATCCCCACGGTAACCTGGCGCACCGCGCCGATGGTGTTCACCTGAGCCGCCCCCACCGTCCGGGTCTCGGCCGCGCCAACGGTATCGATGCGCGCTGCGCCAACGGTTATCGTCTGCACCAAGCCCACGGTCTGCGTATGGTTGGAACCGATCGTCTCGGTCGAATTGGCGCCGATGCCGATGGTCTCGTCGACTCCCACCGTCAGCGAACGGTTGACGCCCACCGTTTCGGTGTCGTTCGAGCCGATGTTGACGGTGCGGTCGACACCGACCTTGGTCGTCTTGTTGTTGCCGACGTCCTCGTCGAGATTTACGCCCACGGAGTGCTTGGCGTTATTGTCGATGCGGTCGGACTGGTCGTGCTGGACCAGCTTGGTGCGGTCGTTCTTGATCAGCAGGTTGTGGTCCTTCTGGGCTTGAAAGTTGACCAGTTCCGACCCGGCCTTGTCCTCGAACATCAACTCGTTGTAGCCACCGCCGCCCTTGGATGAGTTCGTCTTCAGTCCCGACTGGGTAGCATTGCCCGGGAGGCTGTAGGGCGGCATCTGCGAGGCGTTGTAGACGCGGCCGGTGATGATCGGCAGGTCGGGATCGCCCTCGATGAAGTCGATGACCACCTCCTGGCCAATGCGCGGGATCTGGATGAAGCCCCAACCGCTGCCGGCCCAGCTTTGCGACACCCGCACGAAGCACGAGCTGTTCTGATCCTTCTTGCCTTCGCGGTCCCAATGGAACTGCACCTTCACCCTGGCATATTCGTCGGTAAAGATTTCCTCGCCCGAGGGACCGACTACGGTCGCCGTCTGCGGCCCGCGCATGATCGGCCGTGGTGTGATACGGGGCGGCCGATAAGGCAGGCTCGTGGGCGCGACGCCCAGAACGACCTTGAACGTCTCGCCCTCGGCCTCGACCCCGCTTCGGTAGGCGGGATCGAACAGCCGGTATTCGGCGCTGACGACAAGATATTCCCGGTTTTGGTCGCCGCGAGGGAACTCGTCCAGTTTAAACGTGCATCCAGGCAATAGCCCGCGCGTGGTGCCGACAGCCGAGACCCGCTCGTGCGGGGCCTGAAGCTCCTCGCGGCGGATGGCGGCGATCTTGTCGCCGCGACCGGTGTCGAGATGCGAGCCCGGCTGATGATAGCGCTCGCCGGAGGCTTCCTTGTGGCCGAAAGGCTGCGCCGACTTCGACATCAGGTCGGCGCCGGGCTTCTTGAAGTCGTAGTCCGTGTGAACATAAGCGCCCGGCCTCACCGCGCTGGCCGGTATCCATTCGGAGATATACTCCAGGTCGGGGCGCGGGCCCCTGCCCTCGGGATTGTAGATTACCGTCTCGTAGCCCGGCGCCGGTTTCAGCTTGCTCATCGCATCGGCCAGGATGAGTGTTTGCCCCTCCTTGTCATGCTCGAAGAAATACATGATGCCTTCATGCTCGAGCAGGCGCTGCACGAAATCGAGATCGGTCTCGTCGTACTGGACGCAATATTCGCGAGGAGGATAGGATTTCTGCAGGCGTTTCTCGAATTTCGCCGTGCCGTATTTGTCGAAGATCTGCTCAACGATCTCGACGACGTTCAGATTCTGAAAGATGCGGCAGTCGGACGTATTGGCGAGAAACCATAGCCACGGCCTGACGACTGCCTGATAGTAGGCCAGATCTTCCTCGATCAAGGTCAGGCGGAATTCGGAAATGTATCCGGTGAACCAGCGCTCATCGGTTTCTCCTTCGACGGTCAGCGAACCGCCCAGCATGCCCAGCGGATCGATGTCCGGGTTCTTGCTGACGAAGTTGATCGTGTAGGCATAGCAACGGCTGATCTCGTCGCGTCCGACGAGATCAGTGAATGTTAGCAAATCGGCGCCGACAGGTGTCTGAACAACTGCAGCACTGTCATCGGCCATTTGAGATCTTGCCTCTCCAGGTCACCGTCAATTGCCTAAATTCAACGCGCAATTTGTGGAACCTAGCACATGTTTTACCACGAGCCAAAAGAGGCATGCTCCAGAGCAAGCATCAGTGACGCCGTTTCGAAACTCCAGTGTCGCGCTCGGCACACACTCTGGTAGAATGACCCGCACGATATAACCTGTGCCAGCAAACGAAGACCTGGCGAACTGTTTCGAATGTTCATCAACCTGAAAATCGACAATATCGATAAGCTGCCGAACGGCGGTCCACTCGTTTATAGCTCCCATGCGCGCGGTTTCGAGATCGGTCGGGAAAACCGCGACTGGACCCTGCCCGACCCGGACAAATTCATCTCCGGTCGGCATTGCGAGGTTCGTTACGAGAACGGCACGTTTTGGCTCTACGACGTCTCCCGCAACGGTACCTTCGTCAACGGCGCCAGCCAGCGTATCAGCGGCCCCTATAAACTCGGGCACGGCGACCGGCTGCGTATAGGCCCCTATATCGTATCCGTGTCGATATCAGATCGGCAGCCAGAACTTGAGCCGCAGCGGGAACAGGTGCCGGGTCGGCCGGCGCGTGTGATCATGCGGCCTTCGGCGGCCGCAAGTGGACCGATGCAGGCAGACGAGATGCTGCGCAGAATCGCCGCCGGGGCCGGCGTTTCGCCCGAGGTTTTCCTGCAACGCGACCCACGCGAGATCGCGGACGAGATCGGCGCCATCCTGCGCACGATGGTCGACGAGCTGTCGGTGCTGCTGAGGGCGCGCGCAGCGGCCAAGATGATGGTCAAAAGCAGCGACCGCACGATGATCGGGAGTACGGACAACAACCCACTGAAGTTCGTACCTGGCTCGGAAGACATACTCGAGATTATGTTCGCGCGCCGCCGGGCCGGTTATCTTGATGCCAGGAGCAGTGTCGAGGATGCTTTCCGTGATCTCAAGACGCACGAGTTCACGACCTATGCCGCTATGCAAGCGGCGCTGTCGAGGCTTCTCGACGAGCTTTCCCCCGACGCCATCGAAAAGCGGCTTCCACCCTCCTCATTCGTATCGAAGAAGGGACGGGCATGGGACATGTTCACCGCGATATGGGCGGCCAGGGAGAGCGCACACGAGAACGGCATGCTCGACGTCTTTCTTGCTTATTTCAGCGAGGCCTACGCTAAGGCGGCCAAGCCCAAGTAACGAGGACAGCGCCGCGACACAGCGGGATCTTCGTTCTTCTTCAGAACGCCACCTTCACTCCGAGCTTGCCGCCGAAAGTTGAACTGTCGGCTGACGCCTTGCCGCGCAGTTCTCCGCTCAGGGTCCACTGCTCGTTTGTCTTCAGGTTGAAGCCGGCAGACAGCGAGGCCGAGAAATCCGCATCATCAAAGTCGATCTCCCGGTCATCGATCTCGGTCGTGTTGCGATAGCCGAAACGCTGCTGGAATTCGGTGCGCACATAAGGGCTCAAAGTCATGCCGTTGGGCATCTGGTAGTCGGCATAGATGCCGGGCTCGAACTTGATCGCGCCAAACGAGACGCGGCTCTTGCCGAAATGGTTGCCACCGCTGTCGACGTAGGAATCCCCGGTGAAGGAAACACCGAGCAAGCCACCGCGAAGGTCGAAACGGGCGCGCTCAGACAGGGAGAATATATGACCGACCGAGCCGGTCACCGCGTAACCCTCCGTGTCGTAGCTGCCGGTGGTGTTGAGAACGCCGCTGGTGACGTCGCTGTTGCCGAGGAAGGCCGAGGCCGACACCAGTGCGTAGTTGAAATCCTTGCGCAACAGCGCATAACCGCCGAACATTGCGCTCCTGTTCTCGCCGTCACCGATGCCGGCAAAGCCCTGGAAGGCGCCGAGGTTGACGTCTGTCGAAGCGTAGCCGACGAACAGGCCGAGGTTCAGCCCGTACTGGGTGTCGAGCTGAAAATGCCTCGCTGCGTTGAAGTCCAGGCTGATTGCGGCCGAGAAATCGTCGGCGTCGAATTCGGGACCAGCCCCGCCCAGATTGCCGTCGGTGATGCTAAAACCATCATGTTCGGTGTGAGCGAACAGGCCGGAGGCGAATACGCCGAAGGTCGGCGTGACCTGCACTCGCCGTGCGCCGTTGGCCAGACCAAGATCCGAATCGATCGCGTCGCTGTTGATATCGTAAACGGCGTCGATCACCGTATCCACGATGCTGGCATTTACCGCACTGTTCGGCGCGGCGGCGATGCCGAAATTGGCTGGGGTGGCCAACAGGAATAGGCCGCCGTCCGGACCGGGGATCACCTGATAGGTGAAGAGCGAGGCCACCGAGCCGGGCACGCCTGCCACCTGGAAAGTCCCATTGACCGGAGCGCCGGTGATAATGATCGGAATCTCCGTCGGTTCGGTGAATTCGGGAGTGCCGAGGAGGTTCACGAGAACGGTGTTGGTCCCTGCCGCCGATAAATTGTTGGCGACCAGCCGGTCGGCCGTGAGGGCCTGCTGGTCGATGTCGAGCCCGATCTGCGCGTTGTTGAGGCTGACGCCGCCAAGCGTCAGTATATCGTTGGCTACATTGTTGCGCATGTCGATCAGCGAATTGGTGACATTGACGGTGCCGGGCAGGGTGGTGGCGCCTTCGGTGAAAAGCGTGGAGCCGTTTGTCAGATTGAGCGTACCGATGTCCTGCGGCCCGGGGCCGAATCCAAGCGTGGAATTGTCGGACGCCACGAGGTTGAAACCGTTGAAGACTTGGGTCTTGGTGCCGCCGGCAGCGAGATCGGTATCGGTGATGATTGCGTTGGCACCCGTGCCACTGAATACCACGCCATCGCTCAGGTTGAGCGGATCGGCAACATTCGTGCCGTTTATCGTCAACGTGTTCGGCCCGAGGCCGGAGATGTCGCCAAGAATCGTGCCGCCGTTGAGCGTGACGCTCTCGGCCTCCAGACCGCCTGCGATTGTGCCCCCGGACACAGTTACGCTGTCGGTGCCGTCGTCGCCGCGCACATCGCCCGCGATGAAGCCGCCGGAGACTGAGATCGCGTCGTTGTCCTCGTCGCCGGCGACGAAAGAGTCGATCGTTCCGCCGCTGATCGCTATCGTGTCATTGCCGATACCACCAGCCACCGAACCTGCAACCGTGCCCCCGGTCATTTCCAGCCTGTCATCGCCATCTCCGAGATCGACCGCATTAAATGGTCCCGCGACCAGAACAGAAACTTCTCCGTCGCTGCCTGTGCCGCCTCGGATATTGGCGCCACCGGAGATCGTCACCCTGTCGTCGCCGCTGCCCGCGAGCAGTGAACCATCGATCCTGCCGCCACTGACAGCGATTTCGTCGTTGCCGTCGTCGCCATAGACGTCGCTGGTGATCAATCCGCCACTAATGAAAAGCTGGTCGTCGCCCTCATTGCCCTCCAGAAAACTGTCTACGACGCCACCACGGAAATCGATGATGTCGTTACCGGCGCCACCGCTCACGGCGGCGTTCAGTACCCCGCCTATCATGATGAAGCGGTCGTTGCCGTCCTCGAGTCCCACGGCATCGAAGACGCTTGCTACATTGCCATTGATGGTGGCGCTTCCTTCAATGGTGACAGTATCGTCCTGGCTGCCGGCGAAGATGGAGCCGTCGATCGTGCCGCCGCTCATGAGATAGGTATTGCCGCCACCCTGGCCGAGTACGGAGCCAAATATCGTGCCGCCGCTCATTGTGAAATTGTCGGTGCCGGCGCCAAGATTAAGGTTCAGCGGCAGCCCGGCGATGCCGATGGTGCCGCTGGAAATCACAGCCACATCGTTGCCCGCCAGCAAGTTGACTTCACCTGTGCTAGGGTCGAGTTGGAAATCCGTGCCGAAGACGGGAACGGCCGAACCATCGGTAACGATCGCTCCGCCCCTAAGTTCGAGCCGGTCGGCACCTCCACCACCGTAGATTGTGGTTTCGCCTGTCCCAAAGGAGCTCTGGAAAGGTTCTGCCGGCGGTTCTGGTTCTGCCGGCCCTTCTGTAGCGGGGCAGAGAATGTCCACAGCCGGGGCGCCGTCTCGAGTAACGGCAAATGCCGTGCAGGCGCTCGCGTCCATCGGCATGAAGATCGTCGCCGCACCGATGGCCAGCAGGGACGCGCCGCTCTGTTGCAGCATCCGGGTTCTGCCGATCATGAATCCCCTCGAATGAATCGCTCGCGCTTTCCCTTGGACTCAAGCCGTTCGATATTTCAGTCGCTCCCGTCCGTTCTTCCTTCCCCCAGGGCGCGACGAGGAAACAATAACATCACCTTGGCGGCGGGCCTATAGCGGCGCCACGACCACGCCTTGGACCTGGCGGAGCGTAGGGTCGACACAGGCGCAAAAGCGATCGGGCGTCTGCTCCAACGATATCAATTTGAAAAATCGAGATGAATCGACCCCGTTCCGATATAAACGACCGGAGATGCGAACTTCCCTGCCGACTTGCGGCATGTGGCAGAAAGATCACTTACGCTCGATTTATGTGGAACCATCCACATCTTGAGCGTATCTGACAACACACTGCCAGGCACCCGATCTGCCCAGTCCGGGCGCGCGCCCTATGCTTGCGTCAATTCTTGATATACAATTCAATGACATTCACTGGCCTGTAGCCCAGGCGCAGGCGGGATCGCGTCCGCTTCGCCGAGCCTTGCAGGGTCGGATTCGTCGCCCGGCGCCATGAGCATGCTGACATGACCAATCCTTTTCGCAGCCTTTTGTCCATACCGGTCTTACTGTTGGCGCTTCTTGTCTCGTCAGTCGACGCCCGCACGGCGATTGAGGAGAACCCCACTCCCCAGCCTCGCAACAGACTGGCGATCGTGATCGGCAATTCGAATTACCAGAGTGCCCGGCTGGAACATTTGCCCAATGCGGTGACCGACGCCACCAAGCTCTCGGAGAGCCTGAAACGGCTCAATTTCGACGTGCTGACAGGCACCGACCTGTCGGCCGAGGGCTTCGCCAAGCTGTTTCAGGAGGCCGACGCAAAGCTTGCCGGTGCGAGTGCCGTGCTGATCTTCTACGCCGGTCACGGCGTTCAGGTGCGGGGCGAGAATTATCTGCTGCCGGTCAACACGCCCGACCCGGAAAACCTGGAGAAGCTCACTGCCCACGCCACACGCCTGAACGACGTGATCGCCCGCTTCGCGCGTCGGGACCGCCAGACCTTCGTGTTCCTCGATGCCTGCCGCAACAACCCGCTCGGCGCCGGGGCTAGCAACGGCCTGGCGCAGATCGAAGTCGGGGAGAACACTTTCGTGGCCTTCGCCACGCAGCCCGGTAACGTCACCGTGGACGGCAACGGCGACAACAGCCCGTTCACCACCGCGCTTTTGAAGAACCTGGAGATTCCCGGCCTCAGTATTTCGGACATGATGATCCGCGTGCGCAACGAAACCGAATCGCTGACCGTGGGCCGGCAGGTGCCTTGGGATCAGTCGAACCTGCGCGAGCAGTTCTATTTCACCGAGCAGCAGGAACTCGATCCGGCCGCGCTCAGCGCCAGCCTGTCGCGCATCCTCTCCGACCCGGTCGCCAAGAAGAAGCTGCAGATCGAGCTGGCTTCCAACGACCTGCAGACCGCCGTGCTGATCGTCGGGCAGACTCTGCGCTCGATCCAGATGCCACCGGCCTCCGGAGAAACTCCGCCGCCAGCGTCGGAGGGAACGCAGGTGGCCAACCTGTCGGCGCCACAAAGCGTCGACGACGCCCGCAAAACAGTCGTTTCCGGCTTGGAAACCCTCATCGTCGGCACCTCGGCCGGCGAGGCAGATGAGCAGAAGGAGATCGAACTGGCCCGCAGCGTGCAGACGGAGCTTCGTCGCCTCGGGTGCTACCGTATGCCGGTTGACGGCGAGTGGGGCAAAGGTTCGGTGCGCGCCCTCAATGACTACTACAAGAATACGAAGCGGATCGCTTCGACGACCGAGCCGAGCGTCGAGCTGCTCGGCGACCTGTTCCTACGCTCGGGCCGCATCTGCAAGCAGCCGGTTGTCGTGAAGAAAAAGCCGACCAGCGTCGCTTCGGACTCCAGTCCGGGGCGCGTGAACGCCGGTGGGCGCAAACAGGTCCGGCGCGCGACCTCCGAGAACCGTCCGGCGCCTCCGCCACCGGACATCAGCGGCGGGATCGGCATCGGCGGCATTTTTTAGGAAGCACCCGGGAAATCTACTCAGGTGTCCTGCTCCCCCCACGGTTTTCATCAGTTGGACCTTGCACTACGATACCCGGAAGAATTCGCCAGACGAGCCCGGTGATGAGCTCAACGGACGATCCTTTCGAGGCGGGCGGCAGAACCGTTATTCGTCCAGCCTCTGGCCGCGAGCCGGAGGCGGCGGCCTCGGGGCCGAAGCCCGCGCCGAACCTGCAGCCTCAGCCTGCGGAAAGTCCGGATTCGACAGTATTCGATCCGGCTGCCGGACAAAGCGCGCCGCTGGGCTGGGGTCCCTCCGAAACCGTCATCTACCAGGGCGCGCCCTTCGCCTCCGCGGCGAACGATCTTGCCGATGAAGCCGTGCCCCGACGTAGCGGGGCAGGGATTGGAGCGGAACACAACCGCAAGGTGCCGCAGGACTCGCTTGTCGATGCCAGCGCGCGAATCGACTATACGGCAGCCAATCCGCTCATCGCGGCCGCGGCACCACTCCTGATCTTTCTCGGCAATCTGCGGCTGATACCGGTCTCCCTCGAGCCGAAGGCGCTGGGGGACCATATCGCCAACGCCATTCAGGAGATCGAGCTCAAGATCGCGGACGCAGGCATCCCACAGGAAGATTTGCGCATAACGAAATTCGTCCTTTGCGAGACGGCCGACGATATGGTGGGAAACCTACCCGGGGCCGACCGGGATTCTTGGCGAGAGCACGGCGCGCTTGCCCGGTTCTTCCGGACAGAGTCGGCCGGTACCGGGTTCTTCCTGGCGCTGAACAAGTTGCTCACTGCACCCGAAGAGCATCTCGACCTGCTGGAGTTGATGCACGCTTGCCTGTCGCTCGGGTTCAAGGGGCAATACCGCAAGAGCGACCGGCAGGACGGTGGCCTTGAGCGGGTGCGTCGCGATGTGCACGAAACGCTCCGCTACTTCAAAAACCGCGAGGACGACGCCATTTCGCCGAACTGGCAGGCCGTGTCCGCCGCCATGGCGAAGCCGGCCAGAATTCCTCTGTGGACCATCGGTGCCGCCGCAATCGCAATCCTGACGGGCGTCTTCTTCACGCTCAGGACCATCGTCACCAATCAAGGTGATGCACTGGCCGGCGAACTGCTCGCCCTCGATCCCTCCACGCCCGTAACGATCGAGCGTGCCGGCGCGGTGCCGCTGACCGAGGAACAGCCCGGTAAAGAAACAAAGGCCGAAGCATCCCCCACGGAACCCACGCAACTGGAGCACATCCGCAAAGCTCTTGCCGAGGACATCGAAAGCGGCGGCTTGCGTGTCGACACAAAGGGCGACTTCATCGTGGTGGAGATCAACAACCTGCTCTTGTTCGCCTCCGGTACGGTCGAGGTGAAAGCCAGCTTCGACCCCCTCGCCGGCCGCATCGCTGCGGCACTCGATCCGCAACGCGGCGAGATCAGGATCGTCGGCCACACCGACAATGTGAAGCCGAGGCGGACCAGCGCCTTCAAATCGAACTACGATATATCCGTCGCCCGCGCCAAGGCGGTCGCAAAGCTTATCGCGCCCAAGCTCGGTGAGCCGTCGCGCGTGGTGGTGGAAGGAAAGGGCGAGGACGAACCTGCCGCCGACAATGCTACGGCCGAAGGACGTGCCAAGAACCGCCGTATCGACGTGATGATCCGGCGGGAGGAGACACAATGAGCCTTGGCGTTGGCCGATGCGCTCTGAACCGGAAACTGCCATGACCATCTGGCTGTTGCGCATCTTCAGCCTGGTTGCGCTGACAGGCTTCGCCGCCGCCGTGTGGATGGCGGGGCCGCTGGTTGGCTTCGCCGACACACGCCCACTGGAACCGGCCTGGACCCGCGCCACGATCATAGCCGTGACCGTGGCCGCAGTGGCTGTCTATTACGCCATCCGTTTCTGGCAAAAGCGCTTGGCGCAGAAAGCACTCGAAGCCGCGGTCACCGGCGCCGACCTCAAGGCCAGCGGCAAATACGAGGATCGCGACGGCGAGCAGGAACAGCTCGAGAAGCGCATGCTGGATGCCGTCGCTACACTCAAACGCTCGAGCGGCAAGCACGACTTCCTCTACGAAATCCCTTGGTACATTATTATTGGCCCACCTGGAGCCGGCAAAACCACGGCGCTGGTCAATTCGGGACTGAAGTTTCCGCTTGCGGGGGCAGGCAAGGCGCAGGCGTTGACCGGTGTCGGCGGCACCCGCGCCTGCGACTGGTGGTTCACCGAGGACGCAGTGCTGATCGACACTGCCGGACGCTACACGACGCAGGATTCGGACGCGGAGGCCGACAAGAAGGCCTGGCTGTCGTTCCTATCCGTGCTCAAGCGGTACAGGCCCCGTCAGCCGATAAACGGCTTGATCCTGGCCATCAGCCTCACCGACCTGATGAGCCTAGACGCCAAGGCGATTGATGGTCACGTAATCGAAATCCGCAAGCGGCTGCGTGAGATCCACGAAAGCCTGCGGATCGATTTCCCGGTCTACATGCTGTTCACCAAGGCCGACCTGATCGCCGGCTTCATGCAATATTTCGGCGGTTTCAACGAAAGCCAGCGACGCCAGGTATGGGGCGCTACCTTCCAGACGGCGGAGCGCGGCAAGAACATGGTTGCGACGGCGCCGACGGAATTCGACGCGCTGGCAAGGCGCCTGTCTGAAGACACGGCGGAGCGCCTCGAGCAGGAGACCGATCCGGCCGCGCGCATCGCGATCTTCGGCTTCGCCGCGCAATTCGGCGCACTCAAAGCGAGAGTAACGGATTTCCTCAATGGCATCTTCGATCCAGCAGCCAGCCACGTCCATGCAAATCTGCGCGGCTTCTACTTCTCCTCCGGCACGCAGGAAGGGACACCGGTCGACCAGTTGCTAGGCACGATCGGACGGAGTTTCGGCAGCGACGCCGGCGCTCATCTTTCCGGCACGGGAAAAAGTTTCTTCCTGCACGATTTGCTTGCCAAGGTGATCCTCGCGGAATCCGGATGGGTTTCCTACGACCCGTCCGCAGACCGGCGCGCGGCGCTTTCCCGCTATGGCGCCATCGCCGCGACCGGCGTCGTGTTGGCCATCGTCTTCGGCGTGCTGGCTCTGAGCTTTGCGGCCAACAAAGCGCTCATCGCTTCCACCGCCCAGAGGGTTGCGCAGTATCGCACCGTGGCGGCATCCGTCCTCGGCAGCGCGAAAGTGACCGACGTCGATCTCGAAAACGTCATAGAGCCGCTGGAGATCCTGCGCGACCTGCCGGTCGGCTACGGAAATCGCGAGGCAGAGACACCGACCAGGGAAACATTCGGACTGAGTCAGCGCGAGCGGCTGCTGTTGGCCTCCGAAACGGCTTACCGGGAGGCGCTTGAGCGCATGTTCCGATCACGGCTTCTCCTCCAGTTGGAACAGACGATCCAGAGGAATATCGCCGATCCGGCGGCGCTCTATGAACCGCTCAAGATCTATCTCATGCTCGGCGGCATGGCGCCCAAGATCGATGACGAGTTGATCGTGTCCTGGATGAAACGGGACTGGGAGAAGAACCGCTATCCCGGGGTCAACAATCGCGAGGGGCGGGCCGATCTGGAGACACATCTGCGCGCCATGCTTGCGCTCGATGACGAGCATGACCCGCTGTTCGAACTCAACCGGCCGCTGGTCGAAGCCGCACAACGCTCATTAGGGCAAATGACGGTGGCCGACCGCGCCTCCGCTTTGCTGAAATCGGCGGCAGCGGCAACGAGCCTCGAGGATTTTCGGGTTGCCGAGCGCGGCGGCCCGGAAGCGAAACTGGTCTTCGACACGACCGACGGCAGCGAGTTGTCGCGGCTCGACGTGCCTGGCCTTTATACCTACGCCGGCTTCCACGACTTCTACCTTGGCGCGCTTGCCGGCATCGCGGACAGGCTGGTGGACGAACAATGGGTAGTCGGCGGCGGTGGCGAACAAGGTGGCGTCGAGCAGGATCTGCCGCGGCTCGGACCCGAACTGCTTGATCGCTATAGCAAGGATTTCGCCGCGCAATGGAATTCGGTGCTGGGCCGCCTGAAGTTCAAGCCGATGACAGCCGACAAGCCGCAATATCTGGCCCTTTCCGCTGCCGCGTCGCCGAAATCTCCGGTGGAACAGCTCTTCAATGCGGTAGCTTCCGAGACGGACCTGTTGCGTGACCCGGATCCGGGCGCAAGCACGCAAGCCGCGGGCAATCCCGCCGACCTTGCCAGGGGGCTTGCCCGGATCGGCATTGTCGTCGCGACGGGCAAGTCGCAAACCCGTGCCGGCGGGGCGTTCGCCAACGCGTCCGGCCAGGTGCCGGGGGCCAACGTCGACGCCCAGTTCCGACCCTATGAGACCTTGATGAGCGGCCCGCCGGGCGAGCGCCCGATCGACTCGCTCACCCAGAATTTCCACGACATCTACCAGAGCCTGCTGCTGGCGGCCTCCACGCCTTCGCAGACCGAGCGGGTAAGCGCCACTCTGCAACTGCAGATCTCGGCCTTGCGTGCAAACGCCACGCGGCTACCCGAGGCACTGGCCAGGATGGTGCGACTGGCTGCGGACAATTTCGAGGGCGACGCCGCCGAAGCCTCGCTCGCACAGCTCAACAAGATGCTCGAACAGACGGTCACCGGACCATGCCAGAAGGTGATCGGCAACCGTTTCCCTTTCGCCGGCGGCGGCGGAGATGTGCCGCTTGCAGATTTCGCCGCGCTGTTCGCGCCGGGCGGCGCGATCGACCGCTTCTTTGCCCAGAACCTGGCGCCGCTCGCCGATATGAGCGGCCAGAACTGGGAATGGAAGCAGGACACGCGCTTGGGCCGCACGCTTTCGAAATCCACCCTGAAGGAATTCCAGCTCGCCGCCGAAATCCGCGATGCCTTCTTCCCGATCGGCAGTTCGTCTCCATCGGTCAGTCTCACCTTCACGCCCGCCTCTCTCAACGCCGACGCCGACATGGCGCTCCTGGAGGTGAACGGCCAGATCGTACAGAGCTACCAGACCGGAAGCGCGGCCGGGACGATAGAATGGCCGGACGCGAGCGCCACGGAATCCGCCAGCCTGAGCCTGACGCCGGAGCTTCCCGGTCGTGAATCGTCTATTCGCTTCGACGGCCCCTGGGCGCTTAAGCGGTTGCTCGATGCAGGCACGGTCACCCGCAACGGCGACAGTCTGGAAGCGCGCTTCGTGATCGGGGGGCGCGATGTGGTCTACACGATACAAGCCGGGCCGAGTGGCAACCCCTTCTCACTGCACGCGCTTTCGGGGTTCAGTTGCCCGACGTCGTTCTGACCGCCGGCCAACGAAGCAGTCGGTTAATTTTTGTACTCTGATGCTTGGAGCTGTGGCAGACTGGAGCAAGCAAGCGTCCTGACACGCCTCGGGGCAGACCCATGATCAGCGCAGCGTGCGTCAGTATAGTTTGTCGGGCAACGAGGCCATCCGCGCGAAAGAGCGCGAGAGCCCCATGAACGACGACGCCCCTTCCTTCGAAAGTTACGGCATCAGCCACAGAGGCCGCGTTCGTCGGCTTAACGAGGACAGCTACCTGATCGATCCCGAAAGCGGCCTTTGGTTGGTCGCCGATGGAATGGGCGGGCACGATGCCGGCGAGGTCGCCTCTGCCAGTATCGTCGATCATCTGGCCACCATCGGCATCGCCAGTTCCGCGCCCGACCTGCGCGCGCGTTTCGAAGACCGGCTGAGCCGTGCACATGCTGAAATCCGGGAGCTGTCGAGGGAACGCGGGGTGACGATCGGCTCTACGATCGTCGCCCTACTGGTGATGGATGGGCATTTCGTTTGCCTGTGGTCCGGCGACAGCCGTATCTATCTGGTGCGCGAGGGAGCCATCACGCAGGTTTCGCGCGACCACACCGAAGTGCAGGAACTTCTCGACCGAGGCATGATCAGCGAGACCGAGGCACGGAACTGGCCGCGCCGAAATGTCATCACCCGCGCGATCGGCGTCAGCGATGAAATCGTCGTGGATTTCCAGCACGGTGAGATATTGCCGGGAGATGTCTTCGTACTTGCCTCCGATGGGTTGACCGCACACGTCAGCGATGCAGAAATTGAGGCTGCTGTGGTTTCGGCCACCCCCCGGCAGGTGTGCGAGAGTCTCCTGGCGAAGGTTCTGGAGCGCGGCGGGACGGATAATGTCACCATCGTGGTGGTGAAGATGCAGGGCAGTCGCAACGGCACGCCCGTGCCGTCGACGGCTGGAAGCTGGTGATGACCACTGACGACGACAAGACGCGGATCCCGCCGGACGTGACCAAGGCCGGTGTCGGAACGCAGCTCAGCGGCATCTATGAACTCGACGAGCGTATCGCCTCCGGCGGGATGGGCGAGGTCTATCTCGGCCACAACATCCAGACCGGCGACCCCGTGGCGATCAAGATCGTGCTACCTGAATTTGCGCGCGACCAGACCATTCTGTCGTTGTTTCGCAAGGAAGCGTCCATCCTCAATCATCTCTCGCATGACGCGATCGTGCGGTACCATGTCTTCACCATCGACCCGAAGATCGGGCGACCATATCTCGCCATGGAATTCGTCAACGGCGAGTCGCTGTTCGACGTGATGAGGCGCGGCGCCATGGCTTCCGGCGATGTCGGCCGCCTCTGCTACCGCCTCGCTTCGGGATTAAGTGCAGTGCATGCGGCGGGTGCCGTGCACCGCGACCTTTCCCCGGACAACGTCATCCTGCCGGAAGGCCAGGTGGAGCGAGCCAAGATCATCGACTTCGGCATCGCCCGCTCCGGTGCGGCCGGCGGCGAAACGCTGATCGGCGGCAAGTTCGCGGGCAAATACAACTACGTCTCGCCCGAGCAGCTTGGCCTCTATGGCGGCGAGGTGAGCGGACTTTCCGACATCTACAGCCTGGGGCTGGTGCTGGCCGCGGCGCTGCGCGGCAGGCCGTTGGACATGAGCGGCTCGCAAATGGAGGTCGTGGAAAAGCGTCGGGCCTTGCCGGACCTCTCCGACATCGACGACGATTTCAGGCCGATCATCGAGGCAATGCTGCAATCCAATCCGCAGGACCGCCCGACTGCCTCCCAGATCGCCAAAATGACGCGCGCACAAATACCGGCAGAGGAGACGACGCTGTCGTCGCGCTCCGTCTTCCCGCGCGACCACTCCACGATGCAGCCCAGGACCCAACAGCCTTCCTACCCCTGGGCGGAAACTCCTGCCGCGGCGTCAAGCGGCAGGAGCGGATCGATCCCGCCGAGGCGAGGCGACGAAGCGCGTTTCATCCCGCATGTGTCACCGGCGCGCGCCCAAAAGCCGCGACTGACAGCAGCGCCTGCCTCAACAGAAGCCCCAGCCCGCCGTCCGGTCAGGATACGCAACTTCGCCCTCGCGTCACTGGCCGGGTTAATCGTCCTTGCCGGAGTGGGCGGTTATCTCGGCGGAATCCTGTCGTTCCAGCCGCCCCAGGAGCCGGGCACGGCGCCGCGGCTTTCCGCCGATCATACCGTGCCGCCGGCGGCCGAGGAAACCACTCCGGCTAGCCGGGTGGTGGAAAACAGTGCTCCGCCGCCTCCGACCGATAATCCGCCGGAGCCGGCCGATAAGATCCACCCGGCGAGCGGCAGCGGCGAGAAGATCGCTGCAACCTCCGAAGGCAAACCGGCGCAGGTCGGTCGACAGGAAGTAATGGCCGCACCTTCGGTTAGCGAGCCAGAAGCCGCCGCGTCTGCGAATGCACCAGATTCACAACCCGGTAAGGGTGCGCAACCCGGCACGACTGCTGAAACTCAGCCTCCGGCCGCCATGCCGCGTCCGGCCAAGGAACCCGCGAGGGCCGGCGCCGGTGATATGCAGCCAGTCACGGCCGAGAGCCCGCCAAAGGGAGAGGCTTCTAAGTCCCTGCCGGATGGGCCGGGCGGGACAAGCAGCGAAACCGGCCATTCCGCCAAGGCTGTCGCGCCGTCTGCCGAAACCCCACCGCCTCTTTCCAACACGCCCGAGCAGGCGGTCCAGCCGGAAACGGCACGTCCGCCCGAACCGCAAGCACGTCCGGCGCCGGGTGGCCGGACCACGGCTTCCCCGACGCCCGAGCCGACCGCCCGGGATCCGAACAAGAGCACGACGACACCCCCGGCCAAGTCCGAAACGCCAGCGTCCACCCTGCAACAAACCGATGCTGCCCAGGCCGAGAACGAGTCTGCCGGGCAACAGCCGGACGGTGGCAACAATGGCGCGGACCTTGCCTTGAACCTGCCGAACCTGCCAGAGGCGCCGGCCATCGACACAATAGACGAGGTCGCGGCGCGCGTGTCCTGGCTGCGCGACTACGCCGGCGGCGACTGCTTCTATGCCACGGCGACATCGGCTACCGACAAGGCCATCGATATCGAGGGCTTCGGCACTGCGGTCGAGCCCTTCATGCAATTGCTCGACGCATTCAAGACGAAGTTCAAGATCGAGCCGGAAATCAGCGTGCGGCTGATCAAGCCGGCGCAATGCGAGGTCACGCAGTTCCTCAATGCGCTGGGTGCGATGGCGCCGCAAAAGCCGAAGCTGGCGCTCGACCGCACCTCGGTGCCCAGCGGATCACCGGTAAGCGGAACTCTGGAGACCTTGGGCGGGCTGCGCTCCAGCCTGTTTCTCATCGATCACAAGGGCATGGCTTTCAACCTCGAGGATCGCGTTGTCGTCGAAGGCGGTAAGGCTACGTTCAACATCCCAATCGGGCTTGGCGCCGCAGACCGGGCAGCGAACACGCCCGTGCCGCAGCTCATTGTTGCCGTTACGGGCGAAAGCGACATCGATGCCGCCTCGTTCTCCGAACCGATACCGGCCGCCACGCTGCTTCCCAAGATCCTCGACGAGATCGCGACTAAGCGTCGGGCGTTCTCTGCGACGGCCAAATATTTCCAGCTTGGCGGATAGCATGGATGGAGAGCAAGCGTCGACGCCGGCTGCCAAACCGGCCATATCTGCGGTTCCCCAGCGTTGGCGCCGAAGCGTCGGATGCGGCAGGCTCCCCGCGCTCTTCGCCGCCTTTCTGCTCGCGATGCTGGCACCAGACACGGCGCGGGCCGAATTCACCGTCTGCAACCAGACACTCGACGTGGTCAATCTTGCCGTCGGCAATGAGGTCGACGGCATGTTCCAGACCGACGGCTGGTGGACGGTCGGCGTCAACCGTTGCGTCAATGTCATCCGTGAGGAACTGACCAGTCGCTACGTCTACATCTATGCCACCGATGCCTTCGGCCATGGCATCCTGAACGGCTCGACCGACATGTGCATCCAGCGGCGGCGCTTCACCATTCGCGGCATCGATGATTGCTGGCAGCGCGGCCACATCGCGGCGCGGTTTTATGAAGTCGACACGCTGGCGCAGTCGCGCTGGACCTTCTTCCTGACCGGCGGCGGACAATGACGCACAGCATCGACGCCAGTTTCAGGCAGAAAAAGCAGGAGCGGCTGCAACGGAGGCGGCGCATGCGCTGGCGCAAGATCCTCGCCGGCTTAGCCCTTGTCGTGCTCGCTTCGCTTGGTGTCGGCTTCTACGTCACCGCGGACTACTGGTCATTCGGCGATCTCGATGAGAACCTGACGGTAACCGAGCAGTCGGACGAGATGGCGGCGGGCACGCCAGTCTACGTGCCGGCGATCGTCGACCTGCCAGGAGACCCGATGTGGATCAACATTGCCGGCGGTGGGGATGCCGCACCAAAGGGGCGCTCGATCCCGCGACCGGCGGACCTGGCCCAGCCCGGGATATCGCCAAAGATCGAAATGATGGGCGACACCATGCTGAGCTCTAGCGAGCGCTTCATGACGACGATACCCGCGACGCAAGAGGATTTTGCCTTTTTCCAGGCGCAGCGGGCAACCATCGCGGATTCGCACAGCCGTCAGCAGGCCGGCCTTAGTCCCGTACCGAAGGCAACGGAAACGCCCGTGGGCCCTCCAACAGCGGCATCCTCGCCCGGCGCCGCGGCGGCCGATCCCGATGCCGGCTGGGGCGAGCCAATCGACGGCGGCAAGGCAGAGCTTTCCGCCGTCGGCAAGACGGAGATCGAAAACAATACGAGCGTGGCGATCGTTACGCCCGAGAACGAGCGCTACGAGGCGACGCAGGACGCCTTCGTCAAGATTCTGAACAACCGCAGCCTCGAGAGCGTTATCACCGATGCGCATTTTAGCGTCGAGGAGGCGAAGGCGGCCGGCGAAGCGCTGAAGACGCTATTCCACCGTGACACTCTGGAGCCCGGCTTTGTCGTGGCGATGCGCGGCTACCGGCCTCGGCGAGAGGCCACGACGCGCAAGCTGATGCAGGTCTCCGTCTACACCCAGGATATGTTCGTCGGCACACTGACGCGCGATCGAGCAGGCTCTTTCGTCATCGGTGTCGATCCGTGGGTGCGCGACGACCTGTTCTACTATTCCGGCTCGGCTGCCGGTAGCGGACTAACGCGCCGCTACCGCCTGCTCGATGCGATCTATTCGACGGCGGTTCGCAACAATGTGCCGACCAGCGTGATAGGCGAGGCGATCATGTATCTGTCGCGCGGCCAGGACCTCAACGCCTTCGCCACCTATGACGAGCGCCTGTTGCTGATCTATTCGGACACGCCGCGCGACGAGGAGAGCGGCTCTGGCCGGGTGCTCTATGTCGGGGTGCATGGCGGCGAGAACGATCTGGAGTGCTTCGTCTTCCGGCAGAGCGACGGCCAATTTGCTTGCGTGACCGGCGACGACAAGGTTCAGTCGGTCACCATTGCCAACGGCATGGTCACCCCGGTCAATGGCGTCATGACCTCTACCTTTGGTCCGCGCAAGCACCCGATCCTGGGAAGCGTGCACGTCCACAAGGGCGTGGATTGGACCGCACCCGCTGGCACGCCTGTCTTCGCCGTCTATGATGGCAAGATCGTTTTCCAGGGTGATGGCGGCAGCTACGGCAATCTGGTGCGGATCGAACACGCGGACGGTCGCGAAACGCGCTATGCGCATCTGCAACGCTTCGCGCTCGAGAACGGAAGAACGGTCCAGGCGGGCGACATCATCGGCTATGTCGGCACCACCGGACTGTCGACCGGGCCCCATCTGCATTTCGAGCTCTACCAGGGCACCGAGGCCATTGATCCTCTGGGCACCATCGCTGTTGCCGCGTCGGGCGATTCGGTGGTCGAGACGTTGACCAACCGTATCATCCATGTCGAAAGCGGCGGTAGCGCACGGGCCAAGAACCCGCTGTCGACGGCGACCGGGCTCGGCCAGTTCATTACAAGGACCTGGATCCGGATGATGAACACCTACCGGCCGGACCTGGCTCGGTCGCTGTCCACCACCGAACTGCTGGCGTTGCGCTTCGACCCGACGCTCTCCCGCGAGATGGTGCGCAATCTTGCGCACGAAGGTGAGGCTTACCTGCGGGCCCGCGGCCACCAGATCACCGCCGGCCGGCTCTATCTCTGCCATTTTCTCGGCATGGAAGGCGCCAGCCAGGTGCTGTCGGCGCCCAGCGACGCCCTGCTCGTCTCGATCCTGGGGCCGCAGGTCGTCCAAGCCAACCCTTTCCTCATCGGCAAGACCACCGGCTATGTCGTGGATTGGGCAGAGAGGAAGATGCGCGGCCACGCCTGGGCAGCCACCGAAACGCGGGAGATAAGGCAAACATCACCCGAATTCGAGAAATACAAGCGGGCGATGGTGGCAATCATTCAGGCGACGGAAGGAACGCTGTGAGCGAATGCGCTGCGACCCGTGACCATCAGCGGCCGCTGATCTTCCTTCGTTATACTCGGCCGCCGCGGCAAGCCGCTCCGTCGCTTGTTGCCTTCCCTGACGCATGCTGCGAATTGGGATTCGCGCAGCATGCGTTAGGCCGTTGTTATGGATGTCGTTTGCCCAAAACCGCTGCACATTTTGGGGCGACATGCATTAATCAAGCACAAGGCACGAATTACCAATCTGCACCGCAAGGCTTCGTGGTTGGGCTCCACGACCATCCCTCAAGAGGAAAGCGACGACTTCTCTTTATTGCGCCCTTATCCGCATCTCGACGCGGCGGTTGACCGGATCGTAGGGATCGGCACTGCGGGGATGACTTTCGCCCATGCCGATGTCGCTGAGGCGCGACGACTCGATGCCCTGCGCCATGAGAAAGATCGTCACGGATTGTGCCCGCCGCTTCGAAAGCGCTTCATTGTAAGCGGTCGAACCGGAAGCATCGGTGTAACCCTCGACGGCGAAGTTGAGCGAATTCAGCCGGTTATCCTTGAGCGCCTTGGCAAACTCGGCGAGCTTCGTACGGGCATCGGCCTTGAGCTCGGCAGAATCGAGGTCGAAATTGACGAGCATGTCGAGCCCTGTCTGCTCCGGTGCTTGAGGCTTACTCTTGCATTCGTCCTCGGTGCCCACACAGATTCCACGCGAGGGGCCGAGCGTGGCGGTATCGGCGAAAAACTTGATGATGTCTTCCGACGATCGAACAGGATCGGCGAAGGCGGGGGAAGAAACCAGCGCTACCGCCAGGATTGAGGTGCCGAGCCGCATGGTCGCATCTCCAATCGAAGAAATCCGATTTCAAAGTTAATGATGGCGGAAAATAAATCCAGACCCCTTACTTGTCAATAAGAACGGCGACAGGATTGCGTGGCCAAGCCTCGTTCCCACCATGTATCCCTGAGGCACAAGGATAATTTATAAAGTATTAACAACTGCCATCCTGGTCAAAAACCAAATAACATCCAAATATATACGGCAACTCGGCAGCGATATTAAAGATAGATATTTATATTATCTAAATCAATGCGCGCATCAAATTCAACAAAAGTTCAGGGCATGGCGAATGTTCATTGTCAAAACCGGTGACGACTCGGGACAGAGCCCGCGCGCCGTGCTTGCGAGGCCTCTGGCTTCGAGCCGCTGGCCGGTCGCCAGATATTTCAAGTCCCTCCGTAGCACCTTCAGCCGGTGCGGTGCATGCGGTATCGGGCTGGACATCCGCGGTCTGGCGTACTCGCACTGTCGATGGCGCGATACAGATACATCCACCGGCCGCGGACCTTGATGTAGGTCTCGTCAACATGCCACTTGCCGGTAACGGTCCGCTTACGCCGGTCGAAGCGCTCTAGCAGCAGTGGTGAAAAGCGCACCACCCAGCGATGAACGGTGGAGCGATCGACGGTCAAGCTGCGTTCGGCCATCATCTCTTTCAGGTCGCGCAGGCTGAGATTGTAGACCAGATACCAGCGCACGCACAGCAGGATCACCGATTGGTCGAAATGGCGGCCCTTGAGCATGACAAGCTCCTCATAAACTGAGATTGCTGAGAAGATGATGCCGACGAAAAAATGGCCGAACCCAAGGGCTCGGCCAAAATTTACGCGCAAGGCGCAATGGGAGGAGAACGCCCGACGCACGTTGCAAATAGGAGTAAGATTGTATGGTTTTCAATTGCCCGGCGGCGGTTCGTTGGAACCGTTGAAGGGCAACTCATTGCCGCTCCCTTTTTCGAACTGCTGCGATTCTAGTACCGCAGGTCTGAGGATGCCGAAGCCGCAAAAAGACAGCGGCAGGAACAGGAAGATCGCCAGAGGAATAGCGGGCAGCGGGACGTGAGGTTCAATCGCTTGGGTGGCGTTGCTCCTATTTTTTTGGATTTGTCCAAGGATGAGACCTTGCATTCGCCGATACGCTCTGTCGGCGAGAAGATCGCTGCTCGGCAAAAGGCTTGGCACGAGAAGGCCGCGTAGATCATCGCGCAAAACGGAGACATCGCACCCACGTTGATGCACTCTAACGTTTGCTTGAACCCTTTGCCGATCTGTGGTATTACCGATTTTGACGTCGGTATTACCGGAGGCTTATATGTCTACTGCCATGACACAAAAGGGTCAGGTCACGATCCCCAAGGCAATCCGCGATCTGCTCGATCTCCATCCAGGGAACCTCGTTGACTTCGAGCGAGATCATGACGGACGGATCGTCCTGAAAAAAGTTGGTGACGAGCCGAAGAGTCGGTTTGCGCGATTTCGTGGTCATGCTGGCAAAGGCATGACGACCGACGAGCTAATGGCTCTGACGCGGGGAGAGCACTGATACGCAGAATGATCCTGATCGATACGAATGTGATATCGGACATCGTTTCGAATGATCCGAACTGGTATGACTGGTCGGTGGCGAGGATCGAGGAGGCATCGATCCTCGGCAAGCTGATGATCGTAGATGTCATCTATGCGGAGTTAGCGGCCCGCTACAGTAGGATCGAAGAGCTGAACCAGATGATCGACGGCATGGAGCTCGTGATCGCTCCGATGTCCCGAGAGAGTCTTTTCCTGGCCGCCAAGGCATTTCAGAGGTACAGGGCGAGCGGTGGAACACGAACCGGCGTACTGCCGGATTTCTTCATCGGTGCACATGCTGCTGTAGTTCGGGTTCCGCTGCTGACCCGAGACGCCAAGCGATACGCGACGTATTTCCCAACGGTGAAATTGATCGCGCCAGGGATTTGACGGCCGGGGGTAGTTCTCTAAGTGAGGCTGCCCGCGATCCCTGAAGAACTCTCATTGAGTAATGTGTCATTTCCATAAATAAATTTTTGTTATGTTGCATAACTATATTGGCGCAAAGCTAAAATGTCGCGAATCTGCAAAGCAGAAATGTCGCGTTTCTGCGAGCGTAATGCCAGTCTCCCCGCCTTTGGATGACGTGGGAGATTGCGAGTTAGGACTGGTTCTGATGAGCGAGCGCGAACTGCAACGCATCGAGATGTTATCGACGGTCTGGAGGGTAGACTGCGAACCGTGATGGCGGCGCATGTTCTTGGTCTGACGCCTCGACAGGTCAGCGGCTCCTGAGACATTCGCGTTAGATGGAGCGGCAGCGCTACGCCACAAGGCACGCGGTCGGCATCCGAACAATCGGCTCGCAGATGGCATGGCGGAGGCCGGAATCTGACTGTCGCGCAAGCAGCGCCGGACTTTCCATCAACCGCGTTTGCCCGGCGCTCGCCCAGCCGTAGGAGCCGCCATAGATCGCGCCATTGCCGTGGCTGGCGCGCACGCGCTCGAGTTTGGAGGCAGCCAGTGACAGTGCCTCGTCCCAGCTGACCTCCACGAACGGCTCCGCGCCAGGCGCGGCACCGCCGGCAGCATGCCCCTTCTCCAGGAAGGACCGGCGCACCGCCGGGCGAAGGATGCGGCTCGGATTGGCGAGGGCATCGATCATCGAGTTACCGAAGGGAAACGGATCGGGATCCTCGCCGATCGGCAACAGCGCCGCGGCCCTGCCCTCCTCGAAGCGCGCGCGATACGTCCTCTAATGGGTGACCACGGTGTGTCTTTCTGGATCTGGCAACATGTCGTGCTGGCTCGGGATGAACTCGCCGCCACCGTCATCCGGCCAGCGAAGCCTTGCGCCGTCAGGTCCAGTCGGCCTCGTTCCACTCCTGCACCAGATGCGCGGCGCTTGCTTCCCTGTAGCGGCGCGCAGGCGGTACATGGTCGATCGGGAAGATCGGACTTCTGATATCTTGATTGGAAGGCGGGCGCGGCGCATGCCGGCGCGCCGGATCCGGAACGGGGACCGCGGCGATCAGTCGCTTCGTATAGGGATGCTGCGGGTTCTCGAAAATCGCCGCACGCGGACCGATCTCGACGACCTCGCCCAGATACATGACTGCGACCCGGTGAGCGACGCGCTCCACGACAGCCATGTCGTGGGAAATGAACAGGTAGGATAGCCCCAGATGCTCCTGAAGGCCGAGCATGAGGTTCAGCACCTGCGTCTTCACTGTGACGTCGAGCGCGGAGACGGCCTCGTCCGCAACGATGATCTCCGGTTCGAGTGCAAGGGCGCGGGCGATACAGATGCGCTGGCGCTGGCCTCCGGAGAACTCGTGCGGGTAGCGTTCGACCATATCCGGCTCCAGACCGACAAGGCCAAGCAGTTCGCCTGCCCGCGTCAATGCGGCGGAATGGCCAAGAACACCGTTGTTCACCAGTGGCGCGGCAATGCTTTCACCCACCCGGATGCGCGGATTGAGGCTGGCGAAGGGATCCTGGAACACCATCTGGATATGCGGGATCACGTTCCTGCGCGGCGTCTGCCCGAGTTTCATGCCGTGGATGACGATCTCGCCGGCACTCGCTTTCTCAAGTTGCATCAGCGAGCGGCCAAGTGTCGACTTGCCGCATCCGCTTTCACCCACAAGCCCAAGGGTCTCGCCGCGCCGTAGGGTCAGGTCGACGTTCTCCACCGCGTGGACGCGAGCAGTGACGCGCTTCAGCAAACCTGAGTGCAGGTCGAAACGGGTCGTCAGTCCCCGCACGGAGAGGACAGGCGGCTCGCCATGGCGGATGGTGTCGACCTCCCTGCCGGCCTCTTGTGCCTTGCCCGTCAGCGCATCGATCTCCGGGAAGGCGCGGGGCATCTGCGTCCCGCGCATCGAGCCCAGCCGAGGTACCGCTCCAAGAAGGCTGAGCGTGTATGGCTGGCTTGCGCCCTGGAACAGGTCGGCGGTAGGGCCTTCCTCGACGACCATGCCGTTGTGAACCACGAGCGTGCGGTCGGCGACTTCAGCAACCACCCCCATATCATGCGTGATGAAGAGAATGGATGTCCCTTCCTCCTGCTGCAGGAGGCGCATCAGGTCGAGAATCTGCGCCTGCACCGTCACGTCGAGCGCTGTGGTCGGCTCGTCGGCAATCAGCAATTTCGGGCGGCAGGCCATCGCCATGGCGATCATGACACGCTGTCTCATGCCGCCGGAAAGCCGGTGTGGATATTCCGCTAGTCGCCTCTGCGCAGCAGGAATCCGTACCTTCTCAAGGAGTTCCCTTGCTTCGGCCAGCGCTGCGCGATGCGAAAGCCCCCGGTGCCGCTTCAACGTTTCGGCAAGCTGATATCCGACGGTGAGCACCGGATTCAACGATGTCATCGGCTCCTGAAAGATCATACCGATCTGATTGCCCCGCACAGACTGGATCTCACGTTCGGCAAGCGAAATCAGGTCTCGGCCACCGAATTGCGCGGTCCCGGTAACGCGGCTGGTGCGTCGGTCCAGCAACTGCATCAGCGACATGGCGATGACGCTCTTGCCTGATCCAGAGCCGCCGACCAGAGCGAGGGTCTTTCCAGCCTCGACATCGAACGAGACACCGTGCACCACCGGCGTCTCACCCTGCGCCGAGGCAAAGAAGACCTTGAGATCGCGAACCGAAAGCAGGGGATCGTTCATCGCGCCTCTCCCGCCGCGCGCTGGCGGCCGCGCGGATCGAGCATGTCGCGCAAGCCGTCGCCAAGAAGATTGAAACCGAGGCAAGCCAGCATGATCGTCAGCCCCGAAGCGAAGCTCAGCCACGGCGACTGCGACAGGAAGCGCGTGCCGTAGGACAGCGTGCCGCCCCATGTGGGAGCAGGCGGGCGGACGCCGAATCCAAGGAAGGACAGCGCGCTTTCGGTGATGATCGCGGTACCGAAGCCGAGGGTGGCCAGCACAATGATCGGGCCATAAGCATTCGGCAGGATTTCGCGGAAGATGATGTTGAGATGCGACGCGCCGCCGGTGCGTGCGGCATCGATATAGGGCCTCTTGCGCAGGCTGAGCGTCGTCGCGCGAATGACGCGCGCATATTCGGTCCAGAAGACGAGCACCATCGCGATGACAAGGTTGACGGTGCCCGGACCGATGATCGCGACTACGGCCATAGCGAGGATCAACGCGGGAAAGCCCAGAAAGATGTCGGTGATCCGCATGAGGATCATGTCCACCCAGCCGCCGAAATAACCTGCCACCAATCCGACGATCGTCCCCAGAAGAACCGAGAACGCGACGGCGGCGGCGGCGACGCCCATCGACAGCCGCGCGCCATAGGCCAGACGCGTCCAGACATCCCGGCCAAAATTGTCCGTGCCCAGCCAATGTGCGGCGCTCGGCCCCTGCAGTCGGTTGACCATGTCCATCTGCTCCACGCCGTGCGTGGCGAGGAGGGGCGCCAAGACCGCGATCAGCGCCAGCGTCAGGGTGATCACAAAGCCGACCAGCAGCGAGGGATTGCGCACGAGCGTCCTCAGCATCAACTCACTCCAGGCTGATCCGGGGATCGACCAACCCGTAAATCAGGTCGACGATCAGGTTCACGAGCGCGAACATCAGGGCGAATGTCAGCAGCAGTCCGAGGATGAGCGGCAGGTCGCGCTGGGAGACGGCCGTAACGATGAGTTGTCCCAGCCCGGGCCAGGCGAAGATCGCTTCCGTCAGCACCGCGCCGGCCAGGAGCACGCCGAAGCGCAGACCGATCACCGAGACAATCGGCAGAAGCGCGTTGCGGAGCACATGAACCAGCAAGACGCGAAGCCGCCCAAGCCCCTTGGCACGCGCCGTCCGAACGAAATCCTCGTGCATCACCTCCAGGACGGAGGCACGAACGAGCCGGCTGATGATTGCGGCCTGCCCCAACCCGAGGGAGAGCGCGGGCAGAAACAGATGTGTCAGCGAGGTCCGGAGGGCCGTCCCGTTGCCGGTGAAAGCCTGTCCAAGCGCGGGCAAGAGAGCCGGCCCCCTGCTGATGGAGGGCAGCCAGCCCAGCGAAACCGAAAAGACGTAGACCAACATGATGCCGAGCCAGAAAACCGGCATGGAAATGCCGAGTTGGGCGATCAGCATAACGCCCATGTCGATCCACGTGCCGCGCCAGACCGCGGCAACGATGCCCAGCACCAGGCCGATCAGGATTGCGATCAGTATCGCCGCCGTCGCGAGTTCCAGGGTCGCGGGCAGACGCTCGAGGATGATGTCGGCCACCGGCCGGCGCTGGAAGATGGATATGCCGAGATCGCCCTGGGCCAGCGACCACAGGTAATGCCAGAGCCTGAGGAACCACGGTTCGTCGAGACCAAGGCTCTGACGCATCATCGCGACCTGCTTGGGCGATGCGGCATCGCCGAGAAGCACGCTTACCGGATCACCGGGAAAGAAGAGAAGCAGGCAAAATGCAACCGTTGCGATGCCGAATGCAAGCGGCACCAGTATGAGAACCCGTCTGATCGTATAGGCCAGCATACCACGCTCCGGTTGCTTTCCGCCCCGTCCCCGGGAAGAGACGGGGCGAGGGATGTTTACTGGGCCGCAGGGGACGCCAGATCGGTCAGGAAGCCGCGGGCGTCCGGCTGGAAGCCTTCCAGCTTCTTGGACGTGAATGCATGAAGGCGCTGGTGAGCCACGATATAGTAGGGCACGTCCTCCGCGATCTGGCTGGCCGCCGCGCGATAAGCCGCGGCGCGTGTCTCCACCGCGCTCTTCGTCCGTCCCTCCTCCAGCGCGGCATCGACTTCCGCGTTCGAGTAACCGCCCCAGTTGAAGTTACCGCCCGTATGGAGCTGGCCGTACATCGCACGGTCGGGATCAACCAGATTGCCCCAGCTCAGAAACGAGATCTGATAGGTCTTGCCCTGATTGCCCTGCATGAAGGTCGGATAATCGACCGCGAGCACTTCCGTCTTGATGCCTACCGAGATGAACAGGTTCTGGAGGTACTCGATCGCCTGGACGCGTTCGGCATCCTCGCTGTTCGTGCCTATGGTCAACGCGAGCGGCGTACCGTCCTTAGCGCGGACCCCGTCTGCGCCGAGCGTCCAGCCAAGTGCGTCAAGTTCCGCCGCAGCGGCGGCTGGGTCGAATATCGGCTGTTTGACCTCCGCATCGTACACCCACGGGAAGGCCGGCATGAGGATCGACGACGCGACCTCGTCGAGGCCGCCATAGATCTGTTCAACGATGGTCTTCTGGTCGATGAGCTTCGCGATCGCCGAACGCAATGCGGGATCGGAGAGCAGCGCATCCTGCGTGTTGAAGTTGACATAGATGAATGACACGGCGGGGGTGACGCTGTGGTCGAGATCGCCATTCTGCGACAGATTCTGGACCTCCGCCGGCGGCAGCGGGCTATAGATCAGATCGACGTCTCCGGCAGCGATCGCCTGCGCGCGCGCCGTGCCGTTGCCGACGATGACCGTCTCGATGCGCTTCACGGCGGGCTCGCCGTTCCAGTAGTCGGGATTGGCCACCAGGTCGATCTGGCTGCCGCGCAGCCAGTTATCGAGCTTGAACGGTCCCGTGCCGACCGGCGTGGAGCCGAATTCCGCGTTTCCTTGTGCCGCGCCGCGCGGCAGGATGCCGAGGTCGAGATAGGAGAGCAGCGGCGCGTAGGGCTCCTTGAGCTTGAATTCGACGGTCTTCTCATCCACCGCCCTCACGCTCTCGATGGGTTCGTAGAGCGAACGCGAACGGGCATTGAGCGCCGGATCGACCATTGTGGTGTAGGTAAACACGACGTCGTCTGCGGTCAGTGGCGTGCCGTCGTGGAAGGTGACGCCTTCGCGCAGATGAAACACCAGCGTCAGCGGGTCGGGCTGGTCCCAGCTGGTTGCAAGTGCGGGCTGGGGCCGGAAATTCTCGTCGAGGCGCACCAGCCCATCATAGATCAGGTCGTTCAGGCGATAGCTAGTGGTCTCGGCCGCGAGTCGCGCATCCAGAGACAGCGAGTCGACGTCTAGGGCAATGCGCACGGTCTCGGGCGGAGCCACGAGTTCGGCCATGGCCGACGTGGACAACGCAAGCGACGCGATCGCGCCAAGAAGCAGGGAGCGCAGCGGTAGTGACGGCTTCATGTCAGGTCTCCAGTGCAAGTCCGGGTCAGATCCGGGACGAGGTGGTGTTCTTCTCGATGATGAGATTGCCCGCCATATCAACATGACCATGCCATCCCGGCAGCACGACGACGGTCGTGTCCTCCTGCTCCAGAATGACGGGACCACGAAAGGCGGCACCAACACCAAGGCCGTCGCGAGACAGGACCTCGGCCCGGTGGGCGGCGCCTTTCCAATAAAGATCGCGGCTTTCGCCGGACACCGCCGGCCTCGCTTCAGTAGGAGCGGCGGCTGTATTGACCGGCTCGACATGCCCGGTGACGCGCAGGCGGATCGTCGTGATCTCCACCGCGGTTTCCGTATCGCGGAAATGGTAGAGGCGCTCGTGGGCCCGATGAAACCCTTCGACGGCTGCTGCCGCGTCGATGCTCGCGCCGTCCCATTCGCACTTCACCGGCAGATCGAAGGCCTGGCCCCGATACCGCATGTCGAGCGACACCACGACGTCGTGGCCCTTGAGGATCTCGCCCTCCTGCGCCACCCAGTCGCGGGCTTCGTCGGCCATGGCGCGCGCCAGGCCGGCAATCATCTGCGGCGCCTTTTCGTCCCCCGACAGATCGAAATGCGCCGAGCGTACATAGTCGCGCTTCACATCGGCCATGATGGCGCCCAGCGCGCAGAACGTGCCCGGACTCGCAGGCACGATCATGCGCGACAGACCGGCGGCATCCGCGATGAGGTTGGCCTGCGTCGGCCCTGCGCCCCCGAAAGGCAGCAAGGTGAAAGCGCGCAGATCAAGACCGCGCTGCGCGATCCCTTTCGACATCTCGGCCGTCATCACGGCAGTAGTCACGCGAAGCGCGGCTTCCGCGGCCCGGGCCGCGCGCTCGGCCCCGGCGGGAAAACCGATCCGCTCGCCGATGCGATCGAGAGCGGTGCGCGCTGCCTCCACGTCGAGCCGCATGCGCCCGCCGACAAAGCGTTCGGGATCGATGAATCCGGAGACCAGATAGCAGTCGGTGACCGTCGGTTCCGTCCCGCCCCCACCGTAGCAGATCGGACCGGGATCGGCGCCGGCCGAAGCCGGACCGATCTTGAGCACGCCCTGATCATCCACCCACACGATCGAGCCGCCGCCCGCACCGATGGCCGAGACATTCACCACCGGGACGATGATGGGAAAGTCGCCGATATGAGTGCGGTTCGTCGTCTCGGGCTCACCTGCGGTGATGACGGACATGTCGGCGGAGGTGCCGCCCATATCGACGGTGACGATCTCGTCGGCGCCCGAGGCGCGCGCGGACACGGCCGCGGCAACCACGCCCGAGGCCGGACCGGACAGGAGCGTGTCGATCGGGCGTTCGGCCGCCGTCGCGAGACTGAGCGTACCGCCATTGTTGGCGGTGATGTAGATGGGGGCAGTGATGCCCAGCCCCTTCACCCGACGCTCCAGCCGCTTGAGATAGCTCGACATGATGGGCTGGACATAGGCGTTCATGAGCGCGACCAGGCCGCGCTCGTATTCGCGCTGCTCCGGCCATATCGATGCAGAGGCTGTCACCTCCACTTCGGGTAGCCGGGTTTTCAGGCGCCGTGCCACGTCCAGCTCAACATCGGGACGGCGATAGGAGTGGAGGAGCAGGACGCCCACCGCCTCGACTCCGGCCTCGCGGAAAGTGCGCGCCAACGCGTCCAGTTCGGCTTCGCTCGTCTCGTTCTCGACGCTGCCGTCTTCGAGGATGCGGGTGGAGACCTCGCCAATCAGCCGCCGTTTCACCAGCGCCTCTTCCTTTGGCACTAGATAGGAGAAAGCGTTGGGCATCTGGCTGCGGCCGATCTCGAGCACACCGCGCATGCCGCGCGAGACCACGAGCCCCATCCTGGCGCCGCGGCGCTGGATGACGGCGTTGAGGCCGATCGTCGTGCCGTGGACGATGAGGCCCACATCCTCGGGGCGGCGACCGGCGCGTTCGAGAAGCTTCGGCAGGCCCCGTTCGACGGAAGCGGACGGATCCTGCGGAACGCTCGGCTCCTTGAAGATCGTTATCGCCCCGGTGGCCGCGTCGGCGAGCACGAAATCGGTGAAGGTGCCGCCGACATCGATGCCGATGCGGCAGCCGGCCTGCATCAGGATATGGTCTTGCACTTGCTCGGTCATGTCAGGCGGCATCCTGGGTGGGCAGCAGGTCTTCAAGGGCCTCGGCGAAGCGCGCGCGCAGCAATTCGGTCTGGGCAAGGGCGTCCGTCAGGTCGAGGGCGGACGGATCGGCAAGCTCGGGAACGACACGCTCGAACACCTTGCGCCGCAAGGCGTGACGGCTGGCCTTGCGCAACGAAAACAACCTGCGATTGAGCTCAAGCATTGACGGATCGTCGAAGATGGCCTCCCAAAGATTACGGAACGTGCCGAAGTCGAAGATCTGCGCGGGTTTCTCCGGGCGATGGGCGCGCAACGCGCGTGTCGCCGCCTCGTCGACGACCCCTCCGCGGATGACGACACCATAATCGTCGCGGGCGGACTGCAACGTGACGAAGCCGTCCAGCACGTCGTCCAGGACCAGTCCCGCGTCTCGCTTGAACGGATCGCCATATCCGCCGCCGCCCGGCATCAGAAGGGTCAGCGTATCACCCTTCGCCAGATGCAACTCATGGATCTTGGCGATCATCCGCTCGTCGGGCCTGCCGCGATTGAAAATGGCTCCAAGCGTCGCACCCGCGCAACCGCCGAAGATGCCGAAAGGCGGAAACCGCAATCGCTCCATGCCACGCGCGACGACGACGCCGCTGTCCGTCGCGGAGCGGATGGTGATCATCTGCCCCGCTCCGCCCCGCCACTTGCCGGGCCCGCCGCTGTCGGGGCGGATGTCGTATTCGGTGACGACAAGCGCGCTGTGCCCTTCTACGGTCTCCAGCGGATGATTGCGCATGTTGTTGAGCGAATTGTCCCGGGCATCCACGCCATCTCGCCCGCGCATCGCCCCCATGCCGGCTTTCAGCGGCTGGACGACCTCCACCTTGCGGCTGCCGTCGTCCAGCGTTTCGGCAAAGGCGAAAGGCACCATCGTGCCGCCCGTCGCGGCCGGCATGAGGTCCGGGACCGCCTTGATAAGCGCGCCCCCGACGCTGTCGAAAAGACGGTAGGGTGCAGACGCACGCAGATTGACGGCGTCGGGGAACTCGGCATGCAGCACCGTTCCGGGCGGATTGATGACCGAGATATTGCGATAGATGCCGGCGTTCTTTGGGATGTCCGGCGCCTGGGCGGTGATGAAACCGGTCAGGCGGAAGGTCAGCCAGTACATGCGCCGCCCTGCAGACGGCACGTTGTAGGAGGTTTTCACCTGGGGATCGGTTCCCGAAAGATCGAGCCTTACATGGCCGTCGCGCACCGACATCCTGACGCGGATGCGGACCGGAATGCGCGAAACCAGATCGTCGTCCATGTAGTCCCAGAAATCGTAGTCGCCATCCGGGATCTGTCGCAGGATGTCCCTTGCGCGCTTTTCCGCATAGTCCTGAATGTCGCGGACATTGCGACGGAAGGCGTCCTCGCCGATCTGGTCGATCACCTCGGCAAGGCGCGCCTCGCCAAGCGCCAGCGCACCGGCCATGGCGCGAAGGTCGGCCACGGTTATATCCGGCACGCGCGAATTCATGCGGATCAACTCGATCAGGTCGTCGTTCTGCTCGCCGCCGCGAAACAGCTTCATCGGCGGAATACGCAACCCTTCCTGAAAGATTTCCGTCAACGCCGGCGACATCGACGACGGCACCGCGCCTCCGATATCGGCACAGTGGACGAAGGACCAGGCATAGGCGGCCAGCCTCCCCCGGTAGAACAAAGGCCGGATGAGATTTACGTCGGGAAGATGGGTGGCGAGCCCGGCCGAGCGATAGGGGTCATTGGTGACGATGACGTCACCAGGCTCGACGTCAGGAACGGCATCGATCGTCGTTTTGAAATTGCAGTCCACCAGAAAGGCGAAGGAGGCGGACGGCGGATAGGCGAAGACGTTTCCGTCGAGATCGAGGATGGCGGTCGCGAAGTCCGCCGCCTCCTTCACATAGGCGGAACGAGAGGCGCGCTGGATAGCGAAATACATTTCATCGGTCACCGCCGAGAGCTTTCGGCTCACGATCTCCAGCTCGACGGCATCCAGCAGCATCGCTTCCTCCCGGCACATTAAATGACCAATTCAAATTTGCATTTCAATGATGGTCATGCAAGAGAATTTTATCGCGCTTCACAAGGTGATCGGAGAATTTATTGCCCTTTGCCTCGGCCCGAAAAGGATCTGATGCGGCCGCCCGGGCTTGACGCCTCAGTCGGCAAGGACGGTGCCGGCCGATGCCGCCAGAAAACCCTGAGCGATAAAGGCCACGAGTTCGCGCACGACAGTGTCCTCGTCGGCTTGGCGCTGGGTGTCGGCAAGCCGGACGATCTGATGGATGCTCGGCGACAGATCGGCAAGGACGAACACCATCGCCCCCCGCGCGCAGTCGTAGCGCCAGATGATTTCCTTTCGGGACAGATGCGGCAAAATGCAGGCGAGCGCGGAAATGAAGCGTTCATGGATCGCGTCGTCCTCGGCGCTCGCCAGTCCGGCGGGGGCAGCGGGGCTCGAGCGCGCCTGCATGAACAGGCTGACATTGGCTTCACCATGCGGCGACGCGACGGCCAGTTGCACCATGGGCCGAATCAGCGCATCGAGCAGCGGCTCCAGCCGCGGCTTGCCACCCGCCCTTATCGCCGCCTCGTAGTCGCTCAACGCGATGTCGCGCGCCCGATTCATTCGGCCGAGAAGGTCGCCCATCACTTGTCGGATCAGTTCGTCCTTGGACCGGAAGTAGTAGTTTACAGCCGCGATATTTGCGTCCGCCGTCTCGGTGATCTCCTTGAGGGTGGCGTTCTCGAAGCCTCTTCTCGCGAGCACGTCCACGGCCGCGCTCAGTATTCTCTCGCGCGTATCCGCTTGCTGTGGTGCGGTCTCCTGCTTTTTCAAAAGCCTGCCTCCATACTGTCCGCAAACCGGGCCGTGGAATCCCGCCGTCGCAGGTTTCGACGCCATTCTTGCCTTTATTGGACTTCGCGCTGCCACACAACGGGTTGCCCCCTCTAATTCAATCGCATATTTAATATGTGCGATTGAATTTAATTGATTCCGACCGAAACCGCGCCGCCGCGCACCTTCTTCAGAGGACCGGATGACCCTCTACAACGATGAAGTGGACGTCCTGATCCTTGGTTCGGGATGCGCCGCGCTGGTTGCCGCCCTGCATGCGGCAGGGGCAGGCCTGAAAGTCCTTGTGTGCGAGAAAACGTCCAAGTTCGGCGGCACCAGCGCCATGTCGGCGGGCGGCATCTGGATTGCCGCAAACCCCCTCGCCCGCAAAGCGGGAATCGATGACGATTTGGACGAGGCGTTTGCCTATATGTGCGCCGTCGCGCCCGAAGGCTGGAATTTTCCGCAGCACTGGCGCGCACTCCTCGACGCCGGTCCCAGGATGCTCGACTTGCTCCAGTCACGGACGCCGCTGCGCTTCAAATTGACTGGCGAGCCGGACCCTTATGCAGACGCCCCTGGCGCGAAAGTTAAGGGGAGGATGCTCTCCGTGCTGCCGATCAGCCGTCTTGCGGCGCGTGGCAACGCCTTCCGCGTTCGCGGCTCGACCCTTCCGGAGATATTCACCTACCACGAATTGCTCGAGACTGACCTCTACCACAAGCCCGTCAGCACCACCTTGCGGTTGTTACCGCGTCTCGCCGGGCGCATGATCAGTCTAAGTGCCGGCAAGGGCACAGCCCTCATGATCGGTCTCATCCGCGGATGCCAGGACGCCGGCGTGCGCCTGCAGACACGGGCTGCCGGCACGGAACTCATCGTGGTAGACGGCCGCGTGACCGGCGCCGTCGTCAATCATTGCGGCAAACCGCAGAGGATAAGGGCTCGCGTCGCCACATTGATCGCGACCGGCGGCTTCGAGTGGAGCGCCGACATGATGCGGCGCCATTTCGTCAGCCCGGTCCAGTTCTTCGGTTCTCCCGACGGCAATACAGGCGACGGACAGCGAATGGCGCAGGCCGCCGGTGCGGAACTGGCCGCGATGGATCAGGCCAACGTCACCGCGGCGATTCCGCGCCGTTACGAGGGTATGGTCCACGGCATGCCCGTCCCCTACCACGCGGAAGAAAACGCGATAGTGGTGAACCGGCACGGCCAGCGCTTCTGGGACGAGCTTCATGTCAATCTCGGCGAGGCGCTCATCGAGCGCGACCCGCAGACCGGCGAGCCGCTCCATCTGCCAGCCTTCGTCATCACTGATGCACGCTATCCGAAGAAGGCTCCGCTGGTGCGCTTCTTCGCACGGCTGGTCCCCGGCTGGCTGGTCAAGGCGCCGACCATTCCGGACCTGGCGCGCAAGATCGGTATCGACCCGGATGCGCTCAACCGCACCGTCGAGCGTTTCAACGGCTTTGCCGCCACCGGGGTCGACGAGGATTTCGAGCGCGGCAAGACAAGGGCGCACCAGAAGGCAGACAAGCGCAAACGCGCCGGCCTCGAGCCGATCGCTAAGCCGCCCTTCATCGCTATCCGATTCAATCCCTCCATCATGTCGACGAAGGGCGGACCGCGCACCGACCCGCAAGGCCGCGTCCTGCGGCCCGACGGAACGGTGATCGAAGGGCTCTACGCGGCAGGCGCATCGATGGCAAACCCGATTGGCACACGCGGCGTCGGCGCCGGTACGACGCTCGGTCCCTTCATGAGCTGGGGTTATCTCTGCGCCGACGACATGATCCGACAGGCACGGAAAAGCGGCATCCTGCCTTCGTGACGTCAGAGACGATGCGCGCCCGTGACGGCGATCCGCGTTTCGAGGCGGTCGCCCGATTCCGCCCGCGCGAAGATCGCATCGAGCGCTCGCCATCCGTCCAGCACCTCGCCGAACGCCGCGAAGCCATGGCCGTCCGGATTGCGCCCGCCGCCCTCGTCGAGTGATTGCAGATCGCCTCCGATGCAGAACACGAAGGCGCGACCGGCCGAACCGGTCTCGCGCCGGGCCATGGACAGCGTCCCGCGCCGATGTTTCAAACCCGTCAGCGAAGTCGGTTCATGCGCGATCGGCGGCAGCGGCGCCGCCTCCTCGAACGTGCGGCCCCATTGGATCACTTCGATGCGGTGGCGGATATCCGGCGGCTGGTTGGCTTCCGTGACGATGCGGTAGATCGTCGTGCCAGCCAGCAGGCCTTTGTCCACGTGCTCCAGAAAGGCGCCGGCCGACAGTGGCGCACGGATCGGATCGACGGCCACCGTGACCGATCCCAATGCGGTTTCGACACGGACGCGCACAAGCTGCGTGACCTCGCTCATGCGCACTTCTTCTGGCAGCGTTCGAGAAAGTCGAGCACGGCCGGCCAGCTTTCCGCATTTGCGCGGGCATCGGCTTCGGCCGTGCCGCCATTGGTGGAGAAGATGCCGGACACCGGATGCGGCGCGGTGATGCCCGTGGTCGGAATATAGGGGAAGACGATGATGTGGCCCGCCTCTTCGTAGCGCAGGCGCTCCACATGACGGCCCGCTGCGCGCAGGCTCTCTTCCATCACGTCGCAATGATAGTCGGTCGGCCACCAACCGTCGTCGGTCCCGTGGACGAGGAGCACCGGGGCCGTGATCCTCTCGACGGGAATTCTTGCTCTCTCTACCGCGGCAGCATCCGCCATGGCGGTCAGAAGCGCATATTCATGGCGTCGCGGCTCAGCCCCGCTGTCGTAGGGCGCGTAGGTGCCGGTCCGGTTGTTTTCCCAAAGATGCGGCAGCGGCTTGCCGTCAAGTGTCCATGTCGGTGCCAGCCGCCCCCTTGCCGGGTCACCCGCGCTCTGCGCGCTGTGGATGCACGAGGCCGGTACATAGGCCATGACGGCCGAAACGAGTTCGGGAAAGGTCGCAGCCAACAGCATCACCAGTTCGCCGCCGCGCGACTGCCCCGTGATCGCGACGAAACCGTCCTTTGGCTTTTCACTGCGACGCAGCCACGATATGGCGTCACGGAAATATTCCAGCGGCGTTTCGTTGATCCAGTCCGGCCGGCCGGCGAAGCGGAAATAGCCCAGCGCCAGGGCGAGATAGCCCCGCGACGCGTAAAGAGCGGCGCGTGGTTCGTTCACCCCGCCTCCAGAACCGTTCATCACGATCACGGCAGGATGAGGCCCAGGACCCGCCGGCCGGTAAAGCACGCCGCAAACGCCGTCTCGCTGCACATCCTCGCGAGCCACGCCTTCGGCCGCGAAGATCTGCGTCATCGAACCTTGCGCCCTGCCGCCGGCCGATTGCGCGAGCAGTTCGGTCACCACAGGCTCGACGCCCGCCGCGCCGCTTTGGGGTCCGGTGGGGCGCGAAACTTCCTCCTGCGACCAGATCAGGCCCATGGCCGAGATGCCTGAATAGCTTCCTGAAACCGGGGCGTCGCGCGTCACGTCTACGATGCCTTCGGCGTCGGCAAGAAACACGGCCCGCGCCTGCCAGACACTGCCGCCGGTGCGCCGGGAGCGGGCGGTCAGTTGCACCTCTGCGCCCGCCTCCAGGCCGCGAATCACAATCCGTCGGGGCACGTCGATCAACTCGATCTGCGGCATAACGGAAATCACAAGAGACACCGACATCCTCCTTCACGAACCGAGCGGTCTTCATCGCAGCCGCAAAATTCCACTCGCATCTCCGCATTTTCAATCGTATAATTCAAATGAATTTTTTATTGCGATTGCGTGCGGACGGGCACCATGACTTGATGCATGTGATAGCCCATCGTCGAGGAGGATTATCCATGTCCGTTGATTACGCCCAGCCATACGGTTCGGCCCGATCGCCCGTTCTCGGCCAGAACATGGTGGTAACGTCACAGCCATTGGCGGCCCAGGCGGGCCTCGCCATGCTCGCCAGGGGCGGCAACGCCATAGACGCGGCCATCGCGGCGGCCATGACGCTGACGGTGGTCGAACCCACCGGTTGCGGCATCGGTAGCGACGGGTTCGCCATCGTCTGGGACGGACAGGACCTGCACGGGTTGAACGCGTCCGGCCGCTCCCCCGCAGCCTGGTCTCCCGACTATTTCGAAGCTTTCGACCAGGTGCCCCAAACAGGCTGGAACAGCGTGACGGTCCCGGGCGCGGTCTCGGGCTGGATCGCCTTGTGGGAGAAGTTCGGCAGCGTGCCGCTGGAAACGATCGCCGAACCCGCCATTCGCTACGCCCGAGACGGCTTCAGTCTCTCGCCCATCATCGCGCGACTTTGGGCGATGGGCGGCCGGAAGCTGGGCAACGAGCCAGGTTTCGGTCAGGCGTTTCTGCCCGACGGTTACGCGCCCAAAGCCGGCGAGATAGTGCGCCTTCCCCACCACGCCGCAACGCTGGAAACCATCGCTTCGACACGGGGCGAGGCCTTTTATCGCGGCGCGCTTGCCGAACGGATCATAGCCCATGGCAAGGCGCATGGCGGCGCGATGACGCTGGACGATCTTGCATCTCATCAGCCCGACTGGATCGGCACGATCAGCCAGCGGTTCGGCGATGCCTACGTCCACGAGCTTCCTCCGAACGGTCAAGGCATAGCGGCGCTGATCGCGCTCGGCATCCTCGAGCATCTCGGCATCGGCGACAAGCCGGTCGATCACATAGACACCATTCATCTCATTATCGAGGCGACGAAACTCGCGCTGGTGGACATCGATGAGCACGTGGCGGAAGAAAACGCGATGCAGTTTCCCGCCCAGGCGCTGCTGGATCCCGCCTATCTGGCCGAACGTGCGGCGCTCGTCGACCGGCAGCGCGCCGGCGATCCGGGCCACGGCACGCCGCGAAAGGCCGGCACGGTGTATCTCGCCACCGCCGACGCGCAAGGACGCATGGTCTCGTTCATTCAGTCGAACTACATGGGTTTCGGCTCCGGCCTTGTGGTTCCGCAAACCGGGATCAGCCTGCAGAACCGCGGACACGGCTTCAGCCTCAAGCCAGGGCATCCCAACCGGGTCGCGCCGCGCAAGCGGCCCTTCCACACGATCATCCCGGCTTTCGCCACCAACCTTTCGGGCAAGCCGTTGATGGCCTTCGGCGTGATGGGCGGCCCGATGCAGGCGCAGGGTCATGTGCAGCTGGTGGTACGCGTTCTGCACTACAGTCAGAATCCGCAGGCGGCTGCCGACGCGCCCCGCTGGCGCATCGCCGCAGGCAGGAAAGTCGCGGTCGAATCCGGCTTCCCGGCGAATCTGGTCGACGGGCTACGTGCTCGCGGCCATGACGTGGTGGTCGAGACGCCCGACGCCGTTTTCGGCTTCGGCGGCGCGCAGGCGATCCTGCGCGAGGCAGGCGCCTATGTCGGCGGCTCCGACCCGCGCAAGGATGGCCAGGCGGTGGCGTTTTAGTGAAACGGGGAGGAAGCCAGCAACGGCATTAAATCCTCATATGAATTGCTCAGCAATCAAGGAACGACAATGAAGGCTATTTCCACGACCGCCGCGCCGGCTGCAATCGGCCCCTATTCGCAAGCGATCATCCACGGCGGAACCCTCTACGTGTCGGGACAGCTTCCCATCGACCCTGTGATTGGATCGTTTTCCTCGGAAGATCCTGCCGAGCAGATCCGCCAGTGCCTCGCCAACATTGCTGCCATTGCAAAGGCCGCCGGTACCGATATGGCGCATTGTCTGAAGACCACGGTGCTGGTGTCCGACCTGTCGCGCTTCGCCGAGATCAATGCCGTCTATGCGAGCTTTTTTTCTGAGCCTTTCCCGGCGCGAGCGACATTCGAGGTATCGAGGCTGCCGAAAGACGCACAGGTGGAGATCGAGGCCGTCTTCGCGCTGCCTGGCCAGGCGGGAAGTGCCTGAGATGGGCCATATCATCGAATGCCCGCAGCCAGATTTCTGTTCGATGAGGGCTCGCGAAACGGATGCGCTGGATCGCGCCTGGGTCCGCCGCGCGATAGACCTGCTGCAATGCGACGGCCGCCGCTCGGCGGACACGCACCTCATCAATCCCATGTTCCCCGCGCTCAAGGGCCTCTCCATCTACCTGAAGGACGAATCCACCCACCCGACCGGCAGCCTGAAACATCGCCTTGCGCGATCTCTCTTCCTTTACGGAATTTGCAACGGGCATATCGGGCGCGGCACGACACTGGTCGAGGCATCGTCAGGTTCGACCGCTGTTTCGGAAGCCTATTTCGCGCACCTTCTGGGCCTTCCCTTCATCGCGGTGATGCCGCGCTCCACGTCACGCGTGAAGGTGGATGCCATCGAGCGCATGGGCGGACGCTGTCACTTCGTCGACGAGCCGTCCCGGGTCTATGAGGTCGCGGCCCAGCTCGCAGAGGAGACGGGCGGGCACTATCTCGACCAGTTCACCAATGCGGAACGAGCCACGGACTGGCGCGGCAACAACAACATTGCCGAAAGCATCTTTCGCCAGATGTCGAGCGAGCCTCACGCCAGTCCGCATTGGGTGGTGATGAGCGCCGGCACCGGCGGAACGGCAGCCACCATCGGCCGCTATATCCGCTTCCAGAATCTTCCGACCAGATTGTGCGTGGCCGACGTCGAAAACTCGGTTTTCTTCGACGCCTACCGGAGCGGGGATCTCCGGGTCACATCGGCGAAGCCCTCGAGGATAGAGGGCATCGGCCGCCCGCGCGTCGAGCCATCCTTCGTGCCCGGCGTGATCGACTGCATGCTGCGCATTCCCGATGCGGCGTCCATTGCCGCCGCCCATGTCCTGTCCGAAAGATTGTTTCGCCGTGTCGGCGGATCCACCGGAACGAACTTCATGGCTCTGCTGCACATGGCCGCCCGCATGTTGCGCGAAGGCGCGGAAGGATCGCTCGTGACCTTGATATGCGACAGCGGCGATCGCTACGCCTCGACCTACTACAATCCTGACTGGCTCAAGGAGAACCGCCTTGAGGTGGACTCTCACAAATCCCGCATCCTGCGGTTTCTCGAAACAGGGTCCGGGCTGGACGCCCCATGATCGGGCAACGCGTCGTTGCCGGCCATCGGCCTGGATCCTGCACCTTGCGGCAGACTTCCGGGCCTCTTCTGACTGAAGCCAAACCAAAAGAGGCGCCTTCCTTCCGACCCAACGGAAGAACGGGACAGCCCGCCTTCATCGATCCAGCGACATGGATCACAGACCTAACAGATAAAAAGGAACCCCATGTCCGCCTCCAGACTCGAAGCCGTGCTTAAACGGATCGGCATCGACCGGTACATGGTCCTGCTCGCAACAACGGTTCTTCTGGCAAGTCTGGTGCCTGCCCAAGGCGATTTCGCTGTTGTCCTGCAGCATGTGACCTACTGGGCGATTGCCCTGTTGTTCTTCCTCTACGGGGCCAAACTTTCAACGGCTATGATCGTCTCCGGCCTTGCCAACTGGAAGCTACAGATTGCTTGCCTGCTGTGCACCTTCGCACTCTATCCCCTGCTCACGATGGCGGCGGCGCCGCTCCTGTCGGCCATCTTTCCGGCCGCAGTGGTGTTGGGATTTCTCTACGTGGGCTGCATGCCCTCGACCGTACAAAGCTCGATCGCCTTCACTTCGATATCGGGCGGAAATGTTGCAGGGGCCATATGCGCGGCCTCGATATCGAGCCTGCTCGGCGTCGTCCTGTCGCCTCTGCTGCTCATGGTGCTCATTCCCGCGGCCGCCGAGTTCGCCGTCGCCCCTTCCGCCATTTGGAAGATCATACAGCAAATCCTGCTGCCCTTCCTCGTCGGTCAATTGTGTCGCCCGCTGCTGGCCGACTTTGTCAATCGGCACAAGACCACCACGATGGCGGTGGACCGCGGCGCGATTCTGCTGATCGTCTATTCGGCCTTTTCCGCCGGTGTCGTGAACGGAATCTGGTCTGTCATGCCATGGCAGTCCGTTGCCGGTCTGGTGGGGCTCTGCGCCCTACTTTTGGCTTTGGTGATGGGGCTGATCCTTCTCGTCAGCCGCGTGTCCGGCATGAACAGGGCCGACATGCTGGCCCTGTTCTACTGCGGCTCGACAAAGAGCCTCGCCACAGGTCTGCCGATGGCAGCCATCCTTTTTGCCGGGCAGGACATCTCACTCATCGTCCTGCCCCTGATGCTGTTCCACCTCATTCAGCTCATCGTCCACGCCGTCGTATCGCAGCGTGCCAGGGCGGCCTGAGGCGAAACGGAGATTGCAAATGACCGACTTCGACCATGCCGTGATCAATGTGCTCGGCCGAATGGACGAGGCCGCAGAACAATATGCAAGGCTGGGATTCACCCTCACGCCACGCGGCTATCATACGCTCGGCTCGATCAATCACCTGGCTGTCTTTCGCGACAGCTATCTCGAACTGCTGGGATACGCGCCCGGAGAACGCGACAAGCGGGCCGAAATGTGGGTGCATCCGGCCGGCCTGACCGGCCTGGCCTTCCGTACGGGGAACGCGGCATCTCTTCACGACGACCTGCAGCGCGATGGCGTTGCCGTCGAACAATACAGGGATTTTTCACGCCCCGTCACGATCGACGGGCAGGAGAGGAATGCCAGCTTCCGTACCTTTCAGGTCGACCGCCGCGACGTCGACAACGGCCGGATCTTCTTTTGCCAGCACAACACGCCCGAGTTGATCTGGCGCCCGGAATGGCAGTCCCATGCGAATGGCGCCACAGGCATCGCGGCGTTTACGATCATATCCAACGATCCCAACCGACTAAGCGCTCTACTGAAACGCGTTCCCGGCATCTACACCGACGGAACGATGCGTGCGGGACGCACGACGCTGCGTGTTTTCCACCCCAGCCAGATGCCTGACCTTTGTTCAGGCGTATCGCTCCTACCCGATCTGGCAGGCGGCGCCATGCGAATGGTGGCGCTGGACCTCTTCACCGAATCACTGGATGTGACCAACGCTTGTCTGGATGCACGTGGCGTTCCCTACCTCCGGGAGAGGACGAGCCTGTCGATTGCGCCGGACGCCGCCCTTGGGCTCGTCCTGCGCTTCATCGAATACGCGTGAAAAGATCCTGCTGCGACTGAGCGCCCAGAGCCAATCATGAATCCTTAACCTGCGAGGACAGCTCGCGGTAGGCCCGGCTCATGAGAGCGCTTGAGGCGCCTGAGCATCGCCGCCTGGAGATGCAGCCTCGCACCTCACCGCATGTTCGGCAGCAGCAAGGCGATCTGCGGAAAGGCGAACAGGATGAAGATCAACAGGAGGTTGATCATCCAGAACTGCACCGCCCCCATATAGATCGTCTTGAGGCTGATGCTCGGCACCGACGCCTTGACTGCATAGAGGTTCAGCCCGACCGGCGGCGTCACCATCGCGACCTCCATCAGCGAAACGACCACGACACCGAACCAGATTGGGTCCCATCCGACGGAATGGACAATCGGCATGACGAGGGGAATGGTCAGCGCAAGAAGGCTCGACACTTCCATGAACATGCCAAGAAAAATGTAGATCACTGTCAGGAGCAGCAGCAGCGACAACGAGCTGAGCCCAAGGTTCAGAATCCATTCGGCGATAAAGTCGCTGAACCCGTTGAGAGCCAGGAAGCCGCTGAACACCATCGAGCCGATCACGACGATGAAGACCGATGCGGACATGTTGACCGCTTCCCGGCACGCCGTGAAGAACTGCCCCGCGTCGAGGCGGTGCTGAAGGATACAGGTGATCGTAACCAGAACCACGGCGACGGCCGCCGACTCGACCGGCGTCCAGATGCCGTAGAGAATGCCGGCGATGACGGCCATGACCACCAAGATGAACGGCAGCACCGTCGACACGCCCTCGAAACGCTCCTTCCAGTTGAAACGCGGCCCGGCAGGTCCGAGCGAAGGGTTGATCCGGCAGCGGATTATGATGAGCAGGACGTAGCCCACCGCCAACAGCAGACCCGGCACGATGCCGGCCACGAGCATCTTGCCCACCGACTGTTGCGCGAAAATCGCATATAGGACGAGCGTGATGCTCGGCGGAATCATGATCGACAAGGTGCCGCCGGTTGCGATCGCCCCGGTGGACATGCGCTCGTCATAGCCGAAGCGCTGCAGTTCCGGCAGGGCAATGCGGCTCATCGCGGCCGATGTCGCCACGCTGGAGCCGGTGATTGCCGCCATGCCGGCGCATGTGCCGACCGAGGCAACCGCAACACCGCCGGGGAAGCGCCCGAAATTGCGGTAGAAGAGGGTGAAGAGTTCCTTCGTGATACCGGCCTTCGAGGCAAGCGATCCCATCAGGATGAAGAGCGGAATCACCATCATCGTGTAGGAGCTGGAGATATCCACCGCATGCAGCAGCAGCAGGTTGAGGCCCGAGGTCCAGTTCCCGAGAAACACGTACGACCCGACGATACCCACGATGGCAAGGGCCGCGCCGATGTGAACGCCCACCGCCAGCAGAAGAATCAGCAACCCACCGGCGACGACGAGAGACAAGGTTCCAACGTCCATTGTCAGTCTCCCGTCCCGGTCGTCTCGGCCTCAGTCGAGCCATCCGGGCGGCCCATCAGCCGCAGCACCATCCGGATTCCCTGAACCAATAGCGTCAGAAGCGCGAGCCCGGTTCCTGTCCAGATCATTCCAAGCGGAATCCAGGTGGGTATCTCGATCATCCCGCGAAGCAGGAAGCGACCATCGTAGGCTTTCTGGAATTCCTCGGTGGCGATCCAGAGCAGGAGTCCGAAGACGGCAAGCCCGGTCGCGACATCCACCAGTGACAGCAGCGAGGCAGCGGGACCCCGAACCCATTCGAATATGATGTCGACGCGCAGCTGCTCGTTGCGGAAGAGCACGAGGCCGAGCGGCAGGAAGGTCGCCATCACCAGCAGCACGCTCGATATTTCGAATACGCCGACAATCGACCGCCCGACGATCCAGCGCAACATGATATCAACGCTGATGAGCAGAGAGATGGCGATCAGCGCGACCGCGCCGAGCACCGACGCGATCTCAAGAACTCTGTTAAGATTACGGACCAGGCCGTTCATAGACTTTCCCCGTTTTCAGCCCAACCCGTATGTGCCGGCGTGGCGACTTGCCGAAGCCGATGCGCGCTGGATGGCAAGGCTGCTACTTCGCCTGCAGATAGGAATCCGCAATGGCCCGGTATTTGGCAATGATCTCCTCGCCGGCCAGCCCGTTCTGCTTGAGGACGTCCACGGCGAGCGCGAGGAAGTCGGGAGCCTTGGAGGCAAGCGCATCCGTATCAGCCTGGCTGAGGTGATGGACAGTCACGCCTGCGGCCTCCATCTCGCCGAACGACTTGGCGGCGAAATCATTGACCTGCGCCGACGCGATCGGCCGCATTTCGGCAGCCACCTTGGAAACGGTGTTGCGGATATCTTCAGGCAGCGCGTTCCAGTCGTCGAGGTTCACCACGAAAACCACGGGCGCAATCGCCGTGAACGCACCGGCCTCCGGCCCCGTCGTCAGAAGATTCTTAGCGATCTCCGGGAACTTTGCATTGAGCATGGCGGGCGGATCTGTCATCGCTCCGTCCAGCACACCTGTCTGCAGGCTCGTGTAGATTTCGCCGAAAGCGACCGACAGGGGAACCGCGCCTGCGGCTTCCATCAGCTTGGGCAGAACGTTGCCAAGCGTGCGGACCTTCTTCCCTTGCAAGTCGGCCAGATTCGTGATCGGGTCGTTGGAAATGATCGCATAAGCAGGCGATGGCACAAACAGCAGCGGTTTGAGACCCTGCTTCTCATACTCGGCAGAGAACTCCGGCACCTGCTCTAGCAGTTCGGCGGTCAGATCCGCGACCTGATCGAGGGTGAGGCTGTTTCCGTAGCGCAGGTCCACGAGGCTTGCTAGCGTAGCTGAGATCGGCAGCTGCCCCGGGAAGAACGACACCACGGTCGATCCCAGATTCGCCACCTTGCCACGCACGCCCTCGATCGTGTTCTCCGGCTTGAGCAGCGCGCCGCCGGCGACATGGCGGATCTTCAGCCGGCCATCTGTCTCGTCGGCGATACGCTTGAAGAACTCGTCGGCCAGAAGTCCGGTCTGAAAATGGTCCTTGGCATAGCCGTTCGAGTAAACCCAGTTGATCTGCTGGGCCATTGCCTGCCCCCCTCCCAGGAGCATGGCCGCCGCAACTCCGGCAGCCAGCAACATTTTCCTCAATGTCATTTTATGTTCCCCTTTTTGTCTTTCCTGTCCGAAATCATTCCTGAACCAGATCGTGGATAGGAACGCCCATCGGGTATTTTTCCGTCGTTTCCTTCGACACTCCGAAATTCAGCAACGCGCCCGGCGTGCGGGCGAGAACGATAGTAAAGTGCGAGATCGGATGGACCGAGCGTACGAGACAGCCCTCGATGAGATGGCCCATGTACGACTTGCCCGCATGGGTGACGGTCAGATGGATGTGCAGGTTGGGCTCACCTTCCCTGTAGATGATACCGCTCACCTTCTCCGAATCGTAGGTGTTGCGCGTAACGCCGATTGTCCCGACGCCGCTGCATTCGATCATACCTTCGAGCTCCAGGACACCCGGAGGCGTGTGCATGTCGGTTGCCTTGATCGGCATGCTCAGCCGCGCCTTGCGCAGGCCGCCGACGATGTTGAGCACGACCCCGCTGCGGATGTTCTCGCGCCTGCATATCTCCATGATCTCCAGATAGAGGTCTACATCCGGATCGAGCTGAGCCCAGATCACGTCGTCCATGCTTGCCTTGGCTATGATGGAAGCCATTCCAACTCCTTTTTAAATAACGACCCGCCGGACCGGCGGGTAATTTCTGCGGCGCCCGGCGCCTTTGCCTGGAAGCCGTCAGAGCGTTTCTCGGCCGGCGCAAGCACGGCCTGGAACGCTCACTCCCCCACAACCGTCAAAACGGCACATAGCCGGCAAAAGCTGCTCCTGCTGTTAGCGCAAACAATAGGCGCTTTCTCGCAATTCAGCGTCCTTGCCATAGTCTCGATGTTATCGCTAACAATGCGCTTGTCAAGTCACCTGACGAGAAAGCGAAGAACCAGATTCAGGACAGGCTCGAATAGGCACGAGAGCGACGAGCTTCTCGAATTGCTCTTCAAGCACAAGGTGCTGGCCAATGCCTTCGGCGTTCGGCCGGCCACCCACTGACCGTGCATCGACGGAGGATCTTCAGGCGCTCTGCCGCCTGACGATCTCGAATCCGCAATCCACGACGGCCGGCCCATCATAGCTTCCCGCAATCCTGTCGATCAGGATGGACGCGGCGCGCCGGCCGATATCGACGCGGGGCACATGCACCGTCGTCAATGACGGCACGAGTTCAGCCGCCAGCTCGACATCTCCGAAACCCGCGACTGCGATGTCGTCCGGCACCTTCAGGCCGCGCCGCAGGGCTTCCATCAGGCAACCGACCGCGAGTGTGTCGGACGAGGCAAAGACCGCATCCACGTCTGGCATGTTCTCAAGTATGTGCTGCATAGCCTCCCTGCCCGCATGCACGCCGAACTTGACCTTCATCTCCAGCCGTGGATCGTTTGCCATGCCGAGTTCGGCCACCGCCGACCGATATCCTTCAAGACGTTCAAGGGACCTGTCGTTCATCGGCGCATCGATCGAAACGAAGGCGACCCTGCGGTAGCCCCATTCGTGCAGCGACCGGGTCATCTCGTAGGAGGCCTTGACGTTAGAAAAGCCGACGCTGACGTCGAATGGCTGCTCCGGCTTGTTCCAGACCTCGACCACGGGCACATCGGCATTGGCCAGCAACTTGCGCGTTCGCGATGTCCGCAAGCCGCCCGTCAGAATGATCCCGGCAGGACGCCAGCCGATGAACCCCGCCAGCAGTTCCTCCTCCTTTTCCACATCGAAATTCGTCTGACCCAGGAGCAGGTGGTAATGATTGTCGTGAAGATGCGTCGAGATGGCCTCGATCGTGCCGGAAAAAACCGAATTCATCATCGTCGGAAACAAGGCGACGATCACGGGCGTGTGCTGCGAGGAAAGGCTCCGCGCCGCATAGTTCGGCACGAAGCCACAGATCCTGATGGCCTTCTCGATCTTCTCCCGCGTCTCGGCGGAAACCTTTTCCGGCATCCGCAGCGCCCGCGACACGGTCATCGTGGTCACGTTTGCCAGCTGAGCCACATCCGCCATCGTCGCCAACGGCCCGCCGCTCCGGCTCGATGTCGACGCCTTCCCCCCATTATCGTTACGTTTGCTCATGAAAGATCGCCCGCCTCGATGGTCCGAATAGCCCTGAATCATCATGGAGACAAAGTGTCTCTGTCGTGTTATCGATAACACCTCGCCGAATTTCAAGGCCGTGCAATTCCTTCGGGTGCCGGACAGAGAATGGCCAACCTTTCACGAATGTCCGAATGGAAACTTTAGGCGCCGAACAGAGGGCAGCAATCGAGCAGGCCTGCATCCGCCTGTCCAATGCCTTCGCCACCTATCTGGATACGAAACGCTACGAAGACGTCGTCGCCCTGTTCACGGACGACGCGCGTTATCGGCCGCGCGATCATGTGTATATCGGCCATGAGGGCGTGCGTGCGTATCTCTCGTCGAGGCCGGAAAATCGCCGGTCCCGGCATGTGATCAGCAACCATCTCGTGGAAGTCGTGACCCCAAACGAAGCGCGCGGCCGCTGCGTCATAGTCTACTATGCCGACGAAAGCGGCGCGCCGGAGGGGCGGCCCGCACCATTGGCAGGCCCGCGCCTCGTCGCAGACTATGTGGACAGGTTCGTGTTGACGGAGACTGGCTGGCGGATCGCGGAACGCATCTGCGAAGTCCAGTTCGACCATCAGGCCGACGGCGCGAGCTAATCAAGAAGCTACAGCGCGTCGCGAGCGGGCGCCGCCCCGCGGCGGCCCTTGTTCATCAACGGCGTTCTGCCGCTGCACGCGCGAGCTTTGCGAACTCTTCGTCATTGAGGGCGCGCCTAAGCCGCACGGCCTCCTCCTTCACCTGGTGCAGCACAACAGCCATCTGCTGGTCGGTCACGGAGATGCCGAGCTGAGCTGCCTTGTACTTGACGGAGACGAGGCCGCTCTTCTTGCCGAGCAGGATGTCCCGGCTCTGGCCGACGATAGCCGGGTCGTAGGCTTCCGCCGTATAGGGGTTCTTCAGGACCCCGGCCACGACCATACCCGCTTCGTGGCGGAAAGCGTTGTAGCCGACAACCGCCTTGTTGGCGTGCACGGCAATGCCGCTATGCCGCTCGACGAGTTCGGAGATGCTCTTCAACCCGTCCAGCTTGATGCCCGTGTCGTAGCCGCACAGCACCTCCAGCGCCATGACGACTTCCTCGGTCGAAGCATTGCCGCAGCGTTCGCCGATGCCGTTGATCGTGGTCGAAACATAATCGGCTCCTGCCATGACCCCGGCAAGCGTGTTGGCGCAGGACAGACCGAAATCGTTATGGCAGTGGATCTCCATAGCCAGACCCGGCGCGGCTTCCTTCACGTTCTCGACGATGAAGGCAATCGCTTCCGGGAGCGCGCAACCGGTGGTGTCCACGATGCGCAGACGGTCCACACCGTCGAGCTGACCCAGTCCCGCCGCCACCCTGCGCAGGAAAGGCAGGTTGGCGCGCGTAGTGTCGAACGGGCTGAAGACGACAGCCAGCCCCTTCGCATTTGCATATTCGACCAATGCTCGGGTGCGGGCCAGATAATCTTCCTGGGAAATTCCCTTCAGCTTGTACTCGCGCTCGATGTCGCTGATCGGGAAGCTCAGCCGCACACCCCAGACGCCAATTTCGGCGGCCATGTCGATGTCCGCCTCGAGCCCCCGGCAAAGCACGCTGATCTTGGCGGAGAGACCGAGGGCGCAGATCGCCGCAATCGCCTCGCGGTCCTCCTCGCTGCTGGCAATGGTGCCGGCCTCGATCTCGTAAACGCCGATCGCCTCGAGCGCCTTCGCGATCTCGACCTTGGCTGCGCGGTCCAGCACGATCCCCGCCTGCTGCTCGCCGTCGCGCAGCGTGCAATCGGCGACGCGGATGACACGACCGTCGAGACGCGGAAGATTTGCAACCTCGTTAAATGGACTCGGCCAACGGCCATTGCTGGGGGTGAACTGCATGAAATGGTCCTCTCGACGATCCGGCGCCATTCTTCCGCGCCCAAACAGTGACTTGCCGTCCCCGCTCCGGATCTGGAGCGAGGCCAACACAAAGCCGCGCGCGGCTCGCTAAACCGCGATCAGGTAATTCCCGTAATCGGATATGCAGGCGACCGCCCCCGGCGGGACAACAATCGCAGTGAGAGGTTCTTCGATGAGGGCAGGCCCCTCAATTACATGCCCGGCGCGGAGTCCCTCCCCCCGATAGACAGGCACGCGGTCGATGCGACCGCCCTGGTGGAAATAGGCCGAACGATGCTCGATGATCACAGGCCCCCCTTTTGCCCGCTCGATCGTCTCAAGCGTCGTATCGGGCTGCATGCCGATCGCCTTCGCATTGATCTCGACGATCTCGACCGGATCGTCTGCGCTACGAACATTGTAGAAGCGTTCATGCAGGCGGTGGAAATCCTCCAGCATCGCGGCGACATCCGCATTGCTGTCGAAACGATCGACGCGCAGCGGGAGGGTAAGCTGCCAGATCTGACCCGGATAGCGGGCTTCCGCGGTAATCTCGATCCTGCGATCGGCGGGAGCGACGCCCATCCTGTCCAGATAAGCGCCGGCCTCCGCCTTCAGGTTGGAGAGGACCGCATTGACCGCCGCGAAGTCGAATCTCTTGGACTGTGCGAAGATGCTGCGCCCATACTGGTTCTGCACATTGCTGGTAAGGATGCCGAAGGCGCTGAGGACGCCGGCAAAGCGGGGCACGATTACTTGCCGGATGTCGAGTTCGCGAGCGATCGTCACGGCGTGCAAGCCGGCTGCTGCGCCGCCTGCAACCATGACATACTCGCGCGGGTCGATGCCGCGCTTGATCGTGATTTCTTCGATCGCGCCCACCATCGACTGGTCGCAGGTCACGCAGACCAACTCCGCGGCCTGATCGAGATCGACGCCTAGCGGCCCGGCCACATCCGCCGATATCGCGGTATTCGCTGCAGCGACGTCGAGCTTCATCGTCCCGCCCGCAAAGGTTTCGGGATTGAGATACCCCCTGACCACGTTTGCGTCTGTGACGGTGGCGCGCGTGCCGCCACGTCCGTAGCATGCAGGTCCGGGCCAGGAGCCGGCGCTCTCCGGGCCGGTATGCACGAAGCCGCCGGCATCGACGCGGGCAAGGCTCCCGCCACCTGCGCCGATCGTCAGCACCTCCACGCTCGGGACACCGAAGCTGTGGCCCGCGATCACCCCGTCGCGATGGGTGGAGATTTCCCAGTCCGATACGATGCTCACATCGAAGCTCGTGCCGCCCATGTCCACCGTAATCACGTTGCCATTCTCGACGCCCTCGATCCGGGCGAAACGACGGCCGGATTCCGGAGCCGCCGAGGGGCCGGAGAAACAGAGGTAGATCGGCTTTTCCAGAACGTCCTGCGGCGAAGTCTGGCCACCGCTCGACGTCACGAGCGTGAGCACGCCGCCGAACCCTTCGGCGGCAAGGCGACCAGAAAGGGTCATCACCGCCTCCTCGACGATCGGCTTCAGCGAAGCGTCGAGTGCGGTCGCCGAGGTCCGGCGATACTCGCGAATGCTCGGGCTGACACGATGGCTCAGGCTGTAGGGCAGGCCCGGGGCAAGCTCCTCGATCAGCTGTCCGACACGCTGCTCATGGCTTGGATTGGCGACGGACCAGACGAAGGCAACGGCAATCGCCTTGACCTCCTGCTCCACCAGTTCGCGTATCGCGGTGCGGACGCCCTCCTCATCCAGCGGGGTGACCACGCCGCCTTCGGCGTCGATCCGTTCGTTGATCTCCAGCGTCAGACCGCGCGGGATATAGGGGCCGGGATAATCGACATCGACTTTGTAGGTGTCCTCCTTGCCGCCCTCACGGATCAGCAGGATGTCGCGATGCCCCCTGGTGCACAGCAATCCGGTCCGGGCGCCCTTGCCCTCAAGGATGGCATTGGTCGCAGCCGTCGTCCCGAAAGCAAACTTACGGCAATTCTTCATCAGCTCGACGGTCGAAACCCCCACCGCCGCCGCAGCGCGGCCTACGGCATCCAAGGTTCCATCGACGATGTTGCTGGGAGTTGTCGGAGCCTTGACCGCTTTGATTGTTCCCTCGTCGGACTTGATGACGAGGTCGGTAAAGGTTCCGCCGACATCCACGGCGATTTCATAAGCCATCTTCAAGCCGCTCCCAGTTCCTTCCTGCGGGCCGAGGTGGCGTTTTCAGCCACCGTCATTCGATACCCCTCACCCGACACCACGACGCCATAGACGCCCGCGACGCGCTCGCCGGAAATCCAACCCTCCCTGTAATCGCGAAGCACAAGCTGCGGATCGCGCTCCAGCGGATTGCCGTAGCCGCCTCCGCCGCACCCTTCAGAAACGATCGCCTCGCCGGCTTGCAGAAGGAACTCACCGGTGGACGGAAGCTCGATTTCGGTGCCGTCCTTGCGCCTCAGCTTTACCAGCGTCGGCCCGCCGGCACCGCCGCCCTGAACGCCGGCTGGTGGAAAATGCCGCGCCGCCGCGCCGACCGAGAAGCGCATGGGGTTTCCGCGAACGACGAATACGCAGTAGGCGCCAGGCCCACCCTGCTGCCTCCCCGCACCGCCGCTGTCCTGGCGAATCGCCAGGGACTCGACGAGGATCGGCTGCTGCTGCTCGACGACTTCCACGCTCGACTGCCAGAGGATGCCTTGGGAGGATACGCTGCCGTATGTCACCCAGCCGTCGTGGCGTGCCAGGGCAGGACCGCCCCAGTAACCCATGATGACCTGGTTGACGAATGGACGATCGTCGTGGCGGAAATCCAGACCGCTTACCACCGAGCTAGAGGCAGGCAGGCCGATCGTGCCGTAGGCGGAACCCGCCCCGTCGATCAGCTCCGCGAACAACGCCTGAATGTGCGAGCCGAGGAGATGGCACAGATGGGTGGTCGCGGAGGAGGTGGCGGCGGGATATTTCGGCTTGCCGACGACTGCGCCTTCGCGCATCTTCACCTTCACGCGGTTGAAGGATCCCGAGCACCGGGGAATATCCGGGCCGAGTTGCGCGAGCACGTTCATGCGGCATGCCGCCAGCGTCGTGCTTTCGCTCATATTGATGCCGAGCGGCAGATTATCGACGTTCGCGGTCAGATCGACCTCGATCTCGCCCGCCTCTGGGTCGATCGCAAGTTCGGCGGTCAGCGGGATGCCGTCCGGATATTCCTGCAGCATGGAGTCGTAATAGGCGGTACGGGAAATGCGCCCTGCGGGCAGCTTGCGGATCGCCTCGACGCACATCGTCTCGGCATACTCCTGGAACTTCCGCAGGAAGGTCAGAACCACCTCGCGCCCGTACTTCGCGCAAAGCTCCTTGAGCCGCTTCTCGCCCGTGCGCACGGCGGCCAGACAGGCCAGATAATCGCCGTAGAACTGATCGGGCGAGCGGATGTTCGCCTTGCAGATGTCGATGACTTCCGACACGTCGGAATATTCACGCTGCACCCGAAGGCAGGGCAGCTTCAGCCCTTCCTGATACACATCGCGGGAATCGGGACCATAAGTCGTCGCGGTGGGGAAGCCTATGTCGCCCAGATGAGCGCGGGCGATGGTGTAGAAGACAAGCTCGCCATCCATGAACACCGGCACGCAGAGAGTGAAGTCACCGCAGTGCGTATTGCCGTGATAGGCGCTGTTGTTGACGAAACAATCGCCCGGCTTGATCGTGTCGCCGAACTTCGTCTTCACGGCCTGCGGAATCAGCTCGATGGCCCCGACATGGACCGGCAACCCAAGCGCAACGCTCACAGACCGGAAATCCGCGTCAGTCAGGCTGCAGGAAAAGTCCATCGCCGTATTCAGGACGCCGGAACGGCCTGACTTGAAAAGCGCGTTGACCATCTCGCGGATGATCGCCTCGAACCTGCGACGCAGGACGATCATCGTGAACAGATCGATGTCATCGGTCGGCTCGGCCTTGGTAGAATTCAGCATGCGGTCTCTGCTCCTCCGAATGTTCGCACAACTAGTAAGGGGGGCGCGAGATTGAGGCCATTCATAGTTTTTTATGCGCCTCATTGCCGCGAATGATGCACGCTTGGTGCGCGTGCCCGGAAGAAACTCGATCCGGATTTGCGGATTTCCCCCGATATGGGTATCTGGATATTCTCATTGTCGGTCGGCAGCGGCCACGAAACCGGCTGCTGCCGCGAAACAACCTGTCCTGACCCGGTGCGGCATCATTTGCAGCCGGCCGGGGGAATATTTGCTCATGCTAATCACTCTGGACGTCCGGCAGATCCGCTACTTCATCGCCCTCTATGAGGAAGGCAGCATCACGCGCGCGGCGGAGCGGCTGCACGTCGTTCAGCCAGCGGTGAGCATGCAGATACGCAAGCTGGAGGCGGAATACGGTCTCACCCTTTTCGACCGGACCAGTCATGGCGTCCTGCCGAACGCGATTTCGCACCAGTTCTACCAGATTTGTCGCGGCATCATGGAGGATGTCGAGGCCGCCCATCATTTTCTCGTGGATGCAAACGGGCGCGTCATGGGCGATGTGGCGATGGGCATTCCCCCGACGCTCGCGCTGGGAACGGTCGCGCGCGTCGTCAACCGCTACACGACCGAGTTCCCGGACGTGAAACTCAGGATAATCGAAGGATACAGCTCCAGCATCGTCGGCTGGCTGGAGAGCGGCGAGATCGACATCGGCGTTCTGACCAACGAATATGACGAATCGAAATTCGCCTCCCGCCTTTTGATCGAGGAGGAGATCTACGCCGTCGTTCCCTGCGACCATCCCATCGCCCGCGAGAGCGTCATAACAGGTCGGGAATTCGCGTCGCGCAATGTGATCCTTCCGTCGCGTCCTAATCTCCTGCGGCGTCTCATCGACACCTCGTTCGCCGCAGCGGGAATCGAGCTGAAGCCGAATCTGGAGATCGATTCGCTGACGTCCGTTCTGGAATTGCTGAGCCACGGCTACATCACCCTGCTGCCCGGCCACGACATGTCGAACCTCCTCGGCAGGTTGGGGCTGCAGGCCATCCCGGTGCGCGAACCCGTAACCAGACGCAAGCTGATCGCCTGCTACAACGCGCAGAAACTCCTGTCGAAAGCAGCGGAAGCATGCATCAGGATACTCCATGAAGAACTGGCCGTTCCCGGCGCGGACGGCAACGCTATCTGCCGGACCTGATCCGGCCCAGGAAAGGTCCTATCCCGGCCTCGTGGCGACCAGGGATGGGCGCGACGCGATCGAGTTGAACCATTCCGCGAGTTGTGGATAGGCCGTTTCCCAGTCGATGCGGGGCAATCGGAAATTCATCCACCCCAAGGCACAGGCGACCGCGATCTGTCCCAGGTCGATATCACTATCGCGCCAGGCCACATCCTTATCGAGGCTCGCAATAGCGGCGCGCATGCGATCGGTCTGCTCGGCGATCCATGTGTCCGATCTGGCGGACGGCTCACGCAACTCCTCCTGACGCACCAGCAGGCCCGCATCCAGCAGGCCATCCGCCAGCGCCTGCGTCGTGAGAATTCTCCACCGTCGCCCTGCCGGCAGCAGATGCCCGGCCTCAATGTTCCTGTCGCAAATCCACTCGCAGATCACGCCCGAGTCGAAAAGACTGCCCTCCTCGCAGAGGAATGTCGGGACCTTGCCCAGCGGATTGCGCGCACGCAACTCCGTTGTTGTGTCGCGAGGATCGATGCGCTCGAAACACACCTTTTCAGAAAGACCTGCCTCAAGCAGCAGCACCCTGACCTTTCTCACGAAAGGAGAGGTGGGCGAGCCGAACAATCTTGCCGCAATCATCTGTCTGCATGCTCCCACATGGATAGAAACACTGGGTCATTGGTAGGCGAGATCCGGCAGCCACAACGCTATTCCGGGAAATGCGGCCAGCAGGACGATCATCGCGAGGATCGTGAGAACGAAGGGGACCGTGCCGATCATCACATCCGACAACGACCCTCTTCCACGCACGCTCTGGACGACGAACAGGTTCACGCCGACGGGCGGGGTGATGAGCGCCATTTCCAGAAGCAGCGTCATCACGATGCCGAACCAGATCAGGTCGAAACCTGCGGCTACGACAATTGGCGCGACGATCGGCACGGTAACGATCATAACCGACATGCCTTCCAGGAAGCAGCCGAGAACGAGATAGAACAGGACAAGCACGGCGATCAGCGTTAGCGGACCGATGTTCAGAGTCTCCACGAAGCCTGTGATCGAGCGGGAGATTCCGAGGAATGCGAGCACGAAATTGAGGATCGTTGACATCAAGATGATGGCGACCACCATCGCGGTGGTCCGCATCGTGCCTTCCAGAACCTTGCGGACCATATCCAGATTGATGGCCCGCACTCTTGCCGCAAGGCCCAGAGCGCCGACCACACCGAAAGCCGCGGCCTCGGTAGGTGTGGCGATACCGGCATAAATGGTCCCGACCACGAGGCCGAATATGAAGAGAGGCGGCAACAGGTCGGGCAGCACGGCGACACGGCGCTTCCACGTCCATGCCGGCGGATTTCCTCCCATCGCGGGACGTATCCAGCACGCGACGGCGATTGTCAGCATGAAAAGGCCAGCCAGAACGATACCCGGCAATATGCCGGCAAGGTACAGGCGTGGAATCGAGGTATCGGTGAGAACACCGTAGATAATGAGAATGATTGACGGCGGTATAAGAATGCCAAGGGTCCCACCGGCGGCGAGCGAACCAAGAAACAAACGTTCGTTGTAGCCGCGCCGGCTGATCTCGGGTATCGACACCGTTCCGAGCGTTGCGGCGGTGGCCACGCTCGAGCCTGAGGTGGCCGCGAACAGCGCGCTTGCGCCGATGTTAGCATGCATGGTGCCGCCCGGCAGCCACGACATCCATTCCACGAGCGCAGCATACATTCGTTCGGCCAAGCCCGACCGGACCATGACCTCTCCGAGAAGAACGAAATAGGGTATGGCGACGAGGGATTCTGAAGCCATGGCGCGCCAGGCCACCTCGCCCAGCATGCGGTCGAGCGGGATCGGGGTGAAGAATATCGCGAGCGAAAACGACAGCAGGCCCAGCGAAGCGGCGACGGGCACCGAAAGCGCCAGCAGCAGAAGCAGAACCAAGAGTCCGAACACGATCATTTCAGGTTTTCCAGTTCAGCCTCAGCCTCTTCAACGGGCGCCAGCGGTCGCGTCGAGCGCAACCGCAGCGACTGCACGCCGAGCAAGACGGCAGCGAGCACAGCGGTAAACATGCCGAACGCCCAAAGCGCCTGCGGCAGGAAAAGCTGCGTCCGGTTGGGTGTCGGAGCGCGGGCGTTCGTCAGGTAGGAATCCCAGGCAAGCTCCGTGGCGCGATAGGCGATCACAGCGAACACGACGAGGAAGACAAGCCAAGCGACGATGTCGAAAGCGGCCCTGACCCGTGGGCCGAACACGTTCCGCAACATGGTGATGCGGATATGCGCGCCCTCTACCAGGGCGTAGCCGAGTGCCCAGGCCGACGATATCGCGAAAAGATAGGACGACATCTCGTTGACACTGCCGAACGAGAAGCCCGCGAACTTCCGAACCAGTGTCTCCAACGTGATCACGAAGGACATCAGCACGAGAGCGCCGCCGGCAATCCAAACCATGACCTGCGCGCCAACTCGGGCACCACCGAGGATTCCTCCTCCTGCATCCGAACCCATCGATCCCACCTCTTGGATTGGTCATTGTCGCAGAGGTCGCCCCGGCCACGCCCGCCTTGAGCGCGCGACCGAAGCGACCGCCGCGAGAGTTCTTACTGCGCGATAGAGATGTTCACCGCCGCGCCGGCGGAATCGCTCCACGCCTTGGCGCATTCGGGACCGCAGCGCTCGGCATAACGCTTCAGTACGAATTCCGAGAGGATCCGCTCGCGCACCCCGGCATCCGCCGGGCTCGTGCGAACCAGCTTCATCTTGGCCGGCTCGCCATACTTGCAGGCGTCGCCATCCAGAAGCTCGCCGGTCAGGCAGGCAATCCCCTGCTGTTCATCGGAATGGGTGAGACTCCAAGTCCTGTCCGCGAACTTCCCGGCCTCCTGCTCGATGAGGGCACGCGTGTTGTCGTCGAGGGCCGCCCAGCGCGACTCCGTCACGCCCATGAAGCCCATCGCGCCGCCGATCGGCATTTCGTAGAGATAGTTGACGACGTCGAACCACTTCGATTTGTACATCGCGATCGCGCTGGCCATCGCACAATCAACGACACCGCGCTGTAAAGCGGTCGGAACCTCGGCGAGCGGGATCGACACGCTGATTGCGCCAAGCCCGTCCATCAGGTCGCTCTGGGTCGTCGCGAAGACGCGCACCTTGCGCCCCTTGAGGTCCTCGAGGCTCTTGAACTCGTCGCGGCAGGCGATGACGGGAAGCGGGAAAGGATAGTTCGTAACGAGCTTGATCCTGTGCACGTCGCTCATCGCCTTCTCTATGACGGGCGAAAAGGCGCCAACCACCTTGCGCTGCTCTTCCGCGCTGCGGGCGACGAGAGCGAGGTCGAACCCTTCGAAGATCGGGTCGCCTGACACGATGTAGGAGTACAGCGCGAAACCGACGTCATACGCGCCAGTCGAGAGCAGCTTGATCGCCTCCGAACCGGATAGGCCGAGTTCATCGATCGCCTGCATGTCGGCCTTGATCTTGCCGGACGATGCTTCAGGGATCGCCTCGTTCCACAAGGGCGCTTCGTAGCCCTTGTAGGTGGACGCGTTGCTCCATGTCCCAATGATCTTGAATGATTGCTCCGGAACGTCGTTTGCATAGGCCATCGTGGCGGTCAGAATGCCGGCCAAACTCGCAATCAGACGACGGTAACTCATTTTCTTGTTCCCCTGTTAGCACACGGAAAGGGAAACTGAAGCCTGCGCCTCACAAGTCAAATCAGACCTGTTTATGACCGCTATCAGGAATAGTTTTCCGATGCGCGGTGATTGCCCAACATATTGAAAACACTTCCCTTCCGATTCACGGCCCACCTACCGGATCCCGCCACTCAGTCGAACTCCAGCAGCTTTGGCGTGATCTCGGCGACGCTTGCGACACCGCACAACTGCATGGTGCGCCGCAGTTCGTCGCGCAGAATCTCGAGGGCGCGCGACGCGCCTTCCTCACCACCTGCGCAGACGCCGTAGAGCGTGGGGCGGCCGATCAGGACCGCCTTTGCCCCGAGAGCGAGGGCCACAACAATATCGGAACCGCGCCGGACCCCTCCGTCCACCATGATCTCGACATCGCGCCCGAGCGCCGCGACGATTGGCACGAGCGCATCGAGGATCGCGTGTCCGGCATCGAGCTGGCGGCCGCCGTGATTGGAAACGACAATCGCGTCGCATCCCATGCGGGCGGCTTTCTCGGCATCGGAGGCTCGCACGATGCCTTTGACGATCATCTTGTGCGGCCAGATATCACGAATTCGGCGCAGGCCTTCCCAATCGAAAGACGGGTCGTAGTTGCGCCCCACCGAGGATGCGAGCGCCTTGGGGTCTCGGCTCGCGGCTTCCAGCCCGATCAGGTTGTACATTGGCGGAACCCCTCTTGCGAGCATCGGGAGCGACCAGCGCGGGTGCAATGCGAAATCGAGGAAGTTGCGCGGCGTGAAACGGAACGGGATCGAGAAATGGTTTCGGAAGTCGCGCTCCCGCTTGCCGCCGACCGCAAGATCGACGGTAATCATGAGTGCCTCGTATCCGGCTTTCTCGGCGCGAGCGACGAGCTTTTCCGTGAAGGAGCGGTCTTTCAGAATATATGCCTGGAACCACCTGCGGCCCTGCGGGATCGCTTCCGCGACCTCCTCGATCGAAGCGGTCGCAGATGTCGAAAGCCCATAGGGCACATTCGCGCCTGCCGCCGCCCGGGCTATCGCCACATCTCCCTTGTGCCAGCCGAAACCCGCCACGCCCGTCGGGGCGATGGCCAGCGGCAAGGCGCAAGACGCACCCAGTATTTCCGTCTCCAGCGAGATGTCCGAAACGTCCCGAAGCACGTAAGGCACGAGAGCATGGCGGCGATAGGAGCTTCGATTGGCAGCTAGCGCGCGTTCATCCTCCGCGCCCCCGTCGAAGAAATCGAAAATCGCCCTGGGCAATCGTCTCCTAGCCATCTGGCGAAGCTCTTCGATCGAGTACGCGCCAGCGCATCTTGATACTCGTTTCATGGATTTGCTCTTTGGGCTCACGCGATCCTGGACATATTGTCCCGGAATGTTAGCGATAACATCCCTTCCTTGCAACATGTCAGCCTGGAGAGATTTGAGCCCGGCGGTCGAGGATCAACGTGGGATCGGCTCCGCCGCCAGCAGGATTAGCCGAACGCCTTCAACCGGCTGGGCGCGTCTCGACAGGAGCCGGGTCTAGGATCGTCCGCGACTTTCTCGCTGTGAGAATTGGCTGCTAAATCCTCAGTGATACGGCAGATCGAAAACGAGCCGGGCGTTCGGCGATTTCTCACTGTAGCCGACAACTTTGCAGCCTTCGCGCACAGGCGCTTTTCCGGTCAGCACGAGCTTGTCAGAGTCCGTCGGGAAATAGCCCTCGACATGGTACGAAGCAGGCTCACAGCCCTTCTTGAAAGTAAATGCCATGCCCTCGACGGGACCATTCATGATGATCGCTCCCCTGAAAAGCAGCGCGTCGTACGGCACAATCCCTTCAAGCGACTCTTTCGGATGGATGTAGGTTATGGTGCCCATGCCGTAGTCGATCCGCATGGTCGAACCGTTGTGGCCCGCGATTTCGCCATACTCGGAATGCTCTGCTGCTGTAACGACCATCCTGAGCGGTTGCATGTCAAACGGTGCCCCATACGGACATAGCGCCCGCCATTGAGCCGCCAAGGCTATGCCGCCCGCTGCGTTCGAGGTTCCAACCGTCTCCCCTGACTTGGTATCCTTGAATTTTGCCCAGCCGTCCCACATGCCGTCGCCTGTGTTCCTCCAGAGGCCGTTGTAGATGTAGCGGTCTCCAAAGATGGAAGTCAGTTCCCCTGAATGGCAGTTGGCGCTGGCCTCATATACACGCCCCGCTTCGCTATCCAGGATCTCGTCGGCGCAGGCCTCGGCGGGATCACTAGGCTTCCAGTTCCCGCACCAGTCGACCGCAGATTCGCGTGTGACTTTAGCCTTGGCAATGGAGTTCCTGCCGCCGTAGTCGTTTCGTTCGAAGATGATCGCGCTGGGTTCCTTGGGGTGCGTCGGCAGGATGTCACCTGCCCTGGCCGAGGCTTGCGCGGAAAAGCAAACCAAGGCTGTCAGAAGGAGACGAGGAGTGACCATGAAGGGACCTTCCTGAAAGCAAGAAATCTATAAAAAGCCATCCCGCCACCTCTTCCGGAGGCAGACGGGATGGTAGCCTGAACTCAATGTGGCCGCAGAAGGATTCGTTCACCGGAACTCGATGCTAAAGCATGTCGCGCGAATTGGGTTTCGCCCGACATGCGTTAGCTGTCGTTTTTGCATGTCCTTTGCCCAAAACCGCTGCACACTTTTGGGCGACATGCATTAGTTTGTGGCGCTTTCCCTAGCGATCTTTGTGATCAGCGTTCGTCCGTCGTTGTCATATATCTCGACGCTTTGGATTTCCGATTTCAGATCCCCACGAGCTGGGACCTCTTTCATCACAATACTCAGTTTCGCCAGGACGGTGCGATTGACATAGCCTCCAGACGATTTTCGCGAGTTCAGGAAAGCCTTCGCTTCGTCCTTGGCCATCTGGATCCCATCAACGAGATCTGCATTCAGGAATGATACCTTTATCTTTCGTGGTAGATCGGTGCAGCAATGATCGAGTTTAAAAAACAGGCCATCAGCAAAGGGGCGAAAGTCGAACTTCTCATTCTTGAAATCATAATCTCCGAATTCGAAACGGGACTGAATGATGAAAGTCTCGGATGCGTCAGCCGCCGCAATACGGTCCTTCATCATTCTTAAGGTTTCTTCCCGTTTTTCCTCCAGTTCGAACTCGTCATTTCGGAATTTCGACCAGACCTCTGGGCGATATGTCTCCATATAACCGTCGACAATGTCTTCAGGCATCAAAGTCGAGTCGAGCTTTAAATAAACTGGCAGAACAGAATCGTAGGTAAAGTCTGCGGCCATGGAAGGCAGGCCGGATGCCGGCAGCGGAGGAGATTTCTGGCAAACGTTTTCACTGGATAGCCCTCATGCAGAAATTCAGAAACGGCTTGGCAGTCAGGATGGGCATTGAGATCCCGTCCGCTCAAATCCACCACGTCGATGGCTTTGCGATGGGCTCGTTGCGGGACAACAGCACCAGACTCTTGATCGTGCGGACCAGATACCAGATGCCCGTCGCCACGGCGGTGAACAGGCCTATCAGCACGAAGGACAGCAGGATGTTGACCACCGTCAGCAGTAGCGACTTCCAAAAGGTCCCGATGAGATAGGTGTAATGTGACGCGACCATCGGTGATGCCTTAGGTCGGTCGATGTAGGCAATGACCACTCCTGCCAGCGGAAAGAAGAACATCAGAGCATCTGCGACGTAGGCCAGGATCTTGTTTTCGGTCGCGGGCGCAAGGGTTACGGTTGATTCGGACATTCACTTCTCTTCCGTTGGCATGGGGATTTTTCGAACTTGCTAATCTTTTAGCTTTATCTTTGTTTCGCTAGGAAGGATCGCATCCAGCCCTTTTTCTTTGAGCCGTTCGGTAACGGTCTTGTGTCCCTGATCTTTCAGATAGCTGTCGACACGCGATACGCTCTCCGGGGACCTGCCGATTTCGATCTTGGACAGCTTCAGCGTTGCGTCTCTTTCTGTTGGCTGTCGGTCCAGTTTGAACATGCAGTTCAGATCCGTGAAAATCATTTCACCGAGGCCGTTTGGTCCATGTATGAGAAGGTGGACTCTGTCTCCTTGAAGTTCCTTCTTCTCAAGTTTGGCTTTGCCGCTCTTCTCAGGCGGTTGTCCCGCTTCCAGTGCCGCGAAAACGGTTTCGCAGGCCTGGACAGCTTTGTCCTCGACGCTGCCATTGCAGGCCGCCAGGGGCGCCAGCAAGAGCAAGCCCCAAATCCTGTTCATTAGGGTACCTCAGTTTCTGTCCTAAAGGCTGGAGCGAGCATTAGCGGACCGCAGAATCCACTCCTCGAAAATGGGTTCTGCGCTCGCAAATGCATGGGCCCCCGCCCACTAAGCTAGCGGGTAGTCGAGGGGACAGGATTTGGCCACTAGGTAGAAATACCCATGGGCTCAATCGATGATGGATTGCGCGACAGCGATCGCCACGGCCTGGGTCACGTTCCTGGCCCCAAGCTTTTTCTTGATGGCTTCGATCTGGTGCTCGACCGTCCGGTACGAAATTGCCAGACGTTGTGCGGCTTCCTTGGAAGAGAGCCCCTGCGCCAGCAGGTAGAGGATGTCCTGCTGTCGATCGGTCAGCACTCGTAATTTTGGTTCGGCGGGAAGCAATAGCCGGGTCTTGGTAATCGAAAGCGCCCAGCGTGACTGCTTCTGTTCTCTTGACTGCTTCTTCTCTCTTATCGGCAGGATTAGCCGATCGTAGACCGCGATTTGGTCCTGGATGCGTGACCTCAATCGAAGTCGGCTGAAATTTCCCGTTTCTTTTGCATCAAGGTAGTGCGGAACGATATCCTTCCGCACATATTCCTGGTCGGCGTAAGCCCCGAAGGTTGGCTGAATCCCCTGCATATCTACATTCTCGATGAGGGTATCCAGCCCGAATCCCAGAGGATCGTCGGGGAGAAGGTCGACGACATATAGGTTTGTGGTCGCGTCGCAGAGCGGCTTGAGCTCCTGGGTGAGCGCGTATACCTGCTGTGAATTCGTCGGCTTTTGGTTCTCCAATTGTTCCAGAGCATGCTGGAACAGTCGTACAGTCTGCATTTCGGCCCCCAGTTCCCGATGATCGCTAACGCAACTGCGGGTAGCGAGGAAGTCGGGAAATCGCTGGCGGCAGAGCCATCCACAACCCGCAACTGACGAGAGTGGCCTCGACACAAAAGCCTTCGAAATTTATCGCCGGGATTGGGCTTTTTTCGAGCGAGAGGGTATGCATCGCCGCCGAAATTGGAAGGGGCACAGGTTTCGAGCTGGAGCAGCATTGTCGGCGAACAACGGCCTGACTTACAACGCCTGCTGCCGTCGACGACGATGCGATCCGGTCGGATCGGGGGGGTCAAGGCCTTACGCAGGAAGCGTTCGCCGCTTGAAGACAACGATGTTCGCTGAGCCAAAATTCGACTATGCCGCCCACGCTGTCGATCGCTCGATGGAGGTACATCCAGCGGCCGCGAACCTTGATGTCCGTCTCGTCCATATGCCACTTGCCGCTCATTGCCCGCTTGCGTCGGGTGAAGCGCCTCAGCAGCAGCGGCGAGAAGTGGACGACCCAGGGTTAATGTGTTCCGTTCTCAACATGCGGCATCAGTTTACGCCTTGCCGTTCATGACGTGGCTAGTAAGTGGCGCGCCCTCCTGAGAGGTCGAAAACCGCGCCAGTGTTGAAAGAACACGAATTGGAGCTAAGCCAGAGGACCATCTCGGCGACCTCTTCCGGTTCGCCAACTCTGCGCATCGGGCTTTTCGCAAGCATCGTTGCGACATGCTCGGCGCTCATCTGGTCGAGTAGCGTTGTGTGAACTGCCGCAGGCGCAATGGCATTCACGAGCACGCCAGTGCCGGCAAGCTCCTTCCCGAGCGACTTTGTCAAAGCGATAACGCCGGCTTTCGAAGCGCTGTAGGCAGCCGCATTCGGCGTGCCTTCCTTGCCTGCCAGCGAAGCTATGTTGACGATCCGGCCCCAGCCATTTGCTTTGAGCGCGGGCAGCAGCCTGCGGGTCACCGTAAAGGTGCCGGTTAGATTCACATCCAGAATGCGGCGCCAAATATCCGGATCGTAGTCTTCCACGGGTAAGGTCGCCCCCGCGAAGCCGGCATTGTTCACGAGAATGTCTATCCTGCCGAGCTCTTCCAGTGTTGCGTCTGCGGCGCGATCGACGGAGATTGGATCGGCGACGTCGACCGTGAGCGTTCCGGAGGCAACGTCATCCTTCGCTGCCAAATCCCACACCATGACCGACGCACCAGCGCGGCGGTAAGCGTCAACAATGGCCGCTCCAATGCCCAGCGACCCTCCCGTGACCACGGCGGTACATCCATCAAATCTGTAGCTGGCGCATTGAGAAGGCATACAGTCGGCTCTCTGGCGACCACATTGTGAACAATTTCGCCACAATATGGCTATCACCCCGTGGAATGGCCGTCAATGTCGTCCAATTCGGGAATTACGTCGACGCGTTACACGACTGTTGCAAGCGCTGCGGTGATTGCCTGCACGGTTTCGCGCACTTTTTCGACGTATGTTCTGGCCCGGTCCTCATCGTAGCGGTAGATGGGAATGCTCAGGCTGACCCCGCCGACAGGCTTGCCCGAACGATCGAATATTGCACCACCGAAGCAGCGTATATCCGGTTCGTTTTCTTCGTTGTCGTAGGAATAGCCGCGTATTCGTGTCTTCACAATTTCCGTGTAAAGAGTGCCTGCGTCGGTAATAGTGTTTCGAGTTCGTGGCTTGAGGTCGAGTTCCTCGATAATTCGACGACAGTCTTCCTCCGGCAATCCGGCAAGATAGGCCTTCCCGACCGATGTACTGTGCATTTCCACGCGTGTTCCAATGCGCGACGTCATGCGTACCGTCCGCGGGCTTTCGAGCTTGTCGATGTAAACCATGCCATGGCCACTTGGAACGGCGAGATGCACGGTCTCGCCAGTAGCGTTGCGCAGCGCTTCGATGTGGTCTCTCGCAATGGACCGCAGATCGGATGTTTCCCAGCTTTTCGAAGCCAGTTGGATAAGCCTGTGGCCTAGTTGGTAAGTGCCGGTTTCGAGATTTTCCGTGACGAGCCCTTCAGCGATGAGGGCAGTGACGATGCGATAGAGCGTGCCCCGCGGATATGGAAGCTGACGTCCGAGGCGCGCAATGTCGAGCCTCCCAGGATGATCGGCAATCGCATTGAGGACAACCATGAATTTGGAAAAAGATGCGGTGCCTTGCACCTGCGTCCTGGGGTTGGCTCCGGCGCCCTCATTCATCTCTCGCGTCCTTTCCGACGGTGCTTGACAAGCAAACTTTGGTCTGTCGATAATATGGGCACATTATCCACAATGTGGACGTTGGGCAATCGCAGTCTGATTTGTATTGAACCGGCGGTGTTGGGGCGTGGAGGAAGCAGAGCCCTGGTGCCGGATGGTTGGGGAGGAGAGATATGGCGGTCAATCAGCGGGGCAATGCACCCGCCAGCGAGAAATGGGTGCCCTATAAAAAGGCACAGCCGCGCGAGTCTCCGCCTGAGCTCGTGGTCCCGGACGCGATCCCTGCCGATGATCGTGTGTGGGTTCCCGTCGAAGAGAATGTCTGGTTTCGGCCGCTGCTGATGTGCGTGTCGCGCGGTTATTGGATGAACTTGCTGAAGGTGCGCAAAGCCGGCGTGCTCTCGCGGCATCGTCACCCGCTTCCAGTCCATGGCTACGTGATCAAAGGCGAGTGGCGTTACCTCGAGCACGACTGGGTCGCACGACAAGGCGGCTACGTCTACGAAGCACCAGGTGAAACACATACACTTGTCGTGGACGAGCACGTCGAGGAAATGATCACGCTGTTTCAGGTCAATGGCGCGATGATCTATGTCGATCCGGACGGGGCTACCGTCGGTTACGACGATGTGTTCACACGCATCGACAAGTGCCGCGCACATTACACCAAGAACGGCCTGGGCGCCGACTTTATCGACCAGTTCATTCGATAGTCACTCGTGGCTTCACCTGCGCCCGCTGTGGTGCGTGGAAGAGGATGGCCGGGAACACCCTGGCAAATGGGAGAGAGATGTCCGTTATCGTTATCCATCTGCGCAAAGCGGAAGCGAGCGAGCCTGCCTATGGCTGAGGAGGCTGTCAGCTTCTCGCCGGTGCCGTACAGACGTACATGGCAGGCGGTCAAGTTCGCTGCGCCGCTACTGCTGCTCGTGGTGCTGTGGCAGGTGGTCGTATCGGCGTTCGATGTTAATCCCCGCATCTTCCCCGACGTTCCAACCGTGCTGCGCGCCGGCTGGGGGACGATGGCCGACGGTTCGCTCGCCGCCCATGTCGGCGCCAGCATGCTGCGCGTTTCGGTCGGCACGGTGCTCGCCATCGTCACCGCCGTGCCGCTCGGCATCGCCATGGGCGTCAGCAAGGGCGTGTCCGACTTCCTGACGCCGCCGTTTCGATTCTTCTCGGTTCTTGCCGGTATCGCTTGGATCCCCATTGCAACGCTTTGGTTCGGCTACGGATTCGGCGCCATCACCTTCATCATCTTCAATGCCGTCTTTTTCGTGGTCGCCTACAACACGCTGCTGGGCGTTTCGACCATTCCGATGCCGCTGCGCCATGCGGCTGCGTCACTGGGGGCCAGCCGTTGGCAGATGCTGACTCAGGTGCTGCTTCCCGGCGCGCTGCCGAACATCGTCACCGGCATCCGCACCGGCATGGGTTTCGCATGGCGCGGGCTGATTGCCGCCGAGATGATCGCCACCAATGTCGGGCTCGGTTACATGCTGTTTCTTGCCCGCGACTTCTACCGCACCGAAGTGATCGTCTTTGCGATGATCGTCATTGGCCTGATCTGGCTGGTGCTCGACAGGCTGCTGCTGGCGCCGTTGGAGCGCACTACGGTCGAACGCTGGGGGCTGGTGCAGCGGTCATGACGGCAATCTACACTGTATGGGGCTACTATGCCCGCTGGACACAGCGCTGGCCCGCGTTAGCGGCCTTCGTTCCCTTCGTGCCGTTGATCGCGCTGTGGTGGTTCATCGCGTGGCTGCAAATCTTCCCGCCTACCTTCCTTCCAGGTCCGGTCGAAGTGGTGCAAACGGGATGGGACCTGGCCTACAAAGGCATTCTCAGCGAGTATCTTGCCGATAGCTTGGCGCGATTGGCCGTTGGGGCAACTGCCGGCATGGTGATCGCCATTCCGCTCGGCGTGTTCATCGGCCTCAACCGCAAGGCGCACGAATTCTCCTGGCCAATCCTGCTGTTCTTCCAAGCGATCGGCGACATCGCATGGCTGCCGATCCTGCTGGTCTGGTTCGGTTTCGGGTTGACGACGATGACCTTCGTGATCGTCTACACGGTGTTGTTTCCGGTGGTGCTCAACACAGTGCTGGGCATCCGCTCGGTCAAGCCGGAACTGCGCCGCGCCGCCCAGAGCCTCGGCGCATCGCCCACGCGCATTCTGCTCGAGGTGATGCTGCCGGGCGCACTCCCCAACATCATTACCGGCCTACGCAACGGGCTCGGCTACGGCTGGCGCGCGCTGATCGCGGCCGAGATCATCGTCGGCACCAGCGGCATCGGCTTCCTGATGTTCGACGCGCGCCGCGCCGGCTCCGTGGAGGAGATCGTCGTCGGCATGATCGTGCTCGGCGTGCTTTGGTACATCGTTGACAGCTGGTTCCTCGCGCCGATCGAGCGCGCGACGGGTCAGCGCTGGGGATTGGTGACGTCATGAAAAGCCTGGCTCTGGAAAACCTTTCCAAGACCTATTTCGACCCCTATCGCGGCACCAAGTTCACTGCGATCAAGGATGTATCGCTAAGCGTGGAGGAAGGTGATTTCGTCGCCGTGGTGGGACCTTCAGGCTGCGGCAAGTCGACTATTCTCAACATGATCGCTGGCTTCGTGAACGTCACTGGCGGGCGCATCCTCGTCGATGGACGCGAAGTGAAGGGGCCGGGTCCAGATCGCGGGGTGGTATTTCAGTCGCACGCCCTGTTTCCCTGGAAAACGGTGGCCGAGAACGTCACCTTCGGCCCTAAGATGCGCGGAGTCGGCAAGCAGGAGCGGGCGAAGATCGCGGAAGAGTATCTGGCGCTGGCCGGCCTGTCGCACGCGGCCGACCGTTATCCCGCCGAGCTTTCTGGCGGCATGCAGCAGCGGGTCGGTGTGGTGCGCGCTCTTGCCAACAATCCCGACGTGCTGCTCATGGACGAGCCCTTCGCCAGCGTCGACGCGCAGACGCGCATGACACTTCAGGAAGAACTGACCCGCATCTGGGAAGAACGGCGGCCGACGGTGGTCTTCATCACCCACGACGTGTCTGAGGCTGTGTTTCTGGCCAACCGGGTCGTCGTGCTTTCGAAAGGGCATGTGCTGAAAGAGGTCGACGTTCCGCTGGCACGGCCGCGCTCCTGGGATCTGCTGGTTGAGGACGACAAGTTCAAGGCACTGTCGAACCAGGTGCTGCAACTGGTGCGCTCGGCATGAGCATGCTGCGCGACGCCATACGCTCGACGCGCGGCAAGGTGGTGATCGGGGTTGTCGCCGCGATTCTTGGCTGGCAGGCGTGGCTGAGCGCAGCGGCGGCCGGCAAGATCGGCGAAGGCATTCCGCAAGAAAGGCGGCGGGTCGATGTGTTGGTGACCCTGGCCTTTCCGCCGGAACGCTTTCACATCCAGAAATTCCAGAAGCTCGGGCGGGTCTCGGGCACGAAGGAAAACTCCGTGCAGGTGCGCGGGGTCAACAGAGCGGATCTGAAAGCACTGGCGAGACCCTTTTGGGTCCTGAAGGTGGAGCCGCTGACATGAGGAGGAGAAGAATGATTAGACGACTGGCATTGGCGGTCGGTCTGGCGCTGGCGGCTCCGATGGCCGCAAGCGCCCAGGACGACCTCGTAGAACTCAAAGCAGGCATGGTTTCTGGCATCGACCAGCTCGGCCTGCCGATCGCGCTCGAGCAGGGCTTCTTCGAAAAGCATGGCCTCGACGTGACCATCGCCAACCCCTACGCGACGGGCGTCGATTCGCTCAATGCGCTGCAGGCCGGAGAGGTGGACACGGTCCAGGTCGGCGTGCCGATGATCGGCGCGGTCGTGCGTGGGATGAATCTCGTCGCGCTCGGTAACTATTCGGGCAACGCCGCCCAGCTCGGATCCGACACCACCATGGCGCTGGTCGCTCGCGAGGGATCGGGCATCGACGGCGACGATCTTTCGACGCTCAAGGGCAAGAAGATCGCTGCCTCGTTCGGCACCATCAACCATCTCTACGTCCTTGCGCTGATCGAGGCGGCCGGCCTTTCGGTCGACGACGTGCAACTCGTCAATACCCCGCCGCCGGATATGACGGTCGCGCTGCTGTCGGGCGGCATTGACGCCTTCTCCGGCTGGGACCCCTGGCCGATCGTCGCCCAGAAGGACGTACCGGGCGCCTATCAGGTGGTGCGCGGGGGCAACTATATCTCCTATGTCGGCTTCAACGTCTCGATGAGCGACTGGGTCGCCGAGAACGGCGAAACCATCGAAAAATATCTCGCCGCTCTTTCGGAAGCCGACCAATGGATGCGCGCCAATCCGAAAGACGCCGCCCAGGTGGCGACCAGATGGATTCCGGGCCTCGACCCGGCGGTTGCGGAAGAGGCGATGGGCTACAACATCCAGCAGGCCGACCGCCGGCTTTCGGCCAACAATTACGAGGCTCTGCACGCCGCGGTGTCGACGCTGCATCGCCTCGGATTCATCGATAGCGCCTTCGACGTGAACAAACACATGAACGCCACGCACATCGTCAAGGTCATGAAGGAGCAGCCGGAACTGTTCTCGGACCTGCCGGAAATTCCAGCCGACGCCATGATCGCCGAGGGCTACACTTTTACGCCTAAGGATTGACAGACACATCCCGCCGCCCTGGGCGGCGGGATGTCCACCTCCGCGCCGCCACGGCGCACAAATGGAAAGTGCTCACAGATGGATCTTGGGATCAAGGGCAGAACTGCCATCGTATGCGGCGGATCGAAGGGGCTCGGCCGGGGGGCGGCCGAAAAGCTTGCCGAAGCAGGCGTCGACATCGTCCTCAACGCGCGTTCGCAGGGGCCGCTCAACGAGGCGGCGGGTGAGATCGCTCGGAAATACGGGGTCAAAGTGACCCCCGTCGCGTGCGACGTGACGACTCCGGAAGGGCGCGCCAAGCTGCTGGAGGCAGCGCCCGCGCCCGACATCCTCGTCAACAATGCAGGGGGCCCGCCGCCCGGGATGTGGCAAGACTGGGGCGAGGAGGAATGGCAAGCAGCGATCCGCGCAAACATGCTCTCGCCGATCCATCTCATCACGGCCGTACTGCCGGGCATGATCGAACGCCGCTGGGGCCGCATCGTCAACATCACATCCGGCTCAGTGAAGGCGCCAATTCCCGCGCTCGGTCTTTCGGGTGCGGCGCGCAGCGGGCTGACCGGCTTCGTCGCAGGCACGTCGCGCCAGGTGGCGCATTATGGGGTGACCATCAACAACCTGCTGCCAGGCCAACACGAGACTGCGCGCATAGAATCGCTTATGAACAGCACCGCGAACCAAAAGGGCATCAGTGTCGAGGAAGCTCGGGCGCAAGCCTATGCGGCCAACCCGGCAGGACGGTTCGGCACCACCGAAGAATTCGGTGCGATGTGCGCGTTCCTGTGCAGCCAATACGCCGGCTACATCGTCGGCCAGAATATCCTGCTCGACGGCGGCGCGATCAATTCGACGATATGACGCCGGCAGGCGGTGAGACAGACATGATCATCGACATGAGCACTACGGCCGACTCCAACTGGGCCCGCCCATTCTTCGTGGGAAAAAGCGTCCTGGTGACCGGAGGAACCTCTGGCATCGGCGCGGCCATAGCGGCCGGATTTGCCGCAGCGGGGGCGAGCGTCATTGCCACTGGAGCGACCGATGCCGAGGTCGAAGCGGTGAGGGCTGACGCATGTTCCGGCGTGGGCTTCTGCCAGCTCGACGTCCGTGACCGCACGGCGGTAGAGGCGCTGGTGGCTTCGTTCGACGCGCTCGATGTAGTGGTGAACTGCGCCGGCATCATCCGGCGGGGCGACGAGCTGGACCCGGATGTCTTTGCCTCTGTCGTCGATATCAACCTGACCGGCTCGATGCGCGTTTGCGCAGCGGCACGGCCGCTGCTGGCGCGCTCCGGAGCCGCCGCGATCGTCAATCTCGCCTCGGTGCTGACCTTTCAGGGCGGCGGTCTCGTACCAGGTTATTCGGCCAGCAAGGGCGGTATCGGCCAGATGACGAAGTCGCTGGCCATTGCCTATGCCGATAACGGCATCCGCGTCAACGCGGTCGCCCCCGGCTGGATCACAACACCGCTGACATCTGCGCTGCAGGCTGACCCGGCACGCAGCGAGGGGATCCTCGCGCGCACGGCGATGAAGCGCTGGGGACGGCCGCAGGATATCGTCGGCGGGGTGCTATTTCTCGCATCGCCCGCGGCCGCTTTCATCACCGGGGTCATTCTCCCAATCGACGGTGGCTATCTGGCCACCTGATGTGCCTGCGCATTCTTATTTCCTCGTGACCACTGGACCGGGCCATGGACATCATCAACTATCTGACGACCATTAAATTCGGCGCGGGGGCGCTCGTCGCGCTTCCCGGAGCAATGCAGGAACTGGATATCCAACGGCCGCTCATCGTGAGCGATCATGGCATCGCGAGTACGGGTCTTCTCGATCGGCTCAAGTCGGCACTGACCATGAGGGCACCGACTTTCCTCGATGTGCCGACCAACCCGACGGAAAGCGCGGTCAAGCAAGCTCTCTCCGTGTATCGCGAAGGCAAGTGCGATGGTGTCATCGCATTTGGAGGCGGTTCGCCGATTGATTTGGCAAAAGGCGTAGCCTTGCTAGCTACCCATGATGGAGATCTTGAGCAGTATGCGGCTATTCTCGGAGGCATTCCGCGCATCACCAGCGCCGTCGCGCCGCTGATCGCGATCCCAACGACCGCAGGCACCGGATCGGAAGTCGGGCGTGCCGCTTTGATCACGCTTGAGGATAAGCGCAAGCTTGGATTCATCAGCCCGCATCTCATTCCAAAACAGGCTATCTGCGATCCTGAGTTGACGCTTGGTCTTCCGCCTTACCTGACCGCGGCAACAGGTCTCGACGCATTGTCACATTGCATCGAAACCTATTTGTCGCCGCGCTATAATCCGCCGGCCGAAGCTATCGCGGTCGATGGTTTCGCGCGTATCTGGAAGGCGTTGCCGCAAGCTTTTGCCGACGGAAACGATCTTGATGCTCGCACGGAACTGATGATGGGCGCGCTTCAGGGAGGGTTGACCTTCCAAAAAGGGCTGGGCGCCGTTCACGCACTAAGCCACGCGCTCGGCGGACTGAAGTCGCTCAAGCTTCATCACGGCACACTCAACGCAATCCTTATGCCGCCCGTTTTGCGATGGAATGCAGAAGCCGCCACTGCAAAGATCGAACGCCTCGAACGAGAGGCTGGGTTGCGCTCCACGACACTCGCTGATGCTCTGGATAGGCTGAATGCCAATTTTGGTCTGCCTTCCACCCTTTCCGCGCTCGGCGTATCGCGGGATATGTTCAACTGGATCTGTGAGCGAGCACTGGCAGATCACAGCCACCAGACGAATCCGCGTGCCCTAACCGCGGCAGACTATGGCGCCATCCTCGAAAGCGCGATGTAGCGCTGACGCTCAATACAGCCAATTTATCTTTTTGACGTCTGACATACAATTTCTTGGATGTTCCCATGCAGATTCGCAACAGCGTTCATCATATCCACATCAAGTGCCACGACCCGAAAACCGCGGCCGATTGGTATGGTGACGTGTTCGGTTTCGAGGTGGTTGCGGATTCGGTGCGTCCAACTGGCGATCGCCTCATCCGCTGCGCCCTTGAGGGAAATCAGCCTCCGTTCCTGATCATCTCGAATCCGGCCCGTGGAGAACTGTTACCTGAGGGACGCTATGAGTCGTCACTCGGATTGGAGCATTTCGCCATTACAACGGACAATTTGGAAACGCTTGTGGAGAGAGCACGCGCGCACGGCGCAGAGTTGTTGGACAAGCCGGCCACACTTCAAGACGGTACGCTGATCGCCTTCATCAAGACACCCCAAAATCTGCGTATCGAATTGATGCAGCTTCCGCAATAGGGTCCTGTCGCGAACTCTTTTGTAAGCGTGGGCAGGCATGGAGGCGCTTCAACATTTCGAGGAGCCTGCCGTGTTCAAAGGCCGCCATTTCGATCAGTCGGTGTTCCTGCTGTGTATCCGCTGGTATCTGGCCTACAATCTCAGCCTACGCGATCTGAGATGGTGGCGGAACGCGGCCTGAGCGTCGATCACGCCACCATGCATCGCTGAGTTGCCGACTTCTCACCGAAACTGCTGGAGCGCTTCAACCGTCGCAAGCGTTCGGTGACGGGCAGGTGGCACGTCGATGAGACGTCTCATCGCCGCTCTGCTCGAAGTTTGCGACAGAACCCCCAGTCCCTGCCCCGATCACGCGAGGATGCGCAGACCACCAGTCGCCGGATCGACGACGGTGTCATAGACCACTGCCTCGCTCGCTCCGTCGGCCTGAAGGACGGCGCGCATACGGAAACGCAAGGTACGATCGAGGCTCGAATCCCGATCGACCAGTTCCACTTCCAACTCGCGAAAGCGCGGCTCGAATCGCTGGATGATCGTTTCTAGCTGCTTGCGAAAGGCCTCCTGCTGCGTCGGTGTCGCCAAGTTCTGGTTCTGGAGACCGGGAAGCCCGTAGGATAATACGGACGCCGCCAATTCTCCCATATCGGTCCCCATTACAGTTCTGGCAGGGCGTGTGTTGAGCAGAATCTCCAGGTCGCGGCGCACACTTTCCCGCAGCTGGCGCATGGCGCTGTCGGCGTTACGGTCGGTCTCGATGCTGTCGCCCTGGAGGAGACGATCGAACAGCGACAAGCGCGGCGGCGATGATGGGGCAGAGCGAGCCATGCTATCAGCGCCCTGCGCCTGGTTCGAGATTGGTGCGCAGCTTGAGGCCCGTCACCATCTGGTCGAACTGAAAATGCGGCTGAAGCTGCAGTGTGCAGCTCATGATGCCGGGGCGGCCCGGCACCTCCCTCACCTCCACGCTCGCACTGTTCAAAGGATATCTCGCCTTTAGTTCCGGACCGGCATCTGCATTTCCGATGGTGTAGTTGCGAAGCCAGTCACCCAGCATGGTTTCGAGCGCAGCGGGAGTTGTGAAGCGCCCTACGCGATCGCGGGCCATAACCTTGACGTAATGGGCAAAACGACTGACGCAGAGCACATATTGCAGCATGGATGACAATCGCGCATTAGCTTTCTCGGCGGTGTCTGCCGCAGCCGGAGCTGCATGGAGCGACTGTGCGCCGAGCAGGACGATGGACCGCGTGAATGCGGCCGGGCTGAAGGACACGAAGCCGAGCTCCTCGAGCGCCTTCTGCTTCTTGTCGGTGAGCTCCACCTCGAGCGGGCGCCGGAATGCGATCTCCTCGCCCGTCGAGAAGGGAGGCATCGACAACCTGGGTTCGTTTTCTGCATCGCCGATCCTGGCGCCCTTGATATCGGCGAACCAGCCGCTTTCGCGGAAAGTGCGGATGGCCACGGCGCCGAATGCATAGACGGCGTTGCCCCATAGCCACGAGCCAAGATCGCCGCTGCCCTCCCGATACAAAAATCCGTCCTCCCGCGCCGAGTCGATGCCATAGGGCTCTCTCATCAGGATACGCGGCATGACGACGCCGAGAAAACGGCTGTCTTCCTGCTCGCGCAACTTTTGCCACCGCTGATATTCCGCGAGGCGGAAGCCGGCATCAAGGCGTTGGACATAGGACAGGTCTGCGAAGCTTGAGACACCGAGCAAATCAGGCGCTGCACCTATGATGCAGGGCGAAAAGGCAGCCGCGGCTACTTGCGAGAGACCGGCCAGGGCACTGACATCGTCGGTCGGCGGATGCCCCGCCCTCTTGTGGCGAACCGCGTAGTCGCACAGCAGAAGCCCATAGGGCACGCCGCCGGGCATGCCGTATTCCTCGCTGTAGACCTTGGCAAAGAGCGCGCTCTGGTCGAACTCGATCGAGCGGTCGAAGTCCCGCGCGAGCTCCTGCCACGTGGCATTGAAGATGCGCACACGAACCCTGTCGTCGCCATGCGCCGTATCGAGCAGCAGTTCGACGCCGCGCCACGCGCTTTCGACGCGCTGGACATCCGGATGATGAAGGATGGTGTCGAGCTGATCGCCCATCAGCGTGTCGATCGCCGCGATGTCGCGGGTCATCATCGCCCTAGCAACCGCCCCGCCGGCGCCGGACGACCCGAGCCATGCGCGCAGGGCATGCGCGGGCCGGTCCTCGGCCAGAAACGCATCGAGGGCGCGCGCGGCATCGTTATCGCCTCCGAGCACCGCCTCGACGAGGGACATGCGCAGGCCGGCTTGGCTCGCCGGCTGCGCGTCGCGGAGGTTGGTCTCCGCGGCGATCAGATCGAGGTCGTCCATCCCGGCCCGGTGCTCCTAAGCTTGTCGCGTGAATCGAGATTCACGCGACAAGCTCATGTCGCGCAAATCCCGATCTGCGCAACCGGCGCTTTAGCCCTACCCCATCTGCGGGATACGGGCGACGAGACGCATGGAGGCGGTCAGCTCTTCCATCTGCAGCCAAGGCCGCAGGTAGGCCACGGCGTTGTAGGAGCCTGGAGCGCCCGGGATCTCCTTCACCGAAACGGTCGCCTCGGCGAGCGGGTACTGCGCCTTCATTTCCGCGCTGGCGTCCGGGTTGCCATTGACGTAGTTGCGGATCCAGTTGTTGAGCCAGCTCTCGCAGTCCGAGACTTCCATGAAGGAGCCGATCTTGTCGCGGCCCATCACCTTCAGGTAGTGCGAGAAGCGGGACGTCGCCATGATATAGGGCAGACGCGCCGAGATCGCCGCATTCGCGGTGGCATCGGGGTTGTCGTACTTCTTTGGACGCTGCGTCGTCTGCGCACCGAAGAACACAGCGTAGTCGGTGTTCTTGTAGTGGCAGAGCGGCAGGAAGCCCAGCTTCGACAGTTCCGCCTCGCGGCGGTCCGTGATGCCGATCTCAGTCGGACACTGCTGGTCCACGTCGCCGTCATCGCTCGTGAAGGTGAAGCTCGGCAGGTTCTCGACCTTGCCGCCGCCTTCCGCGCCGCGCACGGCGACGCACCAGCCATATTTCGAGAATGCCGAGGTGAGACGCTCGCCCAGGGCGTAGGAGGCGTTCATCCAGGTGAACTTGTCCGGAGTCATCGCGCTGACGGTGCCATTGGCATCGATCGGCGCCTCCTCGAACTCGAACTCCTCGATCTGCCGACCCTTGGAGCCATAGGGCGTGCGCGCCAGCACGCGCGGCATGGCAAGCGTCACGAAGCGGCTGTCCTCGCTGTCGCGGAAGCTCCGCCACTTGATGTATTCGGAGCTCTCGAAGATCTTTTCCAGATCGCGCGGCTTCGACAGTTCAGTGAAACTCGACAGGCCGAACATCTCGGAATTGGCTGCGGCGATGAACGGCGCGAAGGACGCGGCCGCCACGTTCGACATGCCCTGGAGCACCTCGAGATCCTCGGTGCCGTTGCCGAACGCGTAGTCGCCGATCAGCACGCCGTAGGGCTCGCCGCCGGGGGTGCCGAACTCGGATTCGTAGATCTTCTTGAAGGTCTGGCTCTGATCGAACTCGACAGCCTTGGTCAGATCCTTGTGCAGCTCCTTCTTGGTGATGTTCATCATCCGGATCTTGAGCGTCGCGCTCGTCTCGGAGTTCTTGACGAGGTAGTTCAGCCCTCGCCAGGAGCCTTCGAGCTTCTGGAAGTCCGCGTGATGCATGATCGCGGAAAGCTGCTTGGACAGCTTTTCGTCGATCGCGGCGATCGCCTTGTTGAAAGTCTGCGTCAGGTTCTTCGAGAACGTGACCGTGCCGGCCAGCGCCTCCGAAGTCAGCGTGCGTAGCAGATCCTGCATCTCGTCCGGTTCGGCGGTCTTGGTGACGCTGATCGCCTGATCGAGCAGGCTGAGGCTCCCGGTTTGCGCTTCCGCGGCTACGCCGGCTTCCGTCTTGGTTTCCGCACTCATCGATCAACCCTCCGCCTTGCCGCCTTCGACGCCCAGCTGCTTGGACAGCTCGCCGAGCTTTTCAGTATTCTGGAGCACCTCCTCGAGGAGGCCTTCGAGTTCTTCCGATCGGTCGACCTTCGACATCAGGTCGCGCAGCTTGTTGCGAACGGCGAGCAGCTTGCGCAGCGGCTCGACCTGATCCACGATCGAGGCCGGCTCGAAATCGTCCATCGACTTGAACTTGAGTTCGACCCCGATCTCGGAGCCATCGCCAGCCAGCGTGTTCTCGACCTTGAACTGTGCGCCGGGCGTCATGCGCTGCATGACGTCATCGAAATTGTCCCGGTCGATCTGGACGAACTTGCGGTCGCGCAGTGGCTTCAGCGGTTCGTAAGGCTTGCCGGAAAAATCCCCCATCACGCCCACGACGAACGGGAGTTCCTTACGGACCTCCGCGCCTTCCGTCTCCACGTCATATGTGATGTGCACGCGTGGTGCACGCACTCTCTTCAGCTTCTGTTGTACGCTCTCTGCCATGATATTCCCCCTATCGAGTTGGATATTTCGTACCTGAAACTAGTACCCTGAAGCCCCGGATTGATCTTCCTGAGGCTTGATTCCCGCCGCCATCAATATGCGCTGAATGTGAGCCGGATCCTCGGCCAGTTCCGCCAGCAATTCCGGCAATGTTAGGCGCGCGCGCCGAACCGCATCTTCCAACGTGTAGGAAATGGGCGAGTGTGGCTCGGTATTTCTGAAGTAACCCGCGATGCGCGTCAGCTCGGCGAGCGCATCCTCACGCGTGGCGTAGCCGTTGATCCTGCGGACAACTGCCGAGCCCTCGCCGGGGGCAGCCTCCGACGCCTCGGACGCGAAGTCGGGAAGCGCCGTCTCGGCGCCTCCGGACACGAGTCCGCCGGCAGCCAGCTTGTCGGCCGCGAAATGACGAACCGCGCTGCGCACCTCCTCGAGCATGTCGCGCAGCCCGGAGGTCGACGGGGCGTCGGAACCTGCAACGGTATCGAAGGTCGACGACATTTCCGCCAGCGCGTCGAGGCATTCGTCGAGCGTTTCCGAAATCTCCTGGAAATGCGCGGACGAGGTTTCAGCCACGCTCTGCCGGAACTGCTCCATGGTCACGGCGCCGTTGTCGATGCGCTCCTGGCGGCGGGTTGGATCCGTGACCTTTTCCAGTTCGTTTGCCTGCTCGTAGTTCCAGTGCGAAAAGTTCCACTGGGAGCCGCGCGTCAGAGGCGTCAGCCGGATCGGCTGGATCAGCGTGCCGACGGCCCCCGACCCGCTCAGGCCGGAGATGGCCGAGACCTTGCCTTCGATGCCATCCTCTTCATCGATGACGGGGAAGCATGGGTCCCAGAATGCGACAACGATTCCCTTGATCGCCTTCAGGCCGTCACGCAGGCCGGCGAAACCGTCCCGCCGCACGAGCCCCTCGGTCATCCAGGCGGCGATCTCCAGGTCCTTTGCGTGGCCCGTCAGAACCTCGATCGCAGCGTCGATGACGTCTTCCCATTCTTCCGGCATGGGGCCGCCGATCTCGACAGCGGAGCGTTCTGCCGCGCGCGCCGCATTGCGGGCGTCCTTGACCCGATAATAGAGCGAGTTGGGCGACGTGTCGGAGCGCGGATCGACGCCGGCCGGCGCGTCCTCCGATATCGGCGCCAGCAAGGTCTCCAGATCGATGACCTGCGGAGATGCCATTGCCTATTCTTCCTCTTCAGGCCCAAGTCCGCCGATCCGGTCATACCGGGCGACCGACACAAGCCGGTGACATTCAATTCGTCAGTAGTGACCGAACCCTAATTCTTGCTGAAGGGTTTCGGACTTATTTCAGGCACGCACGATCGGACGATCGCCTTCCATTCGGCCATTGCCTCCGTTGGCGATATCGACACTCCGCCCCATTGCGGTGCGAAACCGGGCCGGAAGAGTCTTCGGATCGCCGGACGTGATCGACAGGAGCACGGACGCGCCCACGCCGATATGCCCCAGACTCGGATCGGCAGGCGCTTCCGGCATACCCTCCGGCGCAAGACTGCCGCCTGACCAGAATGCCGCGAGCGCCGCGTAGGCAGCCCCTCCCTCGAAGTTCGACGATTCGGCTGCCATCATGCAAGCGCGCCGGTTCGCTTCCGTCGAATCATAGACCCACCGTACCGCCGAGCGGATGCACTCGGCACCACTTTCGCTCTGCTCGGCGGCCTGATTATGCGCGACCACACAGGCCCACCACACGCCCTCGCGTACCGGCAGCGCAAAGGCCATGAAGCGAACGGCATCCCCGATTGCCTCTGCTTCCATGAGCAACGAAAGGAAGCCTTGTGGCGAAAGGTCCGGCACCAGGAAGGCCTTGGCCTGCTTGGACAGATCCACGCGCGCGCAGATGTCCCCTGCCGTGCTGGCGGCGATCTTACGGAACGGTTCTGCCTGGATCTTCAACGCGCTGGTCCCAAGTTCCGCAATCCTAGTTGATCTTCACCATGCCGCCCTTGACCGTGACCATGCCCTGTCCGGCCATTTCGACCATTGCGCCCTTCATGTTCGCGGCGGCATCCGCCTTCAGGTCGAGCTGGAGGCCCTTGATCGCGATGCCCTGCTGCGTGATCTCGACGGAACTAGAGCCGCACTCGAGCGTGATGCCGGTCTGTGCCGTGAGCTTGACCGATCCGGCCTGCGCGGTAATCGTCAGGTTGCCCTGTGAAAGGGTGAGAGAGTCGTTGCCGGAATCGAGAGTGACGGTCCGGTTGCCCTGCTTGATTGCGAGGCTCTCATTGCCTTTGGAGATCGTGACCTGACGGTTGCCCGTGTCGATGTCGAGCGTCTCGTTGCCCTGCTCGATCTTCTCGACGCGATTGCCCTGCTTGATCGTCAGGGTTTCGTTACCCTCCTCGATCGTGGTGGTCCGGTTCTTCTTGATAGTCCGGGTCTGGTCGTTCCCGACCTCGAGCGCGTCGTCGTTCTCGACCTCTCTGACAAAGTCCTTCTGGGCGTGGAAGAGGATTTTCTCGGAATCCTTCTTATCCTCGAAGGACAGTTCGTTCGCATCGGCGGCTGCGCCACCTTTGGTGCTGCGCGTCAGCAACCCGGTCTTGGTGGAGGTCCCGGACTGCGCCCATGGCGGGAGGTTCTGGCCGTTGTAGACGGCACCCGTCACGAGCGGCCGGTCGGGGTCGCCATCGAGGAAATGGACGACGACTTCCATTCCGACGCGCGGGATGAACACACTGCCCCAGCCCGAGCCTGCGAGGCTCTGCGCCACGTGGACGTAGCACGAGCTCTTTTCGTCCTTGTTGCCGTGGCGATCCCAATGGAACTGGACGCGAATGCGGCCGTATTTGTCGGTGTGAACCTCTTCGCCGCTGGGACCGACGACGATGGCTGTCTGGGGCCCTCGCGCCACTGGCCTTTCCAGCCCCCTCGTCGGCCGCAGGAGACGTGTCGCGGGAGCGCAGACGAAGCTGTTCCGGTAGTAGGGCTTGCCCTCCATGCCCGCGCGAATGCCGAAATGCGCCCTGTCGACTGCCTGATGACGAACCTCCGAGAGGACGTGGCGCTGGTCGTTGAGTTCGCTGACGGGATGAGATTTCACGCTGAAGCGGTGTCCGGGGGTGAAGCTGGCGCAAGTGCCCTTGCCGGTACTGACCTCGAATCCGGCATCGGAACGATCCACCTCGGCGCCGGCCAGCCGCCCCAGTTCGGACGATGTGAGCGCCCTTCCCGGATAAGCGAAATGCTCCCAGGATTTGCCACCGGCAGGCTGGAGGCTCGTGTTCTTGCTCGCCTCCGGCGGCGTGCCCGGCGCCTCGAAATCGTAATCGCGCAGAACCCATTTGTTGTCGGTGAGATACGCGCCGAAATCCATCGCATGGATTCCGTCTGTCGCCTCTTCAGCGTCCTGCCGATAGTAGGCCTCTTTCTGGGCGCAGTCGGCATAGGCATTTGCACTATCGCCCAGCACCAGCTTGTGCTCGCCCCGGGCGTGCCTGAAGTAATAGAAGATGCCTTCCTCGGCGAGCAGGCGCTCCACGAAGGCAAGATCCGTCTCGCCGAACTGAACGCAGTACGCGCGGCTCGGATAGGTGCCGCTGAGCTTTTGCTCATACGCGACCGAATGCTCCTTCAGGATCTCGGTCACGATGTCGACGGCCGATTTGTTCTGGAAGACCTTGTGGTCGGACGCTCGGCCGAGCGTCCACAGCGTCGGCGCGAGGGTGAGCCGAAACAGCCGATAGTCGCTGCGCGTCACCATGCCACCGGCGAAGGAAATCACGATGCCGTTCACGTAACGCCGGGCGCCGCCGGGCCTCGCCATCGAGACCGTCACACTCTTGCCAAGCAGGTCTTCCGGCTTAATGGTCTGGCTCGAGGAAAGGGCCGCGAGATTGAATTCGAAGAGCCGCGAAACGCCCTCGACGCCATCGACCTCGGTCGCCACCAGGACATCTTCTCCCAGAGGCGACTCGACGGTGATCCAGCGTTCGGACTGGACGATCGTTTGCGACATGAAGGCGTCAGATCCTGTAGTCCATCGGATTCAGGAGCGTAGCGAGTGTATCGCACCCTGGCGATCCGCTAGCTCCAATGAATGCGACGGCACCAATTGCCACCCGTACATACGGGTGAGAAAGGCTTTCTGCCGCCGCGTCGGTGGTGCTGAGGCCGCGGAACCTCCGCTCACATGCGTTCGAACCCAGCCCGCCGAGGCCTTGAAGGTTCGAGACCCTTGCCCGGCGCCGGACTTCGGGCTCACCATCTGAAGCCACATTCGTTGCAGCGCCGCCGGTGTGCCAAACTCCGGCTAAGCGCTGGACGTCGCCCAGCGCCCGCATCGCCGTGAAGCGTCAGCCGCTCTTCGTCGTGGCAAGGTCGTAGCTGACCGTGACCGGCGTGCCCGCCTTGTTGCCCTGATCGTAGGGGATGTGCTTGTACTCGATCTTCGTGAAGTTGATCGAGATCGACTCCGATGGACGATCGCCGCCCGAGCTGACGGAGTAGCCCGAGATCAGCGCATTGTGCAGGATGTACTCGACATAGGTGTTGCCGGGGCTGCCGGTGCTGACAAGATGGATTTCGACCTTCTTGCCCGCCGCGCCCGTGCAAGACTCCACGAACAGCTTGCTGGAGGCGCTGTCGAGTTGCTTGGTCACGACGACCTCGCTGATGCTCGGCTCGCTCGCTTCGCGATTGGCCGTCGATCCGGACGGTGTGCTGATGCCGCGACCGACGCCGAACTGCAGGCTGCCGACATCGATCCACTTTTGGTGCTTGTCGTGAGTGGCCTCGCCGTCGATGCCCTCGTATTTCAAATAAATCGCCATGTATTGCTTCCTCTATCCACGTCCATCAAACTAGCAACCTCTCCAGCCCCAGAGCGCAACCTGCGACCGCAACCTGCGACCCTCGTGCGGACTCTTCTACGGCGCGGCGACCAGCGCTTTCCCCGCCTCCGCGTCGGCATCCTTTCGAACCGCTTCCGTGCCGAGTGGCTCGAACTCGAACTGTCCGTCAGCCCCGAGCACGATCCTGAGGCCGCCGACGGCATCGCCGTTGGCCATCATCGAAAGGACATGCGCCGACAGTCGGGGAAGCAGCCCCCGCGAAAGGATGTATTCGATGTTGCGTGCGCCGCTCTCCACTTCCGTGCAACGCTTCGCGATCTCTTCGACGAGTTCGTCGCCCCATACCAGGCTGGCCCGATAGTTCTCCAGGAAGCGCTTGCGGATGCGGTTGAGCTGCAGGTCGACGATCTTGCGGATGATGTCGTCTGCCAGCGGAAAATAGGGCACCACGGAGCAGCGCCCGAGGAAGGCCGGCTTGAACAGCTTCAACAACTCCGGCCGCAGCGCTTCGGCCAGCTCCTCCGAGCTCGGCCGTGTCGCAGGATCGACGCACAGGCGATGGATCAGATCCGTGCCCGCATTCGATGTCATGATGATGACAGTGTTCTTGAAGTCGATGTCGCGGCCTTCGCCGTCGCGCAGCATGCCCTTGTCGAACACCTGGTAGAACACGTCCTGGACGCCGGGATGGGCTTTCTCCATCTCGTCGAAAAGGACCACGGAATACGGACGCCTGCGCACCGCCTCGGTCAGCACGCCGCCCTCGCCATAGCCGACATAGCCCGGTGGCGAGCCTACCAGCATGGAGACTTTGTGCTCCTCCTTGAACTCCGACATGTTGATGACTGTCAGGTTCTGCTCGCCGCCGTATAGCAGGTCGGCCAGCGCCAGCGCCGTCTCTGTCTTGCCGACGCCGGAGGTGCCGACCATCAGGAACACGCCGATCGGCTTGCGCGGATCGATGAGCTTGGCGCGCGACGTGCGGATCGTCTCGGCAATCGCTTCCAGCGCATGCGGCTGGCCGATGACGCGCTCTTCCAGCTTGTCCTTCAGGGAAAGCACGGTCTTGATCTCATTGGAGACCATCCGGCCGACGGGAATGCCGGTCCAGTTGCCGACAACCTCGGCAATCGCCTGACCGTCGACGGTGACCCGCATCAGCGGACTTTCGCCTTGCAGCTCCGTCAACTCGACATTGAGCGCGGAAAGTTCCTGCAGCATGGCCGCGCTGCCGGAGGCATCGGCCGCACCAGCTTCGCCGGCGCCATCCTCGGCGTCGCCGAGCTTATCATGCAGGTCGCGGATGCGCGTTACCAGATCGCGCTCTTTCCCCCACTGCCGCTCGAAGTCGGCGAGTTCACGCTCGGTCTTCTCGCGATCAGCATTCAGTTCGCCGATCCGCTCCTGATGATCGGCGCCGATGCGCGTCTCCCGCGCCAGCGCGGCAAGATCGGCCTTGAGCATATCGATCCGCCTGCGGCGATCCTCGATGGCAGCCGGCACGGCATGGCTGGCGATCGCCACGCGGCCACACGCCGTGTCGAGCAGGCTGACAGCCTTGTCGGGGAGCTGGCGGCTGGGAATATAGCGCCGCGACAGGCGCACCGCTTCTTCGACAGCCTCTGAAAGCACCCGGACGCCGTGATGGCGCTCGAGCGTCGGGATCAGGCCGCGCATCATGCCGATCGCCGCCTCGTCGTCCGGCTCTTCGACCTTGACCACCTGGAAGCGACGCGTAAGCGCGGGATCACGCTCGAAATATTTCTTGTATTCGGCCCAGGTCGTGGCTGCGATGGTGCGCATCTCGCCGCGGGCAAGGGCGGGCTTCAGCAGGTTCGCCGCATCGTTCTGGCCGGCAGCACCCCCTGCCCCGATCAGCGTATGTGCCTCGTCGATGAACATGATGATCGGCTTGGGCGAGGCCTTGACACCCTCGATCACATTTTTGAGCCGATTCTCGAACTCGCCCTTCATGCCGGCGCCGGCCTGAAGCAGTCCGAGGTCAAGCGACAGAAGCTCCACGTCCTTGAGCGCCGGCGGCACGTCGCCTGCTGCGATCTTCAGCGCAAAGCCCTCGACGACTGCGGTCTTGCCCACGCCGGCCTCGCCGGTAAGGATCGGGTTGTTCTGCCGCCGGCGCGTGAGGATGTCGACGATCTGGCGTGTCTCGGCATCGCGGCCGAGGACCGGATCGATCTTGCCCTCTCTCGCGCGCGCGGTCAGATTTATCGTATATTGCTCGAGAGCCGATCCGCTCGCGCCGGAGGACACGGCCACACCACCGCTGCCAGCCCCGGCGCTTGCACCTGCGGATGCAAGCCCTGCGCCGCCGGCCTCGCTGCTGTCGCCCACGATCTTCTGGAAGTTTGCACGCAGCGTCTCGACATTGATCTTGGCGAGCTGGGACGATGCGTCACGCGCCTGCGCCGCAAGCGAATGGTCGGCCAGCAGTGCCACGACCAGATGGCCTGAGCGCACGGCGGCCTCGCCGCATTGTAGCGAACCGAACACCCATGCTTCGCGCATAAGCTTTACCACGTCCGGCGAAAGCGACGGTGACCGGCTGTTGCCGGTCTTGGGCCGGTCTAGCGCCTTGTTGACGTCGGCCGCCAGCCGGCCCGCATCGATCTCGAAATAGCGAAGGATCGCCTCGACGTCGTTGCTCGCCGCTTCCGTCAGCTTGACCAGCCAGTGTTCGATCTCAACATTGTAGTGCGTACGCGACAGCGTAAGACCAACCGCGCCTTCAAGTGTGGATCGGCAGTGCTGGTTCAGTCGCCCAACCAGCGCCTGCAAGTCGATATTGAGCACGCTATCCCCCTCGGTGGCGATCTACGCCTGCTGGAATAGATCCAGCCACCCTACCCAAGCCCGAGCGGACATCAAACGCCCGCCGCGAATCTCCGCGGAGCTAAGTTTATTTTCTACCTGCGCTGGTGTCTATCGACTTTCACGTCTTAGCCATTCGCTGCGGCGTCCACATTGGGAAATATTGGAAAAAGCCTTAAGAAACCACTCATCTCGAAGACGAGCCTAATGCGGCCGTTCAGACCGGCCAGCGCCATCCTGCCGCCCTGAGCACGAATTTTCTTCGCAGCCGACACAAAAGCGGAAAGGCCGGTGCTGCTGATATATTCCAACTGGGACAGGTCGATCACCAAACGGATATCGCCGCGATCGATCACGGAAGAGAGATGGCGATCGAACAGGGAGGAGGTTGCGCTGTCGATCCTTCCGCTGGGCGCGACAATGAGGTTGCCGTCGCGGCGAGTCTCGGCGATGTTCATGGCTTACGATACCTGTCTCTTACGTCCCCGGCCGAGTCCGGCCTTTACCAAGCAATGATTTCAGAAAGCGAGCCGCGTGACCAGAACGTTATGCCGGATCACGGAGCGGCCCACGAAATGACGGAGGCGATTTCCTTGCTCGAGCGGCTCGAGACGCGCATTCGCAGTTTTCTGGAACCTGCGCCTTTTCCCGAGCGAAGAGATGTCGAACTGGCCTTCGCCGCCGAAAACGATGCGCAGGAGATCGTCTTGTTCGATCACTTCTGGCTCGATGAACGGCACCTGTGGGCCGCGGCGGTGCAACTGAACCGGGGCGGCCTCGATGGGGCGCTTGCCGCGGCAGGACAGCGACAATTGCTGCGTGCCCTGGCCGCCGAATCAGGTGACCCCGACCTCGTCATCGACGGCTTACGGCAACATGGCGGGAATTGCGTGGCTGCGCTGGCCATCGCTCGGATCGACGTTTCGATCGGAGAACTGCGGCATGCCGCGCTGGGCAGTGGGCGCTGCAGTGATGCACAAGTGCTGGCTCCCGGAGACATTTTCTGGCTGGCGATCGCCGGCGAGCCTCCTGTCGGAGACCGGCGCCTGCCCCTCGAAGGCCTTCAGGCGCTTGTCGACCGGCACTTCGGCCCTCCCCGAGGCGCGCTCGCCGCGATTCACTTCAAGGCATTGGCCAAGCAGCAGCACGGCGCCACCTTCTCGATCCGCAACGACCGGGCAGCTGTGCCGGACGCGCTCAAGGCCGTCGGCGAGTACCTGGCGCGCCACGCCGTGGCCAATGAGGACGCATCCGCGCTGGAGCTCGCGCTTGACGAAATACTGACCAATCAGATCAATTACGGCTTCCGCGACGGGTCTGCTCACGAGATGCTGGTCGATATCCGGATCGACCGGGATCGGTTGATTGTCGAAATTCGCGATGATGGCGTGCCGTTCGACCCGCTGGGCATAGCTGCGCCCGACCTCGATGCCGGTCTCGAGGAACGCCAGATCGGAGGGCTTGGGATGCATTTCGTGAAAGCGCTTCTCGATGAGGTGAGCTACCGGCGAAGCCGGGGCTGGAATGTGCTCACGCTGGGCAAGACGCTGGCGCCGCGCGCAATTGGAGCAGCCAGAGCATGAACGCTGCTCGCATGGGCGACCTGATCAAGCAGGACGCGCCGCACTGCCACGCCCCTATCCACCCTGCCGCGCTGGTGCCCGCGCCGGCTCCGCACCCGGCATTGCCGCTGCCCATCGTCAAGGGCTGTCCGACCGTTCTGATCGGCAATCTCCCTGCCGCCCGCGTCACCGACCAATCGACACCGTGTGTCCTGCCTTCCTGCGTACCGGGGGGGCCGGGGATGATTGCGAAGGGCTCCAGCTCGGTCATGATCGGCGGTATGCCGGCAGCCCGCGTCAATGACATTACGTCCCACCCGGCCTGTGTTGCGCCGATCCCCAGTCCGGTCGGCAAGGTCATGCCGCCCGGCTGTCCGACAGTCATCATCGGAGGTTGAATGCGCCGGTCGAGTTTCGAGGCGCTGAGGCCGGTGTGCCCAGCCTGCCGCAGCCGCGAACGTATCAACTCGCCGCTGTTCATTGCGACCGCCGAAACCGGGACGGACGAAGATATCGATTGCGGCATTCTGCAATGCGGACGCTGCAGCGGCGAATTCCCGGTCATCGACGGCATGGCGATCCTAGTGCCCGATATCCGGCGCTTCGTCGAGGACAATCTCTTCTACCTGATGGCGCGGACCGACCTGCCTCCCGCTGTGGAAAGTCTGCTCGGCGACGCCGCAGGCGCCTCCAGCGGGCTCCAATCGATACGCCAGCACATGTCCTCTTATGTGTGGGACCATTGGGGTGACCACGACCCAGCCGAGCAAGGCGAAACCGCTGGCGGCGCGCGTCCCGGTTCGGTTGCCCGGGCTCTGGAGCGGGGGCTCGCAATGCTGTCGGACAAGCTCCCGGACGGGCCCATCCTCGATCTCGGCTGCGGACCAGGGCGCGTCGCGGCTGAACTGGCCGCAAAAACCGGAAGGCTGGTCGTCGCGGCCGACCTCTCGGTGGCCCTCGCCCGCGTCGCGCGGCGGGTCGTGGCTGATGGAATTGTCGAATATCCGCATCGCCGCGTAGGCCTTGTTTACAACCGGCGCCGCTTTTCCGTGGCCGTACCCGGCTCCGAGAAAGTCGAGGTATGGATCTGCGACGCCCTGAACCTGCCCTTCGAGGACGAGACCTTTGCGCTGGCTACGGCGATGAACCTGATCGACTGCGTGACAGAACCGCGTTCCGTGCTCACCGAGCTGGGGCGCGTGATCCGGCTGGGGGGAGAGGCGCTGATCGCCCTGCCTTTCGACTGGACAGATCGAGTGACGGCCATGGAGCACTGGCTGGGCGGCCACTCGCAGCGTGGGTGGCACCAAGGACGAGCCGAGGACGTGCTCGATCTCCTGCTGTCCGATGGCGAAATGGCTGCCGGGCCGCTGCGCCGCACTGGAGGGGCGGTCGAGATACCTTGGCACGTGCGTCTTCATGACCGCTCCTGCATGCACTACACTTGCCGCATGGTTTCCGCGCGCAGAGATTCGGCTTCGGACACGACCGCATCGGAAAGGAGCGCTGACCAGGGCTAAGGAGGGGGCGATGGAACTGCGACTGACCTTGAAGGGGCCCGAGCGACTGCTCGGCGGCCGCAGGGAGGCCCGTCTCCGGGACAGCGCGTTGGTAATCGGCAGGTCACCGGAAGCCGATTGGCCGATACCCGATCCCGAACGCGTCCTCTCCAAACTCCACTGCCGCATCGAGAAGGATTTCGACGGCTACCAGCTGACGGACATGTCCACCAATGGCGTCAAGGTCAACGAGGAGCCGGTCGGCTACGGACTTGTCCGGCGCATAGAAAACGGCGACGTGGTGAAACTTGGCGACGCCGTGCTGTTGGCTGAGATCGTCACTGCGTCGGCTCCGCCTGCGGAGGCACGCACTCTCGCGCCGGCGGCGCCGGAGATCGGGCCGGACGATGGTCCTTTCGGCGGATTGGATGGCGAATCACCGGCGCCTCCGAAACCTGCATCTGTGCCAGGTGAACGCCCTGCCAAGGGCATGGTTCTCGATGACTGGTGGGGTCCGGTCGATAGCTTGGCTATCGGGAACACCAGGAAATCCGTGGATATCTCCGCACAGGTGCATGAAGCCCCAATTGCTGATATTCACGCCGGGAAAGACACGCTATGGTCGCACGACACTGGCGGGGTGAGTCTGCTGCGCATAGCGGCCGGGGTCGATGTGGAAACGCTTGCACGGGCTGTCGAGGCGGCGATCGCGGTGCTGTCCGTGAGCGAGCGCGGCAAGTTCACGGACCGGTTGTCTGAATTGCTGAGCAAAGCTTCCGGGCGTTGACGCGGCGGGCGAATAGCTGGAGAGCATCCGGCATTAGGTGGGGGGTGGATGCCCGGCTCGATTCGGACATTGTTGCTTTTTGTCCTGACGCTGGGCATGGCGGGCTGCGGCTTGATGGAGCGCAAGCCGCCGCCCACGGAGATCGAGATCAAGCCTGCGCCACAGGATGCGGGCATCGATTTCATCGCCACCGCGTCGCCCTTGGTCAATCCTTCGCCCAGCGGCCAGCCCTCTCCCATCATCGTGCGCCTCTACCAGCTCAGCGGCGAGACGGCCTTCGCCAATGCCAGCTTTCGGCAGCTGTGGGAACAGGACGAGGCAACGCTTGGCCCGACCCTTCTCGGCAAGACCGAGATGTATCTCGATCCCGGGGGGATCGAGCGGATCAAGGCCAATCTGATCGAAGGCACGACCATCGTGGCCGTCGTGGCCGGGTTCCGCCAGTTCGACAATGCGAAGTGGCGCGCCATGGTCGGGATGCAAGGCGAGAAGCGATTTAAGCTGAAAGCGGACCTGAAGACGCTCGCCGTCGATCTGGGACCGCAGGACTGATGCGCGAGAGGGCGGGAGCAATGCGCGAGGCAAAGGTGGAGAGCCTGTCGTCGGACGGGTTGGCGCCGCGGCGGCACGCCGAAGGAGAAGCGCATGCCCTTTGACGACAGGGTGATCTGGTCGGAGGGCATGTTCATCCGTGCCCAGCATTTCCAGCAGGAAGCGCGTTATTTCGAGCGTCTCGTGCGCGGGCGCACCGGCGCGCTGCGCCCTTATGCCTGGGGTCTCACCGAACTGAAGCTCAATCGCGAACTGCTGGCGATCGGGCGTTTCGGCGTTGAACGTGCTGCCGGCGTCTTCCAGGACGGCACGCCGTTCCAGCTTCCCGGCGACGCCGATCAGCTTCCCCCTCTGGAACTGCCGCAGGACCTTCGCAACGCGGTCGTCTATCTGACGCTTCCCCTCGTGCAGCCAGGCGGGCGCGAAGCAGCGGAGCCGCAGATCGACGCGCTCACCCGCTATACGGTGACGGAGGCGGAGGTCGCCGATGCCAATAGCAGCGAGATCGGCACTGTGCCGATCGGCGTCGGCAAGATGCGCCTCCGATATGCCTTGGGGACGAGCGAGCGCAGCGGCACGGTCGGGATCGGACTGGCGCGCATCGTCGAGGTCCGCTCCGACAACGCCGTGCTGCTGGACGACGGATATATTCCGCCAACGCTCGACTCCTCCGTCTCGCACGTTCTTTCGGGCCTGATGACCGAGATCGTCGGCCTGCTCAATCATCGCGGCGAGGCGATCGCCTCGCGAATCGCCGGCGGCAATGCCGGCACTGCGGCGGAGCTGACGGATCTGATGATGTTGCAGGCCATCAATCGCTGGCAGCCGCTCTTCGCGCATCTTCAGGCGGCGTCCTGTATCCACCCGGAGGACCTGTTCCGCAATGCGGTCGCCCTGGCCGGTGAACTCGCGACCTTCACCATGTCAGGCCACCGCCCTCACCCCTTGCCGATCTATGACCACGAGCTCCTCCAGGCGACCTTCGCGCCTGTGTCCGCGGCATTGCGACAGGCGCTGAGCGCGGTGCTGGAACGCGGTGCCATCGCCATTCCGCTGGTCGAGCATCGCTACGGCATCCGCGTCGCCGAGGTGACCGACAAGTCGATCTTCGGCAAGTACGCCTTCGTGCTCGCCGCGAAGGCCGATATGCCGGCCGAAGCGCTGATGCGGAGTCTCGTCGGGCAGATCAAGATCGGACCGGCAGAGCAGATCCGCGAACTCGTCAACGCCGCGCTGCCCGGCATCATGCCGCGCGCACTGCCGGTGGCACCGCGCCAGGTCCCCTACCACACTGGCAAAGCCTATTTCGAACTGGACCGGACCAGCCCGCTCTGGAAGCAGATCGCGGCAGGCAACGGATTGACGATTCATGTCTCTGGCGAGTTTCCGGCGCTCGAACTCGATCTGTGGGCGGTCAAGGATTGATCATGGCTAGGGGGGACGCGGGGTGAGCGACCCATTTGCTCAATTATTCGGATCGGACGACACGGTCCGGCGACCGTTAAACGGCAGTCGTCCGGCGCCCGCGCCGCATCCCGACCATGGGTTCGGTCACGCCTCGCATGCCTCGTCAACGGCCGACTTCCATCTCGATGAAGATTTCTTCGCCGCTCCGCGCCGAAGCAGCGGCCCTGCCGTCGAGAACTTCGACGATCCCGGCGGTCCGCTGCGCCGACGCGGCAGCGACAGCGAGATCGACAAGGCCTTCGAGCTTGCGGCCATCAATCCTTTGACGGCCGCCGCCGCGCCGTTGCTGTGGCTGGCCGGCCGGCTTAACGAGAGCGCGCCGCCGGAGGACATCGCCGAGTTCCGCCGCCATGTGATGGACGAGATCAAGCGCTTCGAGACGGCGGCGATGGCGCGCGATATACCCGGGCGCCTCGTGCGGGTGGCCCGCTATGCGCTCTGCGCCTCCATCGACGACATCATCCTGAACACCCGCTGGGGCGCCACCAGCGGGTGGGCAAGCCGCAGCCTGGTCGGCTTGCTCTATAACGAGACCTGGGGCGGCGAGCGCTTCTTCGATCTCCTGTCGCACATGCTACAGCAGCCCGAGCAGAACATCGACGCGCTGGAACTGCTGGCGATCTGCCTCTCGATCGGCTTCATCGGGAAGTACCGCGTCATGGAGAGCGGCCAGGGTCACCTCACGCGTCTGCGTCATGACCTCTACCGGACGATACGGCGGGTCCGCGGCCCCTATGAGCGAACGCTCTCGGGCAAGTGGGAGGCGGCGAACGCGCCCTACAAGCCGCCGCGCTCAATGGCCGCTCCGTGGCTGGCGGCGATCCTGCTGCTGATCCTCCTGATCGCGCTGTGGGCATTTTCCAGCATAAGCCTGCGGGCGGACGTCGAACGCGCCGCGGAACAAATCCGTGCGCTCGGGCCCAACATACCGGTGACGGTCGAGAAGGCCGGCGTGCCCACCGTGCCCGACCCGCAACCGCCCGTGCGACAGACCCAGATCGAGCGCATCTCGGAAGCTCTTGGGAACGACATCGCCGCCAGGCGGATCGAGGTCGCGGAGCTCCGCGACGACGTCGCAATCCGCATGCTCGCGGCCTCTTTCCCGGTCGGCGGTGTCGAACTTTCGGAGGAGGAAGACCCGCTCATCGCGCGCATTGCGGATGCGCTCGACGCCGAGGCCGGCCGTGTCCTCGTCCTGGGCCACACCGACAACCTGCCGGTCGGCGCCAATAGTCCGCTCGGCGACAACATGGCTATCTCCGTTGCGCGCGCGCGCTCGGCCGCGCAGATGCTGCAGCGTCATATCGGGACGGCGACGCGGGTCAGCTACGAAGGCCGCGGCGAGAACGACCCGATCGCCAGCAACGCCACGCCGGAAGGGCGGGCGCGAAATCGCCGCGTGGAATTCCTGGTCCCAGCGGAACAGGCGCCATGAGAGCGGGCTCGATGCTGGCATGGCTGGCAGGCCTCGTGATCGCATCCGCGGCGAGCTGGTGGATCTGGCGCAGCGCTCCCGTGGCCGATGAATTGCCGCGCTTCGCGGCAGCGCTCGCGCCAGTCATCGCCTGGGCCCTTGTTCCGGTCCTGTCGGGTCGCTGGATGTTCGGCGGCAAGGCGAGTCGTTCGGAAGCGCCGAATCTGCGGGATCAGCGGCGCGCCGTGCTCCGCTTCCTCGCCGACCGCGGGCTGAAGGGTAGCCGGCGCCGCCATTCCTTGCCGCTCTATCTCGTCACCGGACCGTCCGGCTCGGGCAAGTCGGCAATGCTCCTGCAGTCGGACACTGGGCTGGGCCTGCCCGCCACGGTGGGGGCATCGCGCTGGTGGGTTGGACAGGACGCCATCTTCGTCGAGACGAATTTCAGCGGCGAAGGCAGCAGCCGGGACGTGTTCGACCTTATCCGCGTCGTGCGGCCGCGACAGCCGGTGAGCGCCACGCTGCTGATCATCAGCCCCGCCGACCTCACGCTTGCCGACGAAGCGGAACACCGCGCGATCGCGGACGCGATTTCCGGCGGCCTGGGCCTGCTTGAAGAACGGATCGGCGCGCGCCCGCCCCTCTATCTGCTGCTTTCCAAGACGGACATGGTTCCGGGGTTTCGTGAGTTCTTCGACCGACTTGAGCCTCTGGATCGCGCAACGCCATGGGGTTTCTCGCTCCCGCTGGCCGACGGCCTCACGACGGAGCAGGCAGCAGCGGAGATCGAGAAGGGCTTCGATCGCCTGCTTTCGGCAATGCGCGCCCGCCATGTCGAATGGCTTTCGCGGGAGGCCGATCCGGTGCGAAGCGGCCGGATTCACGGCTTCGCTACTCAGGTGGCGGCGTTGCGCCATCAGATCAAGCCGATCGTGGACGCGCTCCTTCCCAAGCAGACCCACGCCTGGCAAGGAGCAATCTTGCGTGGAATTTTCCTGACCAGTGCCCACCAGGAGCCGCTGACGATCGATTCCCTGCTGCCCGATCTCTCACGGTGGTTCGCCCTGCCGCGCATCGGCACCCTGCCGCCCGACCTGGGCATGGAAGACGAAAACCATGGCTATTTCATTGCCGGCGCCTTCCGGCAAGCGATCCTGCCGGAAGCGGGCTTAGGCGCAGCGAAACGCAGTCCATGGGCCGCGATGCAGTGGGCGTCTGTTGCGGTGATGATCCTGTGCACGCTTACAGCTGGTATATATGTGTTCCGGCTCTTCGACAGGGAGGTACAGCTGGCCCCGCGCCTCTCCCGGGCAGCCGCCGAGTTCCCTGCCTTTGCGTCGCCTTCATCTGCGAGCCAGCTTCCCTCGGTCGTCGCGGCAATAGAACGCTTCGACGCCCTCGTTGCGGAAATCCGGGCTGAACCTTCGCCGCCTGCCCTCCTGCTCGGCTACAACGGAAGGCGTCTCTACGGATCCGCCCTGGCCGACGCGCGGCGCAGCTTCCGCCAGAATGTTCTGCTGCCGCATTTGTCCGCGCTGATCGAGACGCAGTTGGTCGACGCGAATGCAGGCGACGCTGAGCTCAAGGCGCTCATTGCCGTTGCCGAAGCGGCTGCCATGCCAGGCTCCGACAGCGTCAGACAATGGCTGGAGGAGAATGCGTCGCTCGTTCCCGAGGCAGATCGCGAAAGGCTGGTCAGCGAGGGGATGGAGGGCATTCGCGAAGCCGGCGGCCTCGCCGTCGACCCTGCCTATATCGATGCCGCGCGGCGCATGATCGCCTACCGGGAAAGTCTGTCGTGACGCTCAAGTCGACCCTGAGGCGTTTCGGGCGGGTGCTGGCGCGCCCAGCAGTCTACCTGACGATCCTCATCGTCCTGCTGGCGCTCGCGATATGGTTTCTCGGGCCTCTCCTCGGCACCGGCGAGTGGCGCCCGCTGGGTTCGGTGCCGGTGCGGCTCGTGCTTCTGCTGCTCCTGGCTCTCTCATGGGGCATCGGCGGCGTCCTCATGCGCGCGCGGCGCAGCAGTGATGAGCAGGCCTTGTTGGCGGCACTGCGCCGACGAGAAGAGGAGAAGGATGTCGCGGCGGACCGCGAGGCTCAGTCGGTCGAGCAACGCTTTCAGCAGTTTCGTGCCGCAGCACGTGACGTCCGCAGGTTTCTCGGCCGCTCGCGGAGACCAGGCTCGGGCGCGGCCGCGATGCCCTGGTACATTGTGCTCGGTGCGACAGGGACCGGCAAATCGACGCTCTGCCGAAGCGTGCGACCCTCTGTGGTCAATGACAACGACACGAATGCGGACGACACAGCGACTGCTCAGTTCCACCTATTGGATGAGGCTGTGCTGGTCGAACTGGACGGCGCGTTCCTCCAACAGGAAGAAGGCTGGCCGCGTCAGTTGTGGCCGCGCATTCTCGACCAGTTGCGCGGTTTTCGGCCGCGGCAGCCGCTCAACGGCGTGGTCCTGACGATCGGCGTCGACGATCTGCTCCAGGCGCAGCCAGAGGCATTGATCGATCTCGCAGTAGCCGCACGACGGCGAATGGAGGAGATCGGCACGCGGCTGCGCACCCGCGCACCTCTTTACATCGTCGTGACGAAGCTCGACCTGCTTTTAGGTTTCGAGGAATTCTTCGAGAGCCTGCCGGCGGAGGAACGCGAGGCCGCCCTGGGCTTTCCGCTAGCCGCGCTCGACCGGCCGCCGGCGGACTCGGCCGGCAGTGCATTCTCGGCCGGCTTCGCCGACCTGTTGCAGCCGATATGCGGCCAGCTGACGATGAGGCTGCACGAGGAACCGGACGAACTGCGCCGCCGCCGCATCAACGAACTGCCATCGCAGTTCGCGCTGCTGAAGCCGAAACTCTTGCCGCTGGTGCAGCAGCTGACATCGACCGGCCGCTTCGCCGTTCCGCCTCTCGTGCGTGGACTGTTCTTCGTCAGCGCGAGCCAGACCAACGACTTCGTCGATATTTCGGCGTCGGCCCTGGGCCAGGACTTCGCCTATGGCGGTGAGGGCCTTCGCGCCGCACCGCAGTCGATCGCCATCCGCAGCAGGCCCTATTTCGTGGCGGGTCTTCTCCAAAAGGTAATGCTGCCGGAACGGGGTCTGGCCGGACTGACGCGGCCTGGCCGCGTCATCATGCAGATGCGGGATATCGGCGCCAATGTGGCGCTTGCCATGGCGGCGGTCTTTTTCATCACCGTCTGGTGGCTCGCTTTTTCGGAAGGTCGAGCCTATGTCGGCCGCCTCGACCAAGGCACGTCCGAGGCCCGGCAGTCGATCCAGCATGCGGCGCCGGAACGTGCGATGCCGGCCGGCTTCGGACCGGTGCTCGAGATCCTCGACCATCTCCGCAACCTTGCGCAGGAACGGCCGAAGCATACGACCGCGGGGCTTTATAACACCAGCGGTGCCGAAGCTGCCGGGGAGAGCGTCTACGACAGTGCCCTTGCCGACATGGTCCTGCCATTTCTGTGGAGCTACCTGCGCAATGGACTCGGCGCATCCGGAACGCCGGAAGCGCTGCGGCTGCAGCAGCTCAAGCTTTACCTCATGATCGGAGGCGAAAGGCCGGTCGATGCGCAGACAGCGAGACTTGTGGCCGCCGATTTCACGAGCCATTGGCTGCCCAATGACCGCAGTGCCGAAGTCGAGCAGGCTGTCGCGGCGCATCTCGCCGAATTCTCGCGGCTCCAGGTGACAGCGCCACCCATCGATCTTGTGCTCGTGGAGCGTGCCCGCGGGCGCATTTCCGATTATACGCTGGCGCGCATCGCCTACGACCTGGCGCTGGCAATGCCGGCGGTAACCGCTCGCCCTGCCTGGCGTCCCGTCGAGCATATGGGGCTTGCCGGACCGCAGGCGCTGAGCCGCATCAGCGGCAAGAGCTTTTGGGACGGAATTCCCGGCATCTATACCGCCGACGGACTGAAGAAGACGATGTTGCCCGCGTCCCGCGAGGCCGCCGGCCGCGTGGCGGCCGACCTGTGGGCCCTGGGGATGGCCGACACCTCGGCGGAACGCGAGCGCGAGGAGCGCCGCATTCGGGACGGCCTGCTCGACCTGTACCGGGTGGACTACATCACGGTTTGGGAAAGCCTCCTGTCCGATCTCGACATCGCCCAGGCGAATACGGCTGGCGATCTGGCGCGCGCCATGGCGCTCACCATCGGCCAGCCCTCCCCGATCAAGGAACTGACCGTGGGGATCGCGCAGGAGACGAACCCGGCTGAAGCCGCTCCACCGGCGCTCGACGCGGTGGCTGGCGCAGCCGGGTCCCTTCAGCCAGGCGAGCTTTCAGTCCTGACGCCGCATCGCGTCATCGACGTGGCGAGCGCCGTATCCGATCACTTCCCTCCCTTTCGCAAGGCTGTCGTGGCTGATGAAGGCCAGCAAGCGCAGATCGATGCGCTCCTTGCGGCCATGGAGCCGCTCTATCGTCAGATAAACCATGTCGCCATTGGCGGTGACGTGCTCGAGCTCGGCACCGAACCGCAGACCCTGCTTGCCGACCTGACCCAGCGCGTGGCTGCGCTTCCTGAAAACCTGCAGCCCCTCTTCCGACGCATCCTCAACAAGGCCGCTGCCGTGACTGCCGGCAAATCCCGGCAGCGGCTGGCGGACATCTGGACGACGACAGTGCTGCCGCTCTGCCTGGCGACGACGGCCGGCCGCTACCCCTTCGAGCCGGGCAGCAGCCGGGACGCGGCGATCGCCGATTTTGCCAGCCTTTTCGGGCCGAAGGGAGCCATCGCCTCGTTCCGGAACGATTATCTGCGTCCCTTCATCGACAGCAATGCCAAGCCCTGGCGCTGGCGGAGCGGTCAGCAGTTCGGGCTCGACCTCGACGACTCCGTGCTGCGCCAGTTCGAACTCGCGGACGAGATCACCACAGCCTATTTCGGCGAATCGGAAAAGCCGCTTGTGGCGTTCGAGGTCGAGCCGATCGGCCTCGACCGCCGCGCCCGCGCCTTTCAGCTCGACATCGGCGGACCGACGCTCATCTACGCGCATGGTCCACCGAGCGCATCTGTTTTCAGCTGGCCGCCAGAGAACCCCGCTGCCGAGGCCATGCTGTCGATGACGCCGGAAATGGACGGCGAACGCAATATGCTGCGCTTTCAGGGCGCGTGGGCTCTCTTTCGCCTGTTCGATGCCGGCCACATCCTCGAAGCCAAAACCACCGATGTCGTGCCTTATCAGTTCGACATCGGCAGCCGGAGCTTGCGCCTGTTCGTAACGGCGCCGCCGACGCGCAATCCGTTCTCGCGCGATATCCTCTCCAACTTCAGTTGTCCGGAACTGCGATGACGATCCGCGCCCGTCCACGCCGATTTGGGCCGCGACCACTTCGTGGCTTCGGCGGCCTCCCTTTGCAACTGGCGACCAAAATCCGGGAGATCCGCTAGACATGACGGATGACCTCCTTCTTCACTACAACCGCGAACTGCTCAACATTCGGCGGGCGGCCGCGGCATTCGCCGCCGAAAACCCGCGCATTGCGGCCCGGCTTCGCCTGTCCGAGGATTCGATCGAGGATCCGCATGTCGGGCGCCTCATCGAGGCATTCGCCTATCTGACGGCACGGGTCCGCCAGAAACTCGACGACGACTTTCCCGAGCTCACCGACGCTTTCCTGAACGTGCTCTATCCGCATTTCGAGCGTCCCATTCCTTCGCTCTCGATCCTGCAGATGGAGCCATCGCGGGAGATGGCTGAGCCACATGTCGTGCGCCGGGGCACTTTGATCGATACCGAGCCCGTGGACGGCGACGAGTGCAGGTTCAGCACCAGCAGCGAGGTGACGCTGCACCCGATCTCTATCAAGCTCGCCTCCCTCACCGGGCGCCCGATCATGGCGCCCGAAACACCTAAGGCACCGAATGCGGCCGCATGTCTGCGGCTAACCCTGGAGATGCTGCAGCCCGACGCCAGTTTCGCGCGGAACGGGCCTAGCCGGCTGCGCTTTTTCCTGCGCGGCCAGCCGCAGCTGGTCTATCCGCTCTACGAACTTCTGCTCAATGACGCGCTGGCGGTTGCCTTCGCCGAAGGGGTGAACGATCCCTCTCCCGTTGTGGTGGATGCCGCTGCGCTTTCGCCGGCGGGCTTCGATGAGAACGAGGGGCTGCTGCCTTATGGCAGCGCGTCCCATATCGGCTTCCGGATCCTGACCGAGTATTTCGCTTTCCCGGAAAAATTTCTTTTTGTGGACCTGACCTTCCCCGACCGCGCCGCACTGGCGGGCAAGGGACGCACGATCGATGTCTTCCTCTATCTGAAACGGCCTTGGCCGGCCCTGGAACGTTCGGTGACTGCCGCCACCTTCGCCTTGGGATGCACGCCGATCGTCAATCTCTTCCCTCAGACAGCAGAACCGGTCACGATCGATCGGCGCACGACGCAATATCGCATCACCCCGGACGCGCGCCGGTCGCGGGCGCTCGAGGTTTACAGCATCGAGACCGTCCATTCGATCGATGCGGACGGCAGGCGACACCCCATCCGCCCCTTCTACGGCCTCGATCATTCGCTTGACGCGATGGCGGCGGATGATGCCGGCTGGTGGCACGCCTCGCGGACAGACGGCGACGCCGATAACCCCGGCAGCGAAGTTTCGCTTTCGATCGTGGATCTCGATTTCCGGCCGAACCTTCCCTCCGATGGAGTGCTTGCGGTCGAGACACTCTGCCTCAACAGAAACAGACCCGAACGCCTCCCCTTCGGGGGCCGTCACCCAGAGCTGCGCATGGTGGAACCGTCGCCTTTGGTCGGAAGCATGCGCATGCTCACCGCGCCGACACCGACCCTGCGCAATCTGAACCGGTTGGCCGGCCGCTGGCGCCTCGTCTCGCATCTGTCGCTCAATCATCTCTCGCTCGTCTCGGACGGCGGGTTGGCGGCGCTCCACGAGATGCTCATGCTTTATGACTTCCACAACTCGGCCGAGACCCGCGCGCTGATCGAGGGCATCGTCGGTGTGTCGTCGAAGATGGGAACGGCGCGCGTGCGGGCTGCCGGGCAGAGCGCCTTCTGCCGCGGCATCGACGTGACCCTGACCTTCGACGAAGCCAACTTCTCCGGCAACGGCATCTACCTGATGGCCAGCGTGGTTGAGCGTTTCCTGGGTCTCTACGCAAGCGTTAATTCGTTCTCGCGGCTGACGGTCGCGGTCAAGGGTCGCAGCGAGGTTTTGAAGACATGGCCAGCACGCGCCGGCGATCACGTTCTTCTCTAGCGGCGAGCCTGTTCGAGCAGCCGCAGGCCTACGAGTTCTTCCAGCTCGTTCGCCTGCGCGAGCTCATCGCTGCGCTTGAATGCGAAGCGACCGGCAGCCCGCCGCCGGATCCGATCGGATCGGGTGTCGAGCCGCGCAAGTCGGCACTCACAATCCGCTCCGCCGTTCCGCTCGGCTTCGCCGCGGCCGAGGTCACGGCGCTACGCCGGCCACGGCAGGGCGGGCCTGTCGAGGCTACCCAGACCCTCGTCGGGCTCACCGGACCGTCCGGCGTGCTTTCTCACGCACTAAGCGAGCTGGTGCAGCTCAGCGTCCGCGAGCGCAATCCGGCGCTGCGAGACTTTCTGGACGTGTTCAACAATCGCCTAGCGGGACTGCTCTACGAGGCCTGGGTCAAGTACCGCCCGGTGATTGCGCGCGAACGCGCCCTGCGGCTCGGGGCGAGCAACACGATCGACACGGCTTTTAAGGCGCTGGTCGGGATCGGCATGCCGTCGGTCTCGTCGCGCATGAAAATGCCGGACGAGACGCTCGTCCACTTCGGTGGCCTTCTCTCAAAGCAAGGCCGATCGGTGGTCGCCGTGGAGCGGGCGCTCTCGGGTGCGCTCGGCCATCGCGTGAAGATCCGCCAGTTCTTCGGCGAATGGCTGCCCATAGCCGAAGCCGATCAGACGCGCCTGCCGCGCGGCCGCAGCGAAGTCGGGCACTTCACGACGCTCGGCAAGGACGCGGTCCTTGGCACGCGCACCTTCGACATCCAGTCGTCGGTCCTCGTCCGCGTCGGTCCCCTCTCCTATCCTGCCTTCCGCTCGCTGCTTCCCGATGGGCTCCGCGCCAGCATGCTGAGCGATCTTGCCGCCATGGCGCTCGGCGCAGACAAGTCTTTCCGGATCCGCCTCGAACTGGACGGCGCCCAGGTGCCGATGCTCAGGCTCGGTGGCAATCGTGACGATGCATCCGCGAGCCGACTGGGCTGGAACACATGGCTCGCCTCCGACAGGCCACGCACCAGCTCGGCCTTCGCCGAATTCCGCCCACCCGCCCATCTTCGCTGACAGGAACCGACAATGCACGACTGGACCGACGGCTACGTATCCGACGTAGAGTATCTGCCCGGATACTATATGGAGCAGGCACCGGCGCATCTCGATCTGGCCTGCCTTCTGCGGGGCATCGAGCCACCGCGGGCGCCCGGTGCAGATTTTCGCTATTGCGAACTCGGCTGCGGCGTCGGCGAGACGGCGCTGACGATTGCGGCAGCCAATCCGCGGGCCGAGGTCTGGGCTTTCGATTTCAATCCGGCGCATATCGCTCGCGGAAGCGGGCTGGCCAGAGCGGCGGGGCTGACCAATGTCCATATCAAAGAGGCTTCCTTCGAGGACCTGGCCGGCGGCAGGCACGGAGACCTCTGCCGCTTCGACTATATCGCCCTTCACGGTGTATGGGCCTGGGTGAGCGCGGCGAACCGCGCCTATATCATGCAGTTCATCGAACGGCACCTCAAGCCGGGCGGCCTTGTCTACGTGACCTACAATGCGCTGCCCGGCTGGACCTCGACCATGCCGCTGCAAAGGCTGGTGTCGATGTTCGCCGAGGCCCCCAGCGAGCGCAGCGACCGGCGCATCATCGCGGCCCTCGACAAGGTCGCCGCCTTTGCAAAGGCCGGCTCCGGAATGATCGAGGCCGAAATGCTCGAACGGCTCGGCAAGGAACGCGAAAACGGCAACGTCGCTTATCTCTCGCACGAATACCTGAACGCCCACTGGTCGCCCTGCTACCAGGTCGACGTCGCGCGCGACATGGCGGCAGCCAAGCTGAGCTATGGCGGCACAGCCAATCTGTTGGAGAACTTTCCCGATCTGTCGCTGACGCAGCAGCAACGCGAGCTCGTCGCGGCCACCCCAGCGGCTTTCGCCGAAACCGCAAAGGACTATTTCATGGCGCGCACGTTTCGCCGCGACGTTTACATCCGGGGCGTTCGCGCGATCGCGGACAGACGCCTCGACGCGCGTATCCGCGATCTCAACTTGGCGCTGGTCATCCCGGAAGACGCCATAACGCGCGATATCAAGGTTCCGCTCGGCGAAGCGACCCTAAATCAGAACTTCTACGGCCCAGCCCTCAAGGCCCTGGCGGAGGCGCCACGCACGGTCGGCGAACTGATGGACCTGCCTGAGGCGGAGCGCAGCAGCGTCACGCCGCGGGAAGTGGTGGGCATGCTGGTGGGATCACGCCAGGCGATGATCCTGGCCAACGAGATCTCGCCCGAGAGCCGCTCTGCGGCAGCCCGCTTCAATGCCGCCAGTCTGAGTGCCTGTGCCGACGAGAGCCGGGCGGTATGTGCGCTTGCCGCATCCGGCACGGGTTCGGGCGTCACCATCCGCCTTTTCGAGATGCTGGCCTATGAGGCGATGGCGAATGGCGCGCCTGCAGAGGCCGGGGCTCTGACAAATGAGGTCTGGCGTATTCTCTCCGCACGGGGCGATCGCATCCGCCACGAGGGTGAGTTGATCCACGACGACGACGAGAACAAGCGGCTGATTGCCGAGCAGATGCAACTCGTGCTGAAAACGGCCGTACCGATCTGGAAACGCGTCGGAGCGATCTGACCAGCCATGGATGGGCTCCCCTTCTCGGACGTGCGGCTCATTCACCGAAGGGGTGCCATCGAGATTCTTGCTGCCGTCGATCGATCGGGTAGAGACGTTATCATCAAGCGGCTCGTGCCCGAACGATGCCGGCCGGATCCGCTCGGGGTAGCCCGCTTCCGGCGGGAAGTCGCGATTCATCAAACCCTGCACCATCCGGGCGTCGCCCGCTGCTTCGGATCCGGAGAAGGCTGGCTCGCCCTCGAGCTGTTGCAGAACGGGCTCGACGACCCGGTACGGCGCCCAGGATTCCGTCAATCGAGCGCCGTTCTCACTCTGCTGCGCGATTTGGCAGAGACACTGGCCTATCTGCACGCGCGTGGCGTCATCCATGCGGACCTGAAGCCGGCGCATATCATGTTCCGTGGTGACCGTCCGGTCATCATCGACTTCGGGATAGCGGCCCTCGGATCGCGGGATCCGATCGCGGGTGCAGAATTTGCCGGCTCACCGCGATGGATGGCGGCTGAACTCATCGCGGGCGGATTGCCCTCGCCCGCCTCGGACGTCCAGGCCCTGTGCGCCATCGGCTGCTGGCTCCTGAACGGCGCGCCCGATTGCGACGAGCACGCGGCGGCAATCCTGGAACGACGGCTTCGGAGCGGGAACGCAAGCGAGGCCGAAATGACACTCCCGGCCGGCATCGACCGGCAGCTTGCGCGTATTCTGGAGGCCGGGGTCGGGCCGCAGAACCTGCGGCCCACGGCAGCGCAGATCGTTCAGCTGATCTCGAGAACGACAGCAGGGTAAAGCTTCTTCAGATTGGGGAGCGACTTGCTCTGCCAGGGAATTTTGGTCGAGCCGCAGACTGCAAGGCCCACGCCTGACTGTTTTCTCACCTCGATCGTGAACTTCGCCAGCAGGTTAATGCCGGAGCTGTTGAGAAACTCGAGTTCCGTCAGGTCCAGGACGATCGTCTCCGGCTTGCTGGCCAGCACGTTTTGCATGATGTCGAGAATGGGGGCATAGGCCTCCGTGCCCGAGAGCCGCATGGTTCCCTCGTAGTGGATCGTCGCGCCCTCCGCCCAAACCCTGTAGTCGTTCGTCTTGATTTCCATTGTTGCGAGATGCTCCGATGAATGGGGGTCAGGAGAGAGTAAGCGCAGCGAAGGTGTTGAGCCGGATCGGCTCGCCGATGCCGTTGTCGAGGAATTCCCACCCCAGCTTTGCGCCATAGTCGCTCATCAGCGTCAGGAGGCCAAGCCCGGACGCCGACGAATTGGCGTCTTCCGCATTGGCCTCGATGCGCTCGATCAGCAGTTCACCCGGATCACGGGAGGTAATCTCTTCCAGCAGGCTGCTGAATCGCTCCGCCCTCTCGCGATTGACGAGATTGGATACCTTGATCTCGAACCTCGCTCCCTCGATCGAGGTGTGTACGGAAATATCCCCCGGATGGCGAAACTTCACCGCGTTCTCGAGCAGTTCGTTGACGAGGTAACCGAGGCTGTGCCGCGTCTCGTTGTAGTCGAGCGAAAGCGCGGCGCCGCGTAGCGCAAAAAACTCGCCGATGAACTCCGACGTCGTGCTCGCATGCTGCCAAGTCAGGTCGAGCGGTCCTTCGGCCAAGGTCAGCGATTTACCGAATGCGCCGGAGCCGTTGAGCAGCGTCGTCTCACCGTAATGTGTCCTCATCTATCGATGCCTCATCACGACCAGAGTGATGTCGTCGTGGATCTTCTGCGTTCCGATGTGGGTCATCAGGTCCGCGATGATGCCGTCCTTGATCTCGCCGGCGCTGCCGTTGCGGTGGCGCTTGGCGCTTTCGCACAGCCTCTCGATCCCGAAGAGCTCGCCCGACGGGCTCTCCGCCTCGGTCACCCCATCCGTGTGCAGGACGATGATGTCGCCCTTGTCGAAGTCTACGTCATGCGTCTTGATGAACGGTGAGATGTCGCTTTCCAGACCGATCGGGAAACCGAGATCGATGGTGTCGATGCGCTCGACCTCGCCGCCGTTGCGCAGGACCAGCACTTCCTCGTGCTGGCCCGAAACCGTGACCTTGCTGCTTTCGTAATCGAGGAAGGTCAGCGACAGGTGCTTGTCGGTCTCGGTTCTCTCGATGTTCTTGAAGATCGTGCGGTTCAGGACCGCCAGGAACTCCTTCGGATCGCCGCTGCCCTGCTCCTGCAGGGCTCGCGCCACCGACTGCACCATCAGCATCAGGACGCCGCTCTCCAGTCCGTGCCCTGTCACGTCGCCGATGCCGACCTTCACGCGATTGCCGCTCTGAAGCACATCGAAATAGTCGCCGCCCACCTCGTCGGCCGGCTCCATATAGCCGGCGACCTCGATCTGCGGGATGGCGCCAAGTTCGTTCGACTTCGGCAGAACCATCTTCTGGATGTGGCGGGCGACGTCGAGCTCAGCGCCGAGCCGCAGGTTCTCGGATTTCAAACGCGCATTGAGCGCCATGATCTCATCATTTGCGTTCGCGAGCTCATGGGTGCGCTCCTCGACCAGCTTCTCCAGGTTTTCCGTATGATACCTGATTTCCTCGGCCATCTTGTTGAAGGCAACGCCGACGGCGCCGACCTCGTCGCGCGACGGAATATCGACGCGGACCGAGTAGTCCTTTTCCTGAAGACGGCGTGCCGCATTGGCGAGCGCACTGAGCCCGGCGGTGATGCGGCCCGAGATTGCGTAGACCGCACCCAGAACGATGAGAAGGCTGATGAAAAGGATGATGACCTGGTATTGGACAATCCGGGTCGTGGCTTCGGATATATTGTCCTGAACCGAGAGGAGTGACTGGTAAATCTCCCGCTCCGATACGACGAAGCCAAGCGTCATCGGCTCTGCGTCGATCGTCTTACCGTCCCACAGATTGATCGGTTGAAGCTGGCGCAGCACGACGAGATAGGGAACCTGTTCCCCACCCTTCTCCAAGAAGACGTGCTTGAGCACCGTATTCTGGTCCGCGGGAAGTTCCAGGCTCGCGATGGCCGACTGCGCGCTTTCACGCAGTGAGCGCATAACGCCGGTGACACCCTGCTGGCCGTCGACGTCGCTCGAGTTCAATCCGAGCGTGCGCTCGCCGATATCGTTCGTCGCTAGAACGTTGCCGTTGGACGTCGCGAGGAAACCAAAGCCGGTATCGGCGATGTTGACGCTCTCCACGAGATTGACGAGCTGGTCGAGCGTCATGTCGACGGCGACGCCGCCCGCCACGTCCGAGCGGTCGGCCGTGAACAGAGGGTGGAAAAACGAAACGACGATGCTGCCGGTAATAGCATCGATATACGGCGGCGTCATCACGATCTGCGAGGCGACCGGCCTGGACGCGGGATTGGCAATCCAGGATTGCCAGCCCTCATAGATCCCCGGGAAAAAGAAATCCCAGAAGCTCGGGCCATTATTATGACCAGGATAGTACTGGTCCAGCGTCTTCGCCTGATCCGAATAAGGCGTCGCCCGGGTGATCGAGGCATCTTTCGGCCCGATGTAGTAAAGCTGCAGCTTCGAAGCGCCCGCCTCCATCATCGCCGGTCCGATGAGGTCCAGAATGGCGCTCGCCTCGATGCTCTTCTGCGCAGCCGGGACCGGATTTTTGTCCTCGTCAAGCAGGTAGCCCCAGACGTTGACGGCGGAGGGCACGCCGGGCGCGTTCTGCGACCAACCACCTGCGGGATTGTAGACCAGCCCGCTCGAATAGCCCGGGGACTGCGTCAGAGCCTCTGACAGAGACTGCTCAAGTCTTGGGTTGTCACTCACGGCCTGCATCGTGGCAGCGAGCGTTGCCAGCTCCGAATGCACGCGTTGGATCAGCAGGTCCGCGCGGAGCGCCGTCGCCTCGATGTAGGTCTGGAGGAATTCCTTGTTCGCCTCGGTAAGACCCTCGTCGACCTGCTCCGTAACGTCCTTGGACAGGCGCTGCACGTTCCAGATGGCGATGCCGCCGCCGAGCATCAGATCGAACAGCACGGCCGCGCCGACGACGAGGATGAACTTCGCGCGGAAGCTCTTGGTCAAGAACCGCCCAGGCGACTGCACGGCAATCGAAGGATCGGAGGCTACGCTCACAGCGGCTTCCTTCCCGAGGCCACCCAAATCGGCCAGCCCGCATAGCCCTTGGGATGCAGGGCGGCGAAGATATGGTCGTCGAAACCTCGCCGGAACCGCTCGACAAACTCCGGACCGTCGCCGCGCATGGATGACATCTTGCCGGCAAAGAGGTTCTTCCAGGCGCCGATGATGTCGGCGAAGTCCTGAGGGTCGCCGTCCAGATTGGTGACCATGAACGACTCCATCCGCACGGCATCGAAACCGGCATCGAGAAGCAGGCGTCGGCTCTTGGGTCCGATCTCGATATCATGCCTGAAATGCGCGACGATCTTCGCGACTTCGTTGTAGGTCCACTGAATGCTCTCGCCTCTCGGTTCACCGAGGCAGTGCGAGTTCTTCTCATTCGTCACGTAGACGCGCCCGCCCGGCTTGCAGATGCGAAACAGCTCCTTGAGGATCAGTTCCGGACGATCGAATATCTGAAGGGAATGGCGGCAGGTGACGAAATCGAACTGATTGTCCTCGATCAGCATCTCGGATGCATCGCCATATACGTACTCGATGCCATCGATGCCGAAATCGGCCGCGACCTTGCGAGCATAGGCCAGGCTGGGCTTGGAGTGGTCGAGCGCAAGCAGTCGCGAAGGGCCGAACTCCTTGTGCAGCAGCACGGCGAAGTCTCCGATGCCGCAGCAGATATCGGCGACGCTCATGCCTGGCATCAGGCCGTGCCGCGGCAGGAGGTTGCGTTCATGCCGCCAAGTCAGCTTGGTCTGGGTCCGCAGCAGCGAGATGATCTCGCCGTCCTCGACGAAGGCCTGGCCGGGATAGAATTCGTTGTCGTACTGCTCGACCACGATCCGCGGGGTCAACTGGCTCAGGGGCGTGAACTTGCGGGTGGACCAGCCGACGACGCTCGACGTGATGATCGAGATGCGCAGGTCGCTGCGCTCGCCGGTCGCGCGCACGAGAAGGCCGGATATGACCTTGAAGGCAATATTGTTGAGCCGCACCAGCCTCTTGACGTTGAGGTAGAGCGTGCCGCGCACCTTCGACAGGGCCTGCTCGAAAAGACCAATGCAAGCGGCTAGTTCCTGTTCGTGCTGGGGCCGCATCGATCCGACGATCGAGAATTCCTGGTTGTTCTCGTCGAAGGTCGCGGAATAGCTATGTGCAATCGTCTCGGACATCGGTGCGCTTAGTTCTCGAGTGTCAGATCAGCTGTCAGCCGCACGGCTCCGTCGTCCATCGGTTCGATGGTTAGCCGTGCATTGTAGTCGACCGCCAGTTCCATCAGGCCTATGGTCGGATCTATCGACCCCTCCTGGAACAGGGCAGTACGGTATGTTTCCGCAAGATTTTCCTGCGAAAGCCGGCTGACGGCCGTGCGATAGAAGTCCGAGCCCGCAAGGTCGTTGGGGATGACAAGCTCGACACGATCCTTGTTGCCGTGGCGCAAGATGGAGCAGACGAACTTGCCGCTTGCGCCGTGCGCGCGATGAGCGGTTTCCAGCAGTTCGTTCAACGCCGAAGAAAGCAGGTTCGAATAGAGAAGCGAATCGGTCCGGTTGTGGCTGACCATCTTGGCGATGTAGCTCGACAGCCGGTCGCAATAGGCCCAGTCCGAGGCGAACGCCCCGATATCCATGCCGACCGCCATGAGCAACTCAAACGAGTCAGATGGCGCTACGTCTTGATCGATTCTCATGCCGTCACTTTGCCGTTCGAACGTGATGTGCGAAGCGCGCAGGCTCCCCCTGCGGCTCCGCATGGCGTGCAGGCTCGATCAAATCCCTGGCTGACTAAGGCCCCCCGATTCCCGCAACCTTAACGATAAGGCAGCGACTCTCAGTAGATCAAGTCTAATCGGACTCGATAGCCTTGCGCTTCACCCTCCCGGCCTGGATAAAGCACTGAATGATGAATAAATTCTCAAGCAATGGAACCGGGGGATTTTTTGCACCATGTCCGAGCATGTCAACGAGGATGCGGTGCATCTCCGCGCCGAGATCGCCCGGCTGCAGGCCGAACTCGACGACCTCCGCTTGCTAAACGACGCCCTGATGGAGCATGGCGAGGCCGTCGAGGACCAGCTCGCACAGCAGAACCTGCAGCTGGAGCAGACGCAGCAGCGGCTCGATGCCGAGCTTGCCGACGCAGCGCGCTATCTGTTTTCTATCCTGCCCGAGAAGCGCGACACATTGCCGAAGACAGACTGGCTCCTCGTTCCATCGACGGAACTCGGCGGCGATTCGTTCGGCTATCGCAGGATCGATGACGATCATTTCGCTTGCTATCTGATCGATGTCTGTGGTCACGGGGTCGGCGCCGCGCTCCTGTCCGTCGCGGTTATCAACGTTCTGCGCTCTTCGGCGCTGGTCAATGCCGACTTTCGTGAACCGTCCGAGGTGCTGGCCGCGCTCAACGACATGTTTCCCATGGAACGCCAGAGCAACATGTTCTTCACCATCTGGTATGGCGTCTACAATGCGACGAGCGGAAAGCTACGCTATGCCAGCGGCGGACATCCGCCTGCGATACACCTTCGGCAAAAGGCAGATGGCCCGACCGAGCCGACGCTGCTCATCACGATGGGCGGCATGGCCATCGGCGCCTTTCCCGACATCGCCTTCGAGAGCGCAAGCCTGACCATGGAACCGGGAGACAGGCTCCTCTTGCTGAGCGATGGAACCTTCGAGGTGGACAGGCGAGATGGCGAGATGCTGACGGTGGACGAACTGGCGGCCTTTGCCGCGGGGACCAGCGATCGGCCACAGGCCATCCACGACTGGGTGTGCTCTTTCGGCGACGGAGGTCCGCTGCCGGACGATTTCACGCTTCTTCGAATAGAGTTCTGATAGCAGCCAGACATTGCTTGCACCTGAATGTCTGCGTCCGCCCCGCAGGGCTGCAGAAAATCGCGGTCGCCGCGATTGGGTCGCGACGGTGGAGCAACCTGAGCGCGAAGATTCGGGATGGCCCTAAGGGGCGCAGCAATGCTATCAGCCTTCTTGGCAAACAGGGGGACATGGGACATGGGACTGCCGACACCGGAACAGCTCAACGAACTATCGGGAAAGGTCCTCGAACAGGGCAAGCTCTGCCGGGGCAATTGGGAGAAGTTCACAAACGTGCTCAGCTCGCTGCTGACCAAGGCTGCCCCGTCAGCGGCGCAGGCCGGTGTGACGAAGGGCGCGTCCGCCCTCGGCGTATCGAGCGGGCTTCAGGTGGGCGCAACGGTCGGCGGCGTTGCCGTCGGCACCACGATCGCGCCGATCGGCGTCGCGCTGGCCCCGTGGATTGCCGCTGCCACGATCGCCTCGCAGGCGGGCAAGATCTTCAGCCTGTACGATATCAAGGACGACGTGCTCAAAGGCGGCAGCCCGAAGGTCACCTATGTCTGCCACTGCGGGCAATGCGCCAAGAACATCGGCTACATCATCGACAAGAAGGAACGGAACGTCGGGGTGGTGGCCGTGAGCGTCTTCACCCTCGGCGCGGCGGCGGTCATCAAGGGCGTCCACTCGCTCGGCAAGAAGGTCAAGTCCGCCGTCAAGAGCGAGATGCGGCCGAAGGAAAAGACGTGCCGCGACCTCATCGAATCGGCACGTGAGAAGGGCTGCACCGCGGCAATGGCCACGATTTTCCTCCTGTCCGGAAGCTGGAGTTTCATGGGAAATCGGGAGACCAAGACGATGGCGACGGCGGTCGCGATCCTGACCTCCGAAGACGGCTGGGACAAGTTCAAGTCGCTGTGGTGAACAGGCGGTCAGGGTAGCAGTTCTTCTTCAGCGAGCACCGAATTCTGTTCGTTGCCAAGCGTTTTAGCCGCAATGCCGCCAACCCTGCTGAGCCGCCAGAGCCTGTGCGATTTTTTACGTTCATGACCTTCATCGGCGACGCTGTCGTGAACGCCGGGAATCGCTTTCAGGCCGCCCTGCGGCAGAGCGCTGGTACGTCGGTCTGAAACGTCGGCAACCTCGATCCGATCGGCGCTCGGGAAGCCGAGCGTAGCGCGCCGTCATACCGCCGGCCGAAGCCGAGGCACGCTACGACGCCATGCTCGAAGAGCCGGCCACGGCAGCGGGATTCAAACGAAACGGCCTTCGGATAATCCCGGTTCGGTTCAAGTTCTTCGTCTGAGTTTGCGACAGAACCAGTTTGATGCGAACTTCGAAATCACGACGCTAAATGCGGATACCCCTCTGCAACATTCCGGCCTTGTAGAAGAACTGGCTCTTGAAGAGATCGTCCTTCAGCTTGTTGGGGCTATAAGCCGAATTGCTTAGTTCGAACATACTTTGCGCCGAAAGGCCGTTCTGTGCGGCTGCATACTGGAAAGTGCAGACTACAAACTGCGAGCAGAAAAATTTCTGACCCTTTCCAGTAGACAATGCCTGAAGCGTCGCATTCAGCACGCCTATATTGGCGGCTGGGTGATTCTTGAAAAGCGACCCAGCGGCGCCTGCGATGGAATATTTTGCGGTTTTCGAGGCTGAATGATGGGCCAAGATAAGGGATGCTACTGAAGCCGCCATCTCTGCGACATTGGTCAACAGGCAGCGATACACTTCGTAGTCATAGTTAAGGTTGTGCGTACGAAGGTTATTCTTCGTAACGCCACTGCCTTGCGATTCGATAATGTTTTCACCGTCCAACATGATCCCGGCATGCACGATGTTGGAATTGCCCTGCTTCGTCGTCTTGCTTTGGATAAGGGACTGCCCCCATGAAATCAGCCCCGACAGAGCCGACCCGTCGCCATACTTCAACAGGATGTCGCCAGGCATGAGCTGATCGTTGTTTATGTACGAAATCTCAAGGCCAACTGCCGGCATAATCGACTCCATCTGATCACGCCAAAGGCGCGAACACGATCCGTGTTGAGGAAGGTTGCCCTACTTGGCAACCCCTTAACGTTGAGTAAATGGGATGGCCAGGCTGGGCTGGTTTGCCTTCGGGGCAGCAGGGCCGCTCGGATGCCGCGGAACAACCCAGACCTGGCGTTACAGCTGCGTTTTTCGATGCATTCTGAATCTGTGGGCGACCATAATTCGGGATTTGATGATTGGTGGTGGGTCGGTAGAGGATACGCTTGCGGCATGGGCCGCCTCGCTGACGACTGCGAAGGCACGCATTCCTCGGCTGTTCACGCAAGAGCGCGTGGGTCGTCCACTTCTCGCCGCAGCTGCTGGAGCGTTCAACCGGCGCAAGCGGGACGTCACCGGCCAGTGGCATGTTGACGAGACCTCCATCAAGGTCCGCGGCCGGTGGATGTATCCTACCGCGCCATCGCCTCCCGCCGATGGTCGATCGAACCCACCGTCACACCGCACGACGCGCTGTTGCGGATCAGCTTGCGCATCAGGCGTGGCTTATGTTCCGCAGGTATCCGCTTCGTACCGTCTAATGTCCTCCAAGAAGCTCATAGTGAAGCCGATCTCGTCGACGCCGTTCAGCAGGCAGTGTTTCTTGAATGAATCGATGGGAAAGGTGAACGTTACGCTTCCGTCGACGCTCACCTTCTGAGCTTCTAGATCGACATAGATGGAGGCGTCGGGATGGGTGCGCAGATGGGCGAGGAGAAGCCGGATCGTCTCTCCGTCGGTTTGGATCGGCAAAAGGCCGTTGACCAGCGCATTCTGATAGAAGATGTCGCCGAAACTTTCTGCGATCACCACACGGAAGCCGAGATGCTGCAAGGCATATACCGCGCCTTCCCGGGACGATCCGCACCCGAAATTCGAGCCCGCCACCAGGATCATCGCGCCAGCATGGTCGTCCGATGTCAAGGGAGTGCCGATGAGCGGCGAGCCGTCGGCCTTGAAGCGTAGGTCGCGGAAGCAATAGTTCGCATAGCCGTCCTCCGGTTTCAGCGACAGGAAGCGCGCCGGCAGGATTTGATCGGTATCGACATTCTCAAGGCCAAACGGGAGGCCTCTCGCCGTCAGGATAGTGAAGGGATTCATCTCTAGGCCTCAGAAATGTCGACAGGATGGCCGGTAACAGCGATCGTGGCCGCCATGGCGGGGTTCATCAGGTGGGTGCGCACGCCGGCGCCTTGCCGGCCAACGAAATTGCGATTGGACGTCGAGGCGCAGCGTTCGCCGGAGCGGCCAACATCGCCGTTCATGCCCGCGCACATCGAACAGCCCGAAAGGCGCCATTCGAACCCGGCGTCTCGGAATATTCGGTCCAGTCCCTCGCGCTCGGCCTGCGCCTTGACCGCCATCGAACCGGGAACGACCATCGCGGGGATGACGGCCTTGCGCCCCGCTATCGCTTGGGCGGCGGCGCGCAGATCCTCGATGCGGCCATTTGTGCAAGAGCCTATGAATACACGGTCGAAGCGGATGTTCACGATGGCCGTTCCCGGTGTGAGGCCCATATATTCGAGCGCGGCGATCTTACTGTTGCGGCGCGACGTGTCCTCGATCGCCGCAGGATCGGGTATGACGCCGTCGACGCTGATGCCGTCTTCCGGGCTCGTGCCCCAGGTGATGATCGGCTTCAGCGAAGCCGCGTCCATCTCGATCTCCTTCTCGAACACCGCGCCCTCGTCGGAGCCCAGCGTCCGCCAGTCGGTGACCTGCGCCTGCCATTTGACCTCGTCGCCGTCGAAGGCGTGATCGCGTAGATAGTCGAAGGTGGTCTGGTCTGGGGCGATCAGGCCGAAGCGCGCGCCGGCCTCAATCGTCATGTTGCAGAGCGTCAGCCGACCCTCAACGCTAAGCGCCTCAACGGCGGGACCCGCATATTCGATCGCGTAGCCGGTGCCGCCCCCGGCGCCAAGCCGCGCGACTACGGCTAATGTAAGGTCCTTTGCCGTCACATGCGGCCGTAATCGGCCTTTGATCGCGATGCGCATCTGCTTCGGCTTCTTCTGCCACAGCGTTTGTGTCGCCAAGGCATGCGCGACCTGCGAGGCGCCGATCCCGAAGGCGAGCGCTCCCATCGCTCCATGCGTTGCCGTGTGGCTGTCGCCGCAGACAATGGTCATGCCCGGCCGCGTCAGGCCGAGTTCGGGACCGATGACATGTACGATGCCTTGCGAGGGGTGGGCGAGGTCGAGCAACCTGATGCCTGCCTCTTCGGCATTCGTCGCAAGATCGGCGATGATCTGCCGCCGCGAAGCCACGTCCACCTGAGCGATATCGCGCGAGGTGGTGGACGCATAGTGATCGACGATCGCCGTGGTCAGGTCCGGCCGGCGGACCTTGAGCTCTCGCCGACGCAGCAGCGAGAACGCGTTGCGGGAACCTTCGTGCGCCAAGTGCCGATCGATGTAGAGCAGCGTCCCTGCCACGGGATGTTCCATGACCGTGTGGCGCGACCACAGCTTGTCGAAAAGCGTCGTTGGCTGCATCGTGACCTCGTCTCGTATCTCGTGAAACGGAGCAGGCTTCCGTTGGCCCGGGCTCCGGCGTCAGCTGAGTGGTGTGTCGAGCGCTGCGTTGACACGCCGCCACTCGGCACCTGAGGCGAGGGCGACGCCCTCCTTGATACCGATGTCGCCGGGCGGCACCGGATGCCGCCCCTCGAACCGTGCGGCGGCAAGGATCTCCATCGACATGCCCATCACCGATTTCAGGAGAATGCTAGGCAGGATGACCATGCTGTAGCCCATCTTCTGCGCGTCCTTGAAGTCGACCTCAGGCGTCTTGCCGCGCCAGACCAAGTTAAGAAGGCACGGTGCGCCGATGCGTTCGGGAATCGCGGCCATCTCGTCTACTGTCTGAGGGGCCTCCACGAAGACGATGTCGGCGCCCGCGTCGGCCGCTCGCTTGCCACGCTCGATCGCGGCCTCGAAGCCTTCGACGGCGCGGGCGTCCGTCCGCGCGATGATCATGAAGTCGCCGGCCTCGCGCGCTTTGCAGGCGGCCCGGATCTTCGACACGAAGTCCTCTACCGGAACGATAGACTTGTTCTCGAAGTGCCCACATTTCTTCGGAAACGTCTGGTCCTCGATATGGATCGCGGCGACGCCCGCCCGCTGGTATGCACGAACCGCGCGGGCGGCGTTGAGTTCATTGCCGAACCCGGAGTCTGCGTCAGCAATCACTGGCACATTCACCGCCGCAGCAATGCGCCCGGCGACGGTTACCATCTCCGTCATGGTGAGCAGGCCGAAATCCGGATAGCCATGTGAGGCAGAGACGCCGGAGCCGGTCATGTAGACGGCGTTGAAGCCGGATCGTTCAATAGCCCCCGCCGTAAGGCAGTCATATGCCCCCGGCGCGAGCACGAACTCCTTGCTCGAAATCATCTGGCGTAGTGAGGTCATGTCCTTCTCCCGTGATCAGAGACCCAGATAGGCCCTGACATCGTCTTCCCTGGTGGTCATGTCCGCTGCTCCGATCTCGTCAGCGACCCGTCCGTTTTCCATGATGTAGTGGCGGTCGGCGAAGGCCCGCGCAAAGCGGTAATTCTGCTCAACCAGCAGGATCGTGTAGGCACGGTCGCGCAGGGTCCTTATAAGCGCCCCGATCTCCTGGACGATTACAGGAGCAAGCCCCTCAGTCGGCTCGTCGAGCAACAGAATCTTCGCACCGCTGCGCAGGATGCGGGCTATGGCCAACATCTGTTGTTCGCCGCCGGACAGTTTGGTGCCGCCACTGTTGCGTCGCGCTGCCAGATTGGGGAACATCGCGTAGAGTTCCTCTGCCGTCATTCCGCCAGGCCTGAGGACGGGAGGGAGGAGTAGGTTCTCGTGCACGGTCAGCGACGAGAAGATGCCCCGATTTTCAGGGCAATAGGAAATTCCCAAATGAGCTGTCCGGCGCGACGACCTGCCGATCGCCTCTTCACCATTGATCCGGATCGATCCCCTACGGTTTCGCAGCAGCCCTGCAATCACCTTCAGCGTAGTCGATTTGCCCGCTCCATTGCGACCGAGCAGGCTCACGACTTCGCCGCGCCGAACGCAAAGGTCGATATTGTGCAAAACCTGAGTCTCGCCATAACCTGCGACGACGTGCCTGAGCTCGAGAGCGAGCTCGCGACTGGTGCCGGTCTCACTCATATCCCGCTCCGATATATGCGGACTGGACGTACTTGTTGGCCGAGACCTCATCATAGCTGCCTTCGGCGAGGACCTTGCCGCGGGCGAGGACCGTGATGCGGTCAGATATCTCCGCCACGACCGAGAGGTTGTGCTCGACCATCAGAATGGTGCGACCCGCGCGCAGCCGCGCGATGAGATCGGTAACGCGGCGGACATCCTCGGGCGACATACCTGCCATCGGTTCATCGAGCAGCATGACCTTAGGGTCCATGGCGAGCGTTGTCGCGAGTTCCAGCGCCCGCTTGCGGCCATAAGACAGCAGGCGCGCCTTCTCGTGGCGGTAGTCCGACAGGCCAACCAGCTCTAGCAACTCGCTGGCACGCATCATCAGGTCCTGGAGACTGGCGTCAGAACGCAGAATTGAATAGACGCGATGATTCTTACTCTGCAAAGCCACGCATACGTTTTGCAGCACCGTCAGTTCCTGGAAGACTGCCGAAATCTGGAATGAGCGCACGATGCCGTCGCGGGCGATTGCGGCAGGCGGCGTCCGCGTGACATCGCGACCTTCCAAAATCACCTGACCGCGGGTCGGGGTCAGGAATTTCGTGATCATATTGAAGCAGGTCGTCTTTCCCGCTCCATTGGGACCGATCAGCGCATGGATGTGGCCGCGCTGAACGGAGAGGTCGACGCCGTCTACCGCCCTGAAGCCGGCGAACTCCATCGTCAGTTTGCGGGTTTCAATCATGATGTCGGGACCGCTTGGACGCCCGCCCCCATTGATGGAACGATCAGTCACAGCGGACGCCTCCAGATACGAATGAGCAAGCCGACGATTCCTTCGCGGAACGCCAGGACGAGCACCACGAAGATCAATCCTTGGATGAATGTGACCCACTGGCCGAGGCCGGCCAGATGGTTCTGGCTGGTCACCAGGAGGGCCGCACCGATGACAGGGCCGAGCACGGTCCCGACTCCGCCAATCAGCGTCATCAGGACGACTTCGCCCGAGGTCGCGAGATGGACGTCCACCAGCGTCGCGATCTGGAAAATGATTGCCTTCATCGCTCCAGCGAGACCGGAGACAGTCGCCGAGATGACGAAGACCGCGAGTTTGATCATCCTGACGTTCAAGCCGAGCGACGTCGCTCGGCTTTCGCTGTCGCGCACCGCCCGCAGGATTTGGCCGAAGGGCGAATAAGTCAGGCGGTATGACGCCAGCAGAACCAGCATGAACATAACTGATACGACGACATAGAGGGTCATATCACTGCGCAAGTCAAACAGGCCGAACAGCGTGCCGCGCGGCACGCCCTGAATTCCGTCTTCTGCACCACTGTAAGGCGACTGGAAGACGATGAAGTAGACCATCTGAGCGAGGCCTAGCGTTACCATGGTCATGTAAATGCCGTGCCTGCGCGTCGCCAGCAGTCCGAAGACGACGCCGAGCACCGCTCCAGTCGTCATACCGACGAGCACGGCAGCCTCGGGCGAGAAGCCATAGTTCGCCGCGACGAAGGCAGCAGCATAGCCGCCTGCGCCGAAGAAGGCAGCATGGCCGAGCGACAGCAGTCCGCAATAGCCGAGCAGAAGGTTAAACCCGATCGCGAAGATCGAGAAGCACATCACCTTCATTAGAAATAGCGGATAGACGAAAGTCGGCAGAACGACCATCGACGCTGCGATAGCCAGAAATATCCAGAGGAAATGGCTTCTTCCCTCGTTTGGGTTTAGCAACGCGGAGGCCGACGCAGGGCTCCTCGCGGAATCAACGATTTCTTGCGTGTTGGACACGATTAGAGCTTCCCAAAAAGTCCGGCGGGGCGCGCCATAATGACAAGGATCATCACGACGAAGATGACGACGGAAGATGCCTCCGGGTAAATCACCTTTGTCAGTCCCTCGACGATCCCCAACGAGAAACCCCCGAGGATTGCCCCCAGCACCGACCCCATACCGCCGATAACGACGACTGCGAACACAACGGTCAGGAGTTCCCCACCCATCTGGGGGCTGACCGAATAAACCGGCGCGGCCAGTACACCCGCAAGCGCCGCCAGCGCGGTTCCGGCGCCGAATGTCAGTGCAATCAGAACCTGCACGTTGACACCGAAGGATTCGACGAGTTCCGGATTCTCAGTAGTCGCGCGCAAATAGGATCCGAGCCGCGTCTTCTCAATCGCGTACCAGACACTAAAACAGATCACGATTGAGGCGCCGATGATCCAGGCGCGGTACTTGGGCAGGAAAACGAAGGCGAGGTTCCAGCCGCCCTTGAGTTCGCTCGGGATGCTGTAAGGCATGCCGGCCGAACCGTAGATGCCCTGGAAGAGCGACTGCAGCATGAGCGCCACACCGAAGGTGAGCAGCAGCCCATAGATATGGTCGACGCCTTGAAGGCGCGCGAGAAGACCGCGCTCAAGGAGGATGCCGAACGCGCCCACGAGCAGCGGCGCCGCGATCAAGGCCCACCAGTAGCCGATGCCGGCATACTCCAGGAGCATCCACGCACACATTCCGCCAAGCATGTACAGCGCCCCGTGAGCGAAGTTCACGATGTTAAGCAGGCCGAAGATGATCGCCAGTCCGAGACTGAGAATGGCGTAGAACGAGCCGTTGATAAGGCCAATTAGGAGCTGGCCCGCAAGAACCTGGACTGAGGACGAATCCATTGGCATCTCTCTTGAAGATGGCCGAAAGGGAGGCGAGCTTTGGCTCGCCTCTCCTCTCGCTGATTTTGGTCAGACTACTTGACCAGCGCGCACTTGCTTTCGGAGAGCGGCCGGTACGCCTTGTCGCCGGGAACGGTCGCGACCAACTCGACAGAATCCCAGTCGGTGGCCTTCTTCGCATCCGGGCCCTTCGCACGCATCAGGTACATGTCGTGCACCATCCGGCCGTCGACCCGCACCGTACCGGCGGGCGTGAATGCGTCGGAGATTTCGGTGTTGCGAAGCTTCTCCATGACGGCCTTGGCGTCGTCCGACTTAAGCTCCGCGACCGCCGCGAGATAGGTGCGCACCGCGGAATAGACGCCGGCATGAGCCTGTGCCGGGATAGCGTTGCGCTTCTTGTAGAACGCATCGGTCAAGGCGCGCGTCTGGTCGTTCAGGTTCCAGTAGAATGCATCGATGTAGTACAGGCCCTGCGAGTCCTCTGGCCCGAGCGCCAGGATGTCGGCCATGCTGATCGCGGGGCCGACGAGGCGCAGCGACTCCCCATCGATGCCGAATTCACGCGCCTGCTTGACCGCGCGGACGAAGTCGGTGCCGGAATTCGCGAGAACGAGCACGTCCGCGCCGGAACTCTGCGCCTGCAGGATGAACGACGAATAGTCGTTGGCGCCGGTCGGATGCCAGACTTCGCCCACGACCTCCCCGGATGCTTTCTTAATCGCGCCGCTCATCACCTCGACGATAGAACGCCCGAAGGCGCTGTCATTGCCGATGAAGAACCACTTCTTGCCACCGGCCTCGATCACGGCCTGCGCCATGGAGTGGCCGGTGGCGTAGGTATCGTAGGTCCAGTGAATGCCGTTAGGCGAGCATGCGTCATTGGTCAGGCGGTCGGTGCCGGGACCGGAGAAGATGACCATGCGATTCTTCTCCTTCACGACATCCTGCACTGCCAGTGCGACTGCCGAACTGGCCAGGTCGACGATCAGGTCAACGCCGTCGACATCAAGCCACTGCCGCGCGAGGTTGACCGCGACGTCGGGCTTGTTCTGATGATCGGCAAACACCAGCTCGACCGGCACGTCGCCGATCTTGCCCTGGATTTCGGCGATCGCCAGTTCGGCGCCGGCGACCGAACCTGGGCCGGTCTGGTGCGAGAACGGGCCCGACATGTCGGTCAGGACGCCGATCTTCACGACGTTGCCGGAGATGTTGGCGGACGCCGCGGTCGTCAGCGCGGTAGAAAGGGCGAAGGCGGCGAAAAGCGATTTCAGTCTCATAAGTTCCTCCCGTTGAAATCTAGCAAAGCTATTGATCAATCCTAACCCGTAAGCCGATCAGGCCCGCCCTCCGTCGAGGACGAAGTCCCCACCCGTCGCGAAACCGGATTCATCCGAGCCGAGATAGACGGCGAGATCCGCCACCTCCTCCGGTCGGCCGAGGCGCTTCGCGAGCCGCTGCTCGCCAAGCGCCTGCAACGCCTGCGCCTGCCGTGCTTCCGGCAGGTTCGCCAGGAAGGTGCGCGGCATGGGCGTGTCGATCGCGCCTGGCAGGATGCAGTTCACCCGGATTGGCGCAAGTTCCATGGCCGCGATACGTGAAAGAACGACCAGACCGGCCTTCGTACCCGAATAGGCGCTCATGCCGCCGGTCATGCGGACGGCGGCCGCCGAGGACATGTTCACGATCGAGCCGTTCTCGCCCATCAAGGGTGCAAGCTCGCGCATGACCAAAAACGGGCCGCGAAGGTTGACCTTGTAGAGCCGGTCGAATTCGTCGACGCTCGTGTCCTTGAGCGGTCGGCCCACCATCGCACCGGCGTTGTTCACCAGCACGTCGAGCCGACCATGAGTTCGGGCGACATGCTCCCGAAGCGCCTTGACGGACGTCTCGGAGGTCACATCTAGCTTAACGCATTCGACCATGACGGCAGGATCCACGGCGGTCGGCGGCGAGAGGTCGGCGCCGATCACCGCGGCGCCTTCTTCCGTGTAGCGACGACAGATGGCCGCGCCGATGCCGCCGCAGGCGCCGGTCACCAGCGCGATCTTGCCGGCAAGGCGCTTTCCAGACAGCTCAGTCAATGCCGTATCCCCGCCTGCTTGAGGAGAGGCATGACCTTGTCGGAAAAGTAGGTCAGTTCGGCCAGGTAGTCCTTGAAATAAAAGACCACGCCGTGAAGGCCTCGGTTGGAGTAGTCAACCAACATATCGGCGATCTGCTCGGGCGTGCCGACGAGCGGTCGGGTGCCGTAGCCGGCCACGAAGCGCCGCATGCGCTCGTCATAACCCTCGTTGAACGAGCCACTCTGGACGCCCAGCGCCGACAGCATGCTGCGCGCCGCCTCCCAGTCGCCATTGTCCAAGATGTCCTGGAAAGCCGCCTGCGCCTCCGCTTCGGTGTCGCGGCAGACCACCAGCGCTGAGCACATCAGCGCGACGTCGCGGTTGAACTTCTGGTCGGCGATGGTCTTGACGGCGAGCAGCTTGTCGATGTCCTCCGGCTTTGTCGGCGAGCCGAAGCAGACATCGACATTGCGCGCGGAGAAGTCCACGCCCGCTGGCGAGGTGCCAGCGTTCACGAGCACCGGGCCGGGACGCTGGATCGGCTTCGGCTGCGATTCAAGCCCCTTCAGCTTGAGATACTCGCCGTCGAAGTCGAAGACGCCATCCTCGCTCCAGAGACGTTTGACGACGCTCAGCCACTCGTCACCGTAGCGGTAGCGGTCGTCATGCTGGCGCAGGGTGATGTCGAACATCGCCATCTCCTGCGCGAACCAGCCCATCACGACGTTGAGGCCGAAGCGCCCGTTCGAGATGTGGTCGATGGTCGCCGCCTGCTTCGCCGCGATCACCGGATGAGTGAGAGCCACGTGGGAGGTGGCGAAGCACATGATGTTCTCGGTAGCCGCTGCCATCGCGGCGGCCCAGGTATAGACCTCGTAGCTGCTTCCGTTGTGGTTGGACGAACCGCCCTGGCCCTTGAAGCGCCCGATCGGCAGCGCGAGCTCCATCCCCATCCGGTCGGCGAGCTGGATGACGGACTTGTTGTAGTCCCATGTCATCTGCCGGTCAGTGGGGAAGTTTGTGATGATACTGCCGCCGCTGCAGTTCAGCGCGAAGACGCCGAGCTTCAGCTTCTGAGAATTGAACAGCGGGACGTGCTTCGCCCGATACTCACGCAACTGCTCTCTGTTCACGATATCCTCCCGTTGGGCTGCCTAGCTGCGGAGCGGTCAAACGAAATCGACTTCGTCCGCCGTCGCGACGGCAGCGAACCGCTTCAGCACGGCTATCGACTCATCGTGCTCCGTCGCGCCCGGCGCGGCGCACGCATCCTCGACTACGACGCATTCGTAGTCGCGGTCATGCGCCTCGCGGATGCAGGCCTGCACGACGGCCGGGGTGGACACGCCCGACGCGACGATTCTCGAGATCTTCTTGGCCCGCAGGATCACTTCGAGCTCGGTGCCATAGAACGGGCTGACACGATGCTTGGTGATCAGGATGTCTTCCGGCATACGGTCGAGATCGGGATGGATTTCCGTGCCGAAGCTGCCGAGTTTCATCAGGCCAGCCTTGCGGAGGCCGGAGAACATGGGCGAAGTCGCCGAACACTCGCGATAGTCTTCGGAGAAGCCTACGCGCACGAAGATCACCGGGGCGCCGGCGGCGCGCGCCTTGGCAATCACCTTGTTAGTGTTCTCTATAATTCGGCGACTGCGCACCGCTTCCCCGAGCGGGCCCTTGCCGCTGGCACCGTCCGTGTGAACGAGGTCGTTCTGCAGATCGAGAACAAGGTATGCCGATGTCATTCTACTCTTCCTTACTTCTAAATTTCGTCTTCCGGACGGGCCAGTTTCACTCTGCATGCTTCGCCGACTGGATTGCCACCTAGCGAAGGCTGACGCGCCACCGTGAGAGGGGGCGTCAGTATCGTCCTCCGGTGACATGGAGGACCTCGCCGGTAATGTATGAGGAGCGCTGGGACGCCAGGAACAGTACAGCATCGGAAATATCTTCTGGGCGGCCGAGCCGGCGGATGGGAAGAGACGCCTTGGCGTTCTCGATGATGCGCTCGTAGTGTGGCAGGCTACGCACAGCCATCGTGTCGATAACGCCGGGGGCGACGGCATTTGCCGTGACGCCGAATTTGCCGTTCTCCAGCGCCATCGCACGTGTGAAACCCAACAGACCGGCTTTGGCCGCCGAATAGTTTGCCTGCCCCGGATTGCCGAGATGTGCCCTGGAGGAGATCGAGACGATGCGCCCCCAGCCGCGCGAGATCATCGCAGGTAATGCCCTTCTCGTGCAGAGATACGCCCCCTTCAAGACGACGTCGATCACCGCGTCCCAATCCGTCTCGGGCATGTTCCCGATACGATTGTCCCGGGTGAAACCAGCATTGTTGATCAGAATGTCCGGCTGGTCGGCCTGGACTTCAATCGATCCGAAGGCGTCAGCGACCGATTGCGCATCGGTCACGTCCATCGCCACGCCCAACGCGCGGCCACCTACCGCGCGGATGCCCTCCGCGACCGCCTGCGCCTCACCGAGACGGATATCGGCCGTGACAACAGTCGCCCCATGGGTCGCCAGAGCCTCAGCTATCGCTCTGCCCAAGCCGCCGCCAGCGCCGGTCACCAGCGCGGTCTTTCCTTCGATCCCCAGTTTCATGATGCCTGTTTCTGCAAGAATTCCGAATTGCGTTTCATGCTGCCCAGAAAGATTGGGCTTGTCAATGGAAATCATTTCCATCATAAATGAAACGCAATTCCATTGAGGAAAACCGATGCGACCGAGACAGAGCGCGACCAGGTTGGGCGACCGGAGCCTTCAGGCGGAAACCGAAGTGGAGCAGACCGAGCCGGTGAAGGACAGCCAAAAGATCGAGGCGCTGGAACGCGGCCTCCTGCTGCTTCAGGCATTTCGCAGGGGCGATCAGTATCTAGGTAACGCGGAGCTCGCGGCGCGCGTGCTCCTGCCCAAGGCGACCGTGTCGCGTCTCGCCTACACGCTGACAGCCGCGGGCTTTCTCGTCTTCGATCCCATCAGCCGACGATATAGCCTGGGCCCGTCCGCCATCGCAGTCGGCAGCGTCGCGCTGGCGAACACAAGCGTGCGCGAGGTCGCGCGCCCCTATCTCGAGCAGCTGGCCAACGACATGGCTCTGAACGTCGGCCTCGGCATGCAGGACCGGCTTCAGATCATGTATATCGATGCATTCGAGGGCAATCCGTTGATCGGGCTGCGGCTCTATTCCGGAACCCGGCTGCCGCTGGCCCAGACCTCCATGGGCCGCGCCCTGCTCTTCGCCTACAGCCCGGAAAAGCGTGCCGAGGTTTTGAGCGAGCTGCGCAAGTCGCAAAGCCCTCAGGAATGGGAAAGATCATGCGTTGGGATCGAGCGCGCCATGCAGGATCTGGAAAAGCATGGCTTCTGCTCCAGCGCCGGCGAATGGCGGGAGGAAATTCACGCGGTTGCCGCCCCGATACGCCTTCCGGACGGGCGCGTCTATGCGGTCAACGCCGGCGGCCCCGCTTATCTGGTCCCGATCGAGCGGCTGACCGAGATCGGCACCAAGCTCCGCTCGATTGCGGACGCAATCGAGCGAGCGATGGGCGGAGATGTCCCCTTTTCCGAAACGATGAATTCCGCAGGTTGAGACAACAGGAAAGCGATGACGAACGTCTACATCATTGGCGCGGCCATGACCCGGCTCGCCAAGCACCTGACCCTGTCCGTCAAGGACCTCACCGCGCAATCCGTCCAGGCAGCTTTGTCAGATGCTGGAATCGAACGCGAGGACATTGGCACGGCATGGTTCTGCAACACCCGTCAGGGCGCGCTGGAAGGCCAGCACGGCGTGCGCGGTCAGGCCGCGCTGAGAGCGTTCGGCTTTTCCGGAATCCCCATCTTCAACACCGACAACGCATGCGCCAGCTCCAGTTCGGGGTTGATGCAGGCTTTCGCCGCGGTCAAAGCCGGCTTCACCGACACCGCTTTGGTGGTCGGCACGGAGAAGATGAACTATCCAGAGAAGCGCCGGGAGATGTTCGAAGCTTTCAAGGGTAGCTGGGACAAAGACTTGGCGGAAGAGCACATGAAGGCGCTTCTCGCGGGCGGAGAGGGCATTGAGTTGCCGCACGAGGCGTTCGAAGCCGCTAGCGAGCGATCGGTTTTCATGGACATATACGCAGCTCAGGCCCGGTTCCACATGAAGACGTTCGGTACCACGCAGCGGCAAATAGCAGCCGTCGCTGCGAAGAACCATTGTCACTCACGGCTCAACCCATACGCCCAGTACCGCTTCCCCATGACAGTTGACGAGGTGCTCGCCGACAGGCTGATCGCTTGGCCGATCACTCGCGCGATGTGCGCACCGATGAGCGACGGGTCCGGTGCGCTGGTGATTGCCTCCGAACGCGCGGTTGCGCGGTTGGGCTCCAGGCGCGCGGTAAGGATCCGCGGCATGGGCGTGAGCAGCAGTAGCAACCGGTCGATCCAAGAATATGAAAAGCACCTGACCCGGGTCGCGGCGGATCGCGCCTATGAGCAGGCCGGAGTGGGACCTACCGAGATCTCCGTCGCGGAGTTGCACGACGCCTCGGCCATCGCCGAGATCGTTCAGAGCGAGAATGTTGGCTTCTGTGCCTATGGCGAAGGAGGACGGCTGGCGGAGAGTGGAGACACGGAGCTCGGCGGGCGGATGCCGATCAATGTCTCGGGCGGGCTGCTGTCTAAAGGTCATCCGATCGGTGCGACGGGGGCGATCCAGATCGTCGAACTGGTGACCCAGCTTCGCGGCGAGGCTGGCGAACGTCAGGTCCCGGCGCCGAAACTTGCCCTGGCCGAGAACGGCGGGGGGTTCCACGGGGTCGAAGAGGCCGCCTGCGTGGTGACCATACTCGAGGCGCCGGCGCGATGAGCCTGACTCCAGAACATGCCGCGCGGCTGCGTAACTGGCGCGTACCGAGGATGAGCCAGGACTACACGGCGCGCGACGCCGCGCTCTATGCACTGACGATCGGGTTCGGCGACGACCCGCTCGACCGGGACGAACTGAGGTACGTAGACCACACGCTGGGAAATTTTCGGGTCGCGCCCAGCTTCGCATTGATCCTCGGCTATCCGGGATTCTGGCTCGGCGACCCGGCGACAGGTATCGAGATCGGCCGTATCCTTCATATCGAGCAGTCGGTCGAGATCCTTACACCACTGGCACCTGCTGGTCGCGTCACGGGAGAGACGAGCGTCACCGACCTGCTCGACCTCGGCGCCGGCAAGGGTGCGGTTCTGAGATCGCGTCGCGACATTCGCGACGCTGACGATCGGCTGATCGCCGTCGTGCGCCAGTCGCACATGCTGCTGGGCTATGGCGGCTTCGGTGGAGAGCGCCCAGCCAAAAGCGCAGCGGAGAAGCTTGGCCAGCCAGCCTGGACGGTCAAGACGAAAGCGCTCCCGCAGCAGGCCCTGCTCTACCGGCTGAACGGCGATCTCAATCCCATTCACGCAGACCCCGACCTTGCCGCGATCTCAGGCTTCGAAAAGCCGATCCTCCACGGGATGTGCAGCTTCGGGATGACCTGCCGAGCCATACTGCGCAGCCTGTGCGCGTATGAACCGGCACGTTTGCGGTTCATTAGCGCCCGCATGACAGCACCGGTGTTTCCTGGCGAAACGCTGCGGCACGACATCCATCCGGGCGGCTTCTTCACGGCCACAGTCGTTGAGCGGGACAAGGTGGCGCTCGATCATGGCAGTGCGGTGATCCTGAATGACCGAAGTGAAAGGACCTTACTGCCTCAACCGCTTCCGACCAGTCAGAGAAAGGAAGCGTAGGTATGGCCAGCTTGATCTATGGTGACCGCCACCTTGACGGCGACGAACTCTCCATTCTCAGTCGCAAAGCGGCGGCGGCGCTTCTGGCCCGAGGTATCGATCGATCTGACGCCGTCGCGTTGCTTCTGAAGAACGGCCTGACATTCATTACGGCGAGCTCTGCCTTGCAGCATCTCGGCTGCTATGTCGTGCCGATCAACTGGCACGCGGCCAGAGCCGAAATCGAGCACGTCCTGCGCGACGCGGCCGTAAAGGCGCTGATCGTTCATGACGATCTGCTGACGCCCGAGCTTCGTGCAGTGCTTCCGCCGATCCTCGTCTTTGTCGTCGACCGGATCAGCGACACTGGCTCGGGCGAGCGAGTTGTCGGCTGGACGCCGCCAGCTGGAACTATCGACTGGCGCGATCTCGTTTTGGAGCGGGAGCCAATCGCGACCGAGCCCGTCCCCGCGGTCGAGAACCTCTTTTATACATCCGGCACCACCGGCCTGCCGAAGGGAGTGAGGCGTGGGACCGCCACCCCCCTGCAGGCCACTGCCGTCGCTGAGATGCGACGCAAGACCACGCAAATCGACCGATCGTCCCGGGTGCTCCTAACCGCGCCGATGTACCATACCGCGCCGAGCATGTATGCGGCTCGGGCAGCGCGCGAAGCAGACCTGCTGGTCCTGCCGACTCGGTTCAACGCCCGAGAGTTCCTGACGCTCATCGAGATGCACAGGATCACCAATTTGTACGCGGTGCCCACCATTTTTACGCGACTGCTCGCGCTGGCGGAGGAGGAGCGCTCGCGGTTCGACCTGTCCTCGCTGCGGAGCATCCTGCACGCCGGTAGCCCCTGCCCGGTGCATGTGAAAAGGTCGATGATCGAATGGCTGGGTCCCAAGCTGATCGAATACTATGGCTCGACCGAACACGGTCCTCTGACTTTCGTAACAGCGCAGGAGTGGGTGCAGCGTCCCGGCACGGTGGGCCGTGCAATTGAGGGAGTGACACTGGCGATCCTCAGCGACGACGGCGAGGTCTTGCCGGAGGGAGGCGTGGGTGAGGTGTACGGGGTAAACCGGAATTATCCGGACTTCGCATACAACAACAACGTCTCCGCCCGAACGATGCTGGACAGGCAGGGCCTGATCGCCACCGGCGACGTCGGCTACCTCGATGCCGAAGGCTATCTCTTTCTCTGCGACCGCAAGCGCGACATGGTCATCTCGGGCGGCGTCAACATTTATCCCGTCGAGATCGAGAACGCCGCCATGGAGCATGGCGCTATCGCCGACTGTGCCGTATTCGGGATTCCAGACGCCGAGTTCGGCGAATCGCTCGCCCTGCTGGCGGAGCCGCAACCCGGCAGCGATGTCGGCGTAGAGGCGCTGCGATCATATCTCGCCGAGCATCTTCCTCGCTTCAAGGTTCCGAAGCTAATCGAGATCCGAAGCTGCCTGCCTCGAGATGACAGCGGCAAGATCCGAAAGCGCGTCCTGCGCGAGCCCTATTGGGCTGGCCATACCATCAAAATCTAGGGCATCTCCATGACGATCGATACGACAAGCCGGCCTGAAATGCGCGAAGGATTGCGGCGATACGTTCGCGCTAGGCTCGTTCCCCTTGAGGCGGAAGTCGCGGAGAACGACCGGGTCAGCGACGACATCATCGCCGAAATGCGAGACATGGGTCTGTTTGGCCTCACCATTCCCTCGGAATATGGTGGTCTTGGCCTCTCGGTGTCTGAAGAGATTGAACTTGTTTACGAGCTTACCTGGGCATCCCTAGCCTTCCGCTCTGTCGTTGCAATGAACATCGGCATCGGATCTAAGGCCATCGTCGAAGACGGCACAGAGGAGCAAAAGCGTCGATGGCTGCCCTCCATCGCGAGCGGAGAGACGATCACTTCCTTCTGTCTCACCGAGCCGTCTTCCGGTTCCGACAGCGCCTCGCTGAAGCTGAGCGCCGTTCCGGTCGACGGAGGCTATCGCCTGAACGGCACCAAGCGCTTTATCAGCAATGCGCCGCTGGCAGGGCTGTTTATCGTCATGGCGCGAACAAGTCCCATCGCGCTGCCCCGCAATGCCCATGTCTCGGCGTTTCTTGTGCCGGCCGGAACGCCGGGCGTCACAGTCGGGCCGCGCGACAAGAAGATGGGCCAGAGCGGCGCAGCAACTGCGGACGTCTATTTCGAAGATGCCTTCGTCCCGGCCGAGAACATAATCGGCGGGCAGCCCGGCCACGGTTTCGCCACGGCAATGAAGGCGCTGGACCGTGGCAGGATCGCGGTTGCCGCATGCTGTGTCGGGCAGGCCCGACGGATACTGCACGAAGCCCTGACCTATGCCGAGTCACGGGAACAGTTCGGGCGGAAGATCTCGCAATTTCAGCTGATCCAGGCAATGCTGGCCGACAGCCAGGCGGAACTCTATGCCACTGAATGCATGGTCGGCGATACGGCCCGCCGCTACGACCACGGTGAGCCCGTCGCCAAGGAAGCCTCCTGCTGCAAGATGTTCGCCTCCGAGATGGTGGGACGGGTCGCCGATCGCGCGGTCCAGATATTTGGCGGAGCGGGCTATGTGCGCGACTCTGGAATCGAGCGGTTCTACAGGGATGTCCGCGTCATGCGCATCTATGAGGGAACAACCCAGATCCAGCAGCTGGTCATTGCGCGGGCAATGCTGCGCGAGCATGGGGGCCTACCGGCTAAATGAGCTGTTCCGGTCCCCTCGCCGGCACGCGCGTGCTGGAGTTCGCAGCTCTCGGTCCCGTGCCCTTCTGCGGCATGTTGCTAGCCGACCTCGGCGCCGAGGTGCTGCGCATCGACCGGCCGGGAACGAGCGAGAAACCCGTGGACATATTGGCTCGTGGAAAGTCTTCGATGATCCTAGACCTCAAATCCTCGGGCGATCGGGAACGCGCGCTGGAGGCGGCATGCCGCGCGGATGTCCTGCTGGACGGACTTCGTCCGGGGACTATGGAGCGCCTTGGGCTTGGTCCGGACGTGGTGCTCGCGAAAGCACCCCAGCTGATCTACACCCGCATCACAGGCTGGGGGCAAACCGGGCCCCTCGCCCATACTGCCGGCCATGACATCAACTACATAGCGGTCGCGGGAGCGCTCGGCGCATTCGGACCCGCCGGCTCTCCGCCCGTCGCGCCGATCAACCTCGTCGGCGATTTCGGCGGCGGCGCGCTCTATGCGGCGTTCGGCATCGCCAGCGCGCTGGTAGAGCGGCAGCGCTCGGGGAAGGGCCAGGTCATCGATGCGGCGATGGTCGACGGGACAGCGAGCATGCTCGCGATGTTGCTGTCGCATCAACAGGGCGGACGCTCTGGAACGGGTACACGGCGGGGCGAGTATTTCCTTGACGGAAGCGCACCTTACTACCGGGCCTATGCCTGTGCCGACGGTCGATGGCTGGCGCTCGGCGCCATCGAACCGCAGTTCTGGTCAATCTTCCTAGGCAAGCTCGGCATCGAGCGCGATTTGAGCCAAGCACCCGATCGATGGGCGGAGGTAACGGCGCTTCTCGAAGAGAGGTTTCGCGCCCGTCCCCGCGACGAATGGATTGCCATGTTCGACGGATCCGACGCCTGTGTCAGCCCGGTCCTCACTGCGGCGGAGCTGCCGGGGTTTCCCCATCTTGCCGCGCGCGAAACCTTCATCACTCGTGACGGACTTTTCCAGCCGGCCGCGGCGCCGCGGTTCTCCCGCACTCCGGGCGGCATCCAGGGCGCGCCGACTCGCGTTGGGGCAGACGGCGAGCAGCTTCTCGCGAGTTGGGCCGCGCACCGACACGCCCAGAACTCAGCTACCTAGCCAAGGGAAACGATCGCCATGCAGCTTGATGTCCCCGCTCCGCTTGCAACACAAGGATTTAATTCTATGAAGGATTCTCGCCCCATACGAGTGGTGGGATTCAGCGGCAACACGCACCGCCCGTCCAAAACGCAGGCACTCGTGAGCGCTCTGCTCGCCGCCGTCAGTGACACGGTCAAGGTTGAAATCCAGCAGTACGACATCTTGGACTTTGGCGACGGCCTCGCGAACGCCTTCAGCCGAGAACAATTGTCTGGCGCCGCAGAGACGATCCTCGACGACATCGAGAGGGCCGACGGGCTGATCCTGGCTTCACCCACTTACAAGGGTTCCTATTCCGGGCTGTTCAAGCACGTCATTGATCTGTTGGCGCCCGAGGCGCTTGCGAATAAGCCCGTCATCGTTGGTGCGACCGGAGGTGGGCTTCGCCACGCACTCATCGTCGAGCATCAGTTACGCCCGTTGATGGGTTTCTTCAGCGCGAACACTATCGCGACCTCGGTTTATGCAAGCGATGCAGAATTCGAAGGAGGTCTTCCAAGTGCGCCTCCTCTTAGAGAGAGAATCTCGGCAGCAGGTACAAGTTTGGCAGGCCTCATGATCAAAAATATACAACCTTATTCCTGTGCAGACTAGCTTCTGAGAAGAGGCTATACCTATCAATATAAAGTGGCGTCTCATTGCGATCCGGCGATCGCTTTGCCTTTATTGGCAGAAAGCGATCTCGAAAAATTTACAGGACAACGTGAGATAGTACCTGCTTCTATCGTTCGGCTTCCCTAAGCGGCCTGGTAGAAGAAGCCATACTCCGCCGTAGGATGGTTACAACAGGGGCGGGTGCGGCGTCCGTCCCTCTCGCGATTTTCCTTCAGCCAAAATTCCACCTGCGTTTCCACCATCTTCTGCTGGAGTTTTCGCCAGCAACGTTTTGCTCTCGGCAAGCGACAAGCCGAGGTCCTCCGGACCCTTGGTGGCCTTCGTCAAATCCGCGACGACTTCGCTGGCGATCGTCTTGCCGCCTGTGTTGGTGATTTCCATGACGATCCGAACCTGCATGCCGTACCTTTTTTATGAGCTTTCCAGAAGGGGCGAGTGGAAAACCGATCCCGCCAGCACTGCACGGTTCCCGCCCTGCGCGTTTGCGCAAGTGGAGCTGTGCTTCATCGCGTCCGTGGGATCCCCAGGGGGCGCGGGACGCAAGAATGGGTCAAATCTGCTGATGCATGAGGGTGAGATGCTCGTCCTGCCGCGGACGCTTGTTCACTTCCCGCCGTTCGTACGGCCTGCCTGTTAGAGCTATGTGCTTCTTAATTCGATCGAGCAATTCTCGCAGCTCCTCCCTGCGGCTGGGATTATCAAAGATTGCAAGTGACTTTGCGTCGTTGATTTCCGCGATGAACTCCAATGCAGTGGCGACATCCTCATCCTGCTCCAGCCCGAGTGCCGTGTCCCTCTGCCGCATCCAGACATCAGGCCCGCCACTGTCTTCCGGCGGACAATTGCCGTCGCTGCCGATGCAGCAAGGATAGTGCGTGCCCGGCTTGGGAGAACGACTTTCTTCCAGCCGGACTTCCTGTTCCCAGGGAATGTTGAGGTCGTATTCGTAGAGAAACCGGCTGCTCTTGCGCAGCGTTAGGGCGTCGAGCACGATATCGGCGGATGCGGCCGCCGTTTCCCACGAGCCGTAGCGGACCGTGTGCGCGGTGAACTGATAAAGGTGGATGCCCTCCCAGCCCATCGCGACCTGGAGAACACCATGAAATTCCCGCAGGGTCATTGTGGATGGCACCTGCACCCGGCGCCAGATCATCGGACTTACGCCTTTCAGCCAGATGCGGAATTGCAGGATCGTCGGCTGCTCATCCGGAACGCTATTCGTTGCGGATGATGAACGTCGAATGTCGGAGTCCACGTGTGATTTCAAAAGTGCTGGCCCCGGCGAGAATGACCGCCAAGTCTATATCTCATTCAAGCCTGCTTCGGCGCTGCCACACAATTCCTCAAAACGTTCGATCATCACTTTCTCCATTTGAAATCTTCAGGCAAACAGACAGGCAGCCGAATGCCCGGTGCCCACTTCTCGGAGCGTGGGCGAGATATCTGCACACTGCGCTTCTGCAACTGGGCAGCGCGTGCGGAAGCGGCAACCGGTCGGCGGGTTGGCGGGGTTGGGTAGGTCTCCCACCAGCACTATTCGTTCGCGTGCCCTTTCGATGTCAGGGTCAGGCACCGGTACCGCCGACATCAAAGCCTTCGTGTAGGGATGCCGCGGGTCGTTGAACAGCGTGTTGGTCGGGGCCTGCTCGACAATCTTCCCAAGATACATCACAGCGACATCATGGCTGATGTGACGCACGACCGACAAGTCATGGGAGATGAATAAGAACGATAGCCCCAGCCGTTCCTGCAGATCCTGAAGTAGATTGAGAATCTGCGCCTGTATCGACACGTCAAGGGCGGAAACGGCCTCATCGCATATTATGAGTTCAGGCTCGACAGCGAGCGCGCGGCAGATGGCAATACGCTGAGCCTGCCCACCCGACAATTCATGTGGATAGCGCTCTGCAAACCGCTGCGGCATGCCGACGAGTTCGAGCAGTTCCCTCACGCGAGGTCCTCGATGCTCACCTGCGTGCAGATCATGCAGATCCAGCGCCTCCGAAATGAGATCGCCGATCGTCATGCGTGGATCAAGTGAAGCAGCCGCATCCTGGAAAATGATTTGGACGCGCCGCCGCATCTGTCTAAGATGATGTGGCGACAGCGACATGATGTCGGTACCATCCAACAGGATTTTCCCGGTGGCTTTGTTCAGCCGCAACAGCGCATATCCGGTGGTCGATTTTCCACAGCCTGACTCCCCCACCAAGCCAAGGGTCCTGCCCTTGCTTATCTTCAGGTCGACGCCGTCGACAGCACGAACCACATCGGGAGGAGAAAACAGCTTCGCACGCCCCGCAAAGCTGACCACCAGCCCTTCAGCCTGGAGCAGCGGCCTCTCAGTCATACGATCTTGTCCTTTCGCCAATAGTTGGTCAGATCGGCATGGCACGACGCGACGTGGCGGGACCCGACGCTTTGCAAATGAGGCTTGGCCTCGTGGCAGATATCCAGGGCCCTTTCGCAACGGGGGAGAAACGGGCAGAGCGTGATTGGTTCAGCCAGGTTGGGCGGCATGCCGTCGATCGGGCGCAGTCTTTGTCCAACAGCATCGATGCGGGGCGTGCAGTTCATCAACCCCAGCGTGTATCCGTGTGCTGGCCGGTAGAAGACCTCACGGACCGGTCCACTCTCGACAATGCGGCCCGCATACATCACGCTCACCTTGTCGCAGAGCCCGGCTACCAGACCCAGATCGTGGCTGATCCAGATGACCGCCGTGCCCAGTTCGGCGCGCAAACGGCGGACGAGATCGATGATCTGTGCCTGAATAGTGACGTCGAGGGCTGTGGTCGCCTCGTCCGCTATAAGGAGGCGCGGGTTGCACGAAAGCGCAATGGCGATCATCACGCGTTGCCGCATGCCGCCTGAAAACTGATGTGGGAACTCGTCAAGACGCTTCTCAGCTCTCGGGATGCCAACCATTTCCAGCAGTTCGACCGCCCTACGGCGGGCGCTGTGCGCGCTCATGCCGAGGTGCCGCCGCAGCGTCTCGGTAAGTTGGCGACCGACCGTCAGCACCGGATTAAGCGACCGCATCGGGTCCTGAAAGATCATTGAGATATGCCGCGCACGATAGCTACGCAGTTGCGCAGGCGATAGCGACAGCAGATCGACGCCGTCGAAAGTGATCTCGTCGGCGGTGATTTTTCCCGGCGGCTCCTTGATGAGCCGCATGATCGACATAGCCGTGATCGACTTGCCGCTGCCGCTCTCACCAACAAGACCCATCACCTCCCCCTCCTCGAGCAAAAAGGACACCCCGTCTACGGCGCGAACCAATCCCCTGTCGGTTGAGAATTGCGTCCGTAAATTCTTAACAGTCAGCAGAGGCATCTGTTTTTCCCTTGGAGTCTTTTGCGCGCCGCACCCAAGAGCGGGGGTCCAGCGCATCGCGCAGCCCGTCGCCCATGAAGTTGATGGCCATCACGCTAACGATGATGAACCCCGTCGGAGCCATGAACATCCACGGGGCGTCCACCATGAAACGTCGCGCTTCCGCGAGGTCTCGGCCCCATGACGGCGTGGGAGGTTGTACACCGAGGCCGAGAAAACTGAGTGATGCCTCCGCCACAACCGCCGCAGAAAAGACGATGGTGACCTGCACGACCAACGGCGAAAGGATGTTGCGCAGGATATGCTGGAATACCAGCCGCCATACGCTCGCGCCAATCGCGCGCGTCGCCGTGATATAGGTTTCTTCCCGTACCGACAGGGTGCTCGAACGCACCACGCGGGCCAGTACAGGTATCTGCACGATGCCAAGAGCCAGCGTCACGGTGGTCAGATCGGCGCCAAGCAGGCCCACGATGGCAACCCCCAGAAGAAGCGGCGGAAATGTCAAGAATGCGTCCATCAAACGCATCAGCAGATTGTCCAGCCGGCCCCCAATATAGCCGGACAGAAGTCCGATGGGGACGCCGAAAACAGCGGCGAACAGCACCGTGGACAGACCAACGGTCAGGGAGACCCTTGCTCCGTACGCCATGCGAGCCAGAACATCGCGACCGAAATGATCCGTACCGAGAGGATGCGCCAGACTTGGCGGCAGCAGCTTTTCCGACAGCGAGATCGCCACCGGATCATAGGGTATGAGCCATGGCGCAAACGTCGCAAGCGCCACGATCACCAACAGACTGATCAGACCGACGGTCGCAGCCTTGTTGCGCAGCAGCTGCCGCAAAGTCATCCGGCTGCCGGATTCGTAGGAGAGCAAAGCGGACACAGGCGTGGAGACGATATCGACGGCCATCAGTAGCGGATCCTTGGATCGATAATCCCGTAGAGGATGTCGGCGAGTATGTTGGCGAGCATGAAGAAGATCGCGATAACGAGCACGAAGCCTTGGATCACCGGGAAGTCACGATTCACCACGGCGGACAGGATGGCCGAGCCCATCCCTGGAATCGCGAATATATGCTCGATGGTAACCTGGATGCCGATGAGGTATCCGAACTGGATCGCCATCATCGTCACGAAAGGGATCATCGCATTCTTGAGTGCATGGACCACCAGTACGGTCAGCGGATGAAGACCCTTCGCATGCGCCGTGCGCATGTAGTCCTGATTGAGGACGTCGATCATGCTCGATCGCAGCAGGCGCGTGAAAATCGCAGTCTGCAAGGTTCCCAATGCAATGGCCGGAAGGACATAAGGCTGGATCGAACCCCACAGTCCGGATGCGGTCGACGCGCCCGAACCGATACCAGTGATAGGGAACCAGCCAAGGTTTATGGAAAACACATAGATCAGGATCATCGCCAGCGCGAAGTTGGGCACAGCAAACCCGACCAGCGTGTAGCCTGTGGCCAGATAGTCGACCCAGCTGTTGCGCTTGAGCGCCGCGATCAGGCCGAGCGGGATTGAGACTACCATTGCGAACGCCAGAGCGCTGAACGCCAGAGCAAGCGAGATTGGCAGACGCTCGCCGAGAAGCTGCAGCACCGGGGTGTTCAACCGTATGGAGCGGCCGAAGTCGCCCCGCAGCAGATCTCCGATCCAATAAATATATTGCATGTGCCAGGGTTCATCGAGCCTGAACTCCGCTCGCAGGGCCGCGACCGCCTCCGGCGAGGTTTGCATTCCCAGCATGATCTGGATTGGATCACCCGGCGTGAACCGGATGATCAGAAAGATAGTGATCGTTACGACCACCAGAACCAGGGGCATCTGAATAAGACGCTTTGAGAGATAGCTCCACATGTCGTGCTCCGAAGTTCCAATGGTGGCCGATCTGCGCCGTGCGAAAGGGTGGCGAGCATTCTGGTGAATGCGTTTTTCGCCGCTCTATTCGATAGTTTTAGCCGCCGTTGTGCGAGGCTAGACGATTCCGTCTAGCCCCAGCTGACTTCATCGACCATTTCAGTGAACTCCTGCGGAGCCGGGTCGAAACCAGTTATTTTGGCGTCGTAGATGCGAACCAAGTTCACATTGCAGTGGTAGATGTTCGGGCACTCCTCAAGCATGAGATCCGTGATTTGGCTGTACAGCTCGGCACGGCGGGCGACATCGACCTCGGCGCGCGCGGTGTCGAGCAAATCGTCCATTTGCGAATTGGCGAAGGCCCCTGACGAGCCCCTGGAGTGCATGAACCACCAGGAGGTGGCATCCGGATCGGGCGACACGAGAGTAATGTCTTCGAGCGTCTGCTCAAAGTTCTTGTTGAGCCACAGATTGTTGAATCCGCCGATATCCAGATTGCGGATCTTGTAGTTGATCCCGATCTGGCTAACCATCGCAGCGACGAGTTCGAGTTCGCGACGCAGCCAGTCCTTGTCGGAGGTGATGACTTCCACCTCATAGCCGCTCACGCCCGCCTCAGCCATCAGTTCACGAGCTTTCGCCAGATCCCCGTTCTTCGGATATTTGATCATCGAGGCCTTGTGGCCAAGGTAGCCCTCCGGAATCTGATTGTCGGTAACCGTAGCTTCCCCGGAATAAATCTCGTTAACGATCGCCTCGCGGTCGATCGCGTAGGAGATGGCCTGTCGCACGAGCTTGTTGGTGTATGTGGAGGAGCTGCCACCGACCAGGTTGAACTGCTGGTAATCCCAGTTCCAGCCCGGTGTCGAAGCTACCGTATAGTTTGTATTTTCACGGGCCCCTGCAACGTCGCGCGCGTCCGGATGTGTGATGAAGTCAAGCTCGCCGTTCTGCAGAGCCTGAAGACGGACGGTCGAGTCGGGGATCGCGCGATAGAGCAGGCGGTCGAGTTTCGGGTATCCCTGTCGCCAGTAGTCGGCATTCTTGACCAGTTCGATCTCGTTGCCGCGCCCACCTTCGAAAACATAGGGACCATGGCCGACCGGGTTGGCGGAATATTCCCCGTCGCCCATTTCTTGGTGGGCGTTGCGGCTGATCACCAGACCGCCATATCCCATGGTTACGCCCGGAAACGCGCCGAAGGGCAGCTTGGTCTTGACCTCCAGCACGTATTTGCTTTCTGCGACGACCGTGTCGACTGGGAAGATCGCGGTCCCGACCTGGAAGCTGGACGTATCGAGATGGTAACGCCAGGTGTAGGCAACGTCCTCGGCAGTAAATTCACCGAAGCCGCGGTGCCACTGCACCCCTTCCCTGAGTCGGATACGCCAAGTCAGAGGGTCGGGATTGGCCCACTCTTCCGCCAGCCAGGGCAGAATGGTGCGCTCGGCATAATTGACGCGCACAAGACCGTCATAAATGTGCTGCATGATGATTCCGGCTGAGATGTCCCAGCGGATCACGGGGCTGAGGTTTCCGAAGTCTCCACCCCAGAGACCGATACGCAAATCGCTGCGTCTGTCCTGACCGATAGCAGGCGTGAAGCTGAAGCCACCTGCTGCGGCAAGGGTCATTCCGGCTGCGGATGTTTTGATAAAGTTGCGGCGGCTCATGCCGCCCGACTGGCAATTCAAAGACATTGGCACTTCCGATCTTGACGCGTGTTCAGTTTTATAGCTTGGGCCACACCCATCATGCTGGCCACCGACAAGTACATCATTCCCGCGACCGCTTCCGGAAGTCGCAAAGCTGACATCCTGCCGATGCCTTCAGGTCATCACGTATGGGTAAGTTGACAATCTCGGCCCGCATTTCAGGCACTCTGCTAATCTGGGCCACTTCGGTCGAAAGTACGTGCCAGGAACAGCAGGAAGCGCTCGGCGGCTACAGTCGGCTTTCTGCCCACCATGGTCAGGACCTCGAAATGACCGCTGTTAAGTTCGGCTTCGGCAAGAATGCGGGAGACAAGCTTGCCGGCTTTGATCGAGGAGTAGAACACCCTGTCGCTTGTCACCACGACCGCATCCTCCATAAGAGCAAACTGATGCAGGAGTTCAACGGAATTGGTCTCGAGCTTGGGAACGATCTCAATGCCGCGATTACGGCAGACGTCGTCGAAGATCTGTCGCGTACCGGTCGGTCGCGTCGCCAGCCCGACTGGCCATGTCACGAGATTTGAGACGGAGAGGTGGCGCACGGAGGCCAGTGGGTGATCTGGACGCATGATCGCGCTGAGACGACAATCCATTTTGCAATAGGTCTGAACACCGTGCGTCGCATGGGTTACGAATGTCAGGCCGAAATCCGTTTCGCCGTTCCGCACCGCGGTGACGACAGCGTCAGACCCTGCCAGGATGATCTCGAAATTAACGCCCGGAAACTGGTCGTGGAATTTCTCGATAACACTGGGCAAGACATGGTGAATCATGGATTCGATTGTATGAATCTTGATATGTCCGCGCTTGAGTCCCTGCAGTGCGTTGATCTCGGACTTGGCGCGCTCAGCAGCAAACTCCATTTCTCTGAGCGTGTTAAAAAGGAGTTCTCCCGCAGGCGTCAGCCGGATGCCGCGCGCATGGCGCTCGAGCAAGGAAACCTCGTACTCGTCTTCCAGGCTCTGGATTTGTCGGCTGATCGCGGACTGATTAATCAGCAAGGCTTCGGAAGCAGCGCGAATGGAACCGTGCTGAACCACGGACTGGAAGTAGCGCATCGACGTCTTCAGCATCCTTCCCTCTCTTTTGAGCATTACCCGACCGATGCTTATTCGGCATCACAATTCGACTTTATTTGGCCTTCTCGTGATAGGCCAGAACTGATGTCCTTTCCGTGCGGCATGTGAGCAGATGAGACCATGCCGGAACCGATTGGAGACATTGAATGCCTGATATTACCGGCGAAGCCATCGACAAGATTTGTACTATCGAAGCCAAAAACCGCGGAATGCCTATCAAAGTGCTTGCCCCGATGTATGACGCGGCGCGCAAGCTGGTCGGGAATCGCCCCATCACCATGGTGGCTGCCGAGAAGCTCAAGGCCGCCGTCGGCAAGGGCGACTCCGTAATGGTTCTGACCGGCGCTGGTTATGCGCCGCAGATGCCCTTCGGCGAAAGCGACGGCCCTCCCGGAGCTGCGGCAATCGCCCGCGCCCTTTATCGCGGTCTTGGCGCCGTGCCGGCTTATGTACTGGAAGAGTGTCACGCTGGGCCCGTAGTGGCTTCCAGCCATGCCATTGGCCTAATGGTCAAGGAACACTATGAGGACGCTAAGAACAAGCACCTCGGTGCCACCATGGAATATGCGCCAAAAACCCAGACGGAAGTCGAGAAGTGGGCGAACGACCTGCTGGACAAGTATCAGCCAAAGGCCCTTATCAGTGCAGAGCGCATCGGTCCGGGCAAGGACGGCGTCTTGCATACCGCTACGGGTATTCCATTCTACGACCCATCCAGTCCAAGTGCCGAAGGCATCATAGACATATCGCCAATTGTCACCGAGGCCACCAAGCGTGGCATTCTGACGATCGGCATCGGTGATCACGGCAACGAGATCGGTTTTGGCGCTATCCGTGAGATCGTGGTCGAGACCATGCCGAAGGGCGAATCACTGGGAACGACCACCGCATGCGACATTGTATTGCCGGTAATGATGAGCAACTGGGGCTGCTACGGTATCGAAGCCGCGCTGGCCTACCTGCTGCAGAAGCCCGATATCATCCACACGCCCGCTCAGGAAGAGCGCATGCTGCGCGCCTGCCTCGATGCCGGTGGACTAGAAGCGATGTGGTGCACCACAGACTTCATCGTCGATGGTCTCGAAGGTGAGACGTCCATGGCTGTAATGCAATTCCTGGGCAACATTGTCAGGAAAAATCTGGAAGAGCCTACTCGGGGTCTAGCTCACTGATCGTGGGGCGGCAGCTTGGTTCATACACCACTGGGCTAAGCTGCCTCCCTTAGATTTGAAGTTTTGGACGCGCTGCCGTCTTTCGACCACGCAGATGACATTGTGGAACCCATCCCTTTTCGATTCTGAAGAGAGGGAGTTTTTCAGAGGAGAGACTGCCATTTCCAGTTTTGGAGCGCTGCCCGACCCGTGCGCTCGCAACGCCTCGCATCGACTGGGCGATATCATCGTGATGATGGTGGCGGCGAGCTTGTGCGGAGCCACGACGGCGACGGAGTTCGCTCTGTTTGCCGAGAATCGCAAAGCTGCCTTGTCGCGCCTGATCGACTACGACAGTGCTTCCAGTCACGACACCTTCTCGCGGGTGCTGCGGCTGCCGGTCCGCCTGAAGATATCGGTGGTCCACAGGGTTATATGACGCTCGTCAATCGGTTCCGCGGTGGCGACATCGCCCGGCTGTTTTGTGGAGATGAAGAAGATATCGATGATGAGCTCGAGGACGATGAGCCGTTGCGTCTCTTCGAACCCGAGCGCTTCAGCCGGCGCGAGGTGAATGCAGCTTTGAAACTCGAATTTTCGGAGTTTACCAGGGGCTGACCGCAACAGGTCGACATGCTTCCCTCTCCTGCAGATAAGGAGGGATGCGGATGCGGTTTGCCATTCAACTCATGATCGACGGCGGCGACGCAGCAGACAAAACGCAAGAGATTATCAGCTTTGACCGAACAGACGGTGCGCTGTCGATCGATGATCTCGGTCTGACGCTGGAAGAAGCGAAAAAAGGCCCTTGCTGCGCTCCAGACCGCGATTACCTTTGCTCAGGTGATGGATCATTCCCGGTCCCAGCGGCCTTGGATATGTCGGTCTCGTAAGTGCCCCCCAGTGCAGAATGCCCTGCGTCACGGACGCAGGGGAAATCCTCGATTGAAAGCTTCGGTCCACTTTGTACACCGCCGCCGCGGCTCAACATTCCCTGAGCGCGGCCGATTCGACATAGCGTCGTCGGTGAGCTTCTGGCCGAGCTTGATGACCTGCGCGACAATTAGAGCATGCCGGCGGCTGGCATTGAAGTCATTGGCAAGCCAGGCCGGCGTAGCGTTGCCTTCATGGATCATCTGGTCCCACCGTCCCGACGATATTCTCGCCTGCAACGTCGGATCGATCTTGAGCGTGCGCAGGAAGGCAATCCGTTCGGTCAGTCCCAACCAAGTTGGATGCACCAGGCGCATCCGGCGCTGATCGCAGCCAATGAAATCGCGTCTGGCCGATCCCCGGATCAACCTCCAACAACCTGTCCGGTGGCGCAAGCCGATCAGACGGAAAACCCGCGATGAACTCATTCGCAGCGCGTCGGCCAGCAATTGAGCGACCCGCGAGCCCTATTCGCTCGATCGTCTCGGTCACCGGAAGCAGGGAACCGCGTTCTCGAAAGACGCGGCGATGGCTTTCGCAATCCCGACGCTGTCATCGGATATCGTTGTCGCCTGAATTGCAGCCAGTAGTGCCGCTCGACGATCCTCCCCGTTGCGCTCTTTGTATCCAGATAGATCATCAAGCGCGCGGCGTGGTCGCGATGGGTCTCTTCACGGCGCGCATACAGTACAGTGCGAATGTTCCGAGATCGGCGCCGACCTGATCGGCAACACGCTTTAGCATTGCGCGAGGTGGAGTCTCTCCGGCGGCAAGCACTTTACCCGGATGACGCATCAGGCAAAGCCGAGCCGATTGTGTTCTCGCCTGCGGAGGTCAATCTCAAGCCTGTCAGCCGAAGCTCATCCCGCGTGCCAGCTGCCTCCCGTCTTGATGCGTAGTTCCAGAACCGGCATGCGCCAAGTGCCGGCCCCCTTGCGGTGCTGCCGATGACGATGGTGCCGCGTATGTCGCTAACCGCGTCATGAAACGGATGGATCTCCGGGCTTTCGCTGAGGAGTTCAGCTTCGAGGTCCATCACGACTGGTGCCCCGTTTGCTGACCGGATGACGCCTGGTCGGCCGCCTGCAGCCAAGACCAAAGATGCCCCGACAGACTGCTGTCGACGTGGAGGCGCAGGGTGTTAGGCGTCAGGAGGTAGGCGACCGCGTCTATCCCTGCGAACCTGATCGCCGCGCTGGGCGATGCATCGATCCGGTGAATAGTCGTGGCCCTGGAAAGCAGCGCAGGCAGACGCGAGCCCGATATTTCCAGAAGCAGGTAACCGCCGCTGACGTCTGTCGTCGCATAGCCGCTTGCGTTCCAGCCGCCGCGCAACGCTATGGGCTGCGCGGTTACCGCCAGGAGCCGGTCGCGCGCGACACGCACCGCATAGTCGCGGTCCGGCCCCGGCGCGACGTCGAGTCCGATCTGCCTCCCCGCGCTCCACACGTCAAGATTGCCGCTGACAAGTGTCTGGAAAAGATCGCCCACTGGGCGAATCTCCAGCCCCCATGGGTGCGGCGCGGCACTCCAGTCCGGTTCCGGCGGCCAGCATTTGCCTAAATCAGCCATTGACGCGGGCCCCCTCGGGATCGAATGCGCATGGCGCGCAGATCGTCGCCTCGCACTCCCTGCCGAGATGCCGGACGCGGATGGTTTCACCGTGCCTCGACGCGCCGCGCTCGATGAGGCCAAGCGCGATGGGCCGTCCGAGAACCGGGCTGTCGTAGCTTGAAGTGACGAAGCCGATACTGCGCCAACCGCGGCCGTCGGCCTCGACTCCGTGAGCTCCCGGTGCAAGCGCGGGCTCGCCCGGCCCGACCGCCATGCCTACAAGTTGACGCCGGTCATCGCGCATTGCTTCCTCGGTCGACAGCGAACGGCGTCCCACGAATTCGAGCCGGCCCTTGCTGCGCGCCTGTCTCACGCCGACGTCGTGAGGCATGGTTGTTCCGTCGGTATCCTTGCCGACGATGAGGTAGCCCTTTTCAGCCCTCAGGATCATCAGCGCCTCGATGCCCATCAGCGCGATACTGTAATCCCGTCCGGCCCGAAGGAGGCCCTCCCAGAGGAGCTCGGCCATGTCCGCGCGGATCGACAGTTCGTAGCTGGCGTCGCCGGTGAAGCTCACGCGGGCGATCCTGACGGCATGCCCGGCGAAGGCTCCTTCGCGCACGGACATGTGTGACTGGCCTTCGACGAGCTCGGCGAAGCCGGAATCGAGGCGCCCTACAACCTCGCTCGCACGGGGGCCCGTTACGGTCAGCGTCGCGAGGCTCGTCGTGGCGTCATGGATGAACACGCTTTTCTTGTCGAAGCGGTCCTGACGCCATTCCTCGAGCTGGGCATGTACGGCGCTCACATGCGCACTCGAACACGAGAGCACGTAGCGCTCTTCGTCGACCCGGACTACGATGCCGTCATCGAGCACAACACCGCCCTCGCTCAGCATGAGGCTGTAGCGGCACCGTCCGGGAGCCAGCGAGGCCATCGGTCCGAACTGCACGAACTCGACGAACGCCCTCGCCTGTGGGCCGATCACCTCGATCTTTCCGAGCGGCGACCCGTCGAACAGAGCGACCGAGTCGCGGGCGCGTAACGCTTCGTTGCGGATGCTCCTGTGCCGATCGGCGTGATCGCCGTAGCAGACCGGGCGTAGCCATCCGCCATACTCTCCGAACACCGCGCCGTTCGACCGGTGCACGTTTTCGAGAGGTAGCCGGCGCAGAGGATCGAGGAGCATGCCGCCGCGCGTCCCGCGAAAAGCAGACATAGGGATGGGAACGAACGGAGGCCGGTACCGCGTCGTTCCGACCTCAGGAATCGGTTTCCCGGTCAGCCGCCCCAGCAGCGCCAGACCGTTGAGGTTTGACGTCTTGCCCTGGTCCGGCGCCATGCCCAGCGTCGTATAACGCTTGAGGTGCTCGACGGAGACGAAATTTTCGCGAACCGCCAGTTCGACGTCCTTCGAGGTCACGTCATTCTGGAAGTCGATCCAGACGCGTTCCTTCGCGCCTGCGCTTGGCCATAGATTGACACCGGCAGAGGCGCTGGGAGAAGGCCTTGAGGGCTGCCGGCGGGGTTCCTCCAAAACCTCGACCGTCGCGGCGTTCGCGCCGCCTTCGAGCGCCTCGGCGAGCGAAAGCGCGCCGGCTGCCGCGCCGGCCGGGAAGACGCCGCGCGTAGGCCCTTGCGGCAGGAATGCTCCTTGCGCCTCATTCCACGACAGGCTTGCGCCGGCCTGGTTGTAGAGATGGACGCTTGGTGTCCAACCTCCGGAGACAACGACGCTGTCGGCGTCGAGCCAGCGGCCGTCGTCGAGCACGATGCCGTTCACGCGCTTCCTTCCGCGGGCGGAGACGACGGTGCGCTGCCCCATCACCGTCACTCCCGAGATGCCTGCCGGCCGCGGGCGGGAGTCAACGAGGACCACCTCGGCGCCCGCCGCCGCAAGCGCGGCCGCAACCTCGTCGGCGCTGTCATTGGTCGTCGCGCAAACAATGCGCCGCCCGGCGAGCACACCGTAGCGCCGGAGGTACTGCAAGGCCGCATCAGCCGACATGATGCCCGGCAGGTCGTTGACTGCAAATGGCAGCGGCCGCTCGATGGCGCCGGCCGCCAGCACGGTGCGCTTTGAACGGACACGCCAAAACGTGCCCGGCCCGTCGTCCCCGCGTTCCTGGTACAACCCCACGAGCCCATGGTCGTAGACCCCAAAGGCCGTGGTCCGGGCGAGATAAATGCCGCCATGCGCACGTAGGCGGTCGACCGCCTGCCGCGCCCATTCGGTGCCCGCCATTCCATCGATCTCTGCCGGCCGGTGGCGAAGCGTTCCGCCTGGCAGCGGACGGTCATCGACGAGGAGAACCGAACTGCCCTCCCCCGCGGCCCTGTCGGCAGCTGCAAGTCCCGCCGGCCCGGCTCCGACGACAAGGACGTCGCAGTGGTGGTTGACCTGGTCGGCGCAACGATGCGGCGCCTGCGCCGGGTCGAGCCGGCCCAGTCCCGCCATTGCGCGGATGGCCGGTTGGAAATACCTCCACTCGGGCCACATGAATGTCTTGTAGTAGAATGCGGCGGGCAGGAAGCGGGCGATCAGGTCGAGCGCGCCCTTGCGGTCTCTCGCGGCCGAGGGCGAGGCGTTCACGCTGCGCACGGTCATACCAGCCCGCACGACGGTTGTCGTTGCGCGCACATTGGTCAGACGATCGCCGTCGATCTCGATGTCGACATAGGCGTTGGGCTCCTCGACGCCGGCTCCCCAGACGCCCCGGGGCCGATGGTACTTGAAGCTGCGCCCGACGATGACGATGTCGGCGGCAAGCAGCGCGGAAGCTATCGTGTCTCCCTCGAAAGCGTCGACGCGGCATCCATCGAAGGTGAACGTCAGCGGCCTGGCGCGGTTGATATCGCAGCCGCCTGCGGCGAGGCGGAAGCTCACGGCCGCTCCTCCTCGGGCGCTAGCGGCCAAGCATCGACGATCTCATGCGTGACGCTGTCTCGCGTCATTGCCAGATATTCGCCACAGGTGAGGTGATGCCATATCTCGGATGTTCTGCCCCGCACGTTGCGGCGCATATAGAGGTAGCCGGCCCAGGCTACATCCGACACATCGGCGCCCTCCGGACGCGGGATGCCGGTCTCGCCCCGATAGTGGAACTCGGTTTCGTCGCGGGGGCCACAGAAGGGGCACGGGAAGATCTGCATTTCTTGGTCCTAATGCGGGATGCCGGACCCGGCGGCTTCGTCGATCAGACGGCCCCGCGCGAAGCGGTCGAGGTCGAACGGGCGGCTGATGTCCGTATGCCGCCCCGTGGCAAGCAGGTTGGCCAGCAGCGTTCCGCCGGCGGGGATCGCCTTGAAACCGCCGGTCCCCCAGCCACAGTTGAGGAAAAGGCCAGGAAGCGGGGATTCCCCGATGATCGGCGAAGAGTCCGGCACCACATCCACGGTCCCCGCCCATTGACGCATCAGCTTCAGTCCGGCAAAGGACGGGAACATTTCCACTACGCCGGCGAGCACACCCTCCAGTGTGGGGAGATTGCCCCGCTGACCGTAGGAAGGAATCCGGTCGAGGCCGCCCCCGATGACGAGTTCGCCCTTGTCGGACTGGCTGACATAGCAGCCTGTCCCGAGTGAAAGGACGATCGTATCGAGCACCGGCTTCACCGGCTCCGAGACGCAGGCCTGCAGCGCGTAGGAATTGATCGGCAGCCTGAAGCGGGCCTTCTCGGCGAGCACGGAAGAGTGGCCGGCTACCGCCATGCCGACCCTATCGGCCCGGATCGGACCCCGGGACGTTTCGACGCCGCGGCAACGGCCGCGCTCGACGATGAAACCGCTGACCTCGCAATTCTGGATGATGTCGACGCCCAGGCGGCTGGCGGCCCGCGCATAACCCCAAGCCACCGCGTCGTGCCGCGCGGTGCCGGCGCTGCCTTGCCAGATCCCGCCGGCCACCGGATAGCGCGCGCGCGGCGAGAAGTTGTAGGCCGGCGCCACGCGGCGCACGTCTTCGGCCGAGAAGAGCTCGGCGTCGGTGCCGTTGAGCTGCATGGCATTCACCGTCCGGGCGGCAATCTCCATCTGCGCATCGGTGTGGCAGACGCTGACCATACCGCGCGGGGCGAACATGATGTTGTAGTTTAGTTCGCGGGACAACGACCGGTAGAGTCGGTGGGCGAGCCCGTAGAGCGCGACACTTTCCGGATAGAAGTAGTTCGATCGGATGACCGTGGTGTTGCGTCCGGTATTGCCGCCGCCGATCCACCCCTTCTCCAGCACAGCAACGCGCGTGATGCCATGGGTTCTGGCCAGGTAGTAGGCGGTGGCCAAGCCGTGCCCACCGCCGCCGATGACGATCACGTCGTAGGATCGCGCCGAATCGGGCGAGCGCCAGGCGGGCTCCCAGCCCTTCTGGCCGCTGAGGCCCTCTTTGAGGAGCGAGAATGCGGAATAGCGCCACGTCATGGGGCGAACACCACCGTCATCGGGCCGCTTCGCATCACGCGCCCTTCGCAATGAAGTTGGACCCTGCGGGCAAGCACGCGGCCCGCGACGATGCCGGCCGGCGGGAACAGCTGAGATTGAGGATGTCGGCGGGGTCGTTCGTCATTCTGGCCATGTAGCCGCGGTCGCGGCATCTTTCAGGAAAGCCGCGACCGTCCGGCGCCACGGCGCCGCACAGTGGGCTTGTCCTATGGGTCTGCGTTCAGTTGGGGGCCCGCTCCTGCACGAGCCGGTTGCGATGGAAGGCGCCGGCCTTCATCACGACGGGGATATGGGCTCCGTCGTCTTCCATGAGCTTCAGGTTCTCCAGCGGATTTCCGTCGACGACCAGGATGTCGGCGAAGGCGCCCGGCTTGATCTCGCCGATCTCGCCTTTCGCTCCGATGATCTCCGCGTTCACCGCCGTCGCCTGGTTGAGTATCTCGAAGTTGGAGAAGACCGACGAGCGCAGCCCGAACTCGATGCACTGCATCGGCTGGATCGCCCCGATCAGGTCGGTCCCGAAGCCCACCCGAACGCCGGCACTCTTCATGTGGCGAAGCCGATCCACCGCCTCGTCCTTGATGCGGTCGAGTTTCTCCAAGGATTCCTTCGGATATCCGAATGTCTCCCCGTGCTCCGCGAGCGCCGCGATTACGGCGAGCGTCGGTACGATGTTGGTACCCTTTTCGGCTGCCATGCGAGCCGTATCCGCCTCGATCAGCGTTCCGTGCTCGATGCAATGGACGCCGAGGCTGATGGCCCGCTTCAGCGCCTTGTCTGGATGTATGTGCGCCGTGCAATAGACGAGATGGTTCTCGACCTCCTCGACGATCGCTCGAACCTCGTCGTTGGAGAACTGGATGCTGTCCAGAGGGTCAGACGTCGTCGAGACCCCGCCTGACCCACAGAACTTGATGAAGGATGCGCCGCGGCGGAGCTGCTCGCGCACCACCTTCCTGACGGAATCAACGCCGTCAACGACGATGCCGAGCGGATTGGCGAAGCAGCACCCACACAGCACAACATGGTCGTCGTGAGGGTGATGATGATGCTGATGACGCATATCAACGTGCCCGCCGGTTTGGCTCAGCGCCTTTTCGCAGTAAAATAGCCGCGGTGCCTTGATCAGGTTGTGCTGAATGGCGAGCCAGAGCCCGTAGTCAGCCCCGCCTGTGTCGCGCACGCTGGTGAAGCCGCGATCCAGCATGTCGCCGAGCATGTTGGCCGCATGATGAGCATACATGGTCACCGGTAGATGCTGCAGGCGGCTGACGTTCATGTCCTGGAAGTAAGCATGGATATGCGCGTCGATCAGCCCTGGCATCAGGGTCCGTCCGCCGCAGTCGACTACCTCGACACCGGCGTCGACCGGCTTGTCGGAGACCGACACGATGCGCTGGCCGTCGATGATGACGTTGGCTTGAGTGAGACGGTTGTTGATGCCGTCGAAAACTTTCGCGTTTGAAAAAGCAAGCATGTCTTTCCCCTGATAGCCGGTATCGCGATCCATGCGCCGCACTGTTGTCGCTGCCGCTACTTGGCGAGGGCGGCTTCGATGCGGTTGCAGTAGCCGACCGCTTTTTCTCCGAGCTGTTCGCAAGTGCTTTTCCAGACCTTGATCAGTTCATCCTGCACGGCCTTGCGGTCGGCCTCCGGGAACGGATCGAGCTTCTTCATCTTGCCCTCGGTCGTCAGCCATTCGTAGGCCTCTTTCTCAGCCGCGCTGACTTTCCAGCCTTCCACCGACTCCTGCCAGAGAGCCTCGCTTTCCTCCGCGAGGATCTTCTGCAGATCTGCCGGCAGACCTTCCCAGACATTCTTGCTCACGGCGACCGAGAAAGGATAGGCCATGGAGAAGGCGGAGAGATAGGAAAAGCAGCAGGTGACCTCGTAGATCGACTGCGACTTGCCGTAAGTGGGGCCATAGACGGCGGCGTCGACCACGCCGGTCTGGAGCGCGAGATAGAGTTCGGAAGAAGGCACCATCTGCGTCGAGATTCCGAGCGCATTGAAGGCCTGCAGGCCTTCCTTGGTGAATTGCCGAACTTTCAGCTTCTTGAGGCCCTCGATCGTATTGACGGGTTCCTTGGACATCATGATCAGGTCACGCAAAGAAGCGAATGGCGCGCGCGCGATCTGCACGATCTCCCATTTTTCCGCGAGGATCTCCTTGCCGATCTCATACTGGACGTCGACAACCTTGAGGTTGTCTTCAGGATCGACGAACATCCCATGCGGCGCAAACACGCCCATCAGCGGCTCGTCGCGGGTGAGATAGTAGGGCGCGAGCCACATGGCCTCTATGACCCCCTGCTTCAATACGCGCAGGGAGTCGACGTTCTTGAAACCGAGGGTCTCGACAGGCACCACTTCGATCTCGAAGCGGCCGTCCGACTTTTCCAGCACCCGGTCTGCGAGTTTCTGGAGCATCAGGGTTCCATCGTCCTGCGGGCCGACCGAGGAGCCCAGTTTCCATTCCACTTCGGCCGCGCCGGAAATGGCCGCCATGGAAAAGAAGGCGGCGACTGCGGTTGCTATTAACTTCATTTCCATTCTCCCATTGGGTGCGAAGTCGAATGCAGCCAGATCAACTGAAGCCGGCCAACTGCGGTAGGAACAGTGCGACCTGCGGCAAGAGTGTCAGAAGAAGCAGCATGCCGACCATGATCATCCAGAAAGGGACACAGGCCATCGCGACTTCGCCCAGGCTCACTTGGTTGCGGCTGATCGCCATCACCACGAACAGATTGATTCCGACGGGAGGCGTCAAAAGTCCGATCTCGATGACAATGACCAGGACGACCCCGAACCAAACCGGATCGTAGCCAAGGCCGGTGACCAGGGGGAACACAAAGGGCAGAGTGATCAGCAGCATCTCGATCGGCCCGAAGAAGCAGCCCAGGATCATGTACATCACATAGATAGCCAGGATGACCGCGGTCGCCGACAGGCCTGACTCTCCAACGATCCGAATCAGCTCCTTCGGTAGGCCGGTGAGCGCCACCGCCTGGCTCAGGACGACGGCGCCGGCGATGACCAGGGATAGGCTGGAAAAGGTACGGACGGTCGCGACGAGCGATTGCCAAACCAGGTCCCAGGAAAGCCGGCGATAGAAGGCGGCCAGGATAAGCGTCGTCAGGACACCGAGCGCGGCCGATTCGGTCGGCGTGGCGAAGCCGAAGAAGATCGAACCGAGGATCGCGAAGATGAGAATCGCGAACGGCCATGCTTCGGCTGAACGCACGAGGGCTCGCGCGAGCGACATCTGCACGCTTGTGCTCGGCGCGATCGACGGGTCTAGCGTCGCGCGGATACCGATGTAGATCATGAAGAAAAGCGCAAGCAGAAGTCCTGGAATGATGCCGGCGATGAAAAGCGCACCAATGGAGACGTTCTGCCACGAGCCGTAGATGATGAAAGCGATCGATGGCGGTATCAGGATTCCGAGCGTGCCGCCGGCGGCGATGGTGCCGAGGACGGCGCCGCGGTCGTAGCCACGCTTGAGAAGCTCGTCGTAGGCGATCGAGCCAATGACGGCCGAGGTCGCCGTCGAGGAGCCGCTGATCGCTGCGAAGGCCGTGCAGGCGCCAATATTGGTCTGGAGGAGCCGTCCCGGAAGGCGTTCGAAGAACGGCGAGATCGCAGTGTAGATCCGATCGGCCAGCCCCGACTTCCCTAAAAGCTCGCCGAGCAGAATAAATGCGGGAATAGCGGTGAAGGTGAAGCTGTTGAAAGTGTTCCACAGCGCGTTGCCCAGCACGGAGAAGTTGCCGCCGAACTGGAAGTAGAGAATGACGAGGCCGAAGGCGGCAATAGCGATGCCAAGCATCGAGCCGGTCAGGATCGTGGCCGCAACGATCGAAGTGAGACCAAGAGCGAGCATCAGACAAGCTCCCCTGTATCGCTGGCCTGCGCTTCGGGTAGGGGTTGTCCCCGCAGAGCCTTGTCGATGTCCGTCAGGAGCCTAGCGAAGAGTGCGAAGGCCAATGCCGCCAAGGCCAGCGGGATGATCATCATCCAGGGCCATTCCGGCATGTTGGCCACATAGCTTCGGGCGCCGTATTCATAGCTGGAAATGGCGAAATCGGCGGTTTGTTTGATCAGTATGCTGAGTACGCCGATCGACAGCGCATGCCCGGCGACCATCGCCCATGCCTGGTACCTAGGCGGCAGCCGCAGCCAGAGCGGCAGCACCCTGATCTGACGGCCAGCCACCATTCCTTCCATGATCGCTAGGAAGGCCACGGCGACGAACAGGAAGGAAGCGAGCTCCTCGGCGGCAGGAATCGGATGAACCAGGATGTAGCGCTGAAAGCTCGACCATACGAGGATGACGACAATCGCCGCCACTGCGACCGCGGCCACGAGCGACAGCACCCGTGCCAGCCACGTCGATACCTTCTCCAGCTTTCGGGCAATGCGTGAAAGACGTGTCATGCGACCTCCTTCCAAACATCACGGGCCAGCCGCATCCAGTTGCCACCGAGCACGGCCACGACTGCTTCGTCGGGATAGCCGGCCTGCACGAGCCTGTCGGTCAGTTGCGGGATTTGCTCGGGAACGACCACCCGGAAGTCGGCATCATCGTAGTTCTGCCCGGCGGGGTACTTCGAGGCCTGGCTATTGACCGCCTGCGCCAGCACGGCCGGCTCGGACACGCTGTCCAATCCGATGCCGACATGATCTGGTCCGAGCAACTGCACCCAGTAATCGAGATGCCGGAAAAGGGCCTCAGTGGAGTCGTCGTTGTCGCCCAGGAAGATGCCGATGCCATTGACGCCTACAACCCCGCCTGTGGCGGCGCAGGCGCGCGCCATCTCGTCGTCGATGTTGCGCTGATGCGATCTCAGCGCCGCGGCGTTGGAATGAGAATAGATCACCGGCGCGGTGGCCGCCTCGAATACGTCGAGCGACGTCTGCCGTCCCGTATGCGTGCAGTCGACCAGCATGCCGACCCGCTGCATTTCGGCGACGAGTTCCAGACCAAAGCGCGAAAGGCCTGTGTCGGTGCGTTCGTGACAGCCGTCGCCGACATGGTTCTTCTGGTTATAAGCCATGAGGGCATGGCGCACACCGAGCCTGTAGAAGATTTCTACCAGCCCGATATCGCGGTCGAAGGGCGTCGTGCCCTGGAAGTGGAACCCGATCGCCAGCTTGCCTTGCGTCTTGGCGGATATGGCGTCCTGTGCGCTTTCAAGGAGAATGAACTCATCGTCGCGTTCGTGGATGAGGCGGCGCCACTGAGAAATGCGCCGGATAGCGCTCAATGTGTCATCCGGATCGGACGCAACTGTAATCGAGGCCACCGTGTAGCCGCTTCGGCGCATGCGTTCCAGCGCGGTCAGATGCGCTGACCAGCTTCCGCAGGTCGGGGTCGCAGGAAAAGTCTGATCCCACACGATGGCCGAGGCATGGAGCCTCTCCGCCCAAGACATCGGTTCCGATTTTGGCCTGCCAGCACCCATTGCGAGCCCCTCCCTCCCTTGAATGCAGAAAGCAGGCTAGCGTCACTGTACACTTATGTCTAGTAGTTGTTTTCCGAATTGGCTGCGTGTACAGCCGAGGCGTTGCCAATCGAGGTTCGGACGTATGGCGAGAACTCACGCGGAACCGGAGAAGAATTACGAGGGCAACGTCAAGGCCACGCGCTACGACTGGTTGGCGGTGGCTCTTGAAACGCTGATTACCGAGGGCGTCGACCAGGTGAAGGTGTTGCCTCTGGGCAACAAGCTTGGAGTCTCCCGATCAAGCTTCTACTGGTATTTCCAGGACCGGAAGCAACTGCTCGACACGCTCCTGGACTACTGGGAATCGAAGAACACTCGCAACCTGATCATCCATTGCGAGATGCCGTCGGCCACGATCACGGAAGCGGCGTTGAACATCGCAGAGTGCTGGCTCGACGACGACCTCTTCGATCCCAGGCTCGATTTCGCCGTCCGCGAATGGTCGCGGCGCGACGGCGGCGTGCGCAAGATTCTCGACGCGGCCGACGCTGCCCGGGTAGAGGCGATGCGGCTTGTCTTCAGGCGCCACGGCTACGAGGAGGTAGAGGCCTATATCCGCGCCCGCGTCTTCTACTTCACGCAGATCGGCTACTATGCGCTGGACCTGAAGGAACATCTGGCCGACCGCCTGTCCTACCTACACGCCTACATGAAGACAGCGACGGGATATGATCCCGAGCCGGACATCATCGAGCGGTTCCGCGACAAGCATCGACTGTACCGCGCGAACGGCGCATAGAGGGAAGCGGACGCGTTAGCCCTTCCTACCATGGGTGAGCTGGAGAGCAGCATTGGATTGACCTTGGTGAAGCGGCATCGGACGGGCTATCGCCTGTCTGAACTCGGCGAGACGCTGATCGACTACGTTCTTGCCATTGAAACGGCAGTCGGCGCACTGGAGCGCCAAGTGCAAGCCGTTAAAGCACGACCTCAGGGCATTGATCCGCCTTGCCTACCCGTTTCCGAGCCGCTGACCTCGTCCTGGCTGCGATGCGCCGTAGGAGCCTCTTTCGGGGTTATCGAGACCCACATCGTCGGCAATGAGAAGGTTCACGCGCGCAAGGCGTAGCGCCTTGGCGAGGGAAGCAACTGATACGGATCGAGCCTGATGCCGGTCCGAAACGGCGCTTGAAAAGATCACGGCGAAGCTCTGGGCCTTATAATGGTCAATCCATTCCTTTGAATAGGTAACGGCGAGGTAGGGATCCTTACCGTCGGCAACTTCCGTCCCAAGATATGCAACCGACTTCAGACCATAGGCATCGAGCAGTTTTACCAGCAGTGCCGGCCCCTGCCAGCAAACCAGAAACGACGGTGCACCTCGCTGGAGGTGTTTCCGAAGGTGCTCCGCGCAGACGGCACTAAACGACCGGAAGTCAGCTTCGCCCCGAAGCCAGACAGTGGCATTTACCACATCCAATGTGCAGCCCACTCCTTCAAGGCGCTGTCAATGTTCCGGAAGACCCACGAGTCTGGTCCTTGATTTTGGCGCCGACGAGCTTTCGGTCAATGTCCAAGGCGATCTGGCAAAAACGACGAGGCCGGTAACTTCTCTGGGGTCATGCGGCTCGGAGTAGGGGTGGTTTGGGCTTGAACAGCGAAGGCCCCTGAGGTTCAGGCAGCCGAAATCTCGCCCGCAGCCGATCGCGAAGCTCGCCGTTCATTCCGGCTGTTCGAACCTGCATCAGCATGTGGCGCAATGCTGAGACTGGCGCATCTGCTGCTTCTTTACCATGCGCTTAGCGACCAGCGAATTGACCGCCGACTCGGCAGGGGTCGTGAAGACGCGAAGACCGGCTCGGTTGCCTTTGCTGTAGCTAATTATCGCACCGCGGCTCGAGCGGATGTAGGTGAGGAGCTGCGTGCAAAGGTTATGAAGGCGCGACCGGAAATGTCCCTTCTGCTGCCAGGTCTTGAGCTTCGCAACAAGCCGCTCGAGGTTGCGGATCGCTTGGTCCACGCGTCCATGCCACAGACGCCACTTCACTGCTCTGATGTCGATGGACACGAGCACGCCAGTGAGACCGATGAGGGATCGAACCATGCGATCCGCGATCTGCGGCTTTGTCGCAACTCAGCGCAGGGTCGCGGCGAGCCATTTTGGGCGTCTGTCAGGCTGCGAGAATCGCGAACTGCTGAGCGATCGACGGGTTAGGATTGCAAGCGTACCTGGCCTGTCGTTTGCGCATCATGTGGCCATCTCGATGACGGCCGCGGTGACGTCCGCCTTGAAGCCGAGCATAGGCCGGATGCGACGCTTGACGCGCCGATGATCCTGCTCGATGCGATTGTTCAAGTACTGGCTCGGGCGGTCCGGATCGGTTTCAGTGGCCGCTGCGCTCGATACCGGAGCCGGTTTTAGGCATCACAGGAACGGATCGCCTCGCTGTTCGTCTGGCTGCCGTCGATGACGACGCGTTCGGGCCCGCCGTGGCGCGTGAGCGCCTTCCTGAGAAAGCGCCGTGCCGCCGCCAGATCACGGCATTCGTTGAAGAAGAACTCGACGGTATCGTCGACGCTGTCGATGGCGCGATAGAGATATATCCACCTCCCGCGCACTTCGATGTAGGTCTCGTCCATATGCCACTTGCCGGTCACAGCACGCTTGCGCGATTGAAGCGCGCCAGCCGGTTGAGGCGAGAAGTGGACGACCCAGCGATGCACGGTAGACGGTTAATCCGAGTTCGGCCATTATTTCTTCCAGATAGCGCAAGCTTAGGTTGTAGGCCAGATACCAGGGAACACATAGTAGGATCACGGGCTGGTCGAAATGGCGGCCCTTGCACATGACAGGCCCCGGGAAACAAAAGCGCGTTCATGGA